>CP070724.1:2213094-2320718 GCA_020350825.1 Thermoplasmatales archaeon | reverse complement strand
AACGATGATATTCCAATTGAATGGGAATGGAAATGGGGATATGATCCTTTTGTAATGGAGGATCATGAAGAACTTGACCCTGAGGGAGATAGTATCGATAACTTTGAAGAATATCTGACCTCAGAGTGGTTTTCTGATCCGTTTAGGAAGGACGTTTTTGTTGAATTAGATATAATGGATGAAGGTCCTAATGGTGAAAAAACCTATTTCCCGGAAAATTCAGGAGAAATCATTCAGACTGCTTTTAATAGGCAAAACATCGTATTTCATCTAGATTATGGTAGTATGGGAGGTCATGATATTATCCCCTTTAATGAAAAAGTTGGAGAGGACGAGTTAGATGATTTTTATTACAATTTCTTCCTACATGGAAATTTTAATAATTGGCGGAGGGGGGTTTTTCATTATGGTGTAGTTGTTTACAGGTCAACAAGCGCAGCAGGTTATGTATTTCGTCGTAATGCTTTTCAGATATCAAGTTTCGGTCATGAAAACATAGCATCAGAAAAATCCTGGGCAATTAAAGATATTGTATATGCTAGTGCTTACATGCATGAACTAGGTCACACCTTTGGATTCTGGCCAATACCTGGACATACTCGCGGTGGTGGTATAATAGGATACCTAATTAACAGACCATATAAAAGCTGTATGAACTACGGCTACATGTATTATACTGTGGATTATTCTGATGGCTCACGTACGTCACCAGATTTAGATGATTGGAGCAGAATGAATCTTGCACATTTCGAAAGAGAGTGGTAATAATAATTATTATTAATTTGGAAAATTAGAATTTCGAAATAATTAAATAGATTATGAAAAATTGAGGGAAAAGGACGAGGAAATAACTGGAAACATCACGAGATTATTGGAGAAATTTTATCCTCGCTTTTAACTTCTCTATTCATATCCGAACATTTCTATGTTATTTAATTTCTCCCTCAACCATATTATATGTTGGCGAATTACTCTTTTTTCTAGATAGGTAACCTGTTACAACTCAATACACTTATAAAAATCTATAAAAGAAATGTTATAACTATTTGAAACCATCAACAAATATCAGTCCTATGAGCGGCTATAAAAAATATAACCTTTAACTCAAATAATTACCCACTCTTGTAAACTGTAAATTTACCTTGTCTGTGCTTTTGAGATAGCATCTTATACATCTCAGCATTCATTTGAGCTTCTTTAAAATAACTTTCATCTTGTTTAACGATCTTTCCAGGTATACCCAAGACTAAGCTGTTTTTAGGAACCTCCATATTCTCAGTTACCAATGCACAAGCACCAATGATTGAACCAGATCCAATATTTGCTCCATTTAATACAGTAGCATGGATTCCTATTAAACACCCATCACCAATTATTGCTCCGTGAATCATTGCTGAATGTCCAATAGAAACATTCTTACCTATTCTTACAAAATGATCTTTATCTACATGTATTACACAACAATCTTGAACATTTGATCCGTCTCCTATTACTATAGAATTCTCATCGCCCCGAATAACTGCTAGAGGATAAATTCCGCAATTTTCACCTATTGTGACATCTCCAATAACGACAGCACTTTTTGCGACAAAACTAGTGTTGTGTATCCTTGGCATAAACCAAAACCTCATTTCTCGAATTAAAAAGATTATCTTATATGTTTCGTTTAATGTTTTACTAAAAAATAAAATTATAGTCAGTTAATAATTATATTAGAAGCGAAAAAGACACCAATTGTCTGCCAATCCTGATAATTTATAAATAAAATAACACCCATTGTCTGACAATTCTGATGTCGAATACTGCATTTTATTTAAATACTTTATTATGCTGGTAGCTTTGGTTTTTCTAATGATTTATAGGTGATAACCATTTCTTTTTTGTAATTGCAGAGATGAAATCAAAGGAGCACTTTATCAGGTAAGATATAGAGATAAACCAATACCAATATTGGATGATGACGCAGGGAAAAAATATCAAGACCCATTAACGTTAATCCCCTGTTAAACTTTAATGAGTTGTCTAAAAGTTACATTTAGTTACGATCTTAAAGGTTTTCTTGGCTGTTTTATAATATTGCTATTATTGCCATTTTATCTAATTAGGGAGTTTATTGGATAGTGTTTTGGCCAACCACAACAAACTGGTGGGGTTACAATGTGTCAAACAGCATGTTCACCATGCAATTTTCCCAGGCCTCTTAGAAAGTTATTACCATAGACTCTTCTGGGCTAAAAACTAAAATTGACAGTAAATTATTGGAAAAAAATAAATTTTAATTAACAAATAATCTGCTAACCGATTAGAAGGTATATCTTATAGTTATTCATAATTCACCTAATACTCTATTTTGTAAAATCATAATGTATTTAATTCCATAAAGCATTAACTTTTTTTGGCGAGGTACCATATGGATATAATAAATTCTTTTGAACAAAGTGTAGGTAAAGTATGGAAAGCACTAAATTCAAAAGGCCCTCTAACAGAAAACAAACTTATATGGGGAACAAAACTTGAAAACAATATGTTCTACAGTGCAGTTGGATGGCTTGCAAGAGAAAATAAAATTTGTAAAGAAGGTGACATCTATAAATTAGGGGAAACCAATCTAACCTCTAAAATCGGAAAGGATGCTGGTAAGGTTTGGAGAGTTCTTGATACGTGGGGAGAGGTTGATGTAATATCTATCTCTCGATTAGCACGAATTGAAGAAGAAAATGCATCTTCTGCGATTGGATGGCTTGCAAGGGAAGGAAAGATAGAAGGAAGGGCGATAAACGCGAAAGAAAATAAGATAAAATTTTGGCTGAAATAGCAACTTTGATAATACGGGTAAATTGTTAGGAATAACTTTTTTTCCTATTCTCCCATTCTCTCATTTTTGAGTTCAGCACTATAACTTCAATTATACAGTTTTTGATAACAATTGCACAACAAACAATAAATAAGCAAATTTACAACCATACAACCTTAGGTGTGAAAAAATATGGCGCTTATCTTAAACATCGATAACGAGAAGAAATATCTACGATATTTGAAACAAAGATATGGAAGAGAACGTGCAAGAGATTTTTTAAAAAATAAAAAGTAATATAGATTCATCTGTTTTTACTAAATATCAGATTCCTCTCTTTAGAACCCTTTAATTTATTTAGCTTCTTGAAAAAATACCTTTGATTTTGTCTAGTATGTTCGATATTATTGAACCGCTCACTTCAACAGAGGATTTTGTTTTAATTCGCGAAAATATGCCTTTGATCTTCCCTTTTATCCCTAATTCCTCTGTGGAATTTTCATCTCCAGATTCTTTAGGGGTGCCTTTTTTAAACGTGAGGATTCGTCTAATTTTGCTCTCTGTCTTGGATTTCGGTTTTTTAATGTTAAATCCTACAAGATTGCTTTGATCATCGATCCTTAAAGTAAAAGTACTAATTGGTTTTAACTTTCTACGTGGTTTAGACGTGAAATGAATTCTACGTTTTTATTTTTCCTTTTTTGGATTCGATCCTTTTCCATTAATTCAGATTCAGTTGGAATTCCAGGAGATTGAGTCTCTTTTGAAAGCTCACCAGTCATTTCAGTTTGTTCTAATTCTACAAATATAGGTTCAACAGATGTATCCACGATTGTTTCTGTGCTCTTTAATCTATCTTCAATTAATTCAATTTCTTTTAGTAACTCTAATATCTCATCAGGTGGTTTTGTTCTTGGAATTTCTTTTTTATTTAATTGACCAACTTCTGTTATTTAACTCGCCTCACTCACCGTTATTTATTAAGTTGTAAGTTAAAACAAATGTTTACTTTAGTTTAATAATACTTCTTTATTCTTCTCCTAAATGATATAGTAAATAATTCTAACTCAGAAATCATGTTAATCATTATTATATAAACACCTCATCACATTTCATAAACGATTGATATTTTAAAAACATATGTTTCTATATTTATCCTGTAATATTAGGCTATATTGACATGTTTCCATTTTGATATTTTGACAAGTGACATTTAAATAGTTCTTACGAAAGATTTATACTTGGTGAGGTAGGGAAACGTTCAGACTTAAACGGTATTTTCTAAAACAATAATTTTCCAATGTTTTTCCCCTCACCTACCTCCCCTATTCTTAATAAGTTAACAGAATTATTGTGATGTAGAAATGAAACCAGTATAATCATATATTCTTTAGGGGAATATATACAATGTAACTATAAACGGGATTAATAATATATATTAAGAATAATCTAAAAAGCACAAAGCATTTTTATTTAAGATGTTTGAACTAACTTACTTTATCTGTTATATGTAAATATTGAACCATGTTAAAAATTTTACATAGTTTCAAAATTCACATATCTAACTTCAGACTCATCACAACATGGACAGAAATACTCCAACATTATAATAGGGTCAATCTTCCGCAATGGAACCTGCTTCATCTGTTGTCTACATACTTTACAGTAATGTAAGCAACAATTATGACTTACAAAAATCTCAATGCCCCCATAATAATAGAGTGGTTCTACTATATAAACTTTACCCACATATCGTGATAATGATTGATAACTAATCCAATTTTCAATAAAGCTATTTATATTAATTACAATTTAATGGTTTTTATTTATCGAAACTTTGTTCCCATTAATGTCACTGTATCTATTACACCCTCTATTGTTCTAATCTTATTCAAAACTATGTCTCCAAGTTTTTCATAATCCGTCGCCTCAATCTTGGCAACAAGGTCGTATCCACCAAAGAGGGTATGTAGTTCGGTTACTTCCAATACCCTGGATAATTCGTTGTATACTTGATATTCTCTTTTTGGTGAAACATGTATTAGTACGAAACCTACGACTATATATATTCCTCCTCCAAATTTACAATCACTCTACAAACCTATGATAACTTCTTTAATCTGTAATTTCAGTTTTCCTCCAAATATTTTTTATTAAATCAATTTCCCATTCTTCACTACAGTTGAGACAATGCCAAATTTGGGATATGTCAAAAGTCTCTTCGTTCCTATCCTCTTCTTTTAATGCTTTTTTCATTTTTATTGGTTGTTTCTCTGTTTTTTTAAATGCCATGGGCTGTCCACAACAGGGACAAAGTTCTTTCACTTCTTTATCCACCATATCTTTCCTCCTCCAAAACTATAAATAACTAATATCTCTTTGCTTAAAACCTTTACTCCCCTACTTTTCCCCTGCTACCCTATCTTTTGCATCGAAAAACTATACTACAAGACAATATACACATAAAAGGTCATAAACGTATATACAAACGAATATCTCATTTTTGAATGGTATAAGTCGGAAAAACAAAGAAAACGTGTTTTAGCCATGTTTCGGATATTTATGGAATTAAAAAGGGAAGAAGATAGGGCGGCGTAAAACTGTGGATTTCTAAAGACAAAATAAATTAATTATTACTGTTAGAAAAGGTTCCAAAGCGGGAATACGGTCTCTTAATTCTATAAGAAACTCTAATATTGGTAATAAAAAGCCATATCTCGTAATATGAATAGTCAATGACTCTGACCAATCGCTTTCACAACCCATGTTATTCTTGACTTTCACTTTTACTTCATATATACCAGGTGATTGCCATGAATTAGAAGCAGTGCACGTTTCTCCTAATTGATAAGGACCTAGCCATCCACTATTTGTTCCATCACCCCAGTCAAAGGAATACTGCATCGGAGGATCAGTATCAAAATCTGATTTTACCGTGAATTGACACTCTTGTCCTAACAATGCACACGCTGGACCACCAAAGTGAGTAAATATCGGAGATAACCTAATTAATAATCCTTTCCTATAATTTGGATCATCAAAAACACAGTTTGGGTCATATGAGGGAAAATTACCATAATAATCATACCAAGTATTAGGTAATTCCAACCCTACTGGTCCATCCCATCCATAATTCAAATGAACCTCAAAGGTATGAGGAGGACCACCAGTATAATCGTAACCATCAATTACCATAGCGTGTGGAAAGGAGCTCCCAGATGTTATATTATGACCCACAGTATAAAACATTATAGGACGACCATGGTCAATTTCTTCTACTATTTCTGCCTCTGTTAAATCATTATCCCACTCTGTAAAAGCATTGATAGATGGAAAGTGATCTATAAGCTCATTAATAAGGTCAGGTACAGCATTTGTATTCTCAATAGTTAAATAACCCATGGTTCCAAAATCCTTCTGTATCACTATTGCAGTGTCATATAACAAACGTGAAACATTTCTTTTCTCTGCTGCCGTTGATCCGCTAACAAGTTTATCAGCCATTTGAGACCAGTCATAGTCAGTTTCATCGAGATCACTCTCGATTTCCCAGGGATCAATGGTATGATCGGTACAATCATAATCGACATAACCATGTGATTGTAAACTGTAATGATCTGAATGATAATTGATAATTTGACCAATAGCTACTGACCAGCATCCTAACCGACAACGCGAAGTATGATTAGCACAAGTCCAAGGGCACAGCGATTTATAATAACCATGTTGCCCCCATTCAGTGTCAATCATATAGACGCCACGAGTATAATTACTAAATTTAGGATTAATCGAATCTTCGTAAACTATTTTTGAACAGATAGTCGGTAGAACACTTATTATCAATAGCATACATACAAAAATACCTATCAATTTCTTTTTCATAATTTTTACCTCCCTTTGGCAAAACAAAATAAGATACTACAATATTTAAATGTTTTCTCAAGAATTTTATTGCAACATCTGGTACAAAAAGAAAAGAAGAAGGGATGTTGTTTAAATCTTGTTTTATAGTCCTAGCATTTGTCTTAGTACTGGGAACATATGTGGGTGATTTTCTAGGAATCTTAAGAATAACAGGTGTATGTTGAATACTTTGTTTTTCGGTGTTGTAAGAGTTACTGGTATTGTACAACATTGGGTAGGATCATCACTATTGCAAATTTCTATTTGTCCACTGAAAGGTTGATTTGGTTGAGTTGGTGCTTTGCAAGATACCGTTACAGTAACCCAAGCTCCAGCAACTAGTCCAGAACCACTTGAAGGACTAAATGTCCAATTGGAACCCCAAGCTGGCCAGCTGTCTACATACCAATTAAGTAACGAACCAGTATCACCATTGTTGCCAACACCAAAGGTTCCAGTAACATATTCTCCCGGTTTTACCCGCAACCATTCTAAGGCTCCTTCACAGGCAATTTCTGGTCGAGGCTCTTCCCCAGTGATTACAAATGCAAAATCGATCGGCTCACCAGGATTCCTTGGATCCCAAAGTGGTTCCCAACCCGTTGTGGGAGTACCATAAACAGCGTTATCCTCAAAGTGATCTAGTGTTGTCTTCCAGCCTATTCCAGGATTTGGGTAATAAGGCATCTGGATTACAAGCCAGTACATTTCCCCAGCTTGTTGTACAAAAGGATCAAGAATATTTATGATGTTTATCTGATAGTAATCTTCATGTTCATCTGGAATATAAATGTCTGGTGGGTGGTACCAACCTTGGACGCCCCCTCCAAATGGACCTGCGATGATAAACTCATCATCAATAAATTCTCTATACCATAATTGTTCTAAAGGTTTTGAAGGTGGACCAGGATCATTTGACCAGATACCAACACGTATCCAAGGAATAACTTGAACCACATCATCTCTCCATGAATACCAAAAGTGGATGTCATTAACCTCATGTTCTAAACTAGTATACCAGTCGTCAGCAAGCCACCAGTCGTGAAAGTCTACATCTAAACCATATGGATCAGGTAACTGAGGGAAGTGCATTATATGACCATCACCTACCTCCCAATCAGCAACAGCTATAGTCCCAGCGGCTATCAACAGCGTACATACAAAAATACCTACAAATTTTTTTTTCATTTTTCTTTATTACCTCCCCAGATATTATATATCTATGATAGTTGTAATCATACCACACAATATAAATGTTTGGAATGAAATAAAAAAACAAAGAAAATGCGTTAGAGAGGGTTTATTTCTGCCGTTTATTGATTAAAATAATACTTTTACTACCAATTTTTTTTTAACAATATACCATTTTAATTAGCTTTTTATATGGAAAATGATTATAGAATACGGAGGAGATGAGGATAAAAAATAAAAATTTACATAAGTTCTTCTTGATTATATTGGTGTTTTTCTTATTTATTCTTAATTTACAATCTGTTTGTGCTGACAAGTATTATGCTGATATAACCATTGATATTGATAATTCTGGGTTTGTTACAATTGATGGGATTACAAATCATCCAGACTTATTAGCAGAAAATACTGAAGTTTTTACCTCGAAAAAACAGAGCTATTGGTTGTTAAATATTACAAAAGATGAGGATTTTTCTGATTATATTTTTGTTTTAACACTACCTAAGGATTCTTCGATTAATTATATTAAATCATCTGGCTCGGTAAGAATCGAGGAGGAACTCGGAAATTTAATTGTTAAGGGATTCGGTCAGAATGAATCGTTTTTCATAATAGTCCAATATCAAATCAAAAAGAGTTTAGCTGATGAGAGATTGATGGATATTGATACATTATTGATTATAATGGCTCTCATCTTAATTATAGGATTTTTTTTAATAATTATACTACTTTCTAAAAACAAAAGAAAACATTTGATAGTAGTTGAAAAACCAACTAAAGACGGTATAGAACATAATTTAAGTGGATTATCAAATAGGCAGAAGAATATAATAGAACTCTTAATTGAAAGGGATAGACCTTTAACACAAACAGAGATTCAAAAAGAATTAAAAATGCCAAAAGCTGCAGTTTCTAGAAATATTCATTCATTGGAAATAAAAGACTTGGTTGAAATAGAAAAAATTGGAATGTCAAATCTAATTAAGATAAAAAAACATTGATTTTTCAATGGTTGTTCCGGCCGCTTAGCTGAACACAGATATAATTTATGCTAAAAGCTTAGAAGGTAAAAATAAACGTTAGAAGACCATACTAAACTTAGCAAGTCTTGTGCAAATATGGTAATTCGTTTAAATAACTTATTTTTTAGCCCTTGTTTTAGTTGTTTTTAACATTATTTTCTATGCCTCATACTGTTTTGCTATATTGATAGGCATCGGTAGGCGTTTATAGGGTTTGTTTTTTGCTAAAATTTTTAGTTCATAAATTTGTCTTGGGCTTCATACCATAAATGTTTTTTTATTATATAGTTTATAGTTTTCAAACTTACAATAAAATTTAGCAAAAAAAAAACCCGTAAACCCCTTTCAATATCTACTGTTTATGCTAAGCTGTGCTATGCAAATAGTTTTACATAAAAACTAGAATAAATACGTTGCTAAAAGCTTGTTAAAATATTTAGCACAATAAGTGTGCATAGCTGTGTCTTGTTTTCCTTTAACAAATTTATGCATGGTTTTATGCTTGGAGCGGTGATAGAGGCTTGTCTATGACATATTTTATGGTGTCCCTTACATAGTCTTGTAGGATTCTTTGAATTAGGAGGAGATATAAATTTGGCATATACTGGATTATCCCAAAAATTATCCAGAAAAAAAACAGAAAAAGTTGGAAGGAAACTATTTATCTCATTCAAACAATACAACTTTTAATTGATAGGTGCTAACTTCGATTATATTAAGGAGTAAGTATAAGTGATAAAAGTGGAAGAAAGAGTGAAAGAATATCTACGGTTAGGACGTCTTTTTAACGCTGAGATATTGGCATTAATCTTTGTTTTATCATATATGCTAAGTGCAAAATTAAATGTCCTACAGACAGATATTAGAATCATAATCATACTATTTATTGCTGGTGTTTTCGCTCATGTAGGAGGTGCGTATAACAACGATAGGTTAGATCTTGCTATTGACAAAAGAGCTGATTATTGTGCCCATAAACCTTTAGTATCTGGAAAAATTTCAATAAAAACCGCTAAAATTATTGAATTTACAGCTATAATAATTTTTATTGTATCTATACTCTACGCGTCATACACATCTAAGTCTACTATTTCGGTAATCGTATCCCCAAGAATTTTGTCAACGATAATATTTATCATGTGTGCAGCTTCTTTAGTTTATCTGTACAACAGATTCAACAAGTCAAATATGTTCATAAATATAATAGGGCAAATGTATGCTAGCTTTGCTGTTTTAATTGGTATGTCAATTGTATTGGATTTTGATTTTATTGTTGTTCTTTCTGCTATTGTAATTGGTCTAAATGGTGTGTATTTAAATATAATTGAGGCCGATATCAAAGATCTAGAGGCAGATATTGTTAATGTTCCAAAAAGTTTGGGAGTGAGATTTGAAGGAGAAAAGGCTGTAAACATTTTGAAATTTTATATTTTAAATGAAGTTATAAAAATTATTATATTTATATTGATCCTAAACATACTATTATTAGAAAAAGCTGGTATAACTTATCTATTGATGGCATGTATTCTTTTTATTATCAATTATTTAGTCAGACTCTTAATGTTTAAAAACTTATCATCAAATCGGGAGAAAATAAAACGCTATATAGCTGCTCAGGAGCTTACTTCTATATTTCTAATAAGTACAATTTATATGATTATTAATCCGTTTTTACCCATTTTAGTATTGATTTTTGTAGTAATTTGGCTCTCAACATGGAATAAAGTGCTATGGGGCACTTATTTTAGACCTCAGGTATAATCTGTTTTTAGTTAAAAATTAAAATATTTATGAGAAACTATTTATCTTAATATTAATATATATATAATTACCTCACAAAGAAACTGTGAAATCATGTTGTTTGCAAAGATACGGGCATATTTCAGACTTGGAAGGATACATTCTGCCGTTTTAACAGGATTGGCACCTGTCTGCACAGCAGCAGCCATAGGTAGATCCCTTTCTCTCCATCATTATCTCGAGCTATTCCTCATAGGTTTTATATTTCATATATATCTCTTCACACTTAATGAAGTACGTGACATTGATATTGACAAGACTTCAAAAAAACTTACAATAAAACCTTTAGTCGATGGTTCGGTATCGTTAAAAAATGCAAAAAGAATTGTATTTTCGTCAGTGGCTCTCATATTAATTCTAACCCTAGTTTTTTTCTTTGGGCAAGCATTGATATTAATACCGATTAGTCTGGTAGCTCTGCTTCTTGGGGGTTTATATGATTATGTGGGAAAACGGTTTCCTCATGCTGATTATTTCATTGCTCTGATGTTTTTATTCGCCGCATTATATGGAGGTTTTTCCGTATCAACTACTCTTGGTCTCCTTGTATATGTGATAGCTCTCCTTGCAATGGTTCAGATGTTAATCAATAATATTTTAGCCGGGTTGAAAGACGTGGAACATGATTATGCTACAGGTGGATTAAGTACACCGATAAGGATGGGAGTTCGAGTTGAAGGAGAACGTTTTCTCGTTTCAACAAGTTTTATAGCTTACATTGTTCTTCTAAAAATGGCCCACATCTCATTGACTGTGATCCCCTTTATCGCTCGCTTAATGTCATTTGAAAACTGGCAGTTTTATATTGTTCTAGCACCAATTATTATCGCAGTGTTTTTCATGGTACGAGTTCTTACAATAAAAGTATTTAATCGAGAAAAAATAATGAGAGCCATAGGATTCCATGAAATTTTTGCATTCATGGTAATACCATTTCTTCTCCTAGGATATATCGGGTATGAGGGAGCCGTCATTCTTATCTTTCTACCGGTGATATGGTTGGGTGTATTCCTGGTTATTATGTATGGTAGATTGATGCCAGCAATATAACCTACCTTTTAAATAAACCACTTTGATTTACGATTAGAATTATATCATCTTGTGAAGAATATGAATAACAAAAAAAACAGAATGCTTGAATATTTGCGCCTCTTTAGATTTCAGACCGGTGCAGCCACAGCATCGGCTCCTTTAATCGGCGGACTTGTCATAGGTCAACGTGACATTTTTGTCCTGTTCATATTACTTATCATTGGTATTTTATATCATATTTATGTATTTGTGTTAAATGAATATATTGACGTTGAGGTTGATAGAAAATCATTAGATCTTCAAAAGAAACCACTTGTTAGTGGAAGTATACCACGGAAGTATGCTCAATTTATTATCTTCATATCGTGTGTTTGTGCATGCGCCCTCACAATCATTTTCTTTCCTTATCCAATCCCGATATTATTTCTAATATTGGCTATCATGTTGGGAGGAATATATGACATATTTGGGAAAAAAATCCTCGGTTCAGATTTCATATTAGGCAGTGGGTTTTTTTTCATCTGTTTATTTGGAGCAAGTACATTTTCAAATGATTTTACATCCATAACCTACATTGTTTGCTCAATATATTTTTTTCATATTATTTTTAACAACGCTGTTGAGGGAGGTTTAAAAGATGTTTATCACGATCATTTAGCAGGGGCAAAAACATCAGCGATAAGGATGGGAGTAAAAGTGATAGATGGAACACCAACAGTTACCAAAACTTTTATGGCATTTTCATATGGTATTAGATTAATATTTATTGGCCTTATTTTTTTGTTGATTTTTCAACAAGATCCAAATCTATGGTTTGATAGATATATATTGGAAATAAGTATAGTGGTTTTTTTAACAATCATCTTATTTGTTACGTTGTATAAATTTTTACATTTCTCTACATTTGACAGATCAAGGTTGAAGAAGTTATTTAGCACACACGAGATAACCTCTTATTTCATGCTTCTTATAGCCTTGTCACCCATTTTTGGACTTTGGATTATAGTATTTCTATTTTTACTTGTATCTATCTGGTATCTTGTGTTTAATATTATTCTTTATGGAACTTTATTACAACCGCTTGTATAAAACAACTAAAAATATTCCACTTTCCGGAAATATTGTACACGCCGGTATATATTTATACTTAAAAATAAATATTACTAATAACGAGGAAATAATATGGATATCGCTGAGTGGCTTTTAAAAGACATCGTAGTTTCCAGATCATTCCAAACGCAGATCTTTTACATATTCATGCTTTTTTTCTCAGTTTTTGCAATATTTTTAGCGAGAAGATATAGATTGTTCAGGTTTTCCATGCTCCTTTGGCTTAGCTCTGCTATCATCTGTCTTCTTTGGGAAGTAGTACTTTTCAGCTCTGGAGTGAGATACTACAACTTTCTCGCAGGAGCAGAGCTTCTATACCATGCCCTCACAGAAGCAGGACCTGGATTAATAGTCATGATAATTTTTGCAGATAAAGTTAGAATCATAGATCTCTCTGAATACAAAGAGGAGGCGAGAAAACGGGAATCCTAGAGTGGATAATGACTGAGGCTCATGTAGAAAGGCATGTCAGCCATGCATATTTCCTCATCGTACTTGCTATCACATTAACGGTCCTTGTAATAGCATTATATACAAAGAACAAGAGAGCGGTCAAAATGTTCCTTTTTGCAATGGTCGTCTGGGCATTTATAGAGGGCTTTGGTCTTTTAACTGGAATGCGAGTCTACTCTGAGGATACACTCTTTGTTTTTATCTTCGTTGCACTTGTAGAAGATCCAGGATGGGTCTGTCTTGGCTATATGATGGCCGAGCAACTATTTAAAAGATTGAAAATAATCAAAAAACAGCCTACAACAGATTGATTCCTACATCATTAACTATTTTCTCAAACTTTTTTTCTTTGCAGCTTTAATAAAACCATCAAAAAGTGGAGAAGGTTTCATCGGCCTTGACTTGAATTCAGGATGAGCCTGCGTTGCAACAAAATAAGGGTGATCTGGAAGTTCCATAAACTCCATCAACACACCGTCTGGTGATCTTCCTGAAAAAACAAGGTCATTCTCTTCAAGTATATCAACATACTCTGGATTAACCTCATAACGATGCCTATGCCGTTCATATATCTTGTTTTTCCCATATAAATTATGGACAAGTGTTCCTTTTTTGAGAACAGCAGGATAGGCACCAAGCCGCATCGTTGCACCATATCGTGAATCCTGTATAATGTTTACCTGATCTGGGATGAAATCGATCACCGGGTGTGTAGTTTTTTTATCAACCTCTCGAGAATTTGCATCCTTTAAATTACAAGCATTCTGCGCATATTCAACAACAGCAAGCTGCATACCCAAACACAATCCAAGATATGGAATGTTATGTTCTCGCGCATACCGAATGGCATCAATCTTTCCATATATACCTGAAAGACCAAAACCACCAGGAACAATAATTCCATCTAAGTTATCAAGCGTAGATAACATCTCCGGTTTTTTCTCAAAAACTTTAGAATTTATCCATTGCACCTCAGGGATAAGATTTTTATCCCAAGCTGCGTGTTTTACAGCTTCAATAACTGATATATATGAATCAGAGAGCTGGGAAGAACCGATATCAAAATATTTTCCAACGATACCAATCTTGATTTTTTTATCGAAATTCTTTATTTTAGTAATAAAATCCTTCCATGTCTTCAAATCATTATGATTTTTTTTGAGGTTTAACTTATTGAGTATTTTTTTACAAAGATGTTGCTCTTCAAAAAGCAAAGGAACGGCATAGATATTGTCAATATCTGAATTTGAAATGACATCCTCCTCTTGTATGTTACAAAACATAGCAATTTTTTCCCGTCGTACATCATCAAGTGGTTTATCTGAACGTGTAACAACAAAATCAGGTTGAATTCCTATTTCTCGCAGTAATTTCACTGAATGTTGTGTTGGTTTTGTCTTTGCCTCACCAAGGGCGTTGAGGACAGGCACATAGGTCACATGGAAATAAAGGACTTTATCTCCTTCCAGCTTCATTTGTCTTACAGCTTCAAGAAATAATACATTCTCATAGTCACCAACAGTCCCACCAATCTCAACCATGACAAAATCAAATTTTCCTTCCCGCAACGGTTTTCGTATTCTCCGCTTAATCTCATCTGTGACATGTGGTATTGGCTGAACTGTTTTTCCAAGATATTTTCCTTTTCTCTCCTTTTCAATAACTGCACCGTATACCTGCCCTGTTGTAATGTTATGGTATTTTGGTATGCTAACGTCTAAAAACCGTTCATAATGGCCAAGGTCCTGATCAATCTCTCCACCATCCTCTGTAACCCAAACCTCTCCATGTTCTGTAGGTCGTAAGGTTCCAGCGTCGCAGTTCATGTAAGGATCTATCTTCATTGCAGTAACTTTGTAGCCATGTAATTGTAAAATTTTACCAATAGATGCTGTAGTTATTCCTTTCCCTAAACCAGAAACAACGCCTCCTGTAACAATAATATAACTAACCATCCCGATCAACAGGAAAATGAAATACGTTATGTGATTTAAAATGATTTTGGTTTTCAAAAATTTACTAAATGCTAATTTAATGCGCTAAAGAAAATCACTCCGGATCCAAACCATGTTATTGCGAGTAAAAAGTACCATATATTTTCAATGGTAAAAATCATTCCTAAAATTATTGCTATTAATGGCAATATGAGAAGTAAGAACGCCTGCAATAGTCCCTTAACTTGGTCTGTTAGATTTATTTCCATATATCATCATTGCTTAACCTTTGAATTGCATTCGTATAATGCATGTATTATTTAAGCTTAACTTGGTTATTTCCTGGCTGTTATCTAATTTTTTTCTGCTCTTCTTGTTTCTTTGCTCTTAATGAGGCCCTTTTCGTTAATATATCAACCTTCTCGTTTGATAATATTCTTTCTCTGACTAGCTCTTCCATTAATATAATACAGAGTTGTTCATTTAACAGAATATTTTTGGAATTTTTCAAGGCTAGCTCTTTATCAAAACGTGCATCTTGAAATTGCTCAATTGCTCTATCAACATATTTCTTAAATTTTTTAAAGCTATTTTCTACTTGGTTATGAATGTGTTTGTCTATGATTTCATCTGATTGACCTATAATTGATTGAATTTTTATCTTGTTTTCCTTGGCGATCTCTTTTTGGATGCGATCTTTAAATTTATCCAAGTTTTTCAACTTATTAAAAAACACTTTATATTCTTTTTTTGAATCGATAATCATTTGCAGTTGTCGTTCTAGATGTTCTGCTAATTCCAGTTGTTGCTTCAGTTTGTAATCTAATTCCCGGATTTTATTTTGCAGATATCCTTCTTTCATTTTATCACTCTCTTTGGCTCTATTCATCCATATTATTAATCATATTAGAAAACAAAGACAAGCCTTGTTTTTTAATATATATACTTTTTTCTTAAATTATCAACATCTGATATTTTAAATTTCATATTTGTAAGTTGCCAAAGTAGATCTTTAGGGTCAAAATCTATTTCATACATATTTTAGAGTAAATCTTATCCCCGCATAAGAAATTGTTCATCCGAATCAAATAATGGTTTTGTTACAGATGTTGCAAACAATATATTCATAGGAGAAAAATTTAAATAATCCTTAGACATTGGAATCATTAGTGAGGGGTGCGATATTAAGAAAAATTCAATTTGCCTTATCAAATGTAAGTCATTTTCTTTTTCATAATCTTTCCTATACAGCATTCACCTCTCACGTTCCTCCCCGTTTTTCTCCTAAATCATAATGTTTTCAAAACTTTCGCAATTTTTTAGACAGTTATGAAACCATGTTAATTTATCTAGATCACATTGAGGTTCTTTTAACATATTTTGATTTATTTTATTCATACTGACGAGAAGTTTGTTTTTCCATGAAAAGTGTTTACAATTCGTTTTCACATGCACATTAAAATAAATTACACAATTATTTAGATATTTTTCCCTGGCAGAAAGTATTTAATTATTGCAACGAATAATCGTATTAGAACTTGAGGGAGAAAAACATGATTTATTGTAAGAAATGTAGTGTTTTATTATCAGACGATGCAAACTATTGTTCCTCTTGTGGAGTTTCTGTTAAAGATGTTAAAACTGAGGAGTTTGTAGTAAAATCAGATGATCTTGTAAAAACAGTTAAGAAGTTACTACACAAGGGAAATGTCAGAAGAATTATTATAAAAGACGAAAAAGGGAACATACTCCTTGATATTCCAGTTACAATTGGAGTAGTAGGTGCCATTATAGCTCCATGGCTTGCAGCTCTTGGAGTTATCGGTGCATTAGCAACCAATTGTACGATTGTTGTTGAACGTAGAAAATAGTCCTGAAATTGTTTACATTTTTATCCTACTACAAAGACCTAGTTGGTTTTTTAAAGTAATAGATGCTATGAAATTGTGATAAAGGAGGAAAAAATATGGCGATAGGTTTTATCCTGATTTGTGCTGCACCTGCACTTGAACGTGAAGTATACGCCAAACTCTCTAAAATACCAGAGATTATTGAATTACATCCTCTCTTTGGTGAATACGATCTTATTGCTAAAATAGATGCAGAAGATTTTGAAAAACTTGGGAGTATCGTGATAAATAAAATTAGAACGATAAAGGGAGTAATAGATACCGAGACATTAGCAGGAACAAAGTTTTTTGATTTCGGCTCTCTTTTTATCCCCACCAAAACCTAGAGCTGATTTTATAAGGAGAAAGTTGGTATGAATTTGTAGATTTGGAGGAGGCAAGGTCTTGGAAAAGACACAAATAAAAGTGAAGATAGACAAAGATGTATTGGATAAAGCAAAGGAATATGACATTGATATAGAGGCATTTATGGATACAGGATTTCGTAGATATGTTGATTATATAGTCTATAAAAATAAGTTGGAGAAACAAAAAAAGGATTTTGATACGGGTTTACTCTCTAAAGGATTGAGTAATAGAGAGTTGAAGAACTTAAAGGACATTTGGACACAGAAAAAGATACTGAAGATACAACCAATAATACTAGATATTATAAGAAGATTATGTGACAAGACAGCGGATGGCAACGCTTCTCTAAATGATATTATTAATGAGGCAGAGATACTAGGAATAGAAACCGTTAAGATAGAAGAAGCAGTAGATAGATTAACTCTCGATGGGAAAATTTATGAAGCTTTTCATAGAAAATATCGAGTTTCTGAATAACTAATCTTTTGGCAGGAAATTGTAGATTTGGAGGCGGTAAGATGTTCTTTCTAATAATAAAAGATTATTTCAATGAAGAAGTATGTGTATTCCCTAGAGAATATGATATAAAGGGGAAAAAGAGTATAAGCTTTACATTTGGTGAAGGAAATAAAGTTGTTTGTTGATATGAACAAAACAGCTATTTTATATCTTTTACTTTGCCCAATAAAGATCCATCTAGTAAATATGTCTCCGCATCTTTTATATTAATTATCTTACTAAATGGTCCGATAATTGGTTCTTTATTTACTGCAATACCTCCACAAAATGGATTAAACGCAGGCATTACTATTATATTTGGATTATTTGAATTTGGGTATTTTTCTTTTAATTTACCAATGATACATTTGCTTTTTAACCAACATGGTTCATATGTTTTATAACCAAGCCTATCAGTTAGCATTATGGTAGGGTGAGTGTGACCTATTACAATATGTTCACAATTCATGATTTCTTCACTTGGCCATCTATGTCCATGAACAAAACCTATTCCTTCAAAAACAAATCCATCTGATGGATGTAAAAAAATATCAGGTGCTAAAAATCTCTTGATATTGCCATCGTGATTACCTGGCAATACATGTATAGTACCAAGGGAATGTATTTTGGTTAAAAAACGTTTTACATCTGTTCTTTCCTGTATTGTTGACGAGGGGATATTATGTTTTATATCTCCTAATAAAATGATGTTGTCAGGGCAGTATTTTTTAATATGAGCGGTCAGGCGTGTTGTCATAGACGATGTTTGTGAAGGAGCATGTAAACCTAGTTCCCTTAGTTCGCTTTCTATTCCAATATGTAAATCTGCAACTACAAGTATTTTTTTGTTCGTAATGAGTAGAGCAGGTTCATTGACAACAGGTTGAATATTTGTAGGTTCCATCTTTATCCCATCTGGAAAAAATTACTTGGATTCATAATTAATAAAATCAGATTTATAATTAGTTTAATATAAAAAGTACAAAAAACCCATATAAATAAAGCTCCTATGCCTTTTCCTATACCCTTACCTTTCTTTCCGATTCCAATCATTTTTAACCCTGACATCGTAATTATATGGATAGGGATGGCTAGACTTATATAACCAAGTATCCACATGATCAATTCAACGATGATAAATACTGCAAGAACCAGCGATATTCCTTGACCAAGAAGGGCGTCTATTGCACTAATCCCAAACTGGTAGCTTATCTCCCTATCCATCAAAATAAAAGCAATAATTAAAGCTATAATATGAAATATTGATGCATATCTTTTGACCTTTTCATCAAGTTCTTTGTTTGTATCCTTCTTTAAATAGAAGCGAAATAAATGATATAGACCAATAGCTACAGCCCAGACGAAAACGAGAATAAATGGAAATGCCACACCATTTTCACTTTCTTTTGCCTGGGAAGTGTAGAGATGATCTCCTAAAAAAATTAACTTATATTCTCCGTTAATAGTGGAACTTGAAGTTCTAGATGAGATAGTAACTTGGAATTTATCACCTCTTGCAAAACCAAAACTCGAAAATGTTTGATGGGAATTATCAACAGTAAACCTATCGTTTGTGTCAACAAGAATCATCCCGCCATTAACAATAGTAGATGCTGTTGAAATTATTTCATCAAAACCTTGAATTTTATCATAGAAATCTGGTATTTCTCCAAAACCCTCCGCTTCTTTTGTTACGTCTTCCAAAAGTGAATAAATGTCAATAGAATAAGATTCGGCAGGAGAAATGGATAGTTCAATATCTTTGCTAGTTTCCATTAGTGGAAATAGATATAGTGGAGAATCTTGAACAAACGAAAAACTTTCGTCTTCTATATAAAAAATCTTGTTAGAAGAATTCTCATTCCATAGTTTATTTCCATTAAAATCCTCAATTATTATACTGCCATTATCAGAAGGCTGGACTAATAAAGCTGATTCTCCTACGTAATGCATATTCATTTGAGATATAGTTATTACAGCTAAAAAGGGAATATTGTTACCCTCATCAATTTCAAAGCTAACAATTGATGAAATAGCATAATTCAAATCAGAATTTGTGTTAATGTTTCCTTGATTAGCTCCTAGAACAAATAGACCTCCTTTTGCAAAAATAGTTACATCTGTAAATCGAATACCAAATGTACTTAAATTAAGAATATCCTCCAACGATTGATTATCTATTGTCTCGATATCAAAGATTGTAACACTCACAATATCCTTAAATATACTTGATCCGAATAACGGAAAAGCGTTGATCTCTTCAAATAAAGGATTACTCTCCAGATAATCTATTGGATATCCTTGAAAATCACCTGAAAAGCTAGTACTACCTACAAAATAAGCCTTTGTATCTGGGTCTATTGTTCCCTCTAAATGTGCAACTGGAGAAAGTATCTGAGCATTTACCACATTAAATGCAGTCAAATATACAACTATACATCCCACCATAAGTAGAGTTTTATTCATTGTAATTCTTGATTAAAAATAGATTATAAATACCTTTTTAAAACACTAGGGATCTCTTCAATAATATCGGTGGCTAGCAAACCATATGATTTTTTATTAAACGATTCATTACCGGCTTCACCATTAAGAAAAGCTGCAATTCTTATCGCATTAAACGGTATTACACCTTTAGATAACATCGCTCCTATAACACCAGCAAGCACGTCACCTGTACCACCGACTGTCATTGCTTCGTTATGGATTTTATTGAGCTTTACCTCCTTACCGTCGCTGAGAACATCGATATAGCCTTTTAGAAAAATTGTCACACCAAGTTTTCCAGCCCACTCTTTAACGATTCTGATCCTATCATCAATGTCTTTGGATAAATCAATCCCGGTTAATTCTTTAAATTCCCCTGCATGTGGCGTAACTATTGTTGTAGAGTTTTCTATAACGCCTAATTGTTCACCAATTGGATTTATAGCATCTGCATCTATAACTAGTGGTTTCTTTTGATCAATAACAAGTTCTATAATCTTTATTATAGCCTCTTTTGTTTCTTTTTTAGCACCTAAACCGGGACCAATTACTACTGCATCACATCTATCGAGAATTTCTTCAATTATTGGAATATCTGTAGAAGTTAAAAAGTCAAATTGTAAACTGGTTACAATTAAATTAGGGGAAAATGAAGCAATAGACTGCCAACAATTTTTGGGTGTTGCAATAAATGCAAGATCTGCCCCAGTTCGAAGTGCGGCCATACCAGAAAGTGTCGGAGCCCCCACATATGGTCCTCCACCTATAATCAATACTGAACCATTATCGCCCTTGTGAGACTCTTTTTTGGGTCTAGGATAATAAACAGATAATTCTCCTGGGCCGACATAATCCACTGCTTCTATAGGGATATTAATGTCAACTATGTGGATATTACCGCTGTTATTTTTATTCATCCCTTCTTTTACATCATGAAATGTAAGGGTATAATTGGGTTGAATGGCAAGATTTGTTTCTAGACCTGTTGGCATATCAACAGAGATAACTTTTTTATTTTTTTGAGAATTAATCTTATTTACAATTGTATGAAAGGGTTCTCCCAGATCACCGGTCAAACCTATTCCTAGCATAGAATCAATAATTACGTCACTTTTTTCGAGTATATCATCGATTTTATTGAGACAATCTGGAGTGTATATTTTTATATCTATGTTCTTTAATTTTTTAAAATTGTCTTGTGCAATTTTGGTTTTTATCTCGTTTTCTTTTCCAGTCAAAAACACGCCTACCTTGCATTTTTTAACTAGATATCGCGCCGCTACAAACCCATCTCCTCCATTGTTACCTGTACCACAAAAAAGTAGTATATTTTTGGGTTTCAAATTATTGATAACAAATTTCGCAACTCCTTCCCCTGCATTTTCCATGAGCTGAGAAGACGGTACACCAAAGTACTCAGAATTTTTATCAACTACTTTTATTTCGTTTCCTGAAATCATACCAAAAATGTTAAACAAGTAATAATCTATATATGCTTCGGAATTGTAGAGGGTAGATATATATGATACCTGGAATGCCTGGAAGGATGAATCAACGGCAAATGAATCAAATGATGCGAAGACTTGGAATCAACATAAAAAATATTGATAATGTTGAAAAAGTAATCATTCAAACGGATTCAAAAGAATACATTTTTGACGATGCTGAAGTGACAATTATGGATGCACAAGGGCAAAAAACCTTTCAAATTTCAGGGAAACCTGTAATAAAGGATAGAACCAAGGACACTCTTAAAAATGACATTAAATTAGTAGTAGATCAAACAGGAAAATCAGAGGGAGAAGCACGAAAAGCTCTTGAGGAAACAAATGGTGATATCGCTGAGGCGATTCTAAAACTAAGCGAGTCCTAACTTCTTTTTTAGAGATACTATGAGAGATTGGAAAAATGCGGTAAGCCTGTCAAACAATGAAGTACGGCTACAATTACATGTGATACCAAGTTTTTCTCACTCTGTTTTTCCAGCTGAATATAATACATGGCGTAACTCTATTGAAATAAAAGTAAAAGCCAGAACAAAAGAAAATAAAGCAAATAGAGAAGTAAGAGATCAAATTGTAATGTTTTTTAATATATCACAAAAAGAGGTATGTATTATTCATGGATAAAAAAATAGGGAAAAGATAGTTGCTATAAAAAATGTACAAATAGAAGACGTGTTTAAGAAATTAAAGGGGTCGTTACATGGAGTATGAGAAATCATTGGAAGAGTTAGAAAAGGCTCTCCAGGAACTGAGAGATGATAACAAAACAATACCAATACTTGTAGAAGGAGAAAAAGACAGAGAAGCATTGCGAAAATTAGACGTAACTGGAAAGATAATTCGTTTCAATGTTGGAATGTCAATTTCTAATTTTTGTGATATGATAGCTCAGAAATATAAAAGCATTATACTACTTACAGATTGGGATAGGAAAGGTGGGTACCTTTGTACCATGATAAAGAAAAATCTAGAAAGTCGAGTAACGTGTAATACAAAATACAGAAAGATTTTTGCAAAAAGATCTATGATCCGTACGATTGAAGGGTTACCAGCATGGATTAATACGTTAAAAAAGAAAGTTGATTAGATTAAAAAGTATACTTTCAATCCTCCTACATAAAATATAAAAAACCAAGATTAAGATGGGGAAAATGGTGCAAGATATTCAAAAAAAAATCTTAAATGTTGAGAGAAAAAACTCAACAAACATATGTGCATTGTGTAGAGGCACTAAGTATCTATGTGGTAAATCAAGATGTCCAGTTATTATACGGTATCATTCAAAAGTAAAGGCAAAACCGTTGATCAGTGCGTTGAGACTTGGAGGCGCATCACCCCCAAGTGTTTTTGTAGGAAGAATGGGCTATCCTAAGGTATTGGTAGGTCCTATGATACCTCCCGTTTTGGGAGATACTTCCATAATTGACACACCAGAACTTTGGTTAAATAAAAGTCTTGATGACATTGTTGATTTTCGCTCACAGCTTGTCAGAGGGAAATTTATGGTGGATGTTTCTGATGTTGAAAATCCTCACAGAGTTGTTGAATATACAAGAGAGCTTGCACTTTCGAAAAACTCTGTTTTTGCTGATGCATTATTTGAAAAAAAACCATATGGCAGAATTGCGTTTTTTGATGAAATACAACCCCATGGTCCCTCAGCACCGATAAAAATGCTTGATATTACAAATCCAAAATATGAACAGCATATTGAGAAAGCGTTTTATGATGGAGATCTCAAATCAAAAGATGCAGTTTTGGATATTTACAAAAGTGGCGTTAGGGTTAGCAAGATCCAACGTGCGTTTAGCGTTGGGGCTTTTGGTGTTAATAAGTATAGAAAGTTTGTCCCAACACGATGGAGCATTACCGCAGTTGACTCGTTAATTGGTAAGGAGTTAATGAAAAAAACAAAGACCTATCCGTACATCAACGAATTTAGAATGTATTATCTTAACCAGTTTGATAATCGCTGGATAGTACTAATGACACCAACTGAATGGCAGTACGAACTTATTGAGGCTTGGTATCCAAATACAACCTGGAATCCTTATGGAAAAACTATTTCGATATTTAATAGCTACGAATTTTATGACGGGAGAACAACCTATGCTGAGATTGGGGGTTGCTACTATGCAGCTCGACTTGCAGTGAATGAATTGCTTAATAAAGAGAGACGTCAGGCTGGAATAGTGATTATGAGAGAAACTCATCCTGGCTACATCATGCCAATAGGAGTATGGAATGTGAGAGAAAGTGTGAGAAACGCTTTAAGACAAGAATATCGGAAGTTTGACACATTAAATGAAGTTTTGTTGCATGTTCCAAAAATTATGGATATTCCTCTTCGGAGATGGATAAAGAATAGTGCTGTTCTCAAAAATCAACTGTATCAGAAAAGAATTGAAGATTATATATGATTATATGAAAATTAGACAGATTAATTGTAAAACAGCTTTATCTCCTTCTTTTTTACCTGGACTAGATTACTCTCTGAATCCCTACAGAGGTTGCGAGCATAATTGTGCCTACTGTTATGCGCCAAATGTATTGAAGATAAAAAGAGAAAATTGGGGAAATTTTATCGATGTGAAATCAAATATTCCTTTAGTTCTTTCAAAGGAGGTTAAAAACAAGAAGGGGGGGATTGTTGGAATCTCCACTGTCACAGATCCTTATCAACCAATTGAGAAGAAGTATAAACTTACACTGAACTGTTTGGAGCAACTTTTGAAATATGATTTTCCAATTAGTATTCAGACTAAATCTTCCCTGGTTTTAAGAGATATCAAGATGGTATCAAAGTTTTCTAATGCTGAGGTGATAATAAGTATTACTACGTTTGATGATAATGAAAGAAAATTGCTCGAACCATATGCATCAACTGTTGAAAAAAGGCTGGATGCTTTAAGAAAATATGCCGAGGTAGGAATACAAACCAGCGTTTTCTTTGGTCCAATCTATCCTTCAATTTCAACAGATGAAATACCTGAAATAATTGATACTTTTATCGATTATGGTGCTTCGAAGATATGGATTGATTCTTTGAATCTTAAACAAGGTGTTTGGAATAGTATCAAAAAAAACATTTTTTCTAATCAAGAAATGTACAAAGCTTTTTCAAAAAATATATTTGAAAATAAGGAGCATTACAGTACATTAAGAAAAGAAATTTTTACGTTTGCTCAAAAAAGAAATGTAAAAATTGTCGACGCATTTTAAAATATTATTGATTTTGATATATACTTTCAGAATTACTGTATCGCCAGTATATTTTAAGTATATGAACTCCATTACTCAGAAAAATCTATTAATAAAACGAATTAAAAATTTAAGTGATATGTATGGCAAAAGCACGTGCAAGAACTGCAGCAAGGAAAGTTAAAGATAAATGGCGAGCAAAAAATTGGTATCAAATATTGGCACCGACTTTATTTGATAATGCTCCCGTATCTGAAACTTTATCAGACAAACCAGACAATTTGATTGGTAGGGTAACTGAGGTATCTCTCCAAGATATAACAAACGATTTTAGAAAAGCTCATATTAAATTATTCTTTAAAATTGAAAATATACAAGATGGTAATGCAAACACACAGTTTAATGGGCACACTCTTACATCTGATTATTTGAGGAGAATGATACGAAGAAGAAAATCGCGTGTTGATGGTGTATATGATGTTGAAACAAGAGATGGCGCATATCTTAGAGTCAAACCTTTTGCCATTACCGAGAAACGTATACAGAATTCTCAGAAAAAGCTAATCCGGGGTGTCATGAAAGAGACTATTACGAAAGAAGGGAAAACAAAAACGCTCAACGAGTTTCTAATAGACACCTTAGATGGAAAGATAGGTAGTGAGATATACAAAAATTGTAAAAAATTCTATCCAGTAAAAAGAGTTGAAATATATAAGACAGAAATAAAAAGATCACCATCAATTGTAGTTGAAGAGAAAAAACCTCCAAAGGAAAAAGAAGTTGAAGAACCTAAAGAAACTGAGAAAAAGGAGAAAAAAGAAGTAAAGAAAATAGAAGAAAAAAAGGAAAAACCTAAAAAAGAACCCAAAGTAAAAGAAGAAAAGAAAACCAAAAAACCAGCAGCAAAGAAAGAAGATAAACCTAAAAAGAAACCTGTTGTAAAAAAAGAGAAAAGTATAAAAAAACCTGCTAAAAAGAAAGAAGACAAATCTCAAAAAGAATTAAAACCTGCAAAAAAAAAGGAAAAAACTACTTCTAAAAAACAAAAAAATGAAATAAAATAAACCTTTTAATAAATTAATTTTTTAGCAACAAGAACATATTTATATATTTTAGAATATATTATATGCTATTGCATGTCAAAACACAATAAGATAATCTATATTATTTTCATTACGTTTCTCCTATCAAATGTCATTGTATCACTAAGTGCAAAAAGTTGTAAGGATATTATAGCAGTTGGTGATGCAACAGACGGAGATTATAATCTACTATTAAAGGTAAGAGATCCAAGTAGGCCAGGGCTTCAGGTTCTCTGTATAGTTCCTGAGGGGTATGAATACACATATAATCATCCATGGACTGGAAGACCAATGGAGTTTAAAACAAAGCATAAGTACATAGGTGTCGCATCTAAAGGAGATACTATTCCAAATATTGTAAAAGCAGGGATGTCTCTTAGTGATGCGGGTATATCTTATGGTGATGCTGATACAGGTTCTAATTGGAAGAATCCGACGAGGAACGCTTGGGATGACTTTGACTGGATACGATACGCTTGTGAAAAAGCAGATGATGAAGATGAAGCAGTTTTGTTAATGACTAAAGATTGTGTAGATCAACTCCATGCATCAGGAGTTTCTGAAAATCTTTTTATCGTAGGTCCAAAAAAAGCATTTGTTATAGAAGCAGATGCATTTCATTACAATGTTAAAGAAATAAACGATATTGTAGTAATGAGTAATTATCCAAAGGAACTTTGGAAAACTCAACGTCATAAAAAACTACCAATTGCTGCTTCTTTTGATATAGAAAAAGAAAGATATGTTAGGAAATGGAGAACGTTACGATTAAATTCGTTGTATGGTGTTAAAATTGTTGGTATTGGTGAAGATTGGATAGTCGCTAGACAACATGTTCCATTTTTTAACATCCTTAATAAAATGATTAAAATGACAGGTGGTGGAGTCAAAATACAGCTTGGAGAAAGAAAAAATGTTGGAGATTATAGTGTAAAACTATTAGACATTGACGGTAAAAAAGCAAAGATTTCTGTAAGTTATGTTTTTAAAGCATGGGAAGACATAATGCTACAACATATCGAACCAAGATATGGACATATAACCTTAAAAGATATGATAAACTGGTCTCGACTACATCGCGAAGAGCTTGAAAACTTACGGCCAATGTGCGAAGATTTAGCCACATATGAATCGTCAATGATATACAAGATTCCAAAGAAAAATTATCACGTCTTGAGTAGTGGCTGGTTTTCTGCAAACCGTGCATGTTCTTCAATTTACGTGCCAGTTCACATATCCAATTCAGATATTTATGAACCTTATAAAACTGGGCAAGCAGCAGAAATATCGATTGAATTATTAGACCATTACGGACATGATACGTTAACTCCTACCTTTATTAGAGTGGAAGACGTCTTTTTAAATGAAACTTTGGAGCATGAAAAGATGGCAAATACGCTGATAGAAGATGGCTTAGATGTATCTGAATTTTTGACTATTGTAGATACCAGTATACAAGAACAGGCATGGCTAACTGAGCAAATATGGTTAGAAGTAAGTAAAAGTTCCAATAGGCAAGAAATTATTGATATTATAGGTAATATGTGGGGAGAAAATTATTCTGTTTCATTGGGTTTAATGGCCAGTGCAGTTGGGTCCCTTAGAAATATATCAGAATCAAAAATTATTAGCAAGATTACAAATGTTGCACTCAATATTTGTGAATCAAGAATTAATGCAGTACAGGCAATTGGAAAAAACATATCAACATCATATGAAGACTATACAAATGGAAAGAAACTATTTGAACAAGGTGACTATGGTTCAGGTTTTCAACTAATCAAAAATGCATTTCGTTCTACTGATTTGGGTTTGGTTGGGAATTTGCTAACTGAATATATGTCTCAAGAAGAAAATGAAGGAATTGAAATTCCTTTAGAAATAGGTTATATAGTAATTGTGTTTGCAATAGTAATTGTTTTTATTATTTACATGAAAAAAATGAGATAATTTAATGTTTCTCAACTTTTAAAATATTGCACCATCGCTTCGATTGTTATTACCGCAGCCATGACCATGAAATAGCAAAACAGTTATACCAAGTATTACAAGATGGTTATTCATATTTACATTTTCCTTCTATGAGTCTGATTCTTCTTAATCCTAGCAGGCATTTTGGGTTTCCTTATACGTTTTTTTCCTTTCTTTTTAGATTTTTCTTCTTCAGGTATCCCAAGACTAAGCAATCGTTTCCGACTCTTTTTTCCTTTTTTTCTAACCATTTACCTCCTCCAAAATTATAACTTTATTCTTTTGGTTTCCATTCTACACACCAGTCATCAGGTTGGACATATGGAAATTCATCAAGATTTATATTTGGATCAAACCATGGGAATCTTACACAATTAAAAATAGGCGTACTATGTTTGCGACTTTTATTCATCTCTTTTTTGCAATAGTTGCAATTCTGACAAGTTTCTTTTGCCATAACCTTGCCTCCTTCAAAATCGCAAATATGCAACATCTCCTTAGTTAAAAATCTTTACTCCCCTGTTTTTACCCCTAAAATAGGGTTTAATTCATAGAACTATTATTTAGATACTTTTTTATTACCCGTTCTAAATAAGTCATTAAGCTCTTTGGTATACGTTTCCAGAAAAACGAACATATCTTCCCAAACTTCGTTTTCTTCTCTTAAATTCTTAATAAATTTCTCTTGTTGTTTGTTAATTATTTGATGTGGTTTTTGTTTCATTTATGATCCCACCCCAATATCATGAATATAACTCTGATTTTTAAAACCTTGGTTTCCTTCTCATCATATTTTAAATTATAAAATATTTACTTGGTTGTTTATTTTGGATTCCAAAAATGTAAATATTATGAAAAAGATTTGACATGACAACCAATGGATGAAAAAAAATATCCAAACAGTAAAACAATCCTTGGTTTAGCAATAATTTTTGCCTTGTCAATTGTAATGCAAATCTTTTTTGGCTTTGGTCTTTTTGTTCCTGGGACAAATAATTACATTGGTTACCTAGTTGGAACAGGGGGGGGTTTGTATCTTTGTCCTAATCTATGCAATTCCAAAGCAATTGGAATAACAGCTAAAATAAACAATGGGATTTTTTACTAAAACCTACAAAAATGTTAAAATATATAATATCGTTGAATAAAGTGAAATGGTTAAAGGAATGGATAATATTAAAATTAAAAAGAAATCTTGGAAATCTAAAATAGAGAGAGATGTAGAGCTCCTTCAAGGAGCATATTTTGGAGGAAAACCAGAGCATAATTTAAAGGAAAAACAAAAAAGGAAACAAAAAAAGAAAAAATAGTTGTTTTTTTAAATAATCATTTGGTTTTTTTTATTTTCTACTTCCTAAATAATATGATACAGAATGAGGATTTTGTATAAGGGGTCAGAGAGGGAGGAAAGAATAGAGAAATTCTTTTCCAAAAGATTTGACCCCTTTAACAGGTGTTATATTTCTTTGGTTAATAAAAGTAAACTTATAGTAAATTTTCTAACCTACTTTGAAAATTTACTAGTAACTCCCTAAGAACTCTAAATAATAATTCTCTAATTTTTTTTCTTCATCTGTTTTATTACAATTTTTCCCCATAGTATTATATTTGTGGTTTTAGGTATATATTATTGTCGATATATATAACGTCTATTGACGAATATACATGATTTCTTACACATTCTAATTGTTTTGCTGGGTATTATACAAAAGAAATAAAATGTGTCAGAGGCATGTTTCTACCTTATTTGGAATTAAAAAAGAAAAAGCGTCATAGGGTTATTTTATGTCTTTATTGAAGAGTTTTCAAACCCGGATATTTTTGAAATATTTATAACGGATAAACTCTATAATTAAGCGGACCTAGAAGTATAGTTCAATATAGATGGTGATAATACTGAAAAAATCCAAAGACCTCGATAATCTAATCAAACAATCAGATAAGCCGATAGCATTTGTTCTAGGAAAATATATAACAACTGGTTTAGGTGTCATTAGATGTTTGGGACGTTGTGGTGTTCCAGTAATATGGTTAGATTCCACCCAAAAACAAATTGGTTTTTCATCAAAGTATTGCAATGGAATAAATTGTCCAAATCCCAGATATAATGAAAAAGAATATGCAGATTTCCTCTTGCGCATTGGAGAAAGATTGAATCATAAAGGAGTACTTTTTCCAATAGGAGATATTGAAGTTATATCGCTATTAAAAAACAAAAGTATGCTCGAAAAATTCTATCAATTTCCTATGGCGGACTTGGATGTTACAAATAAGCTTCTAAATAAGCAACTTTTCTATAAAATTCTTAAAAAACTTAATATTGATCACCCAAAAACCTATTTTCCAAAAGACAAATCTGATTTAAAGTCAATTAGTACAGAGATTACATATCCATGTATTATCAAGCCGTCTTACTCTGCATTGTTTGTAGTTGATTTTAAAACAAAACTTTTTTTTGCTCAAAACAGTAAGCAACTTATTCAGTCATACGAAAGAGCCCATTCTAAAAAACATAATGTCATGATTCAAGATATCATACCAGGTAGTGCAAAAAACATGCATGGATTTAATGCTTACTACGATAGAAACATCAATCCAAATGGTGTTTTTATGTATAGGCGTATTAGAGAATGGCCCCTCGTCAAAGGTAACGGATGTTTTATACAAAGTGTAAAAATATCTAAGCTAGAAGATACCATAAATCAATTGATCAAAAAAATCAAGTACCATGGTATTTTAGATGCTGAAATTAAGAAAGATCCAAGAGATAACAGATTTAAATTGATAGAAATCAACCCACGCTGTTGGATGCAGATCAGCTTTCCCGCAAGATGTAAAGCAAATCTTCCTCATATTGCATATTTAGATGCAATTGGAAAGAAATTTGAAAAACCAATTTCAACTAGGGAAAATGTCAAATGGCTGAATATGACAGAGGATATTAATTCATCTATGAAAAGTATCTTAAAAAGAGATTTATCAATATTTGAATGGATTAAATCATACAAGGGAGAAAAGGAATATGCTATCTTTGCAAAAGATGATCCCATGCCTTTTTTACTTTCATTTTTACCATTCTATCTACAAAATAAACAGTAATATAAATAAAATAAATACTCCTGTTATTGAAATTTGGGGGAGCAAATGAAAGCTCTACTAATAGTACCAAATATTAAATCATTTGATGCCATGCCTTCTGTTTCAGTTGCATGTCTTAAGGGTTTTATCAACGAAAAAACAAGTCATGATGCTAAAATTATTGATTTTGCATTCCATAAGAAAGATTGGAAAAATTATTTAACAGATCAAATTAACGAAGAAAAACCAGATCTAATTGGCTTTACAGTATTAAGCTTCAATTTTCCAGAGGCACTAGAGATTGCACAATACATTAAAGAAAAATTTAGCATTAAGATAATATTTGGAGGGGTTCATGTGATTTTATCTCCTCAAGGAGTTATTGAAAAAGATGAAGTAGATATTGTTTGTACTGGCGAAGGAGAATTTGTTTTAAAAGAGCTTTTAGACAGATCATTAGATTGTAAAAATATTAAGGGAATTTGGTATAAACAAAACGGAAAAATCATTAAGAATAATAATCGCAGATTAATTGAAAATTTGGATGATCTTCCCTTTTCTGATTTTAAAGATTTTGAACTTACTAAATATTTTACACTAAACCATAATCATCTCCCAATAATGGCATCCAGGGGCTGTCCTTATAATTGTACTTTTTGTGGCAATCATGCCTTAAAGGAAAAACTTGAGGGGAAATACGTAAGATTTAGAACTGTTGATAGCGTTATCGAAGAAATCGAACTAAGAGTAAAACAATTTTATAATAACGGTTTTAAATATCTCTATTTTTTTGACGATACATTTATTCTCAATAAGAATTTTATTAATGAATTTTGTAAGAAGTTTAAGAAAAAAGGATTTCATAGAAATATCAAATGGACTTCTAATGTTCGAGCAAACCTGGTGACTGATGATATCATTAAAACGATGAAGGGTGCAGGATGTTATGAAGTGAGAATGGGGGTAGAATCTGGTAATGACTTCATTAGAAATAACGTGTACAATCGTAAAATGACTAACGAGCAGCTTGTTAATGCGTTTAAAATAATTAAGAAGTATAATATGGAACTACGATTAGATTTTATCATTGGTGCCCCATATGAGACAATTGATATGATGAATGAAAGTTTTAATTTAGCAAAACAATCAGGTGCAGATCAGGTTTTCTTTTCACGGTTGTATCCATTTCCAGGTACAATAATTAGAGATATATGTAAAAAAGAACAGATGATAGAAGAAAATGTGCTTCAAGATAACATAGGAATGCCACCCATTGATAGAACACGATTTGTTACAAAAAAACAGATACAGAGATTGTTCAGAAAAATAAATTGGTGGCAAGGGCAAAAGTATTTTGATACGGGATTTAAATTAAAAGATGTTCGTTTTCTTTTAGATATAATGCTTTTTCTGATTTATTACAAACATAAATACGAACTGGAGATGAACCAAATCTATCGATGGAATATTCAAAAATATAAACTTAGTAATTTATAAAATGTAGATTAATTCCCCCATTTTAAAACCAATACAATAATCCTATTGAAACCTAGAACAGGCTTTCTCAAACAACGCTTTCTCTATCTCTATTATAGCTTCCTTTTCTTCTTCCCGAGTTAATTTTAAATGCATTAGGAAAAACGAGTTTTGATTCCAAAAGTAAGTAACCCCAACTCTATCAGAATATCGCATTCTCATTACAGCACGAGCACCTTGATGATTTCCACCATGACCACCATATATTTCACCATCAGAAAAATTTTTCAAATACCAACCTAACCCATGAAGATAATCTTCATCATAATAACCAGGATATTGAACACGGTGCATCTCTTCTACAGATTCTTCTGTAAGAATCCGAACGCCATCATAGACACCACGGTTAGTATGCATAATCAAAAAATGTGATAGGTCCGATATGGTAGTTTTTAACCCTCCTCCTGCATATCCTCGAGTCTGAATCCGCGGTAATTTAAAATATAATCCCGCAACCCAAAAGTAAAGACAAGCAAGCTTGTTTTTGTTAAAATTAGAAAAGAAAAAACTGGTATTTTTCATTTGTAAAGGTTCGAAAATCTGCTCTTGACAATAATTTAAAAATGGTTGTTGCGTGATTTGTTCTACTAGATAACCTAAAATCTCGAAACCTACTGTAGAATAGGTTACATTTTCTCCTGGAGGATAATCATTCCAAACTCTTGGCTGATAAAAAACACCATCAGGAAGGAGATAATCACCTAATTGATCATATGGTACCCGAAGAAAAGAAAAATAAATCGTGAACCTAACAATCGTATCAGCCAGACTCGATTGATGTGCAAGCAACATGCGAAATGTAATATTTACCCCGGGATATTTCGGATTTTTCAGATCAAAGGGTAAATATTCACTAACATTATCATCAAGTCCAATCAAACCTGTTTCATTGAGTTGCATGATTGCCGTTGCTGTAATAGATTTGGAAATCGAAGCAACAGGATAAACGATGTTTACTGTAGCATTTTTTTTCTTATAATAGTCATAAAATCCATAGCCTTTGGACCATACCACCGTATTATTTTTAACGATACAAGCGACCAACGAAGGCATATGCCCCCACAACATTAAGGTTTCAATTTTTTCATCAAAATCATCAGCATAAGAAGCATAGTCTATTGTATTCTGAATAATCCTTTGGTTCCCTGGACCACTACCACCTATATATAAAATAGAACTATCTATGGTTGCCCTACATGATTCTTCCAATGATCCAATTGATGATACAACACTGATCCCTACAAATAAGATTATTATTCCAAAAACTAATCCTTTCTCAATTATACTCTTTTTCATCCTTTTTGTTTCTCCGGAAAAATATCTAGTTAAATGTTATATATTAATTTAATTTAAATGTTTGGTTAAAAATAAAATAAGAAGAAAATAAAACAGAAGATAAGGAATTAAAAAAAGAAAATAATTTTCTATATCAAAAACATTAAAAAAACATGACTATTAGTCAGAAAGGGGTTTTCAGTGACTGGTGAAAAGAAAATCGTTATTATTGGATGTGGTGCCGGTGGGGGAACTGCTGCACAATTTGCAAGAAAGACAGATAAAAAAGCTGCAATAACTATATTTGAGCAGAGTAAATATTCGCAATATTCTAAATGTGGACTACCTCATGCAATATCTGGTGAAATTCCAAAGTTTAAAGATTTAATTGAATTTTCAGAAGACTGGTTTAAAAAAAATCGCATAGACCTTTTTTTGGAGACAACTGTTGATGAAATTGATATAAAAAATCAGACTGTCTCTGCTAAAAAAGGAAATAAGCAGCTAAAAAAAGAATTTGATAACTTGATACTTGCAACAGGTGCAAAACCATTTATTCCCCCAATAAATAATATTCAGAAGAATGGTTCGTTAATAAATGGGGTCCATGTACTAAGAACAATTGATGATGGAAAACAGGTTTCTTCAGATATAAAAAAAGGGGGAAAAGCAACGATAGTAGGAGCAGGATTAATTGGCCTCGAAGTGGCAGATTCTTTCTATAAAAAAGGAATGGATGTTACAATTGTAGAGGCTCTCCCAAATATATTGGAAAATACTATTGATAATGATATGTGTGAACCAGTTCTTAAGGAACTAAATGAGAAAATTAAACTATACACAAATCATATTGCAACGAAATTAGAAGAAAGAGATGGGGAAATAAATCAACTATTTATAAAGGATAACAAGACCAACGAGGAAAAAAAGGTGGAAACAGACATTCTTGTGATTGCTGCAGGGACAAAGCCAGACGTCACGTTAGCAAAAAGTATAGGTTGTAAAATCGGAAAAACTGGTGGAATTATTGTCAATGAAAAATCTGAATCATCTATAAAAAACGTTTATGCTGTCGGTGATTGCACAGAATACAAAGATTTTGTCAAAAAAGAATCTGTCTGTATAGGGCTGGGAAGTATCGTAGTAAGACAAGCAAAAACAGCCGGTATAAATGCAGCCAGTGGCAAAGATAATCTACCCAAAGGTGTTTTACTTACACGCACGTCAGAGTTTTTTGGAATAGAGATAGCCGCAGTTGGTCCAGTAAAAAATGCTTTCCAAAACATTCCGGTTTTATTCGGCAAATTCAAGGGTTCTTCACTCCCAGATTATTTTCCAGGTGGGAAACCAATATTAATGAAGGTAGGTGTTCATGAAGAAACTGGTAAAATAGTGTCTGCTCAAGCAGTTGGAAACAATGCAGCACAACGAATTAACACCTTTGCTTGTGCCGTTCTTAATGAAACAAATGTTGAAGATTTTAAAAAATTGGAAACAGCATATGCACCGCCTATTGCACCAACTCTAGATGCTTTGACTCTAGTTTGTGATGTTGCTTCTTTAAAATTTGCAAGAAAAAGAAGATAATATGAAGATTTTACATGTTGCTGATACACACCTTGGTTATTCTGCCTATCGTAAGGTAACAGAAGATGGAATAAATCAACGTGAAATAGATACCTATAATGCGTTCAAACAATTTGTTGATTATGCGATTAAATCAAAACCTGATTTGATTATTCACGCTGGTGATCTTTTTGATTCAGTAAGGCCTAATAACAGGGCTATAACTTTTGCGATAGATCAATTAATTCGCATTTCAGAAGCTGATATTCCTTTCGTGGTAATTGCTGGTAATCACGAACATCCAAAACTAAAAGAAACAGGACACATCTTCAGCATTTTTGACCATATTGATAATGTTTATCCGGTTTATCATACAATATATGAAACCTTGTCGTTTAAGATAAATAATAAAAAAATAATAGTTCATGCAATTCCTCAATGTGAATTAAAAACTCAGTTCAATGAAGAATTAAAAAAACTTAAACCTGACTCCGCTGCGGATTACAATATTTTTGTATCACATGGCGCTGTAACTGGAATAAAAGAATTTTCTATGAACGAATTTAACGAGCTGACTATTCCAACAAAAATTCTTGATAAGGATTTCGACTATATTGCTCTTGGCCATTATCATAGAGCTACTAAACTGGCAAGTAACGCATTTTATTCTGGATCTACTGAGCATTTTACCTTTACAGATGCACCTGATAAAAAAGGATTCATGAAGCTAGAACCATTCAATGGAAAACTGAAACATAATTTTATTGAGCTAGAAAACAGACCAATGATTGATCCTAAACCAATCAAATGTTCAAATCTTAAATTAGATGAGGTAATGAAAAAAATCAAAGAAACCGTTAAGGATGTAGAACCAAGAGAAAAAACATTTCGAATAACACTAGATGATATACCTACTCATATTTACAGGGGACTTGATTTTGATGAAATTAGAAAGTTGAGCGGTGAAGCAATTCATTATGAAATAAAAGCAAACGTAGTCAAAGATGGAGAAACAAAACCAGACATAACATCCAAAATAGATGCTTTAGCACATGAGTTTAAACAATTTATTGAAAGTCAAGATTTAAAAGAAAAAGAAACAATTCTAGAGCTAGGTATTGGCTATATTGAAAAAATAGAGGCAAGAGACGAGGGCAAATGATAATCAAATCTTTAGTACTTAAAAATTTTAGGAAATTCAAAAATGCAGCAGTTGAATTTCCAGATGGTGTAACAGGCGTAGTTGGATTAAACGGAGCTGGAAAGTCAACTATTTTTGAAGCAATTGCATGGGTACTTTATGGTTCTGTAGCTGCTAGAACTTCAGCTGATGAAATAAAACGTAATGGGGCATCACATTCTGATCCTTGTAGGGTAGAATTGGAGTTTGTCTTTGAAGATAATAGCTATAGAATTGTTCGTGAGATGTCCGGAAAAAATTTGACTACTACAGCAACTGCAACTGTTAATAGAAATATTGCTGCAACCAGTGCTGAAGTTGTTAGTAAATATGTTCAAAAGAAACTTGGCATGGACTTTAAATCTTTTTTTACATCAATATTTGCTAAACAAAAAGAGCTTAATGCTCTCTCATCTATGGTTGCAAGCGAGAGGAGACCATTAATTTTAAAAATGCTTGGAATTGCCTCACTTGATGATACTATCAAAGAAATAAAATCTGATAAGAAGGACAAGGACACACTAATAGAAAAATTAAGTCAAGATCTTGTTGATGAGAGTGGAAAAGAAAAAATTGATATTTACAAAGAAGAAATTAAAAATTTTGAGAAGCAAAAGGAAGGATTCGTTCGAATTATAAAACAGTCCAAAGAAAATATCCTAACGTTTAAAAAAGAATTAAAAACCCTGGAGAAGAACTATCTTGATAATAAAAAAGAATACGAGAAAATAAATGAACGTAAAGAAAAACTAGCTGAGAAAAAAACTCTTTTTGAAAACAAAAAGAAACTGCAAGAGGAAATCAAAAATCTAAAAGAAAAAATTGTTGAAAGACAAATAATTATTAGAGAAGAAAAGAAAAAATTTGATAGTTTTAGGAATTTAGAAGATAACATTAAATCTACTGAAAAACGTCTAATTGACATAGACATTCAGGTAGAAAAAATAGTTAAAAAAATTGAGCAGAAAAAAACACTAGCTGTAAGATTTAAAAAAGATATTGCTGATATTGAGTCAAAGAAGAAAAATATTGAGCAACTTGGTCCAAATGCTAAGTGCCCTACTTGCAATAGGTTACTTGGAGAACAGCATGATAAACTTTTAAAAGAATTTGATAAAGACCAGTATAAAAAAGAAAAAGAGATAGAATCGTTTTTAAAAGATGTCAAAAAAGAGCAAGAAGAAAAAGATAAGTTTTCAAGGGAACAGCAGGCTCGTCTGAAAAAAAGGGATTATCTTCTAACTCAGTTGAGAGAAAAAGAAAAGATCAATACCATAATAGAAAACGTTTCAGTTGAGTTAACACGTGAAAAGTCTGAGATGGAAAGCAGGAATAAAGAGCTTAAAAAGATAGGTGTTGTAGATTTTGTTATTAAAGAATTTGAAACCGTTAAAAAACAGGTTGAAGAATTTTATAAAAAATATCAATCTTCACTTGATGTTTTTGGTGAAAATAAAGATCTTTTAGCTGGATTTAACTTGGATCTTGAGAAAAAAGAAGGTGAGAAAAAGCTTTTATCACAGGAGATTAAAAACTTGAAAGGAAAAATTTCTCAACTCGATGAGTTTAAAAAACAGATAAAGGATGAGAAGAAGGCAGTTCATTATTTAGGTATGCTCAGTGAGGTTATGGTTTCTTTTAGAACTTATTTAATTTCAAGAATTAGACCAACTTTATCTTCGTATTCCTCTGATTTCTTTGAACGTCTTACTGATGGCAAATATAGAGAACTTGAGCTTGATGAAAATTACAATCTTTTGGTTTATGACAATGGTAATGCTTATGGAATTGAACGTTTCTCTGGTGGTGAGGAGGATTTAGCTAATCTTTGTCTGCGTTTAGCTATTTCTGAGGTTATCACTGATCGGGCTGGTGGTGTTTTTAATTTCATTATTCTTGATGAGATATTTGGTTCTCAGGATTTGTTCAGACGTCAGAACATTATGAAAGCACTTAATGGTTTATCATCTAAATTTAGACAAATATTTTTAATTACCCATGTTGAAGACGTTAAAAATGATATGGAAAATACAATTACAGTCTTAGAAGAAGAAAATGGAGAAAGCAAAATAAAAATAGAATGAGGAAAGGTGGTTTATTTTTTAAACCTTATTTTCCTCTTGGGTTTCTTTATTACCTCTTCTTTTTCTGATTTTTTTGGAGTTGCTTTTGGTTCTTCTGGTTTACTTTCAGGGATTGAACTTGTTTTTGTTTTACGTAAATGATCTGCAGAACTGAATAATTTTGAGAAGAGTTCTTCATTAGAATCAAACCAATCCTGCCACTCTTTTGCTTCTTCTTTCAGCCTTTTATTTTCGCTCTCTGTTTCTTCATATAGTCTAAACAACTTTGTTAGTCTGTCCTTCTCTTTTTCATATTCTTCTGAGACTTCTTCAAATTTCGTTTTAAACTCTGCAAATTTTTCAAATGGCTTTAACTCTTCGACTTGAGCTTCAAGTGAATTTATTGTTTCATTTTTTACATTTATCTCGCTTTGCAGATCTTGTATTGATTCTTCCATTCGATTTCGTATGCCCTCAAATTCCTCGATCCTTTGTTTGGATTCTCTCATTTGTTGTAATTCTTGTTCTTTCTCTTCTAATTTCTGGGTTAGTGTCCCTATTCTTGCAGTTAAATCTTCTTCAATATGTACTTTATTTTGCTCGGCTTCTCTCAATCTCTCTTCCAATTCCGCCGTTCTTTTATCATGTGTAGATAGCTCTTCCTCCTGATTTTTGTATGCATCCCAAAGTTTGACGAGTCTTTCTTTTTCTTTTTCTAGTTCTTCACTATATCTTCTGGCTCCCTCTGCTGCTTCTTCCCTCAGACGTTCTGCATCAGAAAGACGATCTTCAAAATTTTGAACCATGCTATGAAATTTATTTACCCCGTCCAAACTCAAAACATTTTGGATTTTAGCTAAATCTTCCATACCTTTAGAAAAAGAACTTTTAATGGAATCGATTTCATTTGAAGCTTTTTGTAATCTCTCCATAAAACTGCTTGCATGTTCTTTTTCTTCTGGATATTTATTATTTTCCTCAGTCATAATCATGCCTCCTCGCAAAATTTAATGCAAAGAGAATAAGCTTGTGTATATTTAAGAGTTATTATTTATCTAAAAACACAAACAGCTTATCTTTTTAGAGTGATTATTCTTGTAAGTTTAAGGGGTAATTTAAACGGGAACCACTAAGCTAATAAACCATTATGAATATACTATTTTCTAGATTTGACCTAGTTGCTAGGAGGAACAAAGGGATGGGAATATTTAGTAGATTCAAGCGAGGGAATTTTTCACGTATCATCCAAAAAATTTTTGGTAAAAAACATGCTAAAATTGGTATTTATGGTCCACCAAATGTCGGAAAAACGACCTTAGCAAACCGGATTCTCAGAGAATGGACTGGGGACATTATGGGGAGTGTATCAGATATTCCTCATGAAACAAGAAGGGCAAAATGGAAAACCAATATAAAGATAGACAATGGCGGTTCGTCTCTTGTTATGGATTTAGTAGACACTCCTGGAATAGCCACTAAAATAGATTTTAAGGAGTTTATGAACACATATGGGCTGAATAAAGAAGAATCGAGAATGCGGGCAAAAGAAGCTACCGAGGGAGTTATAGAGTCGATAAGATGGCTTGAGGATATCGATGGTGTAGTATTAGTTATGGATTCTACTAAAGATCCTTTTACTCAAGTTAATGTTACTATAATAGGTAACTTAGAAGCAAGAGATCTTCCCATCCTTATAGCGGCAAATAAAATAGATGCAGATGAAGCAAGTCCTGCTACATTAAAATCTGCATTCCCCCAGCACCCTGTTGTCCCAATTAGTGCATTAACTGGCTATAATACTGAAGATCTGTATACCAATATGGTAAAACATTTCGGAAAAAAAAGAAATAAAAAGAGGGGATGAAAGAGATGGTAAAAAAAGATAAAGGAATTTCATTCAACCTTATCTCGCGGAAGAAATTAAATAATTTTTCATCCTCAGAAAAACTGAAATATATTATGAAAGAAGTTAGACAAGGAAGAATCTTAGTACTTGAACATGGTCTTACGCCAACAGAACAAACAGCCCTTATAGAGAATACTATGAAAGAAATAGACCACGACACATTTATTGGTATCGAAATGGGAGGATATGGAGAAGAGAAAACTAGCTTCTTCCAAAGGGTTTTTGGCGTTATAAAAAAACCACGTATGACTGTAATAGGGCCTGCGCATCTTCTAAAAATGGTCCATAAAGATCATGATAAAATAGAAACCACAATAATACCTGGTAAAGGAGAAAACTAATGCCTCACCAGTGTTTAAAATGTGGATGTATATTCGAAGAAGGATCATCACAGTTATTAAAAGGATGTTCAGATTGCGGTGGAAATCGATTTTTCTTTACAAAACAGCCATTAGATGAAAACGAGAGAAATATTATTAGTAGTGAAGTAAATAAAGATATAACCTCCAAAATAATGGAGACATTAATGGAGGAAAATAAAGATGACTTTGACAAATCAGGGAAATGGGTTACAATAAAACCAAAAGAAATTCGAAAGATAATCAAAGAGAAAATAATAGAAAATGGAGATGAATTTAAAAAAGATACCAAAGATACTATTGATCCAATAGACAATGAAAGACGTAGGGCGATCATTGAAAAAATTAAATCCGAAGTAGATGAAATTGATGCTCCAGAAACAATAGGAATTGAAAAACCTGGAAAATATAGTATAGACATAAAGGGCCTTTTAGAGGAAGAACCCATTATTATACAAAAAGATGGTTCGTATACCATCCATTTACCTTCTGTTTTTAAAATGATTGATAAAAAGAAATAAAAAGGTGTTTTGTACAAATTTTATTGAATCGACAGAAATAGCCGTTTAAGTCGAATATTGGAGTTGTTATTCTATAGTTTTAATCTTCTATAGAGTTTTACTACCGTCTCTACAGCTGCTGTTGCACGTTCTATCCTTTTTTCTGCTTGGAGTCTTGTCATACCAGGTCCAGAAATCCCAAGACCCACAGGTTTATTATAGTCTATTGCGAGATCGGCAATCTTACGAGTTGCATGTTGAATAACAATATCATCATGCTCTGTTTCTCCTTCGATAACTGCTCCAAGCGTTACAACACCATCAATGTCCTTTCGTTCCAGTAACTTCTTTACTGCAAGGCCCATATCAAAAACACCCGGTACTTTAACAACTTGACTAATTTCTGCACCTAGAAACTGTGCGTGTTCCTTTGCTCGATCAAGCATCGTCATCGTTATGTCATAGTTGAATTCGGAAACAACAGCTCCAATTTTTATAATTTCTTTTACCACTTATATCGCACCTCCTTATCTAATTGATCCTGCGTCTTCAAATCCTTCACGCAGACCCTCGCCAGCTTTTCTGGTGAGGTTCTCAGGATGAAACAACAAGTCAATGGCGTTTAACGCATGTTCCCGCACTCGTCTATCAGCAAGCCATACTAGTTCTTTTCCATCGCTTGCTTCATCCTCATGAACAAACACTTCTATGATATGTTTATTGCACATAAGTTGTGTTTGTATAAGGCCTGTACTAGCCTCATGGGCACATTGTTTATCAATAGGTTTAGAACCAGGCATGCCCAATGCCATCACAATATCACAGTTCTGCTCTTCAAATAATTTTTTACAGGCAACAGGTAGATCCTTTATCCCTGGTACAGTGTATCTTACTATTTTAAAACCAGTGACATTAGACTTTAACTCATCCACTGCCGATTTTGCCATGTCATACCGGGCAAATGTTGTATCAGCAATGCCTATCCTTTTCATTTTCCCTCAATTCTCTCCATCTTTTTTTGGAATTCATATGCAGATATGATCTTCTGAATAATTCGACGAGTGCCATCAAGGTCACTTCCACATTTGTATTCTGAAAGTCTTACAATTTTTGCATTAAGTTTTCTCTTTTTCAACTCACTTTTAATTGTATTTTCATCATGGATCTGATCATATCCAAGTGCAATTATATCTGGTTTAACCTCTTCAACAATTGCATATATATCATCTTCATATCCCAAATACGCTTCATCGACAACCTTTACTTCTTTTATCAGATCCAATCGTATTTCTTCTGGGTTTACAGGCTCATGTTTTAACTTTCGAACAGTAGAATCTTTCGCAACAACAACAGAAAGAGTATCGCCCAATTTTTTCGCTTCTTTTAAATAATAAATATGTCCCATATGAAGTAAATCAAATGTTCCAGTTGCCATTACTTTAACCATTGTTTCCACGCCTTTACAATTTCTTTACCTTCTAAAAAGACAAAATTGTTTTTTTCAGCATATCTCAATGTATCCTTCTTGGACAAAGCCTTGCCATTATTCCCCATGATTTCACATCCGCCTCCAGCGGAAGCAAGACCTGCCATTTGCAAAAGGGCGATGACAAGTTCAGTATGACCCCTCCTTTCATTAAGAAGATTCTCAGAAGCTACACATATAGGGACATGCCCTGGAGATCTGAACTCCTTACCAAATTCTTTAATTGCCAAGTCACTATCAAGACTTTTAATTCTTTTAATTAATTCAGCAAATTTTTGCATTGTAAGACTTCTATCATGGTCGGTTATACCAGTAAACGTCTCCCTATGATTTATATAAAGAGAAAAGGAAGATTTTGAATCATAGGGTATATCATCTGGGACAAGTTCTTTTAAAACAGGGTAGTTATCACTAATATCAGAATACAAATTAGCTAAAAATGGCATTTGTAATTGATCTGCGACTTCTTTTGAAATCATGAGAAATATTAATCCACCGCCATCTTGTCTCATTCTTTTTATTGATTCAGGTGTGATAAATTGAGATGCCATAACAAAATCTGTTTCACCTTCTCTATTTTCACTGTCATACACTAAAACAAACTTACCATGTTGCAGATCAATCAAGGCTTTATTGATTTTTTCTATAAACTCACCCTAATCAAAGATTTACCTTCATAAAATAAATTTTGGGTTATTACTCAGAAATAGGTCGATTGTTTCTCCCTTTGGACCGAGAAGCTAAATGTCTAGTAATATATCCAGCTATCTTATTTCTCATCAATTTGCTGCTAATCTCAGCCAGTTTTTCAACTGATTCTTTATTATGTTGAAAATCATCATGTTTAAACTGATCCGGATGTTCTTTCACCAAATTTATTGCAATGTTTTTTATGTGAGTTTGTTTAATGTTCCCCAGATTATCACCTTTAATCGTAGGAAGTCGAAATAGGGTTTTTCTATTTAAAGGTTTTAGTAGTAGACATCATGGGAAAATTATATAATCACAAAATCTATTTTTAATTGAATTGAGATAAGTAAAGTGTGTATAATGCACATTTTACTTTGATTAATAACGGATAGGAAAAGGTGGATGAGATGCGATTCAAAAAAGAATTTTTAATTAAAGATAGGTATTATAATAAATTTCTAAGCTCCTTTATTATAATATTAATGGTGATTGCATCGTTATCAATAATTTTTATAGATAACGTAACGGCACAGGGCAGTCCCAATGTTTTAACTGTTTTTCCCTCATCCCAAAATGTAACTATTGGTGATACTATTTATACACTCATAAACGTGAGCATAAACTGGGAGATTAACAATATAACTATAAGTAATATTACGTTTGAACCCGCAGGTATTCTTAACTATACATCTACTACAATAGGTGATGTATTCTCTGGAGGTTCATGGTGGACACCAGACAGTAATGGAACTATTGTAAATGCTTCCGGTTACGCGTATAATTTAACATGGATTAACGATATTGGTACTAATGGAACTTCTGCTGATGTAGCTAATATTACATGGTATACCAACAATATTGGGACAGTTAACATTAACCTAACGGGCACAACAAAGAATAACACAGGGGTCAATCATACAACAAATAATCAAAATGTAACAATATGTGTATATCCACAGGGAACTACTAGCTTTAGTGCAACCACATTAACCGATACACAAATACGACTTAACTTCACTCATGGAATCGGTGCTGATAGGATCCACATTCAAAGAATGCAAGGTATGACGCCTCCAATGAATATCACAGATGGAACTTTTGTATGTAATGTAACTGGCACTAGTTATGTCGATTCAAATCTTATTCCAGGGACTACTTATTCATATTCAGCATGGGGTTGGAATTCTACAGAAAATCTTAACAGTCTAATGTATGATGCTACAGGGATAAACACATATCAAGGTGGATCCGGTTGGTTTTTACAGGAGCATTACTCAGATGTAACTCCTAGACATATAGAAAATGGAACAGAACAGAAATTTAACTTTTCATTTGTTTCAGAAACAGCAGGGCCAACCTCACGTCTACATAACCTAACAATAATCTTACCACAAAATCTAACCTATATTGGAAATAATGGCACAACAGTTCAAAATCAAGCGGACTACACAGTGTATAACACATCGACTATGATTGTGTGGAACGCTACAGATTATGCCAATGGCTTCCTTTGTGATGGAACCAAGTATTTCTGGTTTAATGCAAGTGCTTTAGGGCCTTTAGAATCTTTACAGTTTCAAATAATTGCATATAACAACTATAGTGAATTCCAAAGTTTTTACATGGGTGTTTTCATTACCACGAATTTTTCATTCACTGGATCAGTTATGAATATTAACGGTAATACAATTCAAGGAGCAATCGCAAATGTAACAGTTTCTAGTTTTACACCAGGTGGTCCACCAGTAACACTTGGATATTTCACAGCTAATACAAACGCAACTGGTCATTTTAATGTAACCGGAATACCGACAACCGAGGAAAATATATCTGGTTTGCAATCTGGACCAATGGGGCCTGGTGGAGGGGGAGATTTATTTTATTCACTTTCTGCTACAGAATATGAACCTACAAGCACCTATGCTATAAATATTTCCACAAGTTTACCCTCCTTGCCAATAGGAGAATTTGTAACTATGTTAAATAATCCTGAGATTTACCTAAAACCTGCTATATCATTTAGAGTTAATACCACGGGGCCGAACTATAACTGGAGTAGCAAGCAAATAGATAATTATTCAGCTAACAGATTTCAGATAATGGTAAAAGATCTTAGATTGGGATTCTCAGTAAAAGAACAATTTACAAATAGTTATGAAAAGGTATTTTCAGTTCCAGCAGCCAGAAATTACTCATTAAGTATATTCCCAGATCAGTCATTTCCAGTAAGTATTAGATTCTACAATATTACATCCACATGTGAAGCTAGTGGAGATTTCAATATTACTGGAGTAAATACAACTTGCATGCCTTACAATGGGACATATCTTGTTAATGTTTCTGTAAATGTAAGCTATAATCATAGATGGCTAAATGGATCCTTTAACGGTATTACAGACATTGAGGACATGAAAGTAGTTGCATACATAATGGAAGATCAAGATATGATTTTTGAAAACTGGGCTTTGCCGTTTAATTTAGCGAATGAGTCAGGTGGAAGCGACGATTCTTACAACACAACAACGGGGGTATACAATATCTCACTACCTGCAACAATGGCTCCATCCTATATAATGTTGAGGGCATATTCAAAGAACTCATCAGGAGTTTATTACATGGGGTCCCATATTTTGAGTTCCTCTGGTGGGAATTTGAATGAATCGACCTATAATTTCACTATGTCTCCTTTAATTAACGGCATAACTAGATTAATTACTTCAAATAATGTTTCTGCCCAGTGGAATCAAACAGTTATTGCTAACACTACAGCTGTCTTATTTAACTTAGTTAATAGTACTGGAAGTTTGCTTAGTAATGAAAATGCTTTTATTGATATAAAAAGAGAACTAGATGGAGTTGAATATATGTACATGGTAGATGCTCAGAGTGGACAATTTAATATATCAATAACACAGGGCTCTAGTCTTAAAAAATTGACAATTTACTCTCAACAATATGCACCAGTTTCCACTTATGTCAGTTCAAACATATTAAGCGGTATTGAAAATACAACTACAATTAGTTCCTCTAATGGCATCTGCAACATCACAATGAGATCATTTGGTAATTATGATCCTTTAGGAGAAAACGCGAGCTTCTCGATGGAGATGTATAAGTCAAATAATACCTGTAATGTTCCAAATCCTCCATCATATTGCAGTTTGTGCGAAGGGATGAACAAAACCGAGTTTTCACCATTTAATGCTATATTGAAGGGAGATGTTAGTATGATGATTTCAAGCGGAAATATCTCTGTATATTATATCAACGTTGATTTACTTGCCTCCGGTCCACCTGATGCAGCTTTTTCACAAAATGCTACTGAAACTGCAGGTGGATTTGAGGCTGCATGGCAGTTTGGAAGTCAGGGACCTGATATTTATGATGAAGTATTAATAATGATGCCATATCCAGATAGTCTTGTAAATAAAACAATAAATGTTTCCATCCCGGTTTTATATGATAACGAGTTTAACGTAATCTGGAACGCAAGTACGAATACTACATCAGATATTTTAACAAATGATGCTTTAAGTGGTTATCGAGATTATTTAAATACACCATATGAAGCATATCTTAATGGATCTGGTGTTATCTGCAATGAATCAGATAGAAATCTTAGTTCTGGACTTGGTTATATAGATACGGTAAATCAAACAATCTGGATAAAAATACCACATTTCTCTGGTGTTGGACCTAAGATAGGAGGTGAATATGTACCAGATCTACCAAGTAGCTTTACTGCTACAAAAAGTGGTACAAGTCAGATTGGTCTTACATGGACTATGGGTAATAAAGCAGATTACATACGAATCCAGAAAAAAACTGATAGTTATCCTATCAATATTAGCGATGGAACCAATGTGTACAATAGCACTGGTACCTCTAAATCTGATACTAGTTTATCTGCTGGTACTACTTATTATTACAGCGCATGGAGCTGGAACAATACTGAAAAATTATGGAGTACATCATATGCTACTAGTAGTGCCACAACAGATACAAGCGGCGGTGGTCCACCAGGGGGGGGTACAACACCAACTACAACAACTACAGAAGATAATACCACAACTACAGATATCGAAGCAGCAAATACTACCAATGATGAAATTGAAAACATGTTTGGTGTGAATTTAACTCAGAGCTTCTATGCTAATGACACCAATGGTGATGGAATATTGGAATTGAATGACTTCGATGATCCCAATGGTATATTGAGTGCAGAACGTCTTGTAAATATAAGCGGTAATTCTACGTTCTTAATATCGGTTTATGGATCTATGGAAGACATTTTTATATGGGATGCATCAGCAGATACAATAACTGAAGTAACATACGTGGCGGGGACCATTACATCCTCTACAATAGATACAGAAAATGACATAATAACAGTTACTGTGAGTGTAAATAAAAGTAACTGGATATATATAGAAATAAATGATGAATATCCTGATATTTCCAATTTAGTCGTTAAAACTTTAGATAACAGAATTATTGCATCAGACATGATCTTTAGAGAAAATGGTAAAGTTTTTGTTCTTGATGATCCTGATACGACCTATATGTTCGATTATCATTATACTATATTATCACCGACATTCGATCCAGTTAGTGGAACCGCATTTAAAACCTTGAAACCAACAATAACAATAGCCTATAATGAAAATGTGACAGTTATTGAAGCTACATTAAACGATGAAACAATAATTCTAACAACACTAGATGACCGAGTATTTACATATACTCCAGATAGCAATCTGACAAATAATAACTATGTTTTGAGTGTAACTGTTAAAGATAATGTAAGCAATATAAGAAATGATATTGCTTCATACACTGTGGAAGTGGAAAAATCTAGTGAAGATGATCAGGGGATTACAGCATTACTAATCACAATATTTGTTATACTGGCAATAATTGTATTAGTGATTTTTCTTTTTAAAAATGGATATCTTTATATCGAAAGAGAATAAAAAGTGAACTAGAAAGAGAATTTGGTAAAAACCACAAATAGATATTTTAAGCTAAGTAAATAGGTTATTTTCATCTTTTTGTATGTCTCAAAAATCATTAGTTATACTTTAAAAAATATAAAATCATCATACTCCTATAGCCAATCTTAATTTATTTATACCTAAAGAAGTATTTGATTAAATGGGGTTGTACAATAAATTCCAAAAAACCATCCTTAAAAACCATTGCAAGAAAAAAATTTGATGAGATTGAAAAATATGCGATTAAAAGCAATGCAGGACAAAAAATATTAACGGCGTTATATCAATCTAACATTTACAAATTTTTTACAAAAAAGATAAGCGCATTTAGAGATTATAAACTCATCGAAGAGATAAAACAGTATCCTGTTCCAGAACATGTTGCTGTGATAATGGATGGAAATCGCCGTTTCGCAAAAAGTTTTGGCTTATCTCCAAAAGCTGGTCATCTTTTTGGTAGAGATAAGATAGAAGATGTTCTAGATTGGTGTTTTGAATTAGAAATAAACGTACTTACAATATATGCATTTTCTACAGAAAATTTTAATAGGAGCACAGATGAAGTCACAACATTGATGGATCTATGTAAAAATGAATTAGATAGGGCTTCAAAAGATTCGCGAATTCATAAAAACAAGGTAAGAGTACGGGTAATAGGTGATCTTGAATCTCTACCGGAAGACATTAGGCGATCTGCAAATGAAATCGTTGACTCGACTAAAGAATATGACAACTATTTTTTTAATATTGCACTCGCATATGGTGGAAGAGAAGAAATTGTTGAGGCAATACAACAAATTGTTGATGACGTTAAAAAAGGCACACTAGAGTTAAAGGATATCTCCCAATCAACAGTATCATCATACCTTTACACAGATGGCATACCAGATCCTGATCTCGTACTGAGAACTTCTGGAGAAGAACGGATATCTAACTTTCTCCTCTGGCAACTTGCATACTCAGAACTCTATTTCTCAGATGTTTATTGGCCAGCATTTCAAAAAAGAGATTTTCTCAAGGCAATACGAACTTATCAGAATAGGAAAAGAAGATTTGGAAAATAAATTATCTTTTTTCTTTACTTATTACTTTTTTATGATTTTCTGATTTATCTCCGCGTTCAACTTCATTTGCAATTTTTGCTAACTTTGCAATTTGGCAATTAAAAAAATATACAATAATTCCAATTCCTAAAAATAATATTGAGAAAGCAAGAATAATTCCTAATATATTTTCGTTTATAACAATTAAAGGTATTATCCATAGGATAATATAAAATATTAGAAGGATTAATCCTAAAATTAAAAAGAATTTACAAAAAAAACCTGTTTTGAAATCAGAGTATACAGATATATTCCTCTTTTTTAACATCAGGCTTCCTTGCCCGCAAGATTAAGAGCATTTTGAATTTTACTTTGTAATTCGTTTAATTTTTCCTGGCTCCTACTTTCCTGTTTTTCCAATGTAGTTTTTCTCAATTCTAGAGATTCTTTGTTTGTAATCAACTCTTTTTTAATATCGTTTTTTGCTTTTGTTTTTATAAGTATCGCACCTACGCTTTTATAGATAGGTGTTCCGGCAGCAGTTTTTTCCAATTCGTTCAATGCTTCTTCAGTTTCTCTTAATTGCAATTCAATTTGTTGACGTTGTTGTGCAATCATTTGGACTTGTGCTTTTAACTGTTGGAATCTGTTAATTTGATCCTGAAGTTGTGGGGACATTTCTTCTCCAACCATATTTGTTTTCTCCTTTTTTTGTTGTAATGCAAGGTTTACCTTTTAAAAGTATTCCTAATCTTTTTAATTTTTTGTGGAATTTTCATTGATATTATAATGTTTGTTTTTTGGTACATACAATAAGGAAAAGTAATAGAGATTTAACTATAAGATTAATAGAAAATATTATATAGAAAGATACAAATATACTAGAATTGAATAGAGGCAACTGCATTTATCTGGGGATAAATTATGAATAAAAATGACAAATTAATAGTAGTAATTGGAGTATTAGTATTAGTTATTGCATTGATTGGGATATATACATGGAAACCCATGGAAACAACGGTAAGTGCCTTGTCCACTGATGAATTTTTTAGTATTTCTAGTAGCCTTTCTTATGTACCTAATGCAATAGCTGTTTCAGATTCAGATCCGTTTTATGCATTGATAGCAACTCCACTAGCAGTTAATTATGATCAGGATGGGAATCAAAGTATTATTCCACTTTATATCCAAAATTTTAGTAACCCTTCCCAAGCTATTGAGAAGGCAGTAGATCGAATTGGAAGCGTTACTGAAATTATTGATACTTCCAAATCTGCAGAAGAATGGTCCTTAGAAATTGCACAAGAGTACTGGGAAAGTAGTGATGCAGTTCTTCTAATAGAAAACAATGAATCTGGGTATAACCTTGGGATTGCAGCTAGTCCAATTGCCTCATACTTAAGCATACCTGTTATTGTTGTTGATGAACTTGACCTTGATGTAAAAGAAGTTCTTGAAGATCTTGGTGTTAAATATTCGCTTGTTTGTGGAGATATAAAGGGACATAGAAAAACTTTAAAATTTAATGATTTTGATGATATCCTTAACACTTCCATTGATTTAGTTATGCAAAAATTTGGTGATGTTGAATATATAACTCTCACAAACCCAATGGATGCTCGTACGCCGGAGGTTCTTAATGAAGAAATTGTCCTTTCTGAAAAAGGAAAACTAACATCAATTGCTCCTTTTCCATCTAATTTTCTAAACTTAATAAAAGGAATAATGAACCCAACAAGTTTTTCTGTTAAAATTCCTGAGGATTACAAATATGCCTTAGTCAAATTGGATTTCAGAAACCTTGAGAATCCTGAACACATTGAAAAATTTGGTGACAATGTCTTGTTTGGTGGCAAGTTAACAGGTTATATGCGTACAACAGCTTATCCTGCAAAAAGAGATGCAAATGGAAATGTAGAAGAAGACAGATTGTACTTTGAAACAATAATCTATGATATGGGAGGAGAGGAATACGAAATAAGTCTTACAGGTGTTTATAATATCCTTGATTCTGCGGAATTTGAATTAACTGTCACTATTGAAGAACTTAGCAATCCATATTATCCGATGATGAAACAATTTTCCTCAATTGCACCTTATCTTACTGCTTATCACAAAGGCATTGTTTTTGCTGAGCCAGAGTTTGCTTTTGCACCATCAGATGATGTGAAACTCAATGGTAAAAAATTACCGGGAAACACACAGCCATTCTATAATCCGATGTTAATACCTGTTATAAATCAGCATGTTTACGAAAACATACATATACCACTTAACAAACTTCTGGCAAAAATCACAGATATCGATACCACTGAATCTGTTGAATCTCTGAAAAAAGACTGCTATCAGGACCCCTTCTATATCGCACTTGTTGGCGATACAATTATGCTACCGCAGTATTATTATCGGAGCCCACATAATGATCCATTTGAACGTCCTGCAAATGGAGCATATGGTACTAATTGCCCGAGTGATTTTATTTATGGAAACATAGATCCTGATACATATTCTCTTTTGCCTTATGATTCAGATCATTTAGAAAATGATCTTTATTCAGAGTACCCTGAGGTAGAAAACATAGTCGGACGAATAACTGGTTGGGATGTACAAGATGCCAGTGCTTTGATAGCAAGAACGATTTTTTACGATAAAGTAATCGATGAGTTAGACACTTGGAAAGATAATGCTGCGGTTCTTGTTGGTGCTGGCACCGAGGTGCAGAGATTACCAATTTTTAACACTATTCATAAAATACTAGGTCGGACCGATCCAATGAAGTTTCCAACGGGAGAAAAACGTTTCCTAGTGAAACGAATAAAAAATAATTTTGAAAAAGGTGGTTTTAATGCACAAAGCGCCGAGCGTGGGGCAGCACAGAGAGTAGGTTTTAGCATGGATGCAATAAGAGAACTTAATAAAGACGGGATTGCAAATCGTCTTTTCTTCCCATGGCTACGTGTAAAATTCCGACAAGGTATAGAAAATATAGAATCATTCAGAGATCCTGAATGGTGGATAAAAACAATATTTGGAGATAGTTCAGAATTAGTAATTGGCGGAGAGTTAGAGCAGGGCAGTAATTTAATCATCTCAGATTCTCATGCTATATGGTTTGAAAAAGAATCAGGTGATATTTTGATGCACAGTCTTGGAGGGCCATTTTATGAAATTTTCACTCGTTATATTCCAATATTACCTCTTAGATCAACCCTTGATGGTCTTGGAGCATATACCGTAAGAGATGTACCTAATATGGATATGGGACCATCAGTAATGCTTATCGAAGGATGTGGATCTGGAAAAATTGATGGATTCCTACCAATTAACTCTCTTGCTAATGCTTATCTTCATGCGGGTGTAAATGCTTATATCTCTCCAACAACCTTTTCAGCGTTTTATGGAGCTCTAGAGCCACGTCCAAACTTCAATGGTGGAGTAGGATTTGGAATAATTGGTTATCTCAAAGCCTGGTCTGATTGGAGATTTAAAGGAGAATACCCAAAAGTATGCTTTAACCAGGTTATTTTTGAACATGCGATATTAGAAATGTTCAACGACGATGTAAGTATTGGGACAGCTCTACGAGATGCAAAAAATATTTTTCTACCAGAAACGTTTTATGATGAGTTCAGATGGAAACCCGTTCTATCAATTCCTTCCAATTTACCAGGGTATTTAAGAGAGGATATACAAAACAGAATGAAAACAACAGCAAGCGGAGGATTGGATCATCATCCGGTGGAAAAATATTGTACGGTTTATCAGATAAATCTCCTTGGGGATCCAGCCTTCAATCCTTATGAACCAATCAATGAGGGTAGTTAACATCTTTTAAAGATATAAACTAATTGTTAGGTTTCTATAAATACGTCATTTTTTTTTCATTTTCTTCTTATAAAATAGTACTACCAGAATTGTTAATGTTATTACCGTTCCTGCTATAAAAATGTAATATATGTTATAATAATTTGAGTTGGAGTTATTATTAGGGGAGTTATTAATTGTCGTTTTATAGGGGGTGTCTATATACACTCGAATTGCATATTCGTATTCAAAGACGCCTCCGCCGCCATTATTTTCGTCTAGTTGAAAGGTAACCCATGTCTCCCAATGTTGATCTAATAGTTCTTCTATTTCGGGGATGTTTAGTTGGATATAAAACAATGCAGCACTTGCTGGTGGAATTACTAGCCATTTTGGTTCTACATTAACCCAGGATAAATCTGGTATGAATGTTCTATTAGGTCTTAGATAGGATATAGGATTTGGATGTTCGAGATACCATGTTACATTAATGCTGTAGTCGTTTTTGTTTATTATCGTTATATTTTTTGAAGTGTTACCATGTATGAACTCGTTATCCAACCTTATCATTAGTTCTAACGGATCAACAACTATAGTTGCATTGGCAAACGCAGAAGAAAATAGGGAGAGTAATAATAGTATGAGTAAAACAGGTGTTTTTTTCATATACCATGTCTCCACGTTTCAGTTTTTATCCTTGTCCAGAGAGGAGTTCGTCTACCTCTTCTTCTATGTTGCTTATGTCTTTTAATTTACTCGTTTTTTCTTCGGATGTTGTTGTTTCCTTCTCTTCCTCAATTGTGGTGTATTCGATTTTATTTTCTAGTTGACGGAGTTGTTCCATGTAAACCTCTACATCTTGATGTATATGTTGTAGTAGGTTCTTTGTTTGACTGATCATTTCTACTGTATCTTTATCACTGACATGTGTTCTTGAAGGTTCCCTAATCGATGGAGGTTTAATAATTTCCTCACGTTTTTTCAATTCCTTATATTTCCAACATTTAAATCTTTTAAAGTATAGGGTAATAATCAATATGATTAACAGTATCATTAAGGTTATTGGTATCCAGATAATAAGGGGGGATATTTCTTCTTCGTATGGAGACACGGATCCATCTGGTGTGTTGTAGATGTAATCCCATGTGCTATCTCCGTTTTGATCGATGAGATAGTGTTCATTGTGTTTTTCTACTGCTGTTGTGGTTTCGCCTACGGGTTCGTAGAGGATGTCGTATACACCATCTTGGGTTACATCAACGAGATAGTATGGTTTTCCAGTGATGTAAACTTTCTTTGTATCCGATCCATTCTTTGGATTTGATCCAAGGCTGGTTTCAATTGTATCTATTAGACTGTCATCATCGTCGTCTACATCTCCTGTGTATGATCCTGATGTTGCATCCTCATCTGGTATTTTATCGCCATCTGTATCAGTTGGGTAATTATTCGGGTTCTTTGTATCCGTTTTATAGGATATTTCCATGTCGTCGTTATAACCGTCATTGTCATCATCGGTATCCGAAGAATCAGGTATGCGATCGTTATCTATGTCTAATGGATAGTTATCTAGGTCATATGGGTCAGTATCATATTGTTGTTCCTCTTCATCTGACCATCCATCTCCATCTGTGTCTATAAACATGGTGTCAATTGAGAATATAACTGTGACGTATCCGCTCGTTTTGTCGTCAGTGCCTATTGCTCTTACATAGAATGTGTGAACGCCATCTGAAATATTATTTGGTGATGACCAACTTGTTGTGTCACCGACATATGTTTCTGAATTATTGTCTATTTTGACGTAGTATCCTTCTACACCTTTGCTATATACTGAGGGGCTCCAGGCAAATGAAGGTGTGTTATCCCATGTTGTAGTAACATGTCTTACATCGGTAGGTATTGTTATTTCATCTGGGAGTATCATAGAGGTTAGCGGGTATCTATCAGTATTTTCCTCAGATATTTTATACGGTGTGTCTCCAAGTCCATCCCCATCTTTATCTACACCATTATATTTATCCCAATAGTTACCTTGGGATCTATTATCCCATGTGTTGTTACCTTGAGCGTTTGCGTCTACATCGTTTTTCCAGAAGTTGTTAAGATAGACAAGATTATTATTTGAGTTTTGCCAGATATAGATACCTAAATCATTAACATAAATATTACAATTAGATACTAGATTGTCATGTGATTCAATGCGAATGTCAACAGCAATTTCGTTGTTAAATATGTTACAGTTATTTATCTCATGGTGATGAGATCCTATAAGAACTAAAACGCCAACAGTGAATCCATATATGTTACAATCCTGGATTATATTGTTTTGTTCCTGCAATTCGATGCCAGTACCAGTTAAACCAATTCCGACAATGTCACAATTGGAAACAACGACCGAGGATGCTCTTATACGAATTCCAATATTTTTCTGGGCGGCTTCGATAATTACCTGTGAGATATTACACCAATCACCGTCCGGTTTAACATATATCGCATATTCACCTGGATTGGTTAATTTAAGATTACGGATATCCACATTCGAACTATCTAAGATGAAGCCGTTATTGCCTCCACAATCGATTATAGTATTGGCTTGGTTATTTCCAACTATTGTTAATTTTTTATGTACCTCTAAATTGTTTTCTCGATAGACGCCTTCTTTTATTCCAATAATGTCATTTGGGTTGGCGTTGTCGATAGCATCCTGAATGCTGGTGTAATCTCCATTTCCATTGATGTCAACTATTAAAGTTTCTTGAGGTATGGGAGGTGTAGATTGTACTGTGGATGAAAGAGTTGTGAATATGAATAAGAACGTTACTAAGAGAGTGATTATTTGGACTCCTAGTTTCCTATTCATTTCTTCTCCCCCTCTTTTTTCTTTTTTGTTTCCATAGTCTTTAGGAGTCCTTTTTCAGTTAGGTAGATTAGGACCATGTTTTTGACTACTTCAGCCTCAGAGTTTCCTAGTTCACCTACTTGTTGTTTTATTATCTCCCGGATAATAGGGGGGAAACCGACAGGAAATCTCTGAATCTTGCCCATGTGTGAATCACATATGAATCACTTATTTAAATATTTTTTTATCATATATGATTCATATATGATTCACATAAGGAGAAAAATTTAAGATATTGAGCTAAAAAATACTATAGGGTAAATTTCAATCAAAATCACAATAATCTTCTGCATTATATTGTAGGAACGATAGAATTTGATAAAGGATTACATAATATTAAAAAAAAGATATATACCAAGACAAATAAAAGATTTTATCACATGGAGTCACTAAGACTATTTTGTTCAAAATTTATAGTGAGGTGGGAAAAGATTGTTTTTTTTAGATTCAAGTTTTTCTTTCTCAACGCTACTCTCTTTTTTCTTTTTAACAAAAAAAATGGCTGATTTATCATCCTTAATATTTCTTTTCTTTTTAACATACAAAAAAACCGCAGATAATATCATCAAGCTTATGATAATACCTAATATTGGATACAGGATATATGGTGCTAGTGGTGTCCACGATATCATTGTGTCTGTTGGAGTATGAATAAGGAGTCTTACAGCAAGCTGCAATTGGATTAATGCACCTCCCCCAGAAAAAGAAGTGAGCCTTGGTGTTACGACTACCCATACCTCCCAGTTTTCGTTATAATGCAACATTTTTTTATCTTCAGGTATATTTATAAACACTTCAAATTCTTTATAAGAGTTGGCAGGGATATTTAAAGTAACAGGCAATATTTTAATCCATGATAAATCTGGTATCGTCGTATAATTCTCTTTTTTACCATATGGGTGTATTGCTTTTGAGTAAACCCTGATATCCCAAGCAAATGGATTTGTAACCTTAATTTTATACTGAATTTCTTTTTTAGGGTAATCATCAATGGTGATTATTAATTCCGCTGGAGACACCTTTACTCCGCTTTTTACACATGGAGAACTCAATAGAATAATGTTTCCAGCTAAAAAAAGGAAAATTAGAAAAATCAGTGTTTGTCTTTTCACATCCATCCTCCTTTTCAAAGTATCAATTATCTTATAATATGAATGATTATTTGTTTTTAAAATTTTCTTAAGTATGCATTCTTATGTTATTCTCCCTTCTGTGAATATGCAAATCGTATATGATATTGAGTTTAATTAGAAAAACAAAAGGGGTATCATATGGTTTTGTTGAAGTTTTTGATTCTCACTTAAGGATTCGTTATTATTTGCGTCTACAACATCATCAATTGTTTCTTGAATGTATTTTGGTTCAAAAAAACATATTTAGAATATTTGAAAGGTATAAACCTTGTTATAAAAAAGGAAAAATATGATTTAAGGATGAAAGCTACCTTTTTAAAATTCCATCGCTTATCATATTGCTTATGATATTACTCCTGTTATATTTATTCTGGTTTTCTGCCAACCAAAATCTGAAGATCCGGAACCTAATTCTAAATTAATACCAAACGTTAGTGTACCGCCACCGCCGACTAAGTCATTGGTCCAAGAGGTATTAGTGTTGGTGATCTGTTGAGCATTGCTTCCTGTAACATTTAGGCAAAACTGATCTATAGTAGGATTACCTGTATTTTCAAGGGTCAGTTCTTTGGTATCTGTAGTAGTGTTACTAAAGATAAATACATCAGCTGCTACAGTACCATTGTTGTAAAGCGTATAAGAGGTGTCCGTACCTCCTTCGATAGGCCAATTAATTTCGGAGCTGAAAACGACTGTGCTAAAATTGGCTGTAGCTGGAGTTACATCTAAGTCTATATCCCCTGAAGGATTAAAAGTTACTGTAATATAATCCTGATGTACACCAAGAACGACTGGTGTCATAGCCGTGATCATTATAGCTACAATTATTAAAACATATATTTTCTTAATCTCCATGTTTCTATCCCATCCTTTTTTGCATCCCATATTACCGTTCTCTCCTACGGTAAAATATAAATCCGTCCTCGAGTGCAGAGATAAAATGGAGATGGGGGTTTTTATATCTTTCGTTTATCAACAACCAAATATTCAAAAATGTTTAATTCTTAGGTTTTTTCCTTTTTTTCTTGCGTTTGAGTTTAGATTTCTAGTCAGGTGTTAAAGAACTCTTTTTTTATTTTATAATAGAAGTTTTTTTCTAGTTTGGATATTTTAATTGTTATTTTTATTAAAATATCCAATTGAGAAATCTTTGTCCATCATATTTGATAGTTCCACAGGTCAAACAATGACCATTTTTGCATATCGTCGAAACAACCGGAAGAAACAATAATATCAGAGCTAAAGCAAGTGTTTACTATCTAGTATTGGCTTTAATTTGCTATTTCCCTATTCCAGAAATATTGTAATATGTTTGCCTAGTTTTTATCCTTATCTTCTAATGCAGACAGTAGTTTATCCATCTCTGTTTCTGCTATTTTTGCTTCTAATAAGGCCCCATCTACCTCCGCTGTCATGTTTTGGATATCTTTTAATGTTACTTTGTTTTTCTTTATTGTTTCTGATTTTTTTACTTTTTTATTATTTCGGAGGCGTTTAGATACTAGGAGGTAATTTATTAATGTTGCTATAATAATCATGAGTAAACCTAATAGTATCGGTAGAGGTTGTTCTCTCTCTTCCTCAGGTTCCTCCGGGTCGCGGATATAAAGTGATGCAATAGCAGTATTACTTAGGTTGTCATTATCGACAACAGTAAGAAAGACGACATAAACCCCCTGTTTTATATATGAATGTTTAGGGTTTTCCATATGTGAGATATTTTTATCGCCGAAATCCCAGGTATAATTGACTATTGTTCCATCAGGATCGTAGCTACCTGTACTGTTGAAGGTGATGTTTTTATTCGTAATGCTCATATAAGGGCCATTGGCTTTTGCAATTGGTAAATGAAGAGGTGGCTCTAATTGTTTAATAATGATAATTTGAGAATCCGTCGAGGTGGTGCCGTCATTGTCCTTTACGTGTAGTTTTATGGTAAAATTGTCAGGATGAGAATAAGTATGAGTTACGAGGATATCTTCTATCCAGTCGATATCAAATAACCCATCGTTTTCGAAATCCCATCGATAATGAGTGATTATTCCATCGGGATCATAGCTATAATGGGCAGAAAAAATCAAAGTTTGGTTAACATATCCTATAAGTGGGCCGGTTATGTTAGCGATAGGTATTTGATTTATTGGAGGAATGTAACCTCCACCTCCTCCGCCATAGGATCTTGTAGTAAATGTCCATGTCTCAGTTCTATTTTCATATTCTGAATCATTAACTATTGTATACCAACGATATATTGTGCTTTGTTGTAATCCACTCCAAGTGACTGAGGCAGTTGACCAATCTGATGTTACATTATAATCTGTTCCTATGAGTGAGTCATCTGATGCATCATAGAAATATACATCCACAGTGTTGCCAGTTTCATCGTAGACGCTTACGCTGAGGGTGATAGGGATTTCAACATTCATAGTACTATTTGGTGGATAAGGGTTAATAGGTCGGGAAGGTGGTTCGTTTAAAATAGGGTTAAATGAGACTATGATCTGATCGCTGGCCAATGTTGCTGGTATGAAAAACAGAAGTGAGATAAATATAATAAATGAAATAATGGATAAAAAAACTTTTTGTTTTTCTATTTTTTTTCCTTTCATTTCGTTTCCGTTCGGTTTTTTTGTTTGGGTTTTTAGATTCCTCAAATATATATATTGGTAATTGATAGCACGATGCATTCTATCACTAATTGTATTTAAAGCTAATCCGTTAAAATTGCAAAATGGAGGAATTTGCGTTATGGTAAAATGGCAAAGTGTAAAATCACCTAAGCAATCATAAATATATATAAAAATATTTATATCATAATAATATTCTATTAATTAAATGAAAATAAAAAAACAAAAAATAAGATTACACATAGTATTTACCAGTTTTTTATTTTCCTGCATCGTTATCATTGCAACCACACCATTACACGAGGCCATTCATTGGATCATGTCAGATATTGATCCTTACAGTGAACCAGTTGAATTCCATTTTTTTCACGATTTATCCTTCCAAAATGAACAGCATATCCTCTCATCAGCTTTTGGATACATCGTTGTAAAAGAAATCTACCCCGGCTCTTTTAAGGATAGACCCCAATGGATGGATCCAATTCAAGAAATAATATGCATCTGCATCCAAATTATAATAACTTGTATAATTATTTCAAAAACACATACAGCGTTCGTAAAGAAATGGCCGAAAATACTGAAAACATCAAAACCAAATTTTTAATTTTTATTTATCTGATATCATTTCTCTTTTTATATAATTACAAATCATATGTTTATGATACTATAGATTTAAATGTGATAGTAAAGGATAATGGGTCATTTTTAGATGTTGAGGTAGCCATAATCAAGTTTAAATCAAAAGTCTTCCAAGCATCAATATTTAGGTTTATGACAAACGTGTCAAATGTAGTGTTAATATTCGTCCAGGTGCCACCACCGCTTTTGTTATATTGAACGCTAAAGTCATCATGTCCAGGGGTTAGGTTGAGTTTCCATTCAGCCCCAGTAGTGGTATTTGTAGCGTTGCTTGCTTTGATTAAAACATTGAGTTGAAGGTTCCCTTCGTGTGAAAGATTGAAATAAAAACCTGTGGTGGCATTAGAGCTACCCATTAGTACATCTCCTTGGTTCCACTCTGAAGGTTTGACATTTATTGTTGTGTTCTCAATCCAATGACATATTGCATCAGCAGTTCCTGATGGTGTTTCATCAGATGACCCTGTTTTTTTCCCCATGCTGTAAAACTCATAATAACCAGTGCTGTTAGGGAAATTAAAATTCCAGCTCCAAGGACTTACTGTATCGGGATTAGTTGCATCATTCCATACAGCCCAATTTGTACAATTAATCATTGTACTTGATGGTATCCAAGTGGCAACAACCTGGCTCATTCGATTAGAGGCACTACTTAGATTTGTATACATAGTAAAACCTCCAGTGCCACTAGGTATTCTATAGCTGCCTGCACCCTCATGCGTGTTTCCTGGAACATTATAAAACTGGTTTTGACCATTTCCATAGCTGTATGCATGGGTGCCTTGTCCATCTGTTGCGACATCTATAATCAATGAATTGGCAACATCGGTGGTTATACCAGTTGCTAGACCTGTTGGATTACCAGTATCTGTACTTGTGTTTGTGTAAACTGGTGTTGATTGATTTACATTTGAGAAGCTTACTGATCCACCTAATGCATTATTTACTGCTATTGAAAAATTTACTGTAATTGTATGGCTACCTGCATCTGGACTGAGTAAATACCATATTTCACTTATAGCTGTGTATCCTTCATCTGCTGCTACTCTTACCGCACGGGTAAGGGCATCACCGTTGAAATCAGCACTTTCTACAAAATAATTATTGCCTGCATCATCATCTTCTATATTTGCACAAACAATTAATATACTGTTGTTAAGGCCACTACTTACTGTGTGTGTCCAATTCATTGAAGTAGCACCTGTATTATCTGTTTCAGAAGCAGTATTATCAATTGTTATTGTATCATAGGTTGGACTCCAGGTAATATTATCTTTGCTCCATCGATAATATAAAGTTACATTATCTGTTGGTGTGTTGTTAGTTGCAGTTATAGTTAATGGCGCTGTTATAACTTCATAGGGAGTTATTGTATTAACTGAAGTATTCAAGGATTCAGTGGTAAAATAAAACCAAGCAGTGGTGTTGTCTATGCTGTCGTTGATTGCAACCTTCCACCAGTATATAATACCATAGTTACTTGCCTGGGAAAACGTCCAGCTTAATGTAGAATTTGCTGTTACACTATTATTGATCTGATTAAGTACCCAAGACTCTGTTGAGTTCTCATACCAATAAACATCTAGTGTATCACTATCGGTATCATTTACCCAGATCTGACAAGTTGGTTGCAGGCTTATACCAGTTGATTCGTTAGCTGGAGATATAACCTCTATTGTTGGATTATTATTGGTTTTATTGCTTGCACTGGCATTATCATCTGACCATTGATGAAGTGTAGAACCTCCAGCAGTCCAGTTAGTATAGCTCCATGCTTGGTAATAATATGTGGTTCCCTCAGTTAACCCTGAATTTTCATATAAAGAGGTGGTACTGTTATACACCATGGTACCCTCTCCACGAGCCCAATTGCTTGTAGTATTTCGTTCTATGTAGGTAATGTTTGCTCCGTTTCCAGCGGTCCATTTTAGGTAAATGGTGTTGCTGTTGTTCATTTGAGCCGTGAGGCTTGTTGGTGGTTGTGGTTTCGTCAAAAACGTCATATTACTACCAGTATCTGAGCCAATAGTATTGTTGGCATATGCTCGATAGTAATATAATGTACCATTACTCAGTCCACTAATCCCTACAGAGAATTCTTCTCCTTCTGATATCGTTTGATTTGTTGTGTTGGTTCCATAACTTGTAGTTGTTCCATATTCAAATCTTCCAGTACAAGATTCTCCTCCCTCATCGTAAAGATATCCCCATAATGTTGCGTTGTTTTCTTCAACACCAGTTGATGAATTGGTGGTTACTTGTGGTGGTGCAGTTTCTGTTGTAGTGAAATGGAAGATTGCACTGGTATTAATATCTAGTCCGTCATTAACAGTGACATACCACCAGTAAGTTTTTCCAGTCTTGCTAAAGTTTGTGTTTGTTTGGTGGTAAGTTCCGTTGACAACACTGGAATTAGTTCCAAAAACCTGCCAAGTACCACTACTATTACTGTACCATGTGACATTCATAGTCCACCCATCTATGTCGATCACAGTTATATTCATCTGTGGTGTAAGTGGTATCCCTATACTTTGGTTAGTAGGGCCTTCATTGGTAATTGTTGACTGTCTGTTGTATTTACATAAAGCATCAGAATTATCTGGTTTTGTTTCATTTGGCCAACCTGATTTATTTCCTATACTGTAGAATTCATAATATCCAGTACCATTTGGGAAGTTAAAGTTCCAGCTCCAAGGGTAACTCGAATCTATTCCAAACTCAGTCCAATTATAATCTTCAATTCCAACTGTTACAGAAAAATTTTCTGCTGAACCAGAATCCCAAAAAGTTGGACCTGATGGGTCGTATTCCCAACAAAGGAATCTAATCTGTACTTTTCGTGCTCCGACAGGTATTGTATAATTTGTAATCCCATATTGAGTCCAGGAGTTAAGATTGTTTCCGCTTCCTTGGGATACGGGGTTTGTCCCACCGGATTCATACCAACAACCACTCATATTTTCATTAGTTGCATTATAAAACCTGACATTCATGAATGATTCGTCATAAGGAGGTGGACCTGCGTTATATTCATCAGAGACAAACCAACCAGTTACATTAATTTTCGCCTGGCCAGCATCAATACGTGCCGCGTAACTATCTAAGCTTACATTCTGGTAGGCGTAAGAATTTAAATCCCAATTGTTTTGTAACCAGTATGCATAATAAGTACCATCAGGACCCTGAGAACCGTATGGACAATCTGTACCAACTGTCATTGTACCTCCTCCCCAATTTGTCCATCCTGTTGTATTCCCTGTTTCAAAGTTTGAATTAGTTAATAGTTCAGACGACCAATTTATTTTTTCTGATCCCATCTTCCATGTGATATTGTCTTGGCTCCATCTGTAATATAATGTAACATTATCAAAATCACTATTTCCATTTGCTGTTATCGTTAAAGGTGATGTAGTTCGATTGTAGGGAGTTATTGGATCAACCATAGTAGTTAGGTTATTATAACATCGTGCATCAGCATTATCTGGAGCTGTTTCGTTCGGTGTTCCTGATTTATTTCCTATACTATAGAATTCATAATAACCAGTACCATTTGGGAAATTAAAACTCCAATTCCATGGGCTTGCTAGATCAGTTTCGTAAAAATTCCATGTATCTTCTTTTGTATATGATTCTTCATTATCAAAATCAAGGAAGGTTGTAGGATTATTCTGATTATTATACTCTGTATTAATCCAACTAATATTTCTGCGAATAGAAGACATCCTTGCCTCTTGAATATAACCATCGAAACAACGATTTTCAGCACCATCTCCAACATTACCTAATGTGAAAAACTCATGAGGTGGACTGCCATATAAAGTACTACCGGAGACAGTAAGACCTGATCCCTGTAAAACTCCATTCTTATAAATTCTTACTGTATCGTCATCTGAGCCATCCCACGTTAAAACCATGTAAATCCATTGGTTATTTTCCATCGAAGCTGGCTGATAACCAGTTGTACTAGATGTATCTGTTCTGAAACGGGCACCTAATGTGCTTGCACCAGTTCCAATACATCTCATTAAGATTGTATTATCTGTTAAACCTCCACCCCATGATTTACCCCAAATCCTGTCATCACCAGCAGCATTACCATAAATCCAGATAGAACCTGTGACAGCACTCCAAACACTACTAAGATTCTGAGAAGAGATCCTATCACCAGTAGCACCATCGACATTGAAATCTTGAGCATAACCAAATTTACCAGTCACTCTATCAGGTGTCTCAGATGCATTACCAACTCCACCACTATCATCATCTTTTCCACCTGTTCCATGACAAGAATTACTCGAACTATCTTTATATTCATCAGTAGTGCCATTTCCCTCATCTTGTAAATGCCATATGATTTCGTAATTGGAATCCCAGGTGCCTGAGACATTTTCTTGACTACTACATGCACTGTTATTGTAGTACATCCATATTTTAGTATCAACACTGCTACTTAAACTTGTTACATTTACCCATGCTGCTAGTTCTCCGGTTGAATTATTATATAAACCAATTTCATGGTTAAGATATGTGGTGTTATCTGAATATAGTACAAATATAATGTCATCACCATCAGATTGTGCAGAGTTAGATAAGTCACTATCAGATGATCTATAGACTAACATTGGAAAGTTTGTTAAATCTGTACTAATTTGGCTTGAGTTAACGGTTATCAGCTTTCTTTTACCCCAGTTGCTATTCCACCAATTTTTGAATGATACATCCCAACTACTATTATCATTACTCCAGCGATAATATAATGATACGTTATCTAAATCTGTATTCCCAGTTGAATTAATAGTTAATGAAAAAGTTGATTGATTATATGGAGCAATTTTATCAACTGAGGTAAGTATTGGTTCAGTTGTAAAATGATACACGGCGGTAGTGTTCCATATGCTGTCATTGACTGCAATCTTCCACCAATAAGTAGTAGAATAGTTATTGAATTCTGTAAATGTATAGCTAACAATAGAATCTGCGCTCACACTACTATTAATATTTCTTAGAATCCAGCTTCCAGTTGTATTTTCATACCAATAAACGTTAAGTGTATCCCCGTTGCTATCATTAGCCCATATCTTACAATTAGGCTGCTGACTTACATCGGTTGTGCCATTAGGAGTGGGATTTATGAGTGATATTGAAGGTGAGCTCCCTAGTGGATTATAATAACATATTGCATCAGCATTATCTGGAGATGTTTCGGTAGATGTTCCTGATTTATTTCCTATACTATAGAATTCATAATAACCAGTACCATTTGGGAAGTCGTAGGTCCAATTCCAAGGGATTGCCGTATCAGGATTACTGATATCAATCCATTTTTGCCATCCTACTGCTTCTTCACTGTCAAACTCGATATAGCTTACTTGATTTATTATAAGCTGATAGCTTTGATTAATCCAATCTTCACTTCTTATATTATTTGATATTCGAATCTCATCAATAATGCCATTCCACTCCTCATCAGGTGAACCAGGTGGTGAATTATCATCAGCTCCAAACCACAAAGGATCGTTAGCTAAGAGAGGATCATCGTTACCATTGCCACTGGTCCAACTCGATGCTTCTTCGTTACTGTTAACATAAATTTTCGCGGAGTTTCCAGTGCCGAATGTATAAATAAATGTTAAATAATACCAATTTCCAGCAGAGAATACATTACTATCTGTTTGATAGATGTGCCAAGAGGTGTCACCAGAGTTTCGATAATAGAAGTTTAATTTCTGTCCTTCAGTTTGTAATCCATAATTCATATTTCCATATGGGTTTTTATTAAAAATTACCCCAAAACTAGGCAAACTAGTAGGTTTAATCCAGACGGAAAGAGTTATGTTATCACTTGTATCAAAGTCTAAAACACTTCCTGTCCCAGGATCTGATATAGATATATAGTCGTTACTACCATCAAAATCTACACTACCATCAATCTGACCAGGTACTTGATCATCAGAAGTCATTTCAGCAGCAGCTGTACCATTATTGCTATTAGCTGTAGAATCCTTAATATCTCCTGTCCCACCAGGACCAGGATTTTCCTTAAGGTGCCAAACTCCCACATAGTCGCTATTCCAAACACTATTTGGATTTTCTCCAGATGTTGAAGCATCATTTCCATAATACATCCAGATTTTTATAATGGAACCATATAATGTGCAATTCACCCATACTAAAACATAACTCCCGGTAGTATTCTCGATTTCATAATTCAGCATTGTAGTATTATCGCTATAGTCTATGAATCTTAGATCATCATAATCAGGCTGCATAGATGTCTCTTTTGTAATATTAATCAGCACAGGGAAATATGTTAGAGTTGTCGACGCGTTCACGCTAGTGATATTAATTAGTTTTCGTTTATCCCAGTTATTGTTCCACCATGTAGAATTATTAGAAGTGTATCTGTACCATAGTGTAACGTTATCTAATCCGGTGGAACCAGCAGCAGTAATGGTTTTTGGAGAAACAATTACATTGTAAGGTATAATTGTATCAACTGATGTGTTTATCTCGAATGTTTCTTCGCTTTCAAAACTAAGGAACGTGCTTGAACAGTTATTCACAGTATTATAAGCTGTGTTAATCCAACTGGCATTCCTAAGTACGTTTGAGAAACGAATTTCATCTAGATTTCCTGTGAAATAAGTAGAAGCAGACTCTCCACTTATTGTCAGTCCAGTGGGATTTACATCTCTATTTTCTGCTGTGAAAGTTCCTAACGAGGAACCGTCTAAGTACCATCTCGAACCGCTGGTGACGCCAAAATCTAGAACTAATACGCCATAATGAAATTCATTTGTTGATATGCTACTTTGCCCAGATGACTCATGGTCCGAAATACCATCCCACCAATTCAAAGTTGTGTCACCACCGTCTTCATTAAATTCAAAACAATAAACATCACTGGGGGTTCCTATCATATTATCCCAATCGCTACCACCTGGCAATACACTAAGGTTAAACCAACCCTCTAACGTCCAATTTAAATTAGATGATAAAGTCCAATCGGAACTATCAGGCATAAGAACATATTCACCATTTCCATCAAAAAGCAAGCACCCATTGACTTGACCAGTCACCTGGTCAGTAGACTCCATATCTTGACTCGTGCCGTTGTAGGTTCCAGTACTGTCCTTAATATCATCAGCTCCTGATGGGGTCTCAGCTAGATGCCATACACCCTTATAACCGCTATTCCAGGTTCCTATTACATTCTCCTGACTACTGCAACCACTGTTGTTATAGTACATCCAGATCTTCGTATCACTACTGCTGCTGAGTCTGGTGACGTTCACCCATGCTACAATTTGACCACTCGCAGTATAGTTCTCAATCTCATGATTGAGCTGCGTAGTATTATCACTATACAAGACGAATGCGATATCATCACCATCTGATTGTGCATGAGTCGCGAGATCGCTATCGGAAGAATTATAGACAAGTATCGGAAAGTTGGTGAGATCAGTATTAACCTGAGAAGAATTAATAGTGATAAGCTTACGGTTGCCCCAGTTTGCATTCCACCATGTACTATCTTCAAAATCAAAACTATTACCAGTAAAAGTTAGGTAACTAATGTGGCCAGAAGAAGGTACAACACCAGATTTAATCTCTTCCCAACTAGGAGTTTTAAACCAAACTCTAACAGTTACTGGTCCATTTAAACCAAATGACTCAGAATAAGAAACACGATTCAACTGTTTAACATTTGCTGGCAAACTATCACGTAAATTATCAATCCTTCTCTCAACAATAGACACACCCTTATCAGCAGCAAACACCTGAGGGGTAACATCTCTCACAATTTCTAAAGCCTGACCAGTAGCAAGACCACCTTTAATAATCTCAAATTTCTCAATGGTTAAGCCATCAGAGAACAGAGGAGCAAAAACAGCACTTATCCCATTTGGTCCATTGATAGTTCTTTCCACATAGAAACTAGTACCAGGTACCACATAAACATATTCATCTTCCTTCAGATCAATAATAGAAACCTCAGAAACATTACTAACAACCTCAGATACAACAATCTCATCAACCGCAGTCTTATTCTCATACCCCGCAGCAGAACACCACACCCTAAACTGATGGATTCCAACTATATCAAAAGTCCTGCTGTAAACATACAACCCATTAGTATAATTCATTACTGTTGATTCAGTCCATTCTCCGACATTAAATGATATCAGACATGATGCATTCAAAATACTCAAATTATCGTTAGTATAGTTAGTATAGAACGTAACCATATCACCCACATACTTAGTCTCATTATCTGTATCATCCCAAATATATAACTCAGAAGCTTCTACTGTAATATTTGGAGGCGTAATCCAAACATAAAAATCTACCTCTTCTGTTACAGTCTCATTCTCATATGACACTTTAACTTGAACGATATAATTACCTATTTCGGACGGTATAAATTGATAACTAAATTCTCCGTAAGTTGCATTTAAATTTTCACTTAAATTATAGTCAAGACCATCTACCAAAAGACTAACAGATGTATTTATAAAAGAATTATTATACGAAATAATCCCATTAATCAACACAGTTTCATTAACAGCATAAACATCCTTATCACTCTGCAATGTAAGACTTAACTCAACAGAAACATTCTCAACAGTTATATCCAGAACATCAAATAAAACCTCTTCTTGAACTGTCTCATTTAAATAAGATACCGTAGCCCGAACCGTATAACTACCGACAACCACTGGAACAAACTCATAATCAAATCTATTATCCAAAGCATTTAAACCAGCAGACAAATTCAAATCTGGACCAACTATCAATAGATCAACAGGTGTATTTATCAATGAATCATTATAAGTAACTACACCAAAGATAGTAACTGTTTCATTAATAACATAAGAGTTCTTATCAACTCCTAATGTAAGATTCAAACCTACAGAAACAATTGTTTCATTTATCTCTAGCTCAGAGGACTGGTTATCAATAGGACTATCTTCAGGTAGAACACTCCATCTCACCCTAGCAGAGTAAGGCGTATTATTCATATCTAAACCTGTAATCGTTACAATATGCTCACCAGGTGTAACATCATGAACAAACCAAACACTCTGCCACAAATGCAACGACGTAGTATTATCAACAAGCAACAAATCAATAATCTCAACATCTGCCATATCAGCAGATACAGATGTAATATTATACGCATTAGGTATAGTCACATTCACAAACACAGAATCATTATTATAAACATTTTCAGGGCTAATAGAAATAGAAAGAACATCTATACTAGAACCGCTTTGGGAAGAGAGTATAGATGCAGAGGTAATAGCAACAAAGACCAAGAGAACCGATAACAATACAGAGATTACCTTTCGTACAATTAATTTGTTGACAATATCGTGAGCTTTTCTATTTCCTCCCCGTCTAAACAACCATCCTGAAGAGCAATTATTTTTAACTCCTCCAACATAAGAAGAAGCCCTCTTTTTAATTATAGCACTATCAACAAGATAATCAATGTCGTCTATATGAACTAAGGTATTTTTGTCAGATAAAATATAATCTAAATTTTGATAGATATGACTATCTGATTTTTCTTTTTTATGTCTCTTATTACTTGTTATAAATTTCCCTGAGAATGCTGAAATAATCCCCATCTACCCTCCAGATGGTGGTTATAATAAAAAGTTTGTTTATAAATGTTCCTTTATCTACAAGAATAAAATCTAGAAAATTAACAACTAATAATTGCTACTGAATGGTTGGATAGACGAAAAGTTAAAAAAGATTAATAGTATGTTTACATATTATTATCATACACTTCTCTAATAAAATTATCATGTATACCTGGGTTGAGGAGGATTACATGATAAGTAGTTCTTATAATAAAGAAGGTCGTAAAATGAAAGAGTTTAGAAATGATGAACTTGGAAAAAAAATTGTTGAATTAAAAAATAAAGAATCAGAGTTGGAGAATAAAATACAGGAGATTGGCCAGTTACATTTAGAGATGAATAATAAACAGGAGGAAATTGAATCATTGAATATGGATCTAGAGACACGGAACAGGTTAATCGAAGATCTTAAAGGACAGTTAGCAGAGAGACAAATAGTGCTTGTAGAAACAACAGGAACTGTCGAGAGATTACAAAAAGAGATGGAAGAGAAAAACAACGAGATTGAATGGACAAAATCCAGTTTATCTGGAAAAGAAAATGAATTTGAAGAAGTACAGCATAGGTTACAAATGACGGAGGATGACCTGCACAATAAAGAAGAAGAAATAAAAAGATTAAAAGAAGATCTAGAAAGTAACCATAAAGAATTGAGTTTGATTAATCAACAATCTGAAAATGAAGCATTTTCAAGATCTCAGTTACCAAATAATCTAAATAAAAGTAAAGAAGATTTAGAGAGAATCGAAGAAATAATGCTTATAAAACAACAGTTTAGAGACATACAAAATGAAACGGCTCGATTACAAACTGAACTTAAAACAATACTTGAAGACATTGACATAAATAATATGGATACTGGATCACGAGAAATTGGACATGAGGAATTAGAGAAAGAACTAAAAGCAAATAAATCTGCGTTAAATTGGTTTAATGCAGAGTTAGAAACAAAACGAAAGGAGTTAAGATTAAAAGAAGAAGATATCCAGAGAAAAAATCTTGAAATTAGTGAAATTAGAGATCAATTAACAAAAAATAGAATAAGCTTAGATGAGAAAACTAGGCTATTTGAGAAAGACCGAAAAGAACTGATGGCTAAAAATGAAGAAATAAGGTTAAAAAATTTGGAAATTGAAGAAAAAGAAAATGAAATCAGTACTTTGAATGAATCCCTGAAGATAAGAAACAATATAATCGAAAATATTAATGGACAATTAGAAGAGAGACAAAACGTTATACTAGAAAATACAAAAACTGCGGAGAGATTGCAGAAGGAGCTTGATCAAAGTAATCAAGAAGTGATTCAAAGGATAAACGTCATATCACAATTACAACAAAAATTAGAACAGGATAGCGAAAGTCTAGAATCTACTTCTAGCATGCTCACTAGAAAAAATCAGATAAAATCAGAGTTTAGACAAGAAACAGGTGAGGAGAATACAAATTGGGGGGATAATCTGGGAATTTGCAACGAAATTGATAAAAAATTAGAAATAGTGGAGGAGGGTCTTAAAATAAAAAAATTAAAAGACGGAGAATCAGAATAAGCGATACTATCCAAGAGTAACTATTTGTTTAGTTGGTAATGGAGCCTCCACAGTTATTGTTCTAGTCGCTCCTTTAGATAGGAAATAAGTAATTGTCATAGTATCTCCTTTTGTCATAGTAAAATCTTCTGATAATTTGATTGTGATATATGCCATATCAGTATTTTCGTTTATAGTATTGTAATTCACTAGAGATCTATCTTTATCAAGGGTGACAATAAAATTAAAGTTATTATCTCTATTATTATCCCATATTGGATGTTCAAATAATGAATTTGAGTGAAAAAATTCTGCTTGTCCGCCGTAATATAGCATTTTTATTTGTTCTCCGTTACAAAGTTTTATCATTATCTCTGATACATTCATATCTATAGAAAAAAGAGGTTTTATCAATACAGCAATTTTTTGTATTTGTGGTTCTCCTCCGGTAAAATAAAATTTACCCATTACATCTTTTATTTGTATGTATGTGGATATCTCATCTACAATATTATCCACCATCTCTTCTAAATCCTGTTCTGATATATTATTTGAATTGCCTGTTAAAACAGATGCAGTAGTCGCACCTATTAATAAAAAGCTAACAAGTAGTATAACAGTTGTAATTCCAGTAGCTCCTTCATTATTCATTTTATCACTATTACGCTCAATAGTTACTTCATTTAGAATATTATATAAATCTTATTATACAATTGTTACCTAGAAAATATAAATTTGGGTGGTTCGCGTCGGTTTATTTTTATATAAAATTTTACTGATCAACACAATAACTAATTTTTGATATTTACAAATTCAACAAATTTTTGAGTGTATAATTGTCAATTTGCGAATTTCTCATTGTGGTTTTTTACCGGCATAGCTTTATATATTGTCACTTGAGAACATTACCCGTGTCAACTAATATCGTGCCTGAATATTGCACGAGGAATGAAAAGAAGGTGTAATGAATGGAAAAGAAGTATATGGAAAGGCTGGTAGGAAAATATTGTAAGATCGTAACAAAAGAACCCGGCGAGGAGAAAGCAAGTGTAGTTACGGGTACCCTTGAAGATGTTGACTATAAAGATGGTTTTGTATTAATTGATTCTAGCCGCGGACTGGGATGTCTAAGAATTGATACAATAATAGCCATAAAACCAAAATCAAAAGTAAAAACACAAATTAAACATAAAAAATCTCTAATAAAAAAAGAAGAAGCAATGGTTGGAATTGGAACACTTATCGTTTTCATTGCGATGGTGTTGATCGCAGCTGTTGCTGCAGCAGTACTGATTAATACTAGCGAAACATTACAATCAAGAGCAAAAACCGTAGGGACAGCAACTATTCGAGAAGTTTCAGCAGGAGTAGCAATAGAGTCAATAACAGGATACACAAATATAAATAAAACAAAAATTGAATACCTCGCACTCACTGTAAGACCCCGAGCAGGTTCAAAAGATATCGATATTGGCTTATGTACTTTATCCGTCTTATATAATAATCTATCAATTCTCACCTTAAATGAATCACTCGTACAACAAGTAAACACTGATAACAAAAGTGTATTCGAGGTACCGATAACATCAGGATCAAGTTATACTATATTAGATAACGTAAGCTCAATAAAATTTGGTGTCATCTCAATTCATGATCCAGATTTGTCAGTTACTACCACATATGGTATGAACAGCGGAGATCGAATAATTATAATTGTAAACCTTAGTGCCATCCTTACTTTGGAAGGGGGATTACCACCAAGAGAAACCGTATCAGGGATGCTAACACCAGAAATAGGGATAAAGGCGCAATACGATACAACCGCACCTGCAGTATTCTCAAAGAGAATTGTAAATCTCTCGTAAAAAGACCGCGAAATCTCTTTTTCTTTTTTTATATATTTTTTAATTCTTTAATAATTACAATCTCAGCTTTTTTACCGTTAAAAATAGTTGGCCTAGTACTAACCTTTACAGCCAATTTATTGTTATCTTTAGTCAAAAACACAGCCTTATAATCAGAAGAGCTGACGCCTTTTAATCTATCCAGATAATACTTCTCAATCTCAAGACAACATTCAGGAGTAATAAAATTAAATAAACTTTTGCCAATAACTTCATTTATATCATAACCTAGCAACTCAATAAAGGGGTTATTTACCTGTTTTAAAATACCACGCTGAACAATAACAGCACAATCTAGAACATTATCAATAAATGTATGATCTTCACTAGTTTCTTTTTGCGTATTGGCATCCAAATCCACTCTATTATTGCTCCTCGGAGATTTAACATGAATCTTTGAAGAGATAAGGCTCTGATTGAACATCCTCTCCTGCTTAACTAAAATATTCCTTCTTTCTTCGAGCTCTTCCCCTAGACGGTCTATTTTTCTAGTTTTTCTTTCAAGATCTTCAATTATAGCTTCTGCTCTTTGTAAATCGTCTTTGATCAATATCCTAAGTCCAGACATAGTCTTTTTATTACAGGTTAATATTTTATCAATATCCTCTAACCTAAGAGAACTATCGACAACCGAGACCTTGGGAGGTTGAGGTTTTACCTTAACCATCGCAGGTTTACGCCACGCGGTTTCGGTCACCATCGACTCTTTTTTAGTGGATCCAATAATCTCTGGAAAAATTAAAATATGTTTATGATCTATAAGCATGATAACTAATAAACAACCAAATGTTAGGTAATGAAAAAAATTAGAGAGAACCATCTCCCCACTAGCAATTTTTAATCCTAAACCAGACAACATAACTCCTGTTGGGAAAAAAGAAAACAAAAGATACCTCTTACTTACATTAGCATGAAGATAAGCATCAAAAATGATCGCAATTAAAGATAAAAACAATAAATGCAAATTATTTACTCCAGAAAGAATGTAATAAGGAGTTAAATCAAACATAAACTCTGGTTCATAAGCTGCTCTAAAAAAGAAAATAAAAAGAAATTTAATAAAGATGTATATGGCGAGAAATACGAAAAAACAAAACGGGAAATACCAGAGAATATAGTTAATTCTTTTCATAGATTGCTCTCATAATTTTTCCAATATCTGTTTTTTTTACAAAATACAAGGTTCCGATTGCTGCCACTAACAACGCTATAAAATCTAAAAGATATGGAGGTATTTTAAAAGACATTGAGCTATCTAATCCAGGTATTATAATAATGTTGTCACTTCTGATTATATCTTCAGAGGTGTAATCTAATTGTAATGTTGCTGTTGATCCCTCCCTATCAATAGCGATAACATGCAAGCTTGAAAACCAGGTTGTATGAAAAACAAATATTATTTCAAGGTTACATTTATCCTCTACCGTCTCCCTTTCATATGAATGATCATAGGAACATTTTTTTATCACTAGTAACTTATTTTCTTCCGGTATTTCGCTAAATTCATTTATTTTTTCATAAGATGTCAAATCTGCATATTGCTTATAAAGAAATTCAGCTTTTTCCACACCGGAATCTTCTAAAATAACGCTAACTGAATATATGTCCTCCCATGAGTTATAATCTGATATTGTGAGATATACCCTGAAAGAATTATTCTGCTGTACTAAACGTATCATGCTGTACTGCGGTGGGACGTTCATCACTCCTACTCCTGCCTCACCTGCTTCTGCATCGATAGAAAAAAATATATTAAATAAGAGAATAATTGAAATCGTCAGTGGGAAAATTGCCCATCTTTTCTTCATTATGGTTTGTTACCTCCTTTTTTTTCGGATCTGGGCAGAAATTATGTAACCTATGACAAAAATAATACATAGAGCTACAATGATTGAGGTAATGGACATATTAGTATCTTCTGTTTTTTCCTGTAAAGGTTGACCAATGGTTATTTGTGTGGAGAATGTCTGGATTTTCTCATTTTCTTCTAACTTATAGTTAATCACACCTACTTTATTTTCTCTTAAAGCTTCTACTCTGATAGTTACAGCATATTCTGAAGTGTTTGTTGAGGTTATAGTCAACGGTGTTCCTGTTTGATCTTTGCTCGAAATTTCCAAGATTGTTATGTTTTTTTCATCACTCCAGATGTCTAATTTTACTTCACCATCTCCAGAGATATATACAATTGTATCGCGTATTTGACCTTCATTCATTTCTAGGTTTTTTTCGTACTGAAAGACAATATGAGATCCTGGTATTTCCTGTATTATATAGTTACTATGTCCGATAGATATTTCTAATTCTGCAGCATTTATTTCGATAGATGTTTGAAAAGTAATAACTGAGGTAGTTATTATTAGAGAACTTGGAATAAATCCTCTTACGTTTCCTGTTATTTTTAATATACCCGGCTTCCAGGATCCTGATTGTAGTGTAATGTCTAGATTTGAAGAAGTATATGGAGAAAGTGTATTTCCAAAATTTGTTACTTCAATATAATCATTAAATGTTCCATAATCAATGGTTATTGATAATGGGATATTACCCACGTTCTCAATTATGAAATAATCATTACCTTCTATGCTCCTAATAGTAAAAGGATTTACATTAAATTTAATTACATCGGCATGACTTCTTGCAAGACCTACCATAGGTTTTTCCAATACCACATTTTCAGAATATCGTTGATTTACATCTTCATAGATCTCTAATGTCCAGTTTTCATAATAATTTGTAATTTCAGGGAAAGTATCCTTTACGCCGATGCAAAAAGAATAGGTATTACCAGTCTTTTGACAGTTCGTATCATTAATATAAGAATATCCTCCATATTTATTTATATCAATCCATTCCTGGCTGTTTGTATTATATCTCCATTCATAATAATTAGATTCATTTCTATCTCCTATAGAAAGTATGGAATTCCCTTTGTAAAATTTCAGGATTAATTCTTGGAAAAACTGATCATCAGTTGTTACGTTTATGTAATGCCAAACACCAGTAACAGTCACTGGGTTGTCAAATCGTGTCCGTGCTAATTCTCCAATCATATGTATCTCAACAGTAATATCGTTATTAGCAATAACACTTGAATAAATTGGTAAGAAACTAATCATAAACACTGCAAAAATTAACAAACAATTTTTAATACCCATCCCGTCACCTCATAGTATAATTATAGATTATATTTAATTGTATCTCTTATCTTTTAAAGTCTATTAAAGTTTTTGTATTAAGGAGTTTTAACACCTTTTAAGCAAGAAATCTCCAAACTTTAGTTTGTGGGATTAATCTCGCTTATTTTTGTTCAATCAATCGTTTTATCTTTAGATAGGCGCACCAGCTCTCAGCGAGAGTCGAAGAGCATCGGCCTTGGAGCAAAAATTATAAAATTAATTAGCAGTAGCTATTGTGTTTGTCAGAGTTTGTATCACATGGAATGGTGTCCCAAGTATTAGTACAATATTTAGTCTGGGGGAAAATAAAACCTTTTGTGAAGAAATTTTTGAGAGAAATAGCTGTGACTTTCCATCTCCGCTCTTGCCAGCCACAGGAAAATACGTCATTTATGACTGGGAGAATTTTACCATAAAAATGATAAAAAGAATACTTATCCCTAGGATTTTTTTATGCTCTATTTATGTTTGTGTTCTCATATAGTAATAAGCCCTTGCTGTATAATTCCCTGGTAATTGAGCAAGTGGAATATTACATCTGTAATCTACATTATTTGTTGTTTTAGTTGTGTTATTATCGTCTGCATCAACATAATTTGTTGAAGAGCCATAAAGGTATATCGGTTCCATATCCGTGAAATTGGTGAATTTTTCAAGGTTTCCACCTCGTACCCATATTGTTTGATTAGAAATATTTGTAGTAGGATGTGTTTTATGAGATAATGTGCCCACATCGATTGATAGAGAGTATTTTACATTTGACCGTGTATTAATAGTAATGTTAGAGTCCGCTGTTGCATTTTCACCAGGGAATCCTTGGATAGTTAGCATTCCTGCACTTACTATTTCTGTATAAGAATTTACTCCAAACTCATCGCTTATTGATACTGTACTTGGTTCTGATGCGTCTTCTCCACTGTCAGTTACTGATATTTTGAAATTCCAGGACCAAATGTCATCGATAGTATTGGTTGTATTGTCCCAGGTGCCATCTCCAGGGGCATATCTGAATTGATAACCTGGTATAAACGAAAATGTTAGGTTATGACATTCAGTGGAATTAGGATAATCATCTGGAACTGTTACATCTGTTTCGGTAAAGCTTCCCTTTGTTACTTCATCATCAGGAAACAACATAAGGTACTTTGCAGTTCCTGTGGTATTCTCATAACGTAAAAACATGTTTAAATTTCCACCTAGATTCCCGCTATTATTGTATGTTGTACTATCGTCGCCATTGTCAAACCAGGCAATGATATCTATATATTCTATATCGTCCCATCCTTGATCACTTCTGATGCTGATGCAAAATTTATATTTCTGATTAACGTCGATTTGTGAATTCAACTTAGAGGTACCTCTAGTGGTTTGAAAATCATACCAATTAATTATTGGTTTAGTTTCCAAAACTGTTGGTCCTGGCCCTGGTCCGGGTCCTGGGGGTTCTGGTTCAGGTATTGGAGTTGTTATGCTAAGGTATGAACTGCTGTCATAGTATGACGTTATATCTCCTGCGTTTGCGATTTTTACTATAGGGATCACAGCTATCAGACCTGTCGTAAACAATAGTAATCCTAATAAAAAAATAGTACAAATTTTTCTCTTTACCATTGTTTTTCACATCTCTTCATTTACCGCGGTTTATTAGATATGACAATTATTATCGTGTATATTGTTCTCAAGTGACAATATATAAATCTTTGGTGGTAAAAAAACAGACTGTAAAAATAACAAAACAACAAATTAACACTAAAATCAGAAAAATGTCCTATGACAAAACAAAATCACACCAAAAAAAGATAAAATTCTTGTAGTAATTTCTAGGATTTTTATTGTTTCATTTATGTTTGTGTTATAAGACGGTAATAAATCGTAGCATTGTAATCTCCTGGTAACTGGGCAAGTGGAATAGCTATTCGATATTCCACGTTATTTGTTATTAAGCTCGTACCATTATTTTCTGCTACCTGATATGATGGTCCATTAGTACCCCAGAGATATAATGGTCCAGTTCCTGGGAATGGAGTTACTGAAGTTAAGTTACCACCCCTCAATGATACAGTTGTATTAGGCATATTAGCTGTAGGATTAGATGTATGATTTAGTTGATCCAAGTCTGCAGAAAGAGAGTAATTATTATTTGATCTAGTTTCAATGGTTATATTGCTGTCTGCTATTGCAGTTGATCCAGGATTACCAGTAATGGTTGGCCATCCTGCACTTACTATTTCAGTGTAACTATAAACTCCAAACTCATCAATTGTTTCACCTAAAATAGGATTATTGTAAGATGCGTAACCTGATTGATCCTCTACTGTAATGTTGAAATTCCAAGACCTTGTATCATTAAAACCAGCAGTGGTATCCCAAGCACCATCCCCGGGAGCATACCTAAACTGAAAACTAGGAATAAACGGAATCGATAGATTATGACATTCTGTGTTACCAGGACTGCCATCTGGATCTGTTTCAATTGTATCAATGCAGTTTCCTGAATTGAAAGATACTTCATTATCTGGCCAATGTAGGGTCCAATTCGCGTTTCCAGTAGTGTTTTCATATTGTAAAAAGAGGTTTATATTTCCACCTTCTGTCTGATTATACGTCGTGGCCTCGCTTCCATTGTCAAACCATGCTGTAATATTCATATACTCAATGTCATCCCATCCTTGGTCACTACTGATATTTACGATGAACCTATATTCTGCACTATTATTTACGTCAATCTGAGCATTCAATCTCGTTACCCATGTACCAGATTGATTATACTGAAAATCATACCAGTTAATCCTTGGTTCTAATTGTAATACGGTTACGTTTAAAGTGGTCTCATTAAACCAGCTTTCATTTATATTCCCTGGGTCAGCCTTACCAATCTGAATTATTGGTATAAATATGGAAGGATTTGTAAACATAGAAATAATGAGTACGATTATAATCATTATCGATAATATTCTTCTTTTACTCAGCATCTTTATCAGCCCACTCCTAGTATATATTATTTTTAATCTTTATAGTGCAAATCCTAAAGAGCGCATCCAAATTTTATTAAGGAAGAATACAATTTCTAACTTATTACATTTTCGTTTATTTACATTAGGTAAAACATTTGGATATATTTTCCTCTGAAATTTATTTTCAATTTTTTGGTTTTTTATTTTTGTATAATTTTAGTTGCTACTCGTGCAGTATATCTTCCTCCCTTTGTACCAAAAGGTATGTAAACTTCGAATTGTACGTTAACAATTTGGGTAATATTATTATTATGGAATATTCCTGAGATGTTAAATATATCCACTGAATTTTCTTCATTGATTCCTTTGAATATCATGTTTTGAATAATATCATCGTTTGGATCAGCTCCTTCTAGTATGTAGACGTTATTGGTAATAGGAATGAAATCATTCCATGTTATGTTAGTAAGATTTTCTTCGAAATATAAGGTCATGTTAAAGTTGTAGTTTGATGAATACATTATAGTGACAACACTAGAAGTGTCATTGAACCCAGGTGCAGCAATTATATCTACCCAATCCTGAGAAGATGAAATAGAAGTAAACTTGTATACACCATATTCGTTGATTTTCCAGTCTTTTCTATTTGTTGCATCAACAACTGTTATATTGAAGTTCCATGAATATTTATCATTGTAAACATCTTCAGTAGAATTCCAGGTGTTATTACTGCTTGCCCAGCGCACTTGACTTAAAGATTTGAAACTGAAATTGATAAGTCGGGTGGTGCTATCTATAATGGTCTCAGTACAGTTGGCGGGAATAAGCTGTGCTTCTTCATCCGGCCATAACATTCTAAAGTTGGCAGTTCCTGTAGTGTTTTCATATTGCAGTAACATGTTGAGGTTTCCCCCTTGTGTCTGATTATAAATGGCGGCATCACTTCCGTTATCGTACCATGCAGTTATGTTAATATAATAAATTTCATCCCATCCGTTAGGCTCTGTAACATTTATGGAGATATAATATTCACTATTAACATCAAGTAAACCTGTTGCATTATTGAGCTTTGAACCTGTATTGTTCAATAGATCATAACTATTGATGATAGGATTGAGACCCAGATAGTAGTAGCATTTTGCATCAGCAGTAGTTGGGGCGGATTCGTCTGTGGAACCAGATTTTTTTCCAATGCTATAGAATTCATAGTATCCTGTTCCATCAGGAAAGTTGAAGCTCCAATTCCATGGATAAGTATCATCTGGATTACTGTTATCATTCCAAGCTTTCCATCCTGTGTAATTTCCTAATGTGGTTGTAGCATTGACATAAATTTCGTCAATGTAAATATCATCGGCATCAGTAGATGCATCGCACTGAAATCGAATATTCATGTTATTTGGGAAATTTAAATCTGTTTCATTAATCCAAACTATTTCATGATAAAATTGCCCATTTATGAAATCTACTCCTGCGACATATGTTGTAACATCATTCCAATCAGAGCCATCAAAATACCGCACCCAGAAATCCTCCCCGCCCTCCATTTCCTCTCCTCTAAACCAGAAATCAACCCTGATATATTTATATCCCGGTGAATCGACATCACTCCCAAATGAATAATAAAACGATGACGCAACACTATTATCATCCTGAATATCCGCAGCATTGTTTCCTTGGTGGGCATATGTACCTCCAGTATATTCGAGACAGTCAGCGCCTCCATCGGTATAGTTGCCCCATTCGAATGCTGCTCCTTCAAAATCGTCATAAGTTAACGTGGTCCAAGTAAAATTATTATCACTCCAGCGATAGTACAACGTAACGTTGTCTAAATCAGAACTGCCCGTTGCTGAAATGTTATACGGTGAATATGTTACTATATATGGAGAAATCGGATTAACTGAAGTATTCATTGGCTTAGTTGTAAAATAAAATATGGCAGTAGTATTGCTTACGCTATCATTGACCGCAACTTTCCACCAATAAGTAATACCGTTTCCATCTGCTTGAATATATGGCCAGTTAACTGTAGAGTTTGCAGGGACACTACTATTAGTCTGCCTAAGTAACCAGGGTCCTCCCGTATTTTCATACCAGTAAACAGTTAGGGGATCTCCGTTGCCGTCATTTGCTTTTATTTGACAGATTGGTTGGAGGCTTATATTTGTACTGCCATTATCTGGGTAGATAAGCTCTATAGTCGGTGCTGGATTCGGATTGTAATAGCATTTTGTATCAGCTATAGCTGGATGAGTTTCATTGGGGGATCCGCTCTTATTACCTATACTATAAAATTCGTAGTAGCCAATTCCATCAGGAAAGTCGAAACTCCAATTCCATGGATAAGTATCATCTGGATTGGTAGTGTCAGACCATATTGCCCACTCTGTACTATCACCTATGGTTGTTGTAGCATTGACATATATTTCATCTATGTAGATATCATCGGCATCAGTAGATGCATCACACTGAAATCTAATCTGCATATTAGATGGATAGTTATAGATTGATTCGTTGATCCAAACCGTCTCGTGATAGAATTGACCGTTTACAAAATCTGTTCCAGAGACATATGTTGCTACTGTTGTCCAACTAGTACCATTATAATATCCCACCCAGAAATCCTCGCCATCTTCCATTTCCTCTCCTCTGAACCAGAAATCAACCTTAATGTATTTGTATTCAGGTGTGTCAACATCTATACCACTAGTATGGTAAAATGATGATGCAACGCCACTATTATCTTGAATATCAGCTGCATTGCTCCCTTGATGAGCGTGGGTGCCACCAGTATACTCTAAACAATCAGCACCTCCATCGGTATAGTTACCCCAGTTAAATGTTGCTCCTTCAAAATCATCATAAGTTAGGATATCCCACTCGGTGAAATTATAGTCACTCCAGCGGTAGTACAACGTAACATTGTCTAAATCAGAAGCACCAGTAGTCGTGATAACGAGTGGCGAAGAAGTTATAATATACGGAGAAATAGTATCAACTGATGTTTCGATGGTTTTGGTTGTGAAATAATAAATAACGGTGGTATTGTCAGTGCTATCATTGACCGCCACCTTCCACCAATAAGTGGTCTCATATTCGCTTGCTTGGATAAGCGTCCAATTAATAATAGAGTTTGCAGTTACATTATTATTAGTTTGCTGTAGAACCCATAGGCCTGTCGTATTTTCATACCAGTAAACAGTTAGCGTGTCGCCATCACTATCATTTGTCCAAACCCGACATATTGGTTGCTGATTCACACCAGTTGTACCATTTGGAGCCGGATTTATTAGAGAGATTGTAGGTGGAGTATTAAGGCTGGAATTGAAAAAGCAAATTGCATCTGCGTTACTTGGAGCGATTTCATCGGAAAAACCAGATTTTTTTCCTATGCTGTAAAATTCATAATATCCGATACTGTTAGGGAAACTGAAGCTCCATTCCCATGGTGAATATATATCAATTACGTCTTCAACCCAGCTGCCCCAACTGCTATTATCCGTTGAAAATCTGTACCATAGTGTAACATTGTCTAAACCAGTAACTGCTGTTGCGGTAATAGTAAGCGGTGAATATGTAATGTTATAAGGAGAAATTGGATCTACTGATGTATCAGTAACATTTTCTTCGCCAGCGAAACTAAGAAATGTATCTGGTGAGTTCGTAGTATTATAGGTGGTGCCTAACCAGGCTGTTGACCGTCTGATATTTGAAATTCGAACTTCATCCATTCTTCCTATCCAGTCCCTCCCACCATTGTTCTGATTTCCAATAGTTAATGTATCATAGACATTATTTATTGAAGCACCGTAGTCGCCTGACCAATCAGCTTCTAAACCGCCATTTTTATACAAATAAGCATCACCAGAATCATATGTGATGGCAGTGTGAAACCATGTACCAGAAAAAGCAAATAAACCACCTGTTGAATAATCATTATTATTGATAACAAATCTTAAATTTGAGGCTCCAATTCTCCAATATAAACACCAATCGTTGTCATTCCAATCAAGTCCTTCAGTGAAAAATCTAATAAAATTTTGGGTATCACTTGAATCTCTATACACCCAGGTTTCTGCTGTCAAACTTGTGGATAAAGTAGCAAAATTGTTAATGTTTATCCATTCATCTCCGTTGTACTCTCGCCCACCTGCTATCTTACAGCTGGAATTATATGAAGTACCAGAATTGACTCCGTTATATCCACTAGATGTCGAATCATTTAGAGAATTATTATGAAAATGCCAAACAGCAACATAATTTGAATCCCACGTATTAGTCACATTCTCCTGACTACTACAAACACTATTGTTATAATACATCCAAATCAAAGTATCAACAGAAGAACTTAAACTGGTGACATTAACCCAAACAACAAGTTCACCAGTTGTACCATTAAAACTCTCAATTTCATGATTCAGTTGGGTACTATCACTATCGAGAACAAATGCTATATCATCGCCATCGTCCTGCGCTTTACTGGCTAGATCGCTATCTATAACACTCACCAAAATGGGGAAGTTTACAAGATCAGCTTCAACCTGAGAAGAATTTATAGTGATTAACTTTCGATAACTCCAATCTGAACTCCACCAAGTACTTCCTTCAAAATCAAAGCTGCCATTCTCATCATCAGAAAAAATAAGATAGCTTATCTCCCCAGAAGATGGGATCATTCCTTTTTGCATTTCCTCCCAGGATGGTGCACGAAACCACAGTCTTATGGTTCTAGGGCTTTGTAATTCAACATGATCAGTATACGCTACCTTATTTAATGCTATAATTTCAGGTGGTAATTTCTCTCTGAGCTGCTCTATCTTTTTTTCTTTTGAGCTATCTGCTTTACCGACATCGAAGACATGAGGGCTGCCGCTGATGATAAAGGGCATATCCCATTCGAGATTTTCAACTATGTTATCAACAACCTCTATCGACTCCAGAGTCAAAGAATTAGAAAACATTGGAACAAAAATTACATTTGTCCCCTGAGGCCCATCAATTGTTCTTTCCACGTAAAACCTTGTACCGGGAAGCACTGACACTTCCTCATGCCGTTTATCTACAATAAAAACAGTGTTTTCATCTTCCATTTGAGAACTTGTTTGATTCACACGTGTGATATCATCTGTTGTTATATCGGTGGAAAAGTTTTCGTTTAAGTTAGAAGCATTTGATTCAGGAAAAGTCGTATTATTAATAGTCCCATTTGTGGTATTTTGAGTAACTATATTGTTTTGTTCCTCATTCTGAGTAATATTACTCGATTCATTAAATTCAGGTTCTAAAGTATCATTAATGGAAACATTTACATCATTAGCTATCGGCAACACTGTGAAAACACGTTGCTGAGTAACACTTCTATTGTCCTTGTTAAATGCAGTAATTTCAACTGAATAACTCCCAGGATTAACATTCTGCACAAACCATGCACTTTGCCAAAAGCCAGAATAAATCGTATCATTCACAATAGTTCCCTCAACAAATGACATGTTAAAAGTTTCTAAACCACCAATATCTGCAAAAACAGAAACAATACCTACTGAATCTGAGACAGAAACGTTTAACAAAAGTGATTCACCTAATTTTAACTTATCAGGATGCACATTAAATGAAGAAATAATTGGATAAGAGGATGATTTAGTATCCTGAGGGTTAATAATTGGAATAAAAATGGCGGAGAACAAAATAATTATTAATATTATTGCTAGAAATCTCCTATGATTACCGATTTTAGTTACTGAAAAACTATTACCTTCACCCCATTTTTTATTAAAAATCAAAGTAAATGCTTCATTTGTTTGTTCGTTTTTTAACTTACTCCGCGGGTAAGTGGTAATAGTTGATTTTACAGATTCATTTTTAAATGGTGGTGTATCCTCAAAAAAACACGACTCATTAATTTCTTCAAGATCCTCTTGTCCATCAGAAACAGCATGCTTCCTTAAAGCCTTATCTACAAGTATATCAATGTTCTTTTCTGATTCTACTATTATTCTCTTCCGTTTAGAATAGATAAAATCTATGTTAACTAGGAACTTTTTATCTCTGAGATCCGGTTCAAAGATCCCAATTATTGCTGACAAAAAGAAGTTGAAGCCAACTACTACCATAAATGAGGGATTGAAAGATGCTGCTTCTTTATCATCGACAAGAACCTTAACGGACCAATGACCAGGGTTTGCCTTACGATCAATACCTAGGTAAAAAGAATAAGTATAATTATCTTTTACACACAGAGAGTTTTTTATATATACTGAATCATGGCCACTTATATCTCTCCAGACACCATTATTATATTCCCATTTGTAGTAGTTGCTGACAGATTGATCTTTCAATTTAGGTATTTCATCACTATGATAAGCAATAATACAGATTTTTTTAGCTTTAAAAGTCAGCGTGACATTAAAATATTGAAAGTCTCCAGCAACAAGAACAGAGTTAACAGAAGATGCTGTAAGTTCATTACAATTAGCATTTTTAGTAGTAATAGATTTGGAAAACGAAAGACCAGAAAATGCTAAGGGCATCAGCACTATAATTATTAATAACACTGTTTTTAGCAAAATAGCCCTAGCTAGCATCCCATCCCTTATGTGCATTTTAAAGTAGATATATACTATTTGTATATATATCTTGTCTAATTCATTTGCTCTTCAATATATCTTTAAAATTAAGGTAATCCTCTATATTAGCTATTCATTTTGACAAGAATATAGGAAAAAATTATTCACTTTTTTATTAATAATTATTGTTTATCTTTTATTTTTAAAAATTTTTTCCATATCTTTCTGACTTTTTTTATTCATTGGAGGATGCAGTTTATTCTGGTTTATCTTCCACGTCATTGGTAGTTACAACATCCTCTTTTGTATCTTCCATTTTATTATCAACTGCTTTATCTTCTACCCAATCCTCTATCTCAGCAGCAGCTGAACCTTTTTTCGTACTTGCACCCTTGTTAAACACAGCAATCTCAGCCTTCTCACCATTAAAAATAGTTGGCCTAGTACTAACCTCTACAGCCAATTTATTGTTATCTTTAGTCAAAAACACAGCCTTATAACCAGAAGAGCTGACGCCTTTTAATCTATCCAGATAATACTTCTCAATCTCAAGACAACTATCAGGAGTAAAAAAATCAAACAAGCTTTTACCAATAACTTCATTTATATCATAACCTAGCAACTCAACAAAGGGGTGATTTACCTGTTTTAAAATACCACGCTGAACAATAACAGCACACTCTGGTATTTTATCAAAAATATCATGATGATCATCCTTAACAATATTTTCTTCAGTTGTTGGGCTATCTTTTGTTGAAAGAGGATTAAAATCTGAGTTCAATTTATTATCTGTAAATGAAATCAAATTTTCTCTAAAAGCTGCTTCTTGTTCAATTAGATCTGTCCTTCTCTTTTCAATTTCTGATTCTAAATTTAGTAATTTTTCCTTCCAATTACTAAGTTCAGCTAGTCTTTTATCAAGATTTTTTTTATCTTTTAATAATTGTGCTTCAAGTAAATCAAGTTCTTTTTGGTGTTCTACTAAAGCATACCTTCTAAAATAAGATTTATCTCGTTTCTTTTTTATTCCAAAAGGGTTAACTAGAAAGTCTAACCCTTTTTTGGATGAATCGTTATCCTTAATTTTCTGAAATGGTGTTTTTTCATATTCCGATTCTTTATTAAACTCGTTGCTTTTTTCTATATATAAATTTAGATCTTCCAAATTTTCATCTAAAACTTCATTTTTTCTATCTAATTTTCTATCTGGATTTTCCAAGTCAATAAGTTTCTTATTGAGCTTTTCATACTTCTTTGATAAATCTATAATTATTTCTTTCATTTTTTCAGTTGATTTTTTAACTTTTGAAATATCAATATTTTTTTTAGTGTTAAAGATTTTATCGGATTCTGTAGAAGTCTTTTTTTCAAATATTGTCCGTTCATCACCCGTTTTAAATGTCATCTTATATTTATTTTTATTGTTGATTCTTTTCGCGCTCTCTCCATTTTTTTTGGGTTCAATCTTTTTAAGATTATGTATTTCAAGATTTTTTCCTATAAAACAAATATTTTTTTTCAAACCCTTCTCGTTCTCGAGGGGAATGGTACTCCATGATATCAAAACTTCTTTTCCATCACATGTTTTCAATGGAATTTTGAAACCATCAATACCTTCATTCTTTATAGCTGCATCAAACAATTCCCTCCATTGTTTGATATAAAACTCAGGTATTAAAAAATCCCATATTTTCCTGTTTAATACCTTATCTCTAGTATAACCTGTTATTTTTTGACATTCTTTATCAAATTGGATAATTTCTCCAACTTTGTTTAACCCTAATACCAGAGTATCTTTACGATTGCTGGAAATTGAACGATTTTCTTTCTCCATCTCCTATACCTTATGCAAAACATTACGTCAATATGCTTTAGCTATTGCTCTACTCAATTCGTTAACTATTTTAAAATCTTTTGATATTTTGCTAAACGATATTTCAGATTGATTCATTTTTTACCTGCTATATTAATGAGTTGATAGCTCATAAAAAGCGTTTGCTTTAATATAAGAACTTGCTATTAACAACGCTTGAAAATAGACACTGATAGTAAAATCCTAAAAATTAAATAAGTGAAGAAGAGTAAGGAGGTAACTCTTCTCCTATGATTAGCGAATATTTTATTTGTCGAGGATACAAACCTAGACCTATTCTTATAGACTGGTTAACAGGAGTAAATAAATATTTATATGCTAAGTTATATTTTTTTACTATCTCCATCGAGGTTTTATCCAGGATTCAATAAACCTTTTTGAGATATCTGATCTTGCCATAGATATATCTGTAATTGTAATAATTCCTACTATATTTTCACCTAAAATCACTGGAAGTTTTTTAATTTTATATTTTTTCATAATCTCTATTGCCGTTTCTAATTTCTCCAGAGCATAAATTGTTTTAATATTGGAAGACATAATCTCGGCTATCCTCGTTTTTTCAGGATCTTTGCTCATGCATATTGTTCTTTCAATAAGGTCACGTTCCGTTACAATTCCAACACAAATCTCTTTATCTACTACAACCAAACAACCAACCTTCTTATCCCGATATTTTATACTAGCATCAAAAACTGTGTCATTGGGCTCTATTGTAACTACTTCTTTGGTCATAATCTCTTTAACAAGCATTCTCTTATCAACCTAATTTAATTCAAATTAAAGTACCGATATTTAACTTGATATGTCATGGTTAATTTTTCTTTTAACTCATTGATGTCAATAATTGAGTTGATGACTAGGAAATAGCAATAATACAATGCAGCATTAGTAATATTAGTTCATTCTTAATAATTTAGGTAAATAGTCCAATATAGAGAAATCACGTAAAAGTATTTATAATGTTATAGTTATTATCCATTGAATCTAACAATAAACTTGGTGATGCAGGAGGGGTATAAATAAAGCTAAAGTTGGGAAAAGGAGAATCTGCTGAAGGAGCTGAAGCTGGTTCTGATATTTCTACTACTGAAACTACTGTTGAAGATAAAAAACAATCTGTCACAGAACCTACTGCTGAAACTGCAGAACAGCATGGCCCTGAAAAAGCCAGCGATACCGAAACTGCAACAGCCCAAGCAACTGGAGATAAGAAGGAAGACGTAGAAAATTTAAGAACAGTTATCAAAGTCAACGAAAAAGAAGATCAGACTGAGGAGAATATAAAAGAAGCTCCCACTGAAGAGGAAAAAACAGATAAAATTATTACTCCTAAAATCTCAGATCCCGCTCCAGCACCATCTAGTGACTCTAAAGCGGAGTTGGAACAAAGACGAGATATTCTTCAAAGCATAAAAGATTTTGATTTTCAAATTAAGAAAAACCAAGAGGATATTGGTAAAATAGGCGAAAAAATTGGTGGTTTAACAAAAGATATTGATGATCTTGTTAGTTTATATGAAATTGTCTCAGAGCAAATGAATCCATTTGTTGGGCTTTCAAAGGTAACCAAAAAAAGAATTGACGCTTTGGAAAATTTTACACAAGAGATAGAAGAAATCAAAACTAGAATGGGCGATGTAGAATCGGAATTAGAAAAAGGTATAGGGGGTATAAGGGTAATAAAGAAAAAATTAGAAAAAAAAGATACTGATCCTGAACCTAATAACGTAGATAACAAACCAGAATCGGAATTAGAAAAACCAGCGGTTCCAACTGAAGAGGTGATTAGTACATCATCGCCACTGGATACTATACAATTTGCTGCAGGGGATTTATCCGATGATGACTTGGAAAAGATATTAAGTAAATCTTTAGAGGATTTACTTGTTAAACAAAATATCGATAATATGATAAATGAATTTTTACTAAGTTTAAAATAAATGAAATCTGTTTACATATAGGAAAGAAGGATGATAAAAGTGAGCGATCAAGGAGATGGAGATGAAAAGCTTATCGAAGAGTTCGATATAGATAGCGAACTCTCCACCATAGTTGAAAAAAACCTGCTTCTTCCAGGAATTGCAAAAAAAATCGGAGAGAAATTAAAAGAAAATGATATAAAAATTACCAAAGAACAACTGTACGAATTAGTTGAAAAGATACAAGTGGTAATGCAAACATATACAAAATCAAGCCAAACTGAAATTAAAAAGGAAGATGACTCTTGGAAAGAGAATAGAAATATCGAGAGCGTTTCAAACGAAGATATGCAAAAACTTGTTGAATCCATCGAAAAACTTGAAGATAGAATAAAAACTATTGAGAAAAATAATTTGGAAGGAGTTAGAGGAGTAAAAGGTAAAATTGTTAAAATAAAAGATGTAAAGACCGGGGAAAAAACAGACTTGCTTTTACAAGAAGAAATAGAGCCTTTAACTGAAATTCCTAACGACCCTGAAAGTGTTGTTGTTTTGATGAAATGGCTTCAATATCTTGTAGATAAATTGGGAAAGAACCATCTTCCAGATGTTCTTGGTTATTATGTTGATATAGATTGGATTTCAGATGATGTTAGATTGGATATTATAAAATATTCCAAAGGAATTACTGATGAAAATAAAATAAAAAAGGCTGAAAATGGAGCAGCCAATCTTTCGACAAAAGATCATATTCAATCATTACTATTTATTCAGAAACTAAAGGGAAATCAATTGGATGAACGTTTCATATGGAAAATAGATCGTGAAATGGAAAAAATAGGGAAAAGTATTGAAGATTATCAGTTTAATTAATATTATTTAAATTACGGATAAATTCATACATAATACACTAGTTAGAGGGGTAAGTATGCACTCTGTAAATTTGGAGGTAATGTGAAGTGGGATTTTCGCTTGTAGCTGCATTTGCAGTTATTGGCGTTTCTATTCTGATAGCTATTGAAATTTTTATAGGTAGCTCGCTTCCTGTGATAACAGATATTGATGATTCATATGATGATATGATTGATAGAAATGTGGATAGGGTCCAAACTGATATCAATATAACAGGGGTCTCTGTCTCTGTTAACGGTTCAAATTATGATCATAACATTACTTTGGAGAACACAGGAAGTATTACCCTAGATACAGATGATTTTACCATTTTGATAAATGGAACATATCAACAATTTAGCTGTTCAGATACATATCTATATCCAGAAAAAGAAACATACTTTAATATCTATAATCTAACGGGAAGTGGAATTAAAAGGTTGAAAGTTGTAACTGATAATGGTATTTCAGATTATTATGAGTATAGCGTATAAAGAGGGAATATGGGATTTAGTCTTACTGGAGCACACGTCATATTCTTTGTAGCAGCTGTAATTGCAGCTGGCGCAGTTTCTGGAGTTTTTATAGCTATTACTATGAATGTTAGTACGTCACTTTCAGATAGAGGAGATAGAATTCAAGAACAACTTGATACAGATTTTAAGATCATTAACGATCCTGAAAATATTCCAACTTCAGGTAGTGATTATGTATTCTATCTAAAAAATATTGGTGGTAAAAAATTGTTAACAACAAATGAAACCATCCAACTTTTTGTAGATGGAGAAATTATTGCTATTGCGAATTACAATTTTTCAAATGAATCGATTCAGCCATCGAAATATACAAAAATATATGTGGCTCAAAGCACCATATCTTCAGGGGATCACACTCTTAGGGCGGTTGGACCACTTGCCGTCGAAGATGAATTTACCTTTAATATTACATGATAAAAATGGGATGAACTATGCATGAAGCTAAATCTTTAGTATTGAAAAGAAAAGGGGAAACTGACGGTTTCGCTGAGAGATTTGGAACTGATATACCTAACGGATCCCTGATATTTATAGAGGGTAAAGAAGGTACGGGAAAGAGTATTTTTTGCCAGAGGTTTTGTATTAGTTTATTGCAAAATGGACATACTTGTTCTTATGTCTCCACTCAATTTACAATAAAAAGATTTCTGAGGCAAACAGCCTCTGTTGGTTATAACATAAGACATTATTTGATGAGCGGTAAATTTTTTTTCATATCAACAGAAGTAACACTTGCTGAAACTCTTCCGAAAAACACCTTTCTTGAAGGTTTACTTACTTGCAGGAAGCTCTTTGATCCTGATGTAATATTCATTGATACGCTTTCTACTTTATTGAAAAAGAGCCTGACAGAGGATAATTTAGTTGAACTAACTAGTTTTTTAAATAGAATATTAGGTACAGGAAAAATTATTTTTTTAACAGCCAATCCTAACGAATGGTCCGAAGAAATTCATAATGCTTTTAAGATGATTACAGACGTTCATTATAGGATTACTCGTGAATCTATGCCAGGAGTTGGTGTAGTCCATAATATATATATTGAGAAATTTAATGGTGCAAAGAAGAAATTTGAACCTATGACTACATTTTCTGTAAAACCTGGTACAGGACTTAGTATTGAATCCAGTGGTGTGGCATTCTAGAGGGGGGCAATATTGACAAAAATGAGTAAGGATGAGGAGGAAAAACTAATCAAAGAAAATCCTCACCTTAGGAAACATCTTCAGGAAATTGAAAAAAAAATGATTAGACCTGTTTTTTATAGTAAGGTGCCCCGTGATTTAAAAGGAGAAGAAAATCCTAACATAATTTATCCTACAAAAGGAGTTGTCTTTATACATATTTATAAAACTGAGGGAGAGGAATTTACTAACTATCATTCGATTGAGCCAGAATTAAATGAGGTTGAAAAACAAAAACGTGACATAATTCTAGACCGAATATACGAAAAAGCCCCTTATAGGGACAGGGTTAAAACTGATGAAGAAATAAAAAATGCAATAAAAAAATTCTTTGATAATTTTACTGTTTTAGATAAAAAAGCAGGTGGGAAATTAGAGAAATCAAAAGGGAGTAAGTTGAGAATTTCTTCTATTGAAAAGATGAACATTGAATATGATATACTAAAAAATATTGTTGGTGGTGGGCCTCTTGAGTGTTTTATGAGAGATCCTTATATCGAAGATATTCATATAATAACAGGAGATTGCGTCCATCTTATCCATAAGGTTTTTGATATGGTCAAAACCAATATTAATATTGACAAGAAATGGGCAAGTAGATTTTCACAGGAGTTCGCAGAGAAGATAGGAAGTCCTGTTAGCGAAGGTCAACCTATTGCAGATGGCACTTTGCCTGATGGTAGTCGAGTCAATATCATACATAGTAAAGATGTAAGTTTAAAAGGACCTACAATGACTGTTAGAAAATTTAGTGAGACTCCTATTAGTATAACCCAGCTTGTCAACTGGGGAACTTTTGATGCGGGGATTGCTGCGTATCTGTGGCTTTGTCTGCAATACGGTCGCAGTATTTTTGTTTGTGGCGAAACAGCATCTGGAAAAACAACTACAGCAAATGCGATGTTTGTTTTTATTTCTCCTGAGAAAAAAATATATTCTGTTGAAAATACGCCCGAGGTACAGGTCCCTCATGCTGTGTGGCAACAGTTACTTACTAAGACATCAGGACCTAAAGAGGGACATATTGATGAAGGAACCCTCCTAAGAGCTGGACTTCGATCCAGGCCTGATTATATAATTCCAGGAGAGACGAGAGGGATAGAGGGGCGTGTTGTTTTTCAGGCTATGCAGACAGGACATCCAGTTGTAACAACCTTTCATGCCGGGTCTGTAACTAAGGTTATACAACGTTTTACTGGACACCCTATCAACATTCCTAAAACATTCATGGATAACCTCGACGTGGTTTTAATTCAGATGGCAGTGGAAAGAAAAGGAAAGAGGCTTAGGCGTGTACTATCAGTAGATGAAATCGAAGGATATAACAAAGAAGTGGATGGCATTATGTCGAGGAAGGCATTTGAATGGAATCCAGTGGATGATACACATATCTTTAAAGCAAATAGAAATAGTTACATCTTGGAACAAAGATGCGCAAAAAATGCTGGATATGCAGATTTATCCCGGATTTATGATGAATTTGATCATAGGAAACACATCATTGAAAGGATGGTAGAGGAAGAAATATTTGATTATTATGAGGTGGTTCAGTTTATTTGGACTTTTTACAGAGAGGGTATAAAGGGACTACCAATCTCATTGTAAATGGTGATTGGAAAATATGACAAAAATGGGAAAAGAAGAGATACAAAACCTTCTTGAAAAAAATCCGCATCTTGTAAAATATGTTGAAGACATAAAGAAAAAAATAGGAGATCCTGATTTTTATAGTCCCTTACCTCGGAAAGTTAGGGACGAAAAGTATCCTAACTTAATATATCCTACAAAAGGAATGATTTTTATTCACATCTATAGAACACAAGATATGGAAGCACCTGAATATAAAGCAATAGAACCTATATTAAATGATGTTGAGAAGGAAAAACATAAACAAATACTAAAATTGATTGTAAAAAAAGCACCTGAGAAGAGAAGCGTGATAACAGATAGCGATTTGAATGTAGTCCTCACTGAGCTTATTGATGAAATTATAGTTATAGATGAAAAAGCAATAAAAGCTGAAATCAAAAAAAAAGGTAAATCAATTGGTGACAAGGTGAAAGTTACTTCGACTCAAAAAAAGAATATAGAATATTTCATAATTAAGGAATTAGTCGGTAGCGGGCCGATTGAGTGTTTTATGAGAGATCCATATATTGAAGATATTCATCTAATTGCTGGACAGAACGTTCATCTTATCCATAAGGTTTTTGAGATGATTAAAACCAATGTAGTGATTGATAACAAGGAAGCCCCTGTATTTGCTAAAATGATAAGTGAAAAAATGGGCGTCCCGGTTAGCGAAGGGCGGCCTATCGTTGATGGCGTGCTTGCAGATGGAAGTAGAGGAAATATCATTTATAGTTCTGCCGTAAGTTTAAAAGGACCCAGCATGACAATCAGAAGGTTTACTGAAACTCCGATTAGTATAACTCAATTAATAAACTGGGGCACGCTTAACGCTGGACTTGCTTCTTATCTGTGGATTTGCTTGCAATATGGTAGGAGTTTTTTCTTATGTGGGGGTACAGCATGTGGAAAAACAACAACTATGAACGCAATAATTCCCTTCATCCCACCTGAGAAAAAGATCTATACTACTGAAGGAACTCCTGAGCTACAAGTGCCCCATACTGTATGGCAGCGATTACTTACAAAGACATCTGGACCTAAAGAGGGACAAGTGGATATGTTTGATCTCCTGAGAGCAGCATTACGATCAAGACCTGATTATATCATTCCTGGAGAGGTAAGAGGTGCAGAAGGAAACATTGTATTTCAGGCTATGCAAACTGGACATCCATGTATGACTACATTTCACGCTGGAAATGTAACAAAAGTTATTCAAAGATTTACTGGAGATCCAATCAATGTACCAAAGACATTTATGGACAACCTTGATTTTGTTGTAATACAACTTGCTTTAGAACGAGACGGGAAAATGATGAGGAGAGTCACTTCAATAGATGAAATCGAAGGATACAATAGAGCAGTAGATGGCATAATGGCAAGAAAAGCGTTTGAATGGAACCCTAACGAAGATAGGCATATTTTTACTTCAAACAAAAATAGTTATATCCTTGAGCAAAAAATTGCAAAAAACGCAGGATATAAGGATACTGCTGAAATTTATGATGAATATGAACATAGAAAGCATATACTTGAAAGAATGGTTGAAGAGGATGTATTTGATTATTATGAAGTAGTCCAATGCATATGGGGATTTTATAGAGAGGGAGATAAAGGAATACCTTTTACTTTATAGTGGTAAAATGGCAGAAGAAAAAAAGGTTAAGTCAAAAAAATTGAGAAGAAAAAATCGAAAAGTTAAGGATAAAAAAAAATCACTAAAAGAACTGAAAATTGCCTATAGGAGCCTTGAGGACACTAAGAAATTTTATAAAACAATTTTGTTTCCTTTGATTGTTATAGGAATATTGGTCTTTTGTATGCCTTTTATATTGCAGATAATCATTCCTGTTCCGCTTGAGTTAAATCCCATCATGTTTATTATTGGAGGGATAGTCCCGATATTTCTAGGAATTTTTTATCCTTATATATCCTGGAAAAACAAAGAATCTGATATAAATGGGAAAATGCATTTTTATATTACCCATATTAGAGTTTTAGCAATATCTGATACATCTTTGAAGGATATAATTGGCATGCTTGGGGGAAACAAGGCATATGGAAGTCTTGGGGAAGAACTTAGAAAGATAAGTGTCCTTTCTGATCAATGGCGTGTTCCGCTTTCAAGAAGTTTTATGTTCATATCTAAGAGAACGCCTAGCAAAATTCTCAGAGATTTCTTAGACAGATTTTCACAAAGTCTTGATAGCGGTGTTGAACATAGGGAGTTTATCGAAACGGAACAAGATGCTGTTTTAGAGGAATATAAAACCATGTATGAATCTGCAAATGAAAATATTACAATTCTTAATGAGGTTTACGTAAGCTTACTCATTGCAATTATTTTTGTAATGGCTCTTGGAATAGTTTTACCTATGATAATAGGCGCTGAGGATATGAACACCTTTATTTTTCTATCATCCTTCCTTTTAATAGTTTCCGAAGGTTTGCTCCTTTATCTTTTACGGGCAATGGTTCCAGCCGATGAGATATGGCATCTTACTGGTGAAAAAGGGAAGTTAGAATTAGGTTTAGAAAAGCTTTTTAAAATCTCAGTTTTAGCGTGTATATTGGTAGGTTCGATTCTATTTTTTGGGAAGTATAGTTTAAAGATCCCTATGTTAGAGATGTTTCCATTTGAGATTGTAGTAGCAGCGTTACTTACTCCGTTAATAATTCCTGGTGTTAAAGTCCTTAAAGCTGAGGAAGATATTTCAAGGAAAGAAAAAAACTTTCTTGGTTTTCTACCATCTTTAGGGTCAATAGCTACTATGAGAGGAGGAAAAATAAATGCTTCGGTATATTATCTAAGTGAGAAAGATTATGGAGTTTTAACAAAACATATTCGCGATCTCTATAGAAGGTTAAGAACAAGAATAAGTGATAATGATTCATGGGAATGGTTTGGTATTGACACTGGGAGTAACTATATTCAACGCTCATGTGAGATGTTTAGGCAATCTACCGCTGCGGCTGCCAATCCGCGAAGAGTTTCGAGAATGATATCTGAAAATATTAGAAAAATTAGGGATTTAAGAATAAAAAAATTAACCATTGTTAATACTACGGCAGCCCTTTTTGGAGGGATCACATTTGGTATAGCCTTTAGCGTCTATACTTCGCTTGTGATAGCAAGACATCTTAATACTATATTAATCGAGGGAATGGGGGGAGATCCTTTTGCAGGTACAACTATTGACGTAGGAGCAATACTTAGTACTGTTCCCCCAGAGGTTTTTACCAATAATTTTATTATTGTATTCATCGTATTAGTTATACACTGTTTTATGTTGGCTATCACTATCCGGACTCTAAAAGGGAGCCATATGCTGATGACGCTCTTTTACTTTGTTCCTTTCGTATGGGTTGTTGCGATAACTGGGGCTTTTATCGATATTAGTTTAGGTGGATATCTTGGCATGTAAAACATCCTTTCAAAGGTTATTATAATTGTTGAATTCCTATGATAATAAATAATTTAACTGTATAAAACATATTGACTTGAGGAGAATGAAATACAGAGATATTATAACCTTGTTAATATCAGTTCTTTTTATTCTATCGCTTGCATACAGCATTGCTGTTGATAATTCAGTCTGGTATTTACCTATAGGGTTATTCGTCACCCTAATAATTGTAATTTATAAGTTATGGCTGTAACAGTTTTCTCGCCTTTATTATATTGTATTTCAATTGTAGTAAGACACTAGGTGAAAATAGAAACCATAACTTGTTAAAATATTTGCATGATAAAGAATATATTGATTAAAGGGATGGTGTATGAAAAAATTGGAGTTTTAACAGGTGGGGGAGATTGTCCAGGTTTGAACGTGGTCATTCGAGCTGTAGTTAAAAAATCTATTAAATTTGACTGGGTAATTTTAGGTATAAGAAATGGAGGGAAAGGTCTAATAGAAGGCGATGTGGAACCACTTACAGATTACACTGTCTCTGGCATCCTTCCAAAGGGTGGAACTATCATTGGGACATCACGAACAAATCCGTTTAAACATGAGGAGGATGTACAAAAGCTTACTGAGAATATTAGAAATTTTGGAATTGATGGTATTGCAGCTATCGGCGGTGAGGATACTCTTGGTGTTGCATTAAATTTCATCAAATTGGTGTTCCTGTAGTGGGTATCCCAAAAACAATTGATAATGATCTCTCTGGCACTGACTATACATTTGGATTTGATACCGCGGTTTCTATCGTTACTGAGGCTATAGATAGGCTTCATACAACTGCTGAGTCTCATCATAGAGTAATAGTCGTGGAGGTAATGGGTAGACATGCAGGATGGATTGCGACAGTGGCAGGTATTGCTGGTGGAGCTGATGAGATATTAATTCCTGAGGAACAATTTGATATTGAATTTGTTTGTAATCATCTGAAGGCACGTTATGATTGTAGCAAAAAATTCAGTATAGTTGTAGTAGTTGAGGGTGCTCAACCCTTAAAAGAAGATTTATCAGTTGCACAAACTGGTGAAGAAGGTGAACTTGGTCATATTCGGGAGAAAGCACATTAATAGCTCAGACCGATGAAAAAGATGAATTTGGCCATGTAAAACTTAGATGAATCGAATATTTTCTAGCAAGAGAAATCAAAAAACACCTGGGAGTAGATACTAGGGTTACTGTTCTTGGTCATGTACAAAGAGGAGGATCCCCTCCTGCGTATAATCGGGTTTTAGCAACACGATTTGGTGTTGCTGCTGTTGAATTGATAAATGAAAATAATTATGGGAAAATGGTTGCTCTGCAAGGAAATAAAATTGTCCCAGTTGAACTTGAAGAAGTGGTTTCCAACCTAAAAACAGTTGACATGGACTTATATGAAATCGCTAAACTATTCTTCGGGAGATAAACAAATAATATAAGTAGTACAAAATTTACTATTTTTTAAGGTTGCAAATCGACTATCGTATTGGCAAAAGTACTTGGTGTTGTAAAACCTATTACCCCACTGATACCATATTCTGGAATAACATTTCCTAATACTTCGGTTCTTGTACCAATTCCTGAAAAACATTTTGTGGTATTTATTAATAAAACAACCAAATCCCCATTATTTATAACAGGTGTAGTAGAATTACAAGAAGTGTCAATATCCCTAATTACTATAAGACCAAATTCATTAGAGTTTAGATGGCTCGAATTCAATGTATTGAATAAACCATTTGAAATGCTGCTACTAAAACAGCTGCTATTGTAAATTAGAATAACACTTTTAGTCGAATCAGATAGGGAGATATATCCCTGCATAAGATCTAAATCAGCTGATGCAGCACTTGGTGCTACAAATATAGCAAGTTGTCCAATTTGTGATACATTAGCATATCCACTAATGTGTGTAACTTTTAGCCCAGCCGAAACGTCTCTAATGGTTTCTAGGCCAGTTTGCATTGCTTGTTCTTGTAGGCTACTCATAGTTTGAATCAGAACAGACGCTGTTATACCAGCCACAAGTATCATGGCAATAAATATTATTAAAGAGCCCACGCCTATATCAGCATTCTCATCTTTACTTATTGTCTTGATAGATATTATTTTATCCCCTCACCTCCTTCTTCATCTTGTTTCCATAAACAAGTTCAAGAAAGATTAATTAATAATCAGAAATACAAAAGAGAATAAAAATTTATGGTTTTCAATTGTAATTGTGCATATAATGGAAACTTCGATTGGTTGATGAATTGATAACAGTGTTAATTATATAAGGAGAAAATTAATAAAAAAAATTAGAAAGAATTGTGTGGAATATGCCACACAAAACCTTATACATTTTTTAATTTTTTAGTTTATTGTAGGTCATAAATTTCATCAAAGTATGACATTGGTGTTGTGAATTTTATCACACCTGGTGATCCTACTTCTGGTATGACCTGGCCAAACACTGGTGTCCGCTCTGGAATCTCTCGACCAAAGGCGCCATTAAGTGACGCCTCGCAGCGGATAAATATGATAGCCTTATCTCCCCTATTCATCGTTGGTGACGTTTGTTTGATAGAACCATCGTAGTCCTGAATAACGGCTATTCCAAATGTTTCGCGATCGGTTTTATTCCATTGAGCACTATTTAGGATATCAAAAACGTCTCCACTTGGATTGGCTTGGTAAAGATCTGCATCATTATAACCGCCATATCTCAACAGTGCTTTTTGGCTTCCGTCACTAATAATCACAAAAGAGTTGTTGAGATCCATACCACCTGACCCTGCTCTTGCCTTCACACCAATAGCCAAATATTTCAAATCATATTTAGTTCCACCGGACACGTTTATTTTCCCTTCGATGTCATAGACTTGAATACCACCAGACACCTCTCGTGTGGTTTGTTGCCCGGTTTTCATAGCTTGCAATTCTATGGTGCTAGAAGTCTGTATCAGAACACTTGCAGCAATTCCTGCAACAAGGATCATAGCTATGAAAACAATCATTGCTCCAATACCGATAGCGCCAACATCTTTCTCCCTAAAGATTTTACAAATTTTATTCATGTCTTTTCATCCTCCTTATTGTAAACTCACTACTGCTTCAGTAACAGCTGGTGGCACAGTAAATCCGATTACACCGAATGATCCTTCCTCTGGAATAACCAAACCAAAAACGTCCTGTCTTGGAGGTAAGCTACTGTTAAAAGCTAATGTTGTGTTAATTGCAAGTATAACATGATCTCCATAATTAATCACAGGTGTAGCTACAAGACACGATTCATCAGCATCTTGGAGCACAATAATATCAAATGTTGTAGCATCACCAAAGTCGCTGACATCAAAGATACTCCCATTTACAGAACTTATATTAGTGAGTGCATCTCCATATCTTAAAATGTACTTACCGTCTGAATCTGAAATCTCAACTACTCCCTGAGACAAATCAATATCCGGTGCTCCAGCTAACGGAGTAATTTCTATTGCTAACTTGTCAATTAATCCCGAACTATTATGTCCTGAGATTCCCTCAACTTTTAAGCCGCTTGCAACCTCAGCAATGGTTTCCTGTCCAGTACTTAGCGCCTGCATTTGAAGATTCGAACTAGTTTGTATCAGTACCGATGCCGCGATACCAGCGACAAGAACCATAGCAATGAAAACAATCATTGCACCGATACCAATAGCTCCTACATCTTCTTTTCTTATTTTTTCAAATATTTTTGTTCCCATCATTGATACTTTCCTCCTTTTTTTGTTGTTTAATACAACATTAAGAGAGTGCTAAGTGAAAGAAAATAATAGATTCCTTTTATACTTTATTTGCAGATGAATAATCATTTATATATGCACGTATGTATGCAGAGGAATATCCTTTAAATAAGTCTTAGCCATTCTAAAAAATGCAGATTATACAACTTTTTAATAATTGTTTGTATCTTAAAGATCTCTACTACAATTTTAAAAAATGTCAATTATATACTACTCGGTTTTCCGTGTATTCATTACCCTTTTTTCTAGTTTAGATACTTCATATTCCAGTTGCATTAGACCTAAATCTATACCCATATCATTCATTGATGAATGATAATTGTCTCCAATACTAAGGGATAGCTCCTTAATTAAAAAATGGCCTGCATTCTTTCCCAATGATTTATTCATTGAAATAATAATATCATGAATTGCTTTACCAACCTCAGTGGGAGGTACAAAATCCACATCAGACATAACACTAACAGAATAATCATCTTCTAAAAATCGCGTATCTCTTATTTCTACATGCTTTAGAAAATTATATTCCTTTTCAAGTTTTTTTATTAATAAATCCATGATTGAAACGGCATATCCTTCTGTAGTTTTCCTTCCGGAAATATTAACTAATGTTCTTAAAACATGTCTAATGACATCTGAGTTTTTGTTCTGAACTTTCATAGTAGGCCCCAAATTTTGATAAATTAAATATATTTTTATCAAAACAAAACTTTATTATTAAACTTTTTCTAATTAATATTTTTGTAACTAATAAAATAGACAGAATGCATCTATCAATTTAAAACTAAATGATTTTAGAAGATTAATAAAAAAATCATATGTACAATAGTTGAAAAAACTAAGAAATTGTAATACGTACCCTCAAAAACCACCAAACTCAGAAGAAATATTAGAAAACTATATATTACTATAGAATGATTAAAGACATCCACTATGAACAGGAGGGAAAAGAAGAGATGAAAAAAAGTCTATTTATAATAGGATTTGTTATATGTATAGCATTAGTTGCACTTAGCGGTTGTCTAGAACAAGGAGTCACTACAGACGAAAATTTTGAAGGGATATATTTGGAATCTAGTGTAGTAGAGCTAGCCTATGCCACTTTAGAATTTCATACCATATATGATTTCGAGCATGAAAAAGATATAGTTGAGAAAGTTGACGTTAAATATCTTTTTCATAATATTGCGGATAGGGATGTAAATATAACTGTTACTGTGAATTTTTATGATAAGGATAATAACTTATTAGGATCTGCAGCCCAACAAAAAACTAGTAATTTATTTAAAGATTATACAGAGAACATGGCAAATATTGTTTCCTATAGTGGAGAAAGGGTAGCAGAGGTTGACCATGTGAAGATTATTGCTATAGAAGCTTAAACTTTTAATGGTCTTAACATCCTGCTAAAAAATATGAATATTCTTTGGCCTAGCGGATATCCTCCTTCTAACAGGGAGCTTTTAAATCATTCGAGAGTTTCTCAATTGACAGAGGAGTTTACATCTTGTTTAATTGGAAAAACTTAGACAATTATCTTTTGTTTTTTCTTTTGAAAAACATCAAAGCGACAATTGAAATCACTACTAAAATTATTTCAAATCCCGGTGAGGAGTTGTCACTAATTGCATCATTTGTTCTAATAACAAGTGTGCTAGAGCCAGAGTTATACTGAGTCTTTCTACTTTCATTAGTATGAGAAAAGATAATGTTTACATTATGTTCCCCCAAACCAACTACCATCCAATCGTTGCTTTCACCAAAAACAAATGGTAATGATTTACCTGGAGGTATGGTCCCATTTCTATGTGTCTGGTGACCATCGTTTTCATCCCAGATAGTAACAGTAATATCCTCTGATATGATGTTATCAGAATTATGTAAAATTATGCTGATTTTAAAATAAGTAACGGTTTGTGTTCCAAGTTTCTCGGTTTTAACAACCTCATAAGATTTGTTTTCTATAGAAATTTCGTGATTTTCATCTCCGGCATCACATTCCTCAAATAAAATGATGGAAAAAAAACCTAATAATAAGATACCTATAGATATCGGTTGTAAAATTTTTAATTTCATACAAATCCACCTCTGGACCCTGAATTTATAATAATATATTTAAATCTCATCGTTTCGAAAAAATAATCCATTTTCATGATTTTATGATATTCTGTGACAAAATTTATATTTGCGGATCATATCATATACATTACACTAGAGTGGGGTGAAGATATGCTAAGAGATAGAGGTATAAGGAGAGGTATAGAAATTTTTGTGAAAAGTAAAATTGATCCAGATTTGCCTGACAGAAAAGCAATAGTTGTTAACACCTATCCTCCTCCTAGCAGATGGTTAGTTGTAAAATATGAAAATGGTGACATGGAACAGATAGAAGAAAGCCAAGTTACAACAATGTTTGAAAAAAATAGAAGGATTTTTTATTAAAGTTCTGATACGACATACCAATATTAACGATACATTATTATTAAAAAATTAAAATCGCCGTGTATTGTCCCTGAGGGATTCTACAATTTCTTTTCCAAAGTCTGTAAGTTTGTATAACTTAATATCATTATTTTTTCCACTGTTGATTTGTTCAACTATATTAAGACTGATAAGTGACTCATCACTCCTATATCTCGAATTCATTCCTCTTATTGCACCTATTACATTTGTTGGGGTTGTTTTAATGTTATATGCAATCTCAGAAGTATAGCTCCCACTTGGACTAATATCGAAAAGATAATCTGCAATCTTTCTCCTAACGTTACTTCTCCTTAATGACCGTTTAACTAGAGTTTTCAATATGTTTGGAGAAGCAACTGTTTCATCTCCATCTCGCATCCCATCCACTTAGTTTCAAAAGGAATAGTGTTTCGTGTTAATAAAACAATCGGTTTAGTCCATTCAATTGGGAAACATATAAATGCTTAGCCTGAAGGGAAAAGTTCAAGAGTATGAAAATTTTATTCAACTTGATAAAGAAGTGAGTCTCATTATTATGGATTTATTTAAAGAAACAGGAGGAAAATCCCTAAAAATAAACTAGTGATATTCTATTACCAACCTAAATTTCACAAACTAAAATTCCCAAACTCACGTTACACAGTACCACCGTTATAACTTTATATAAGAAACATATTTCTATTCGTTTGATAATTAGATTGGATGGGATAAAAGGATGGGTAATGCACTAGCAATCTACAATAATTTAGAATCCGTCGCTATTTTAAAAAATTTGAAGGTAATTTTTGTAAATTGTTTTATGGATGGTTTCGTATGACGGATGAATCTGAGATTGTAAAAGAGCTGAGAGAAGCAGAAAGACTTGGAATACTTCAGAGCAAGGTACAGAGTACTTATGAAAAGTTGGATATGCAAGAAGAATCATTAAATGAGACGCCTGATAAATCAATCTATATTACTGAAGATTCAAATAAAAGAACAAGAGATGACTGTGAACTAGGTGATCTTGAAGAAAAATATCGATCGATCTTTGAAAATTATGCTATCGGCATAACATTAGCAGATGATAAGGAGCATATTGTTTCTTGGAATAAATATACCGAAGAACTTCTTAATAAGACTCAAAACGAGTTGTATTTAAAACCAGTGAGTTCTTTGTATCCACCTGAGGAATGGCAGAAAATTAGGACTGAAAATGTTCGGCAAAAAGGAATCAAATACAGCATTGAAACAAGGATGATTAGAAAAAATCAAGGATGTTTGAATGTCGAGTTATTTTTGTGTGTTTTAAAAGGAAAAGGAGGAAAAACGGTAGGATCTATTGGTATTATCAAAGATATTACAAAGCTGAAAGAAACGGATAGAGAACTAAAAAAATCTGAGGAGAGATACCGAACGATATTTGAAAACTCTGCAGTTGCCATAACACTTACTGATGAAAATGAGCGGATTATCTCATGGAATAAATTCACTGAGGATCTTCTAGGGATGGATAAAGAGGATCTTTATTTGAAACCAGTTGAATTACTGTATCCTGCTGATGAATGGCAGAAAATACGTGCAGAGAATATTCGGAAAAAAGGTTTGCAGCATCACCTTGAAACAAGGATGGTTAATAAAAATAATGAGATTATAAACGTAAGTTTATCGTTAAGTGTTTTAAAAAATCATGAAGGAAAGGTTATTGGATCCATTGGTGTGACGAGGGATATTACTGAACGTAAAAAGATAGGAAGAGCATTAGAAATATCTGAAAAGAAATTTAAACAGCTTTACGAACAAGCTCCGGTACCCTATCATACCTTATCACCGGCAGGGATTATAACAGATGTTAATAAGAAATGGTGTCAGATATTGGGCTATACCAAAGAAAAAGTCGTGGGGAGGTTAATTTTTGATTTTGTAAAGGAAAATGAGAGAGAAGTTGCTAAATCTTCATTTAACAATAAAATCCAAGATAAAAAATCATACACTGGCGGTAACGAGAGAACATTTATCGCTAAAAATGAAAAGGAAAAAATATTTGTGATACATGATTTTTTTTCTTATGATAAAGATGATAAGATCTCATCTGTCCAAACTATAATGGAAGAAATCACCGAACGCAAAAAGATAGAGGGAGAACTCAGAGAAAGTGAAGAAAAATTTAGAGATCTCTTTGAAAATGCAAATGATTTAATACAGAGTGTTGATAACAGTGGAAGTTTCGTTTATGTAAACAAGAAATGGTTGAAGACGTTAGGGTACTCAAAAAATGAATTAAAGAAATTAAAGATAACTGACATTCTTCGAAAAGACCATATACCTCATTTTATGGAAATTTTTAAGAAAGTTTGTGAGGGTAAAGCTTTTGAAAATATTGAAGTCGTGCTTGTATCTAAAAATGGAAAAGAAATATATGTTGAAGGAAATGTAAATCCTCGGTTTAAAGACGGGGAATTTATTGCGACCCGTGGGATATTTAGAGATATAACCGACCGCAAACAAGCGGAAGAATTACTGAAGAAGAGCGAGGACAAATTCAGGAACCTTGCAGAATATTCGCCAAATATGATTTTTATCAATAAGAAAGGGAAAGTGGTGTACGCCAATAGGAAATGCCAAGAGATCATGGGATACAAAAGAGAGGAGTTTTACTCTCCTAATTTCGACTTCTTGACTTTGATAGCACAAGAATGTAAAGAGCTAGTAAAGACGGCTTTCAGAAAACATATGAATGATGAGGAAAATGCTCCATATGAATATAAACTTATAACCAAAGATGGGAAAAAAATTGAGGCGATAATTACAACAAAATTGATAAAATATGAGGAAGACAACGCCATCCTTGGAATAGTAACTGTCATCACCGAGCAAAAGAAGACCGAAGAATCTCTGAGGAAAGCCAATAGGAACATTGCAAAATTAAATCAAGAACTTGAGCAAAAAGTCGAAGCGAGAACCGCTGACGTACAAAAACTTCTTAAACAGAAAAATGAGTTTATCGGTCAACTTGGTCATGATTTAAAGACTCCTCTGTCAGTACTTATGAATGTGTTGCCTATGATACAGGATGAGATAGAAAAACCAGATATAAAAGAGGATTGCAAGGTAGCTATCCGTAATGCTGATTATA
>CP070724.1:2171566-2212994 GCA_020350825.1 Thermoplasmatales archaeon | reverse complement strand
CTAACGCATTTTCTTTGTTTTTTCGACTAAATACCCAGCAAAAATGAGATATTCGTTTGTATATACGTTTATGACCTTTTATGTGTATATTGCCTTGGAGCATAGTTTTTCGATGCAAACACATGGGGAAACGTGCATATTGTAGGGGAGTAAAGATTTTTAACTAAAGTGATATTGCATATTTGCGATTTTGGAGGAGGAAAAATGAACAATCAACTTAAAGAGCAATTAATTAGTAAAACGAAAGAATTTTTCCACTTTTTAGAGGCAAAAGATATTGATCAATGGATTGAATTATGGTCTGAAGATTGTATCAATCGACAACCTTTTGGTATGGGTATGTTTCCGGAGGAAATAATTGGGAAAAAGGCACTCTATGAAAATTTTAAACCTATCCCCAATAATTTCGAAACTATTAGCTTCCCCATCCAAGAGATTATTGTTGATACCAAAAATCGAACAGTAGTTGCTCGGGTGAATGGAGATCTTGCTATCAAAAATGGGGGTTATTATAGGAATACATACATCTTTCTTTTCCACTATGATAACGCCAATATGATCAAGGAGTGCTATGAGTATTATAATCCTTATCTTGCAGGTAAAGCATTTGGATTATTAGACAAATTAAAATTCTGAATAAATAAAAGTAGGGGAGTAAAGGTTTTTATCTAAGGAGAAGTTGTGTAATTGTTGATTTGGTGGAGGAAAAATAATGAAACAGGTAAAATATTTTATGACTGACAAAGGAGTAAATACCTGGTTAAAAGAAAATCAGGACAAAGAAATAATTGACATTAAGTTCAGTGCTGGAGGTTTTGCAGTAATTTATGAGGAAAAACAAATTCCGACATAACCTTAATGTTACTTTCAAAATATATGTTTGTCAATCATTATCACGATATGTGGATTAAAGTCTCTACATATCAAATTGAAGATTCTTCATTATACTCTATAAGATAGGGTAATATCTCCTGTTATAATCAACATCATTCCAATTAAAAGAATAATGCCCCACGTAGATGTTCCCAATGGAGATGTCATCCATATTCCTTTTAATGTTATTGCAATTCCAGTACTCAATATGATAAAGCCCGCTATTGTTTTTGATATAAAAATTTCTTGGCGATATGTTGCCTTACTTTTTGCAATTCCTAATTTGTTATTCATTTCCCATCTCTCATTAACTAATTACGTTTTATTAGTTATTGTATATAAACCCACCCTGTTAAAATGTCAAAATGAAAAATATACTCTTATAGCTATTTGTTTCCCTCGAATTTACACGGTAAACCGTGCTAATGCTTGACCATTAAAAATGGGCTTTTATTATTATATTAATAATTAAATGAAAGTAAGGTTCTCCTTAAAGCTATTATTTCTGAAAAATTAAATATTGATAGGGCTTTGAGTAATTGACTCTAATTCCCCCCAGCGGCTAATCTGATGTTTTTTCTCCTGTTGAACATGTCAACAACCTCGTTTTTCCTACTTATAAAAATCGTTTATAAGCCACAGGTTGTAATCTAAAACTTTCTTATATTTTTAGAATAGCGTGAATAAAATATTATAAGAGAAGTTAGGAGTGATTTGTTTTTCTTTTAATTTTTAATGTTATAATATCAAATTGGTTCTAAACATTTTAGATATTTCATTTTTTCGTTAATTGTCGATTAACCATACGGCAATATTTAAATAACCTTAAAACATATAATCATATGGTTGAGTGGAGGAAGGGGATTTTTACCTCTAAATCTTCTTTTTCATTTTTTCCTCCCAGTTCCCCTTCCTCCCATAAAATCTTCTTCCATATCCTTTTACGTGGGTGGTGTGTTTTTCAACCATGGACTCCTATATATAGGGGAAAAAGTATGTCAATAATGGTTTTAAAATAGGGCGAATATTACAGAATCGCAATTTAAAAAGATAAAATAAATGCAACTAGTTGAATAATTTATGTATGACAAAAAGAAAAATAATTAACTAAAATTGGAATATTGATATTTCAATAGAAGATTAATATTCTGTTTAAGGCTGGAAATGATGATATTATCCAATCGAAGAGCAAAAAACGTTGTAGAACTTTCTCTAGAAATTGAAAAAACAAACTGTTGGTTGAATGAAGGTTCATTGGCATAACAACTTCTAATTCTCCCCAGGCGCTTTCCTTACCATAGACATCCATGGCTTTACATCTAATGGTATAGTTTCCCTTTTTAGACCAAGTATGTGTTATAGTTCTTTCTTCACCAGATGCATAAGGACCGACCCATTCTTCTATAAAACCGTCACCCCATTCTATCCAATAGTATATCTCATCGTCATCTGGATCTACGGCTTTGAACGTATATTCATACTCCGTTCCTGCTTTGCCATTTGTAGTACCATCTATAGTTGGTGAATCTGGTGCGGTATTTTCTATTATTACTAATGTTTTCACTTTTATACCATGTAATGGATGAGACAAACACTGTACGATAACCCCTACCGAGCCAATTTCATTAGGAGACGGTGTGTCATCTGTTACATACGGAACTTCAAACATTACGACAAATTGCCCATCAGTATTAGTTGCTCCGCTCCAGCTATAACCTGCTGATGGAATTTCTATCAAAATTGGTGCACCTCCCATAGGATAACCAGACTCAGTATTTATTGCCTGACCAAAGATGGTTACATTTTCTCCAGGAACTACTTCAGGGGGATCAATATGGAAAGTTATGGTAACAGGTTGGGTGCTACGGGAAAACGATTCAAGAGAAAGAGTTGCAAAGAATGTGGTATTTTTATCACTCATATCCACAATTGATTTAACGGAATTACCAACATCTGGAGAATACCAAACAGTATTGTCGGTACGATTGAGTTTGTAACATTCAAATACTCCAGCAGGAACATTTACATCCTCCTTCCTTTCGCAATACATCGTTCCAATTATCCATTGGCTTCCAGAGAAAGATTCGTTGATCAATCCTTCTAAACTAAATGCTCCTGATGAGATACTTTCACAGGAGATATCCCATTTTTCACCTACATTTAAAGGAAAGTCGTACAATTCAATTGGAGGGAAAAAATTTGTGTAAGAGTTTGCCTCATAGTCTAGATCCACAAATAATATTTTGATGGTTCCTTCAGATAATATTTCAGTTTTTATTTCAGCAAGGTCAGAAATTCGTATAAAGGTTGTTCCGATAATTTCACCAACAAGATCACCAGAGAGACCGTTAAATGAAAAATCTCCACTTATGTCCCCAGTAATCTCAACTTCATAAACAAAATATTGTTTACCATCATGCATAATATTTGTTATATTCAACACTTTGTTTTTTAAATTCTCAATTTTTCCAGAAAAAGATCCATTTTCTCCAGAGTAAAACACAGGATTGGCAGTATATATCCATTCATCTCCTTTATACCATGTAGGTATATTGCTGTTACTAGTTTTTTCAGCAATTTTTAGAATTGATGATGCTGGAGCAATACCTAAACCAATAAATACAAATAGTATTCCAAAGACTAAAACTTTCTTCCACAAATCATTTTTATTCAATTTTGTTCCCCAATATTTGAATGTTCTAGATATATATTATGTTTGTGTATATAAATAAATATAATCAAATTATAACTGTTATTACCAATTAACTATCTAATTACCAATATAGCAGATAAGCTATTTATAATTTAAATTAAAAAAAAGAAAAGGAAGTATTCTAAATTATAGTAATATTAACCGCCACTAGGGTTAACCTTGATAAAGAACAGCAATACTGTTGCTCCTTGTTCTCTAGTATCTGAGGATCCATGTGGCTCTTCCATAGTAACCCTAATTTTTGTACTTCCAAATCCCAATATTAGCGATGAATCAACTATTACTTCGCCACCGTCAGGAATACTTGGAGTCGTACCGGTTGTTTCTCCACCAAGAAGTATAACACCGCCTTCCAATGTGATGCTCCAATCAATGTCGGTTGCTTCAGCGCCACCTTTGTTTATGATTTTTGCACTTACTTTGAATAATCCACCAGTGATAAGGCCTGCGTCAAGTTCAGGTGCAAAAATCGTAATATTGAGAGGTTCTGACCAGGCACCTTCAGCATTTAGTGTGTTTTTGGCTTTTCCTTTAATGAAATACGTTCCTTTTTCAGTCCATGTATGACTCACCGTTACAATCTCACCAGAAGCATAAGGACCAATCCATTCTTCCATTGTTCCGTCCCCCCAATCTATCCAATAATAAACGTCTTCGTCTGAAGGATCCGTGGTCATGATAGTAAACTCGTATTCCTTCTCCACATCTCCTTCGTCGGGACCATCTATTACTGGTGGATAAGGGCCAGACATTGCTGGACTAGCTACAAGTGCGTAATCAGCATCTAGTGCAGTTGTTTCGATGTGGCTGTCTTGGATGATTTCGTCGGCGTGAACCTCGACTGTCCAAGCACCTTGTTCAGGATTCTCAACGTAGACACATTCGACAGTGTTTTTCGTATCTGGATCACCGTCAGGTGTCGACCAGACTCCATCTAGTAGACCGTTGTTTCCATAGTAAATAGTGCCTGTGGGTGAAATAACCTTTAGTGTCAGATCGTTGATTCGATGTTGAGTTTGAACAGATGGATTACCTGGTAAATCAGCATATGTCATTGTCACTTTTAGGGCGGGTTCACCCGTTTCCACCGCGATAATATGTTGATCTACGTCAAAGGGTTCTAATATATCAGTTTCGTCGATGACATAGATCTTTTCACGGAGATCATATAGATTCCCAACATTAGGCATTCCCCATCCTTGATGCATGCGGGTTTTGTCATGATTAAGTCCAGTAAAATCATATTGATCTGCAGTGTTTATTAACATTGCTTTTGCTGTCGTAAAATGTGCTTTATTTTCAAAAACACTACCACCGGGACTTACATCATTACCAAATATTCCATCATCCCACATCTCAAAAAATAGACCAACATGACCTGCAGTCATAGGCGTTGCACCGCTTGTTCCCCCAAAGCCAGTTGTATAATCATTATTTCCAGGGTAACCAACTGTTAATATTTTATCATAGAAAAATGCAAAAGTTGGTTTAATTCTTCCATCAGATGCAGGACCAATACTAGCACCATAATTCCACATATCGTCTGACTTGTCAAGTGTATCATAATGATAAACAGCACCACCGGAGACCATATTTTTTGCCCAGGCCTGAGGACGAGACATTTGATCACCTGCATTACTTTGTGATTGACAGTGAACTACGTCAAAATCAAAAATAGCTGCATCTGTATCTGCTGAAATTGATGAATACTGTGTTGTCCGAGGACTACCAACGCTAGCTGTTTGAAAAACAGCATAATATGGAGATTCAATAAGTTCTCCACTATGGTCATAACGACTTTGCCCTTCCAGACCAATTATACTATAATCTGCAACAATACCTTGACCATCAGGGAGTAGTCCTCGAGCATCTGGATTACCAGTACCTGTGCCAAAAAGGATACCTGCACATGCTGTCCCATGAGATGCACTTCCACAAGAAGGCCCATGGACAATTAATGGATTTTGTTGAAAATCAACATGGTTAAGATTAAATCCAGAATCAAATGATTCCCCTCGAACGTCATGACCGGTGTAACCGCCAACAGTCTCAATATAATTAGCACCGCCTATCTCACGACCGATATCCATATCAACCTCGTATTCGCCCCAGCGATCAACAAAGTTAATTTCATTCCAGCGTATCACTTCAAATAATTGTTGAGGCGTAAGAGTTGCTTCAACTAGAAGTTTTCCAGCATTTGCCTTAATTTGTTTACCATCAATGTCATTTAATTTATTTGCAACCTTATCTTTCATTTCAACAGTATGAACCTGTATATTATAGCGTTGAAATGGATACATTTGTTCTGCATTTTCAAAATTATCAATCATATATTCTTCAAGTCTATAAGCAGGATGATAATCGCCAATCCAGCGAACATATGGGAAGGATTCAACTTGGAGCTTAACATCATCACTCATTTCTACCAGATATGCATATTGTGCAATATACTGACGGACAAAACCACCAAGTGATTCGATAGCAATTTTAAATTCTTCCAAAGGCTGAGTGACGAATTGTACGATAAACAGGTTGGTATCAGCATTAGCAGCTAACAATGGCTCTACTGTCGGAACCCCTTCCAAAGGGTCAAAATGGGCATATCTTAACCCAAGCTCATAAGATGGTTGTACTGTTCGTACAACAGATTGCCCTCTGTCGAGGCTAATACTGTAATAAGGAACGATTTCTCCGGTGTCTAACTGCTCATCCCATAGCGTTAATAGAATCGATGATTCAGGCACAGTAATGACCTGTTCATTTATAATCTCCCCAGTATTTTCGTAGGAGGATATTTCATCGCTTTTTTGTATATTGCCAGTTGCGTTAAAAGCAGTAGCAATTAAAAACATGCATATTGCTAAGCTTAAAATCGATTTTATTTTTTTATTCATATTTTACAACCCCTTTATTTTTATAATATGCCTAACATTAATAAAGTTAACGTATGTCATTTTTATTTGTTTTTTGGCAGAATATTAAAAAAATAATAAAAAACTGTTTTTATCTCCTATCTTTTATGGTTTTTAACATTTCCTTTCCAAAATCTGTTATTCCATATAATCGTATATTATTGCCACAATTCTTTTCCTCAACCAAATCAAGATTAAGAAGCGATTCTTCCTCCTTATATCGTGTTTGCATACCTCTCATAGCACCAATTACATTAGATGGTGTTGTTCTAACATGATACGCTATATCAGAGGTATAACTATAGCTTGGACTAATATCAAAAAGATATTCCGCAATCCTCTTCCTAACATTGCTCCTTCTCAAAGCTCTAATAGCAAGAGGTCTCTTTATTTCGATAGAAGATTCTAATTTCTCTCCTCTTTGCATCCCGTCCGCCATCTTTTCTATTAACTGATACTTTCTTTTTGTTAATAAACTATTTTCTTATGTAAACAACCTGATACACTAATATCTATATATTCATCTACATGTGCAGGGCAATATTTTTTAGTGGTTTTTAAGTTTTAATCCTTCTTCATGAATATAAAATTAGTTTTAAAAAAGACAATATTTCTTATGTCATCTTTGAAATTTTTTTTAAAAAATAATATTAAATCATCTTTGCATATGCCCCTTTCATACAATGTCCGATTATGATAGAAAAAAAGAGGTATTTACAAAAAAATATTTCTTTTTAATAATTGGAATGCCTATTGTCTTCTGGGCCTTTGCATTTCCATTAATAAAAATTGGATTGGAAGAACTTTCACCTGTTAACCTTACAATAATGCGTCTTTTGATAGCTTGTATTATTTTTCTTATTTTATTGCCAACAATACCTAATAACTTTTCAAAACTACATAAGAAGGACATACTTCCCATTTTCCTACTCGGTTTTACAGGTATAGTAATATATCATCTAGGGCTTAATTATGGTGAACAATACATTTCACCCAGTGTTGCTAGCCTAATTATTGCCACAATTCCGATATTTGTCGTTGTTTTAGCAGTAATGTTCCTAAAGGAAAAAATTACGTTAAAGGTAATTTTAGGGGTCATTCTCTCTTTAGTAGGAGTAGTAATTATTTCAATAATTGGTAAACCCGATATTCTTATAGAAATAAATTATATGTCAGGTGTTATTGCTGTTCTTATTGGAGCAATTGTGGGTGCAGGCTATACAGTTGTCGGTAAAAAGATGCTATATCGTTATTCGGCTCTTTCACTTACGGTTTATGCATTTTTATTTGGTAGTCTTGGATTGATACCGTTTATTAGCATCTCACTTTTTGAAGAAGTTGTAGCTATGTCAATTACAGGATGGAGCATAGTAATATTTCTTGGAATATTCTCAACTGTGATTAGTTATGTTTTATGGTATGTGGCACTTGAAATAAAAAGTGCTTCTAAGATTAGTGTTTACCTTTATTTTATTCCGTTATTATCAACGATAATTAGTTTTATTCTCTTCCAAGATAAAATAACTTGGTTTTTTATTTTTGGCGGCACATTGGTAATTCTTGGTTTATATATTGTGAATAAACAACGTATCGAGACTACATAATCTACCATTAAAATTATTTAAGCTGGTTTTATTTGTTAATTTTAGATATTCAAGAGATTTAATCCTATTTTTTTATCAAATACTCTATCAATTTCACTATCTATAATATCTATTACAGCTTCAAATGTTGCGCTAACAACAGCTGAGTTTAAATGACCGCCAAAAGACTTGTGTTCTGCATTACATAGATTTGTGTGCAAATATAAATATACTTTACCTTTCATAGTCGAAATATTCCCATATACTGGTGCAATTTCATGATCTCCTATAAATTCTGTTGAATGGTATGTTTTTGTCTTTACTTCAAAAATACCGATTGTAACTTTATCGGCCGCTCCAATTCCAGAGATTGATCCAAGTTTAATATCTAGATTTTTACATAACTGTTCTAGTGTTTTAACAATCTCTTCACCGCTATCTATTCTTACTATAACTTTATTTCCAAATCTTTTATAATTCATACCTTAGGAGCATTATAGAATCGTATTTAAAGATTTATTTTACTAATATTTGTATCTATACCTACAAAATGTTTTAATATAAAACTATAATTCTGTTGTGCTACAGAGATGTGCCGTCTTAGCTCAGTTGGTAGAGCACTCGGCTGTTAACCGAGCGGTCGCCGGTCCGAGTCCGGCAGACGGCGTTCTAACATGTAATATTATAATTTTTTCATACAAAAACTACGCATAACAAGTAAAAATACATCACAAGAGGGAAAATTTTACCACTTCTTCATTGGTCTTACTGTATATTATTTTCAAATCTGCATCTGCTGCATCATCCAAATCACTATAACGGATGCAAAGAGCTGCAGCTTTCTTAATGTCCTCTTTACGTCTACTTTTTTTCAGCAAAACTATTGGACTACCAACTCCGATGACTTCCATCATAACATCATCCTTGCTAAAAAATCTTAGAAGAATCTTATTCTCTTCTTCATTTCTACCAACAACAACTTTTATACCATTATCTAATCTAAAATGCCTACCATACTTTAGAAGCTGTATGTCTTTAATAGAATCTTCATTGTAATCAAACGATTCTCTCAATCTTTTAGCAAAAGTAGAATCAGTAAGTCGACATCCTCCAGCAGGGCAGGGGTAATCTTTAATTCCTAGTTTATCTGCCAGCTCCATCTGAGGAAGGCGTCTTCTTCCTTGGATTGCCAATAGTTTTTCTCTGTCTATCCACCCTTTCTCCTCAGGAATAGTAGGCTTTAACAGCTTTGATGACAGAGGTCTAACCACAAGATTCTCTAAATCTGACTCCATATCTATAATCTTTAACGCCTTTTTATATTGCGACATTGGTCTTTGACCAAGTACCTCGCCTGTAAAGATAAAATGTGCACCACTTTCCTCCATAAACTGCTTTGCTTTTCGAAACATAAAAATCCTGCAGTCGATACAAGGATTCATATTCTTACCATATCCATATTTCGGACTTTTTATCATATCAATATACTCTCGTCCACCAGAAATGGTTTTAAGGGGAAGACCAAAAAGCTTTGCCACACGAGTAGCCTCATGTTCACATCCTTTCCTTGTGCAAGTACAGAAGGGAGTAACAAAATTTAGAACAGTAACATCCACATCTTGATCAATCATAAGCTTAACAGCCAGAGTACTATCTAATCCACCGGAAAGTAAGCCTACTGCCTTTATGGTTCCACGATTATTCATGATATCGATCATCTAACTGAAATCTAACATCTCTTTTTTACTTTAATCTTAAATACCAACATATTTTGCATAAAGTGATTTTGCAATTTTCTTGTCATTAGTACCTGTGATAATTGTTCTACCATTCCTGAAAATATTAAACTCATAACCAGGAATTCTAAATCTAAGAACCACTTCATGGATATACACATCACCTAATTTCTGTAACTTTTCTGCCAATTCCTCAAAGGAAATTTTTGGACTCTTGGCAGGTATGATTTGTATAGCACCAGATCCACATAACGAAATTAAAGTCTCTTTCTTTTTTGCATTTAAAAACTCAAAGTTATGCTTACCACAACATTCACAATCTTTTCTCTTTTTGATTTTTATCTTATGAAAATCATGACTCCATATATCATACATTAATAGATCTCTGTTGATATCCTCTTTGAGAAGAATTTTTAGCGCTTCAGTACCTTCTATACAGCTAATAATCCCTGGAATAGAATTAAGAACTCCAACTGTATCACAAGTGGGCAATGACCCTGCATCTGGAAGATCCTGGATTACACACCTAAAACATGGTGTTTTGTGTGGAATAATGTTCATAGTCATCCCATATGTCTCGATAGCCCCGCCATACACCCAAGGAATACTATGTTTTACACAGGCATCGTTTATCAAAAAGCGAATTAGCATGTTGTCTGTTCCATCTATCACAACATCCATGTTTTTGATAACATGCTCGATATTTTCATGATTTACATCATCTACAATATATTCGATTTTAATATTGGAATTAATTTTTTCTAGTTTTTTTGCTGCAGTAGAAGCTTTAGGGAGTCCAATATCATCTTCATCAAAAAGATTCTGTCTTTGAAGATTATTTAACTCAATTATATCTCTATCAATGATTCTTATATAACCAATACCACTTCTTACCAGATTATTCGCAACAGTGGTACCAAGTGCACCACACCCAATGACAACTGTATGACTTTTTCCCAGTTTTTCCTGTCCATCACTCTGAATGTTTTTTAGCAATATTTGTCTGCTATATCTATCATTTACTAACATAATTTATACCTTCTATGGGATTATAAGATTTCAAAAGATAACAAATAGGCGTTATTTAGTGTTTCTTTCGATGCAAGTGAAAAAAAAACGTTATATTTCTATATAATTCTATGCGGATAGTTTCATAGCACGTTTTTTATAATCTCTAATTTCTAATTTCTTAAGGGCATTAATCAAATTGTGAATACCTGCAGTTTTTACAGCATATTGATCTGCATAATGTTCATCATTAAACCTTCGGAATGTTAGTGAAGTAAGTGCAAGCAGGGATGACAGAAGTTTATTCGGACTATGATTCAAATGATAAACTTCATGCGCAACTACAGCCATTATCTCATCTTTCTCAAGTCGCTCAAGTAGTCCAACCGAAAGATAGATTCTATTTTTATACGTAAATGCCTTTATTTTCTGTGTATCAAGAACGCTAATATCAACCTTGAACTTTTTTTTGATTTCAGAAAGATAGGGTGGTGATCTAATAATATTCCTGTCAAGTTGCAATTCAAGGTAATGTTTCACCAATCCCATCAATAATGTGCCAATAAGAATTATTCCAAGATATATCCAAACCCATGTAAACATATCACAATTCATAGAAAAAAGGTTAACCGAGATTATGACCGTCAAGGTAGATTGACTTGCCAATAACGATTCATAGTTTCGTTTAAATATGTACATGAATAATAATATTGCAGTTATGGTGATTAATCCCATTAAAGGGTAAACCAATCCCGATTCTACAATACAGGAAAGAAAACATTCAACACCAATCATTTTCAGTTTCCTCTTTTTCGATTTTTCCCGATAGAATCAACAGTAGAGGTACCAAATGTGTCAACCAAACAGTCAATTATCTTTTCACAAATTTTAGTCCCTACTTTTTGTCTATTACCAACAGGAGAATATATATATCTCACTCTGGGCCCAGTTTCATCAATTGTACGACTGACAAAACCAGATTTTGCTAATCTATCTAGTGTTCCGGCTACACATGCTAAGGATAAGTCATTGCATTGTTGCCGAATCTCAGGCGATGTCATCTTCTTTTTTTCCCAGAGTAATTCTAGAATCCGCGCTTCATTTGGACTAAAGAATTTTGTTAATCCTTCTTTGTCAAGACTTATTCGTTCTATTTTCACCATTGTTTTACATATAGTGTAAACAAAGTATATAAAACTTGTTGTGCATCCGTTAGCTTTAAATTTACATTTACCGTAAAGTATTTATATAGTACGAGACATATATTGTTAACATCAATTGTAAAGAAAATGGGGAGTTTTGCCTGAAAGAGTATTATTTTTACTTTCTTCCTCCTTTCCTCCCTTCCAGATCAAACTCCCCAACTTTCCTCTCCATTTATGCCTCAACCTTCTAATTTATATGATTTGTTAAAAAAGATTTTATTAACTCTAACATTAGACTCATATTTCCTTTCCTTTGTATCTACCTTATAAATTAACTCTGTTTATTTATGTGAATATAATTTTCTTGGACATTAAGCAGGTTTAATTCAAAAATTTTTCCCTACTATTAAAATTGTTTAATTTCAATGCAGATCCTTTTAGGTTTACATTTATCGTAAACTATTTAAACCAGGAAGATAATAATGTTTACAATAGGTGTAAACAATGTTTCTTCGAATACTATGGAAGTCATTATCAAAACGAAAATCACGAATTGCCATAGCAGTAATATCAGTAATTATGGGAGCGGCAATAGCAACGGCATTATTGAGTGTTTCTCTTGATGTGGGTGAGAAAGTCGGATATGAATTTAGAAAGTATGGTGCTAATCTTATGGTTGTTCCAGAATCAGATACCATTGAAGTTGGTTTCCCCGGCGTTGACTTTGGCTCTGTGACTGAACAAAGATATATCAATGAAAGTGATTTATGGAAAATCAAAACAATTTTTTGGAGAAATAATGTACTAGGTTTTGCACCCATTTTATACCAAGTAGTAAGTATCGGTGAAGGGGAAGATGAACAAAATGTAGTTCTTGCTGGAACATATTTTAGCAAAGACATTGAAATAATCGAGCCATATTCTTCTAATGATCCTCTAATTTTCAACACAGGAATCCAAGAAATCAGTCCTTGGTGGAAAGTCAGTGGGAACTGGATTGAAGATCAAAACGATACAACGAGTAGTATGGTTGGAATCAACGTAGCAGAAAAATTAAATCTTGAAATTGGAGATACATTAACTATCAGATACTATGCTAACTATGAAGAATTAACAAATGAAACAGTTTACAATCTCAAAGTTAAAGGCATAGTAGAAACAGATGGAAACGAGGATAACCAGATCTTTGTAAATTTACAAGTAGCTCAAGATCTGACGGGTCGAAATGATAAGGTACACATGATTCAGGTATCTGCATTATGTAATGCATGCCCTGTGGATACGTTTGCAGAAGAGATCGAAGGAAAGATCACTTATGCTGAAGCAAGAACTGTCAAACAACTTGTAAGCGCAGAAATGAACATCCTCGGTAAAATAGAGGATATGATGTTTCTGGTAACTATAGTTGCGCTGCTTGCATCTGCTCTTGGAGTTATGACGACAATGACTACTTCCGTTATTGAACGACAGAAAGAAATTGGATTGATGAAAAGTGTAGGAGCTGAGGATAAAAAAATCGTTTCTCTCTTCCTTTCAGAGGCATCAATAATCGGCGTTATCGGGGGAATATTTGGATATATTATCGGTATTATTCTTTCTCAATTTATCGGACTAAGTGTGTTCAACACATCAATTACCCCACGATTTGAAATAATCCCTATTGCACTTGGGATTTCTGTTGGAATTACACTTCTTGCAAGTGCTTTACCTGTAAGAAGAGCTACAAAGATTGAACCTGCAATTGTGTTGAGAGGTGAATAAATCCATGACTAAAGAGATAATTAGATTAATAAATCTAACTAAATTATATGAAAAAGACACGCGTCCAATTAATAATATTACCGTTTCAATGAACAAAGGGGCATGGACTTCTATTATGGGACCTTCAGGTTCTGGAAAAACAACACTATTGAACCTCATAGGATGCTTAGATTCTGCTACCAAAGGAAGCATACATATTAATGGTACAGAAATTACAAAGTTAAACCGCAATCAGCTAACAAAATTCAGAAGGGAAAACATAGGTCTGATTTTCCAGCAATATCATCTTGTTCCTTATCTGACTGCAGTTGAGAATGTCATGATGGCACAGTATTATCACAGTTTCGTAGAAGAAAGTGAAGCTGTTGATGCGTTGAAAAGAGTGGGATTGGGGCATAGACTAAAGCATGTACCAGCACATTTATCTGGAGGGGAGCAACAGCGAGTGTGCATAGCAAGGGCTTTAATTAATGAACCAGAGATTTTGTTGGCTGATGAGCCCACTGGAAATCTTGACCAAAAAAACGGTGAGGTTGTCCTAAAACTCATTAAAGAGCTGCATAAAGAAGGTCATACAATTGTTTTAGTTACACATAATCCCGATATTGGAAGGTTAGGGGATAGACTTATCAATTTGATTGATGGAAAAATAAGTTCAGACTCTATTATCAACAAAATGAAATATGGAATTATTAAAGAGGTGTAGAAATATGGATAAGAAGAAAATGAAGGATTGTCCGATTTGTGGTTGTCCTTTGAAGCAGGAGAACTATGCAAGCCACTTACTGAAAGTTCATAATGAGAAAGTGGTGGAAGAGAATAAAGATGAGGAAGAATACCATCTACCAATAGATGGAAATAAAGGGACATCAAAAAGAGCGAAACAACGGAAGATGGAACTTATCCGGAAAAAAAGGAAAGCAAAAATTATGATGATTGGCTCGGTGATGCTTATATCAGTAATGTGTGTGGTTGTTTATGCTGTAATGTCCATGAATGGAAATGAAAGCATTCAAAATCCCGAACCAGCACAAGAATCACCAGTCCAAAGCGAGACTGAAGTTAGAATTCCTTTATCGGAAATAAGTAGCGCACAGTTTTATTCTCATCAAGGAAATGGTGTGACGATTCGTTATTTTGCAGTTAAGGCCTCAGATGGTGATGTTCGCGTTGCATTTGACGCATGTGATGTATGTTACAATGCAAAAAAAGGATATACACAAATCGATGATGTTATGCACTGCATCAATTGTGGTAACGAATATGCTATAACCGGTCTTGGAACTGAGAACGTTTACGGTGGTTGTTGGCCTAGTTATCTGCCAATGGATATAGATGGAGATGATGTTGTGATAAAAATCTCTGACTTAGAAGAAAAGGCATACATGTTTTAGAGAGGTTTTATAAAAGAGATAGATGTAAAGATAACCGAAATAAATTAGGAGGATGAAATTAGAATGACGAAAAAGAACGAAGATAAGAACATCCTGATTGAATGCCCTGTTTGTAAATCTCCTATTATGAGTAAGAATCTTCCCAGGCATTTATCCAAAGTGCATTTTATAAATAGCACTAATGATAAAACAGATGAAGAAGAAATGGATGAAAGAATTAATCCAGAAGATGAAATTTATTTGATAAGAGATGAGTTAAAAACGCATAGAAGACAAAGAAACATCGCTTCTATATTGTTCGTAGCGATGTTAGTACTTGTTCCAGTTACTTACGCAATTACTGCACCTACCGAGGTAATATCTACTTCTCAATCATCAAATCAAAATTCTCAATCATCAAACTCAAATCAGGAACTTGTCCTTGCCCCTGATTTTTCATCATTAGAGGTTGTCACAGGAGAAACTTTTTTGTTAAGTCAATTAAAAGGTAGTACTGTAGTTTTAAATTTTGTTAATTATGGTTGTAATGCAAAAACCAATGAAATAGTTTCAGATCAGCTTCTGGACATTAAAAGCTTAAGAGCACAACGTGATGATTTCATTCCAGTTTCGGTATTTTGTGGGTGTTGTCCGATAGAAACACTGCGCGATTTCGCTGTTGAAAACGAGCTTACATGGCCTTGGATTCTTGATAGTGACTATTCGATTATTCAAGAGTATGTAGATTACGTTGGTGAATACGGTTACCCGACTCTGATTTTTATAGATAAATATCAAAATATTGTGGATTATAGCGGATATAGTGATGTTTCAACTCTTTCCACTATGATTGATGGAATGTTATAATAAATAAGGTTTGAAAAATGGTAAAAAAGAGTTTAGGAAAAAAAGAAGATGAAATATCAAGGGCAGAGTTACGTAAATTAAGAGCGGAAATGGCAAGGCAAAAGAGGCAGACAAAATACCTATTCATTGGAAGTGTAATAATTATTATTGCTATTGGAGCAGTAGTATCTATTAATTGCTAAGTAATCCTCAACCATATATTGAGACAAAAGATTTCATTGAAACAGAGAATGAAATAAAAATACCATTATCAAAGGTAGACGATGGTGAGATTCATTACTATACGTCTGAAGGTACAACGTTTTATGTTCACCAGAGTCCACAGGGAAATATTCATACTAGAATAAGCTTATGTGAACCTTGTGTAGGAAAGACTTTTACATTATTGGAGGATGGATCGATAGTGGATTGTGATGAATGTCACACTAGATGGGATTCAGAGACATATGAGGGGATTTATTCTACACCTGGTGAAGTCAGGGCCGGTGTTACTATTACGACAGAGGAAATAGGGTGTGAAAATTATCCACCTCTATACTTACAGAGTACAGTAATTAATGATTATGTAGTTATAGAAAAGAAAGATCTAGTAGGTTAAAAAATCCCTACAAAACGAATCAATATTGAAGGTATTATAAGAATATTACCATAAATTCTAAATAGCTTTCTTTCTATATGTATTTAACAATTGTTAATTAGTGGAGGAAATTTAGTATGTTTAAATCAGTAACTGAAAGTCAGATAACAAGTGCAATAGTGAGTGAGTTCGTAGAAGATTTAAAAAAATATGCAAAATCTGATGTAATAGTAATAGGTGGTGGGCCCAGTGGTCTTATGGCTGCAAAAGAGCTTGCTAAGAAGAAAATTAAAGTGCTAATAATTGAAAGAAATAATTATTTGGGCGGTGGATTTTGGATCGGTGGTTATTTGATGAATACTGTCACAGTGAGAGCACCAGGACATAAGGTTTTAGATGACTTAAATGTTCCCTATAAGGAATTTATAAAAAATCTCTATGTGACCAGTGGTCCTCATGTTTGCTCAAAATTAATTGCTGCTACTTGTGATGCGGGTGCAAAGATTATCAATATGACCAGGTTTGATGACATTGTGTTTAGAGAGAAAAACAAGGTTGGGGGTGTTGTTGTTAATTGGACACCTGTATCTGCTCTTCCAAGAGAGATCACCTGTGTTGATCCCATAGCATTAGAATCAAAGATTGTTATCGATGCAACAGGTCATGATGCTGTAGTTGTTAAAAAACTAGAAGCGAGGGGAATAATTAAAACACCTGGTTTTGGCGGTATGTGGGTGGAGAAATCCGAGGATTTAGTGGTTGAGCATACCGGTGAGGTTCATCCTGGATTGATTACAATTGGGATGGCGGTATCAACCACCTACGGACTTCCAAGAATGGGACCAACGTTTGGTGCAATGTTACTTTCAGGTAGAAAAGGTGGTAATACAGCTTATGAAATTCTTCGAGGAAAAAAATGATTTTCACCTTACCATTTACCTCTACAGTGAACCTTCATCAAAAACACTTAATCTAAAGGAAATTAAAGGTTATTTGAAACAAATCCTAGGGGACATATACGTCGAAGTAAGAAAAGATTTTATTACTCATCTTTTAAATTCTAAGGACATAAATGAATTTTCAAAGATGTTGGCTCAGTGTAAAGTCAGAGACCTATCTAGTCCTGAGTTCGAAATGGATCTATTACCTGGTGAAATTAGATATGAGAAAAAACTAATCGAACACCCTGACGTGAAATTATCTGGTATTTTGTATGACGGAGGTCGACTTGATGTAGCATTCCAGAGTTTAATTTCACAAGAGGAACTAGATTTTAACAACATTCATATTATATTTACCAACAGGTTGTTTGGTACGTTTGATGAAAAAGATTCTAGATACCATGCAAGAGTGATAATTTGTGGGTACCCCTCAATCATTTCAACTACTGGTATTGTGGAGGCTCCAGCAAAGTCTAAAGAATTTTATTATCTTAAGCAAAAATATTTGATGTTAGGAATGGAAATACCTCATGAGATTATTAATGAAAAATTTCAAGGTAATTTTATTGAATACGATGATCCCAGATTAACAGAGATTATGAAGGGGTATGTAATGCAATCAGTTTTTTACCATTTAATCTACGAACCTTTCTGCAAAGAAAAAAACTGCAGGCTTTATAATGCTCATTGGCAAAAAGAAGTAATAAATGCACAATTAAGAGATCCTGAGTTCTGTAAAAAACACGAAAAGATACTTCAAGATATAAGAACCCGTGAAGTAAAACTTAAAAATCAGTAATATACATTATTTTACAATCTAGATCTTCTATAACATTTATGCTATCTCCAAACGGTGTAAGAGATTCATAAAATATCTTTAGTAAAAGTTATATGCTAGAACATATATTATTTTTTATAGGGGAAATAAAATGAGAAAAATATTTGTTGTCATGATTTTAATTATTTTAATTGCACCAGCTTTTTCAGCAACCAGTATTGAAACATTTTTAATAAAGGACATAACAAAAGAAAATGAAATACGAAATATTAAAAATGAAAACATAAGGACCAATTGTTTTGGAAGAACATACATGGTTGAGATGCGTGATGGTATTAAATTAGCAACAGATGTTTACAGGCCAATACTTCGCTTTTTTCCACATGGGACCATTCTATTAAGAACCCCGTATGATAAAAATCAATTAAAAATTATAGGTATTATTTGCTCGCTTTTAGGATGGCCTACAGTAATACAAGATATGAGAGGGAGATATGCATCTGGAGGAAATGATACAGTTTATCAAAATTCACATACTGATGGTCCTGATACATTATCTTGGATTGCAAATCAAACCTGGTGTAATGGAAAAATTGCAACAGTCGGACCGTCTGCACTTGGAATTAACCAATATTTTATGGCAGGAGCAAATCCACAAAATCTTGAAGCTCAATTCATAATGGTTGCAACTCCAAATTTACATAAACATGCAATTTTTCAAGGAGGACAATTTAGAAAAGCATTAGTTGAAGGATGGTTGGAAGGCCAGGGAAGTACCTATATTTTAGAAGAAATCTTTGAAAATGAAAATTACTCTTTAGAGTTTTGGACCAATGTCTCATTAGATGATAACTGGCAAGATATTAACGTTCCTGCTATGCACCTGGGAGGATGGTATGATATCTTTCTACAAGGGATAATCGATGGATTTTTAGGCTATCAACATTTTGGTGGCCCAGGTGCTCAGGGTAAATCAAAGCTAATTATGGGACCCTGGACGCATGATGGATATATTGAACGAAACCAAGGTGATTTAATCTATCCAAAGAACTCGCTTGGATGGTGGTCATTGAAGGTGTTTAGATATATGATTCTTCAATACACAATGGATAAATCCTTCTCCTTTGATTGCTGGCCTAATGTTACCTACTATGTCATGGGAGATGTTGATAATGAAAATGCTCCTGGAAATGAATGGCGATCCGCAGATGATTGGCCCATACCTTCAACAGAAAGAAAATGGTATTTTCATAAGGGAGGAATGTTAAGTACTATGTTACCTGAAAACTATGATCCAATAACTTATCTTTTCGATCCAACAAATCCAGTTCTTACAATCGGTGGTCAGAATCTAAATATTAAAAGGGGACCATTTGATCAGCGAGAAGTAGAAAATAGAGATGACGTATTAGTTTTTACAAGCGAAGTTCTTGATAACCCCTATGAAGCTACAGGTCCTATTAAAGCACGATTATATGTATCTTCTGATTGTCCTGATACTGATTTCACAGCTAAGCTAACCGATGTTTATCCTGATGGAAGATCTATGCTGATAACCGATGGAATACTTCGAATGAGAAACCGGAATGGCACCGATCATTGGGAATTCATGGAACCTGGGGAAATATATGAAATAGAAGTTGATATGTGGAGTACATCATATGTTTGGAACGTTGGCCATAAAATTAGAGTTGCTATCTCTTCCTCAAACCATCCAAGGTTTTTAAACAATCCAAATACAGCCAATGGAATTTATAGCAACAATACATACAATATTGCTCATAACACAGTTTATTTGGATAGTACCTATCCATCGTGTATCGTATTACCTGAAATAAGTCTATCAACCGTAGTATTCAACACACCCAAACCTAGTTTTTTACCTTTTTTCTCTTAATACATAAGCCTAACCTACATATGCAGGTACTTCTGCATCCATAAGTTATATAAAAGCGATATAATTTTAGAATAATAAGTCACAAGTATCTGTGACTAAAAGGACGGTGCTCATGGATGGGATATGGTGAATTCAAAACCAAAGTTAAGCTTGATCATATTCAAGATTTTGAAATGATGTTTGAACGGATGAAAATTGATCGTCCAAGAGAAGCAGCAACATATTATACAATCCTAATAATTGATAGCCCTAAAGAATTCTCTGAGTTTTTAAGAGTGGCTGAGGATCTAGCAAATATCACAAGGAGACCCTTAGAAACTGGAAGGGCATCTCTTCTGAGAAACGGATTAATTGCTGAGGTGTTATTTTCTGCAAAATCTGATGAAAATTTTGGCAGAGAGAGTTATCTTCCAGTACACCCTAGAGTTATTTGGGAAGATATTAAAGGAGACTTAAAAAATGTAGTTGCCGAAGACACCTATACTGCATTGCAAAGCCATTTAAATGAATATTGTAAGTCATATGATGAAAATTTTAAAACGTACGGAATCAAGATAAAAAGAAATGGAAACGTAACGCTTAGATATAGTGGAAAATGGATATTATATAATATATTACATAACTGTTTAGAGAAGAGCAACCATCTCCGGATGCAAATAGGAGGAGAACGACTTTTTGAAGAACCTTTTATTAACTACTTCAAGAAATTCTTGGAATTGGATACAAAAGTTGAACTTATTATAGACTCAGAAACAAAAATTGATATCGCAAAACAATTGAAAAAACTCTATGCCGATAATCTTGATATTCGTTGTTTCTCTGAAAATACATCAGGTACGATGCGAAATTATGTATTTGGTAAAGAATTGGCAATCAATGGAATAAAGATCCTTCCAGAGACAAGTAACGAACCATCTTATGTTGGTACTGCATATGTCAATTTAGAAGATATCGATGTATTAAATGAAAAATTTAAGAATATGTGGGAATTAGCAAAACCACTAAAATAATATTAAAATAATTAATCTCTTTTTTAATTTTACAATTTCACCTATAATAAAGAATATTAAACTAAGTTAGAATCTTAAAAAAATAAAAAAAAGAAAAAGGGAAAAACATCCCTTTATTTTACTACTGGCATCTTAGGTAATACTTTTTCGATTTCTTCGCTTTTACCTGCATCCCAAATTGCTCTAATGGCAAGTATTCCTGCTGCTGGTGCAACGAACACGGCGAGCATTCCAGCAATGCTTGTAAAGTATGGTCCAATAACTTCGAGATTTTCGAACCAGTTGGTACTTCCAGCTGCACCAATTCCAACCAACATTAATGCTGCTATCAAAAATGTTGGTACTCTTTCCTGGGTAATTGTTCCCACAGCTAAGAACGACAAGACACCCACGATAAATCCTAGAACAGTAAGGATCAATGCTACATACCCTTGGGCGTCGGTATACCAGTTAGCTCCGACAATTAGACCGACAATCACTGCTATCAGAATTCCTATTAGGAATAGCCAGCTTCCTATTGTTTTCAACATACTTTCCATTTTCTCTCCATCCTCCTAATGTATATTGTAAAGAGTAAAAGCATGGGTTGAATATTTAAATTTTTAGTGTAAATGAATATGTAGGTAGACGTGCAGATAATTATATTGTTATGATGTTTATTTTTTAAAAAAAAATTGAAATATTGTCAAATAGCACACTTTACATTTTGACAAATTTGTCAGATAGTATTATATATACCCAGTGTTAAAATGTAACGTGTCATTAGGTGTCAATGATTTGTAGAAGAGGAGAGAAAACTATGCACAAAGTAGATGTGATGTATGATATAGAGCTGGAATATCTTTTTGATGACCTCGACGATAAATACAAAATTAAAATAAACAAAGATAAAGAAAAAAATGTGAAAATCCCTGACAAACTATTTTATCTAATGTTAAAAGAGGGTTTGATCAAAAAAACTAAGGGCGACTATGTTTTCGTTGGACAGTATAAAGATACTCTGGAATTGAAAAAGAAAAAACATTAGAATTTGCAGATTTAGCTAAAATAAAATATAAAATTGATAATTCCCTCAAACTACAATTATTTTAATCAAAAGTGTATATATGATTAACAATGAAAAATACAAAAAGTAATAAATTTCATAAAAGATCAGAAGAAGAACTCAATGATTTTATTAAAAAACTTGATTTGCAAGCACTAGAAACCGCTGAGGAAAGATTACCGCTCTATTTAGAAGTAGGACTCAAAGATGCCAAATTTGTATTGGATGTTGGATGTGGTTCGGGATTTGTTACAAGAGATATCGCTCGTTTAACAAAGGGATGGGTCGTAGGGATTGATGGTTCATGTGGTTTAATAGATGTAGCAAAAAAGATCCTCAAAGATTATTCAAACACAAAATTATGCATTGGAAATGCAGAACAATTACCCTTCAAGAATAATTCATTTGATATAGTAACCTGTAATCTACTTTTAATGTGGGCCGATGATCCTAAAAAAGTAGTAAACGAGATGGCGCGTGTTACCAAGCCAAAAGGAAAAGTCTTGGCATCATTAGAACCTGATTATGGTGGTAAGATTCACTGGCCAGAAAATCCAAAAGTAGATCCGCTGTTTGCCGGTGAAGCAATCAGAAAAAAAGGTGGAGATCCTCACATTGGCAGAAAGCTACGAGCACTTTTTATATCAGCAGGATTAGAGACAAATATTGGGATTGGAAATAATAGAATATGGTCTTGTGAGGAAGATAAACATTACTATTTGCATTCCAGGGATTTTTACATAAAGGTATTGAAAGAAGCGGGCCTTTCTGAAGAAGAGATTGATGAATGGGAATATGAATATTTGAAATCTCTTGATGAGGGTGTTCAACTGAATTTTTTCCCACAGTTTTATGCAATCGGAATAAAACCCAAGTCTTAATAATCAAATGTAAATTTCAATTTTGATGACTGCAATAATTATAAACGGTAGAGAAATCGCAAAAGAGATTCGTAAACAAATTTTTGAAGAAGTTACTAAGTTAAAATCAAAACACAAGGTTATACCAACAATTACTACTATTAAAATAGGTAAAGATCCCTCATCAGAACTACATTTGAAATTAAGAGATAATGCCTGTAAAGAAGTAGGTATTAACTCTAATCATTTAGAATTTAAGAAAAACATCTCTGAAGACAAGGTTATAAACGCAATAAAAAAATTGAACAGTGATGTTAATATTCATGGAATTTTCATACAATATCCAGTTCCTAACCATATCTCTCAAAATAAACTTATGAGCGTTATACATCCTAAAAAAGATGTCGAAGGGTTTAACCCGTATAACATGGGTAGAACATTGTCAGGTGTTGAACATATTATACCTTGCACGCCACTTTCTGTATTGACAATTTTAGAACATGAAAACGTTGATCTCCAAGGGAAAGACGTGGTTATTATAAATCATAGTAATATTGTAGGAAAACCTTTAACTGCTCTTCTTCTTAACAGAAACGCTACAGTGGCTGTATGCCATGTTTTTACAAAAGAAATAAAACAATATACTTCAAAAGCTGACATTCTTATTACTGCAGCAGGGATACCAAAGTTAATAACTAAAGACATTGTAAAAGAAAATGCATTTGTTATTGATGTTGGAATCATAAAAACCGTTGAAGGAATCTGTGGAGATGTCGATTTTATCGAAGTGAAAGAAAAAGCAGGTAGAATAACCCCGGTACCTGGCGGCGTAGGTCCAGTTACCATAGCATGCTCTCTAAAGAATATGCTAAAAACATACAAAAATTGCATAGAGGGAACAGAACCAGGTATCATATTGTATTGTTTAAATAATGGAGAATAAGATTATCAATATAAGATATTGAAATATTTGCTATATGGATAATATTACATCTATTAATATAATTATTTTTACCGCATTTTATAACAAATTCTTCAATTCATCTTAATTCCTTTTTTGAAAAAGTTTTACAATTGATAATTAAATCTTTAACCGTTTTTAAGATGATCGGGTATTCCTTTTTTTATCTCTTTTTTTTTGATTATCTGGAGGATTATGTTTTGTTTCTATTGATGTAAAAATTTCATCTTTTTGAGCTTTTTTAATCCTTTGTTTAACCACTTCTGCTAACGTATCTGCTATTCTTTCTAAATTTTCGTCAATTTCTCTAAGGGTGTAATGTTTAGTAGCAAAACCTTCTTTTTGTGAGTTTTCATCGCTAATCAGATCTAAATGTAGCTGTTCTGGATCTAAAGAGTGGTGTTCTCCGTCTATTCCAATATTGAGTTTTGCATTTTTGATTGAAATATCAAAGTATTTATTTACAGTATATGGTTCTAACGCGCATTCGACACCCCTCTTTTTTAAGGCATCATACATTTTTAGTGCATGTTCTGATGCCCTTTTTTCTTTTTGATGTACCAAGCATAGAGGTTTATCAAAATGTTCCATAGAATACTCAAATTCTGATTTTGGGAGTCTAACATTACAGACTTCACAAAAATTAACTATCGAACTATCTTTTTTGAGTTCTCTTTCAAATAAAGCCAATTTTTTTATTGCATCCTCTTTTTCAATTTTATCTCTAATAATATGTAAAATTTCACCCAAAGCAACAACATCAACTGTAATATTATATCTAAATTCGAGTAATCGAAGTAACTCCTGTATCAAATCTGACGGAAATTTCCCTTGATATTTTTTAACAAAGTTGTATATAATATCGTAAGCATTGGTATCATTTATTTTATTAAGTATTTGCCTTAAATATATTGAATAACAATCATTACAAACAACTGCACCATCTGGTAATTTATGGTAGCTAGTCCAAAGTTTTTTCTCGCAACGTTCGCAATTGAACATTTTTTCTCCATCCTCCTCGAAGCTACAGTTATATAACATTTATTTATTTAAAAACTTACCTAACCCATATATTATGACAAAAAATGATACATTATGTATTATACTATTCCAAACAGACGAATGTAATAATACTCACTTTGATATCATATATAAGCATACATATCCTTAAAAAATCTCTTAAATCATTCCATTCATCTGTTGGGGGTTCCACAATTGAATCTGTTTGATTAATTGCCTGTTTTGTATGTAGAAACTGGTCCATTTGTTGTTCACTTATGTTTATGAAATTTTCAGGTTTTTTATTCATCTTCTCGACATATATCGTTCCCCCTTCACTGAAAAATTCACTGCACCCACTTAATCCAACACATAAGGGGAGATCCGCTATTCCAATTATTACCAATTGTTTTTTTATGAACTTTTCTTCCCCCAAATCTACAATTTCATTGTAGATAGGTGATTTATATCGTTTTAATTTCTTTATTTCTTATATGATTTAATGTCTTATAGTATGCAATGAAAAGTAAAATATAAGGAATTAAATCTGATAAAATTGATAAAGTTCGAAGAGACATATCCCAATAATAATATTCAAGAATATAACGCATAGTTATTGAAACCAAATATAGAACTACAAAGAATGAAACGCCAAAAATGAGCATTTTTCTCACCAAAGGAGTTGATAGTGTCTTAATTAGATACAAAGGAGTAATAAGTATCAACAGAGTTATCAGGAAGAAAGGAATCATTGATGTAAAAATATAGTTATATCCAAACATTCCAATAGGTCCGCTAATAAATGCAGAAATCACCAGAACCAAAATAATTATCCATAATGTTTTTTCAAGATTGGATTTATGTTCGTTTCCGAACTCATGTCTTCCTTTCCAAATCTCGTAAAGTCCTAACATAAATAATACAACACCAACTAAATATAAGATTAATAAAAAACCTGCGAACCAAAGCATTATATCATTCAGATAATCATTTAAATGGTAATAAAGAACATTTAAAAAGGACATCAAACCCCAACCAATTGCAGTTAATGATGCATAAGTCATATATTTTAATCCTTTAACTGTGAGTAATTTATTTGTCATATTCCCCCTCCAGAAAAGTAGTCTTGTAACATTCTCCAAATTTAAAAACCTTTACTCCCCTACTTTTACCCTGTTACCTAGTTTTTGCATCGAAAAACATAGTTTCTACCCATTTTTGTTTAAAACAGTCTATAAAACCTTCTACTCAATTTTAAGTAGTTTAATGGTATTATACCAAAAAAAAGAAAATGCTGTAAAGGGATTGTTATGGCCTGTTTTTGGAATTAAAAAAAAGAAAGAGAGAGGTTGTGCTTTAGCTGACTATTGTAGAAGTACTACCAGAAATACTTTTAATAATCGCTAATAGAATTGCAAATAAAGCTGTAAATTTAATTGTACGCAATAGGTTAAGAATCTGTTTAAGTATGAAAATCAAAAAAAACGTTGGTTCAGGATCGTTTTGATATTTTATCTTTGACTCCTCGATATCAATGTCTGGAATAGTAATTATGTACTTTGACTTCATTGTTTCTTTTACTGTATCGGATTCAATTGCGGATATTATTGGCAACATGATCATAAGAAAAACTGCCAACAGGCTTCCAAACATAATTTTCTTTTTCATATTTTATTCCCCATAATTTTTATCCACATATAATAACGTGGAGTATATTATATAACTTTTCCCTAATATTTTGTACAAAACTATAATATTTTCAATACCAGTCTTTTTATGTACAAATTATTTTATCTATTAAAAAAGATAAGAAAATGCATTAGACAAAGCGTATAGCGTCTTATCGATTTTAAATAAAAATGTTAAGGGTGAAGGAGCGGTTCTTTTTGGCTTTTAGATTTTTCTTGGCTTTTATATCTCACTTTTACTAAATAAATAACTACCAAGGCCTAACATAAAAATACATATCCCTAGGACAACTACAAGATCTACCAGAGGATTTAAAACGTTGTTTATGCCTGTTAAACTCCCACGTATACCATCAACCATGTAAAATAAAGGATTAAAAAATGACACTTGTGATACTATACTTGGCATATCTGGATTTGTAGCAATTGGGAAGAACGCTGATGATAAGAAAAGAAGAGGCATAATAACCAGATTCATTATTAACTGAAAGGCTTGGAAATTTTCCATTTTAGATGCTATAACAAGGCCAAAACCTACGGCTGTAAAAGCTGATAGAACCATAAATACAATAGTCAACATAAGCCCAGAAATACCTGCAATGGGTACACCTAGACCAAATGCAATAAAAAGAATTATAAAACCCTGAATTAGAGCTGTTGTTGCCCCCCCAAGTGTACGTCCTATTATTATTGAAAATCTGCTCACAGGTGCCACAAGTACCTCCTGTAGAAATCCAAATTGTTTGTCCCATAACACCGAGATACCTGTAAACATTGACGAAAACAGGATTGCCATTGCGATAATACCAGGAGCAAGAAAAGAAAGATAATCATCCCCCATCATACCTGGCATCACTGCTGATCTTAAACCAGAGCCAAGAATAACAAGGAAAAACAACGGCTGAACTATGGTGCCAACAAGTCTACCTCTAGATCTTATAAATCGTTTCATTTGACGTAACCACATAATATAGATAGCTTGAGATTCTGTTATATCCAAGGTTATTTCCTCCTACTACGAAGCATAGGGGGTATGTTTTGTGTATTGGTTTCTTTTTTTTCTTGATCACGCATAATCCTGCCTGTAAAATGGAGGAATACATCATCTAATGTTGGCTTTCTCACACTGATTGATTTTATCGTTATATTTAGATTACGTGCGATTTCAAAAATAACAGGGATTTTTTCCTCTCCTTTTTTAACACCCAGAGTTAAAAAAGTATCATGCTGTTTTACATTTTTAATCCATGATTCTTTTTCCAATCTTTTAGCTAATTCATCTAGTTCTGAGCAGGAGAGTGTTATAACATCATTTCCGATAGCATTCTTAAGATTATTAGTTGAATCTATAACAAGAATCTTACCGCGATCTATGATCCCTACACGATCACAGAGATAATCAGCTTCATCCATGTAATGTGTTGTCAAAAATATCGTAGTCTTCTCTTCCTTGTTCATCTTCTTGATATACTCCCAAATTGCCCTCCTTGTCTGTGCATCAAGACCTAGCGTCGGTTCATCGAGAAACAAAACAGTGGGATAATGCATAAGACCTCGTGCAATTTCAAGTCTTCTTTTCATACCTCCAGAATAATTTTTTACAAGTACGTCTTTTTTATCTTCTAAATCAACAAGTTTTAATACTTCAGCAATACGCTTCTTACGATTTTCTTTATCAAGGCCATACATTCGTGCATGAAAATCAAGGTTTTCCTTGCCAGTAAGCTCTGTATCCAATGCTGGTTCTTGAAAAACGACTCCAATATGTTTCCTTACTTTATCTCTCTTTTTTAAGATATCAAAACCAGTTAGTACTGCAGAACCTTCAGTTGGATATAAAAGTGTTGTAAGCATTTTTATCGTGGTTGTTTTCCCTGCACCATTTGGACCAAGGAATCCAAAGATTTCTTCTTTTAATACTGAGAATGAAATATGATCTACAGCAGTAAAACCATTGAATTTTTTTGTAAGATTGTTTGTTTTTATTATTTCCAATATTCTGTCTCCTATCGAAATAATTTCTGCTGACAATAATACTTATCTTAATAATAATTTCCCTTTTCTAACAACAGCAAAATAATTATCGGTAAAAATATTCGAATGTAATTTTACACTCTGAATTTTTTCTATCTCTAAACCGACTTGATTTAAATTCTTCACAAATTCCCTTTTGCTATATAAATGATAGAAACGAGATATGTTTATATTATGTTGCTTCCAATAGATTTCAATATCTCCAAATTCTTCTTTATTATGAAACAACTTTTTGAGATAATGTGTTATATATTTGTCTTGCCATCTGGACCATACGCTAATAAGGGCTCTACCATCATTTTTTAAAATTCTATAAATTTCTTTCAAAGAAGAGAGACGTTCATTTCTCCCTTTTATATTGTGTAATGAAGCAATACATAATATAGAGTCCAGAGAATCATCTTTAAGAGGAATTTTTGTCATATTTGCATGGATGAAAACTACATTGTTGAAACCTTTCTCTTTAATTTTATTTTTAGCAATATTAAGTAGATTTTGTGAAATATCAATCCCTATTACATTCTTAAAACGCTCTGCACATGGTAGGAGGTGTCTACCGTTACCACATCCAATATCTGCAACTGTATATGATTCAGATAGTCCGTTTATAAAATCAATACATTGACACCATGGTTTTCTTCTGGTAACATCAAAGCTTTCAGCAATAGCATCCCATGTTTTTTCAGCTATTTTTACATGATTGTCTACCATATATCTATTATCCATGTAGCATATTTTATTTAATAAATAACATGGTAGAATAGATTTCGGAAAAATCCTTAGCGACCAATAGAAGAATTCATCGGGAAGCCTAATATGCATTTTTTGGTTTCCTTTGTTTTTTGTAATGAAATAATCAAGTATATTGTTACAGATGTTACAATAATATTTTTATGAAAAAATTTAAATTGTATTATTATATTTCTATATTATAAGTTTTATTTGGAACAGATATCATATGCAAAATAATATGTTAAGGAAAGGATTGGTTTTCACTGTAATAATATTGTTTATTGGAGTTAGTGCTTTTCCAGTTACTGGAGTGATTTTAAATAACAAAATAACTCTACAATTGAATGAAAAAACTGGATTTTGGTGGTTGAATAAAGTTCCAGTACATGAAAAATCCGTAGATATTGAGGAAGGATCAATATCTCCTAGATGGGTACAAGTTATCGGTGATTATCCGAATGGTGAAATGGATAATGGTTTTAATAATTCATTTAATGTTGCAGTTAGGGGGAAAACAACCTTTACTGTTGATGATGTAGAATATCTTTTACTTGGAACAGGGAATTTAGTAGGTTCTCCATTTGGTCTAGAGATGATGACAGCTATTCTCGCGAAATTCAAAAACATCGGGTTTTTATCGTTTAATCAATTTATTCTCAACCTTGTAGTCATTTTAATGGAAAAATATTTTAAAGGTGTTTTAAGCCAAGGTTGTGAATTATGGTACTATGATGGTTTTACATGGAAACAATCTATTGGGGATGATCCAATAAATGCAACAATTGGGCGTGGATTTGATAATATGAATAATACAGAATTAACAATGTTGCTCCCGTATACCTCTCCATTAAATAATATTAATTATCTTTATGCTGGAACATGGAATCCAAGGGAGGGTTGTGAAATCTGGAGAACCATCAATCCGATAGAAGGTCCATGGGAGCCTTTGATTCATAATAATGGTTATGGGAATTTTTCAAGTGGCTTTGGTAACCAAAATAACCATGCTGTATATTCAGCGGCAGTTTTTAATGATTGGCTTTATGTTGGAACCATGAACTGGAGAGATGGATTTGAAATATGGAGAACAAATGGAGATATTTGGGATAAAGTTGTTGGAGGTGGTTGTGATATTAGTTATGGTTTTGGAGATGATAATATCGGGTTTGAACGGGATATATACGCCTGGGAAATGAAAGTATTTGAAGATGGTGTTTCAAATCAAAAACATCTTTATGTAGGTACATTTAATATTGCTGGTTGTGAACTTTGGAGAACTTCTAATGGCAATACTTGGACCTGTTTGATTGGAGAAAACGGGACACTTAAACGGGGATTTAACAAGGTTGGAATTCCCCTACGTACCCATAATTATGGTGCACGCAGGATGGAGATTTTTGATAACTCATTATACATCGGAACCGCCTCAGTACCACCGTTTGGATTAAAGATAAATGGAAAAAATATACTATTTTTAAACATACTCTTAGAATCAATGGGAACTGGCTGTGAAATTTGGAGATTTGATGGATCTGATTTTACAAAGATTGTTGGAAGGAAATTATCTAGCAACAAAAACAGCCATTCTGGTTTTGGAGATTGGACGAATGCATATATTTGGTCTCTAAGGGCATATGACGATCGTTTGTTTGCAGGTACTTGGAACCCGGGTAGATTCCTTGTAAATATTACCATAAAATTAACATATCCAATCTTTAACCTTTCTTTTACAACTGATAAGAGCCAACATACCCAAAGTGCAGGATGTGAGGTTTGGTTTACTGATAATGGAGATAATTGGTATCAGATGGTTGGAGACGAAATAAATGACGAATCTTCTATGTGGCCAGGGAATGGTTTTGGAGACGACAATAATATTGGTGCAAGAGCCCTTATAACCTTTCATAACTTTTTATATCTTGGAATTACAAATACTGCTGATGGATGTGAATTATGGAAATTTGATGGATCTAATTATCCTAGTACATAAAATAACTAATTAGAAAAATAAATATCGTCCAGTAAGGAAAACAAATGTTGTGATTGTTGTAGAAATAATTACTCCAATAAAAATTAGTAGAATAGAGATAAAAAATTTCAAATCAAAAAGATAAGCAATCAATGTACCAAGTCCAGCACCAGTAAAAGGGAATGGTACAATAACGAAAAATAATAGAGCGAGATTTTTATATCTCTGTATTTTTTTGTCTGCCCGTTTTCTTATCTTGGGAAATATCGAGTCAATGGTTTTTTTCCATGAGGGATATTGCTTTAAATAATGCTCAATTGATCGTAAAAAGAACAGACCAAATGGAACAAGTATTATATTCCCTGCTATTGCAATTGGAAAAGCCTGCCACCATTCCCATCCAAATTTATATACCGCAAAAGGGACAACATATCGAGATTCAATCCCGGGTATCATCGATAAAATAAATATTTGTAACCATTCTGGAAATAGATTGATCATCTTTATTCTCCTTTGTGATAGTTATGGAGTAATATAAATTTATTTATCATCCTCTTCCGTTCTTTATAACTATGTTTTTTCTAATAAACTGTGGTATCGAGTCAGTAAAAAAATGAATACAATATATTTAACTGTTGATTTTGCCCGTTCTTTTTATAATAAGCAAAACATTTAAATCCTGAGAGTTGATACCTAATTATTGTAGGGGAGTTAAATAATAAAAATGAAAGCAAAAAAAATATTACCACTATCAATTGCAATAATTCTAATTTTTAATATGTTAGGGGTCATTGCTTTACCCTCTGAAAATATTAAACTTGAAACAACATCAGCAGCTTCTACAAAACAAATAAAATCTAATGTAAATTCATTTACAATAGAAGAAGAAAATAGCTTCTACGATGAATCATCTATATCCGGTAAAGGTCCATTTAGAATGCTTGTATGTCATATCAAAGAAGACGGAAGTGTTGAAAGAATCCTGAAAAAAATGACATTTTCACAGAGAAGAGAGCTGATGAAAAAGTTGAATCAACCTCCAAATAAATCAAATATCAAGGAACAACTTGAAGAAAAACTTGAAATATTTAAAGAATATGAATTAGTATCTCCTGAAACTACCTTGGGAGATATTATAAATACTGAGATATTAGATGGAGAGTATCAGTATCCAATCCAACTTAATGGTAGTTTTACTGCACAACCTGCAATCTTATTCTTTTTAGCATTTCCAGGGTTTGGTTTTGGTTTTGGTCTACCTCTTTTACCATTTACCGGTATGGTGCATCTCGCTGTTATAAGTTTTTTTGGAGCAGTTTGGTGTATCGATTTGACAACTCGTCAAGTACATAATGCCATCGCGTTTATTTTTCCTTTTATAATCGGGCAGATAAGTGGTTTTACAGGACTACTTATGATTCCGTTTGTTCCAGGATTTATTTATTCAAACCTCATCGGATTTGGTCATGCAACATATACGCGATGGTTTACTATTCCTCCTATTTAAAATGGTATTCTAGACCGCTAATTTAAAAAAAAATAATATTATTACAGCTCATAAGGGAGGTAAAAAAAATGAAAAATATTTTTCATAGAAAATGTATGATAATAGGATTAATAATACTATTAATTGGATCTTGTATTATATCAGGTCCAAGTGCTTATATCAATAATAAAAAAATAAAAAGGAGTCAATCATACGAAGATCTTTTTTTCCCTGGAAAATCAATTATTAATCAACTAATATTAGATAAAATAACAAAGACACTTAATCCAATTATAATTATAGATATTAAGATGGGGCAGTGTGTGCAACAAACTGAAGATAACGGATATATTGTAACTGGATTTAGTGGAGACATCGACCTAAATGACCCTAATTCTAGTACTCTCATGAAAACCCTGATAATAAAATACGATGAATATGGGAAAAAGGAATGGAGTAAAACCTTTGAATTTATGGAAGGCAATATGGGGTATTCTATTCAACAGACAGCTGACAAAGGATACATAATAGGTGGTTCAACAGCTTCATTGAACAAGTCCTATGCTATGTTATTGAAAATTGATGAACAAGGAAATAATGAATGGATAAAAACATATGAAGGATTAGGGATTTCACAAGGGTTTGTGGTTCAACAAACCAACGATAGTGGATATATTCTATCAGGATCATCTATATCCATAAACAATACAAACATTACACATGTGTTGCTTATTAAAACCGACGAAAATGGAAATGAGGACTGGAGTAATACCTTTCGATACAAGAACATTAGCATTGGAAATTCAGTGCAACAGACAGAGGATCTAGGATATATTATCACTGGTTATACAGGAGATACCAACTGGACCAATCCATGGGCACCTATGGAAAATGAAGTTCTGCTTATAAAAACCGACGAAAACGGAAGTGAGGAATGGAATAAAACTTTTGAATTTATGAAAGTAAGTATGGGGTATTCTGTTCAAAAGACTGATGACAAAGGATACATAATATGTGGAACAACGTTTTCATCGGACGATTTTAAAACCTATGCTCTTCTTCTAAAAACAGATGAAAATGGAGATGAAGAATGGCATAAAACATTTAGCAATAAAGATGGACATTCAGTCCAACAAACCAACGATAAGGGATACATCTTAGGAGGTACAGCGATCTCGGGATTCCATTCCTATGCTTTACTACTGAAAACCGATGAACAAGGAAATGAGGAATGGACGAAAACATATAAAGGCTCGGGGGAAGCTATAGGACTCAAAGCCCAACAAACAAACGACAATGGATACATTTTAACAGGTGCAACCTATAATTCACTTCTTTCATTTAAATTATATGTGTTATTGCTAAAAACTGATGAAAATGGGGATATAGAATGGATTAAATTAGAGACAACAGATTCCATCAAAGCGAAAGCTAAAAATACATTCTCTACTAAGGACGGTTTCAAAACACATGAAGATACAATAACTTTTAATCAGCAAGTAAACATTCATCCACTGATTCAAAAAATCATAAAACGATTCCCGAATGCATTCCCCATACTCAGAACACTATTAGGATTATAAGCCTACATTAAAACTCGATCTTATGTGATAAATCATAGATTTATTTGTAATTGGAAATTAAATCAATAAAATAATGTTTTGTTACAAATGTTGCAATAAAAAATATTGGGAAAAATATTTAAAATAAATAATTATATATTATATGGGAGTTTTCATATCAGAATCAAAAAAATGAAAAAGAAAATATTTGGCCTATTCATATGCATCCTGATGATAGCCATGATGCCTCTTGCAGCAGGGATTACAAAAACAAATGAAGATCTAGAACCATCACCAATTTTTGAACGAGCAATCTTGGCAGGATGGCTATTCAGATGCAATCGTGTAGGGGATTGGTATCACGGACAAGTAATAAGATTACGTTGGTTTGAAACAGGTATGGGTGACAGAGCTGGTGGAGTATGTTCATTTCCTGACTTCGTAGTTTTTAAAGAAGACTCGAGCTCGTTATACAAAATATTCCAATTTGGATTGGGCCTAAACACTTTTGTATTTGGATATTTTAAAAACTTCGAAATCTTCTAGAAAAAAATAATCGTTTGCACAAACCTAAAAATTTCACAAAAATTTACCATCTTCTTTTTCTATGATAATTCTTAAAAATATTTACACAAAGCATTTACCATCAACAATAGTTTAATATGTAATTGTTTAATAAGGGAAATCTAGATTTTAACTAAATAACAATAAGGGTATTACCATGACTGTTATCTTAAATGGCACAGGACTGACCATTGAGAAAGTGGTAAGAGTAGCTAGACGTAATGAAAAAGTTAAGCTTCATTCTGATGCATTAAAACGCATTAAAGCATGCAGAGCTATGCTTGAAAAGAAAATCAAAGCTCATGAAATAATGTACGGTGTTAATACAGGAGTAGGTGAACTATCAGAGGTTGTATTAAATGATCATCAGCTCAACGATTTTCAAAAATACCTTATATATAATCACGCCGCAGGTATCGGTGATCCCGCTCCAATCGAGTACATACGAGGAGCAATACTTAGTAGAATCAATGTTCATGCACATGGCAAATCAGCCTGCCGTCCTGAAATAACGCTTACGCTTGTTGAAATGCTAAACAAAGGGGTAACTCCTTTCGTATGCCAAAAAGGTTCAGTCGGTGCGTGCGGTGATCTTGCTCCCATGTCTCAAATCGCATTGTTAATGATGGGTGAAGGTAAAGCCTATTATAAAGGTGAACTTCTTGAAGGTAAAAAAGCTATGGATAAAGCAGGAATTCCTATTCCTGGTATAAAAGTGAGAGATGGGTTGGCGGTTATAAATGGATCTAATGTATTAACAGCAATGAGTGCAATATTTCTTTATGATGCAAACAACTGGTTAAAACAGGCTGAAATCGCTGCAGCAATGTCCTTGGAGGCATTAAAAGCTAACATGAAACCATATACACCTAAGTTACATGAAGTACGTGGTTTTAAAGGCGCTGTGAGAAGTGCTAAAGCCATCAGGACATTGATTAAAGGCGGGGATCTTATTGAGGATAAGATCAAATGTAAAGTACAGGATGCCTATTCAATGCGTTCTACCCCACAGGTGATAGGTGCTGCTCATGATGCATTAGCATATGCACACTCACAGGTTGAAATAGAACTAAACGGTGTAGGAGATAATACAGTTTTCTTCCCTAAAGAAAACCTTCAGGTATCTGGTGCTAACTTCCAGGGAACTCCTGTCTCCTTGCCCATGGATATGGCAGGGGCTGCTATTACGATGGTGAGTGTCATGTCTGAAAGAAGAATGAACAGACTTAATAATCCTGCATTAAGCGTCGGATTACCGGCATTCTTAACGAAAGGTGCGGGTATGTTTTCAGGACTCATGTTAAGTCAATATACTGCCGATAGTTTGATTGTCGAACAGCGTATTCTATCAAATCCGGCTTCTATTCAATCAATTCCTGCAGCTGCTGACCAGGAAGATTTCGTGTCCATGGGTATGAACACCGCTATTAAGAATTTCCAGATACTTGACAACGCCTACGGAATTTTAGGGATTGAATTCATGGCAGCTGCTCAGGCTCTAGATTTCAGAGATTACAAATTCGGTAAAGGTGTTACTAAAGCCAAAGAAATCGTAAGAAAATATGTAAAATTTTTAGATATCGATAGACCACTCTATCCAGATCACACCAAGATGAAAGAACTTGTAAAATCATGTGAAATACTTAAGGAAGTAGAAAAAACTGTCGGCATTCTGGAATAAAAGTATTTTTTATTTATTTTATCATTGGGGCATGCAGGTCTGTCTTTTTAATAACATCGATAGCCTTTTTATATCCTGCATCAGCATGTCTCACCACACCCATACCTGGATCAGTTGTGAACACTCGTTTTATTCGTTCATCAGTTTTATTAGTTCCATCACATACAACCACCATTCCGGCATGTGTAGACAGACCAATACCAACGCCCCCACCGTTATGAATCTGAACGCTATCAGCACCAGCAGCACAATTCAACAACGCATTGAGTAATGGCCAATCTGCAACAGCATCACTCTTATCTTTCATGTCCTCTGTCTCCCTATAAGGAGAAGCAACACTACCGCTGTCTAAATGATCCCGGGTAATTGCAATTGGACCTATCTCTTTATCTCTAACCTTCTTATTTATTGCGAGGGAAAATTTTTTTCTATCCCCATATCCAAGCCAACAGACTCTAGCAGGCAGTCCCTCCCAAGGAAGATATTTTTCAGCAAGGGTAATCCAATTACACAACGTTTTATCCAGAGGGAACATCTCAAGTACCAATTTATCTGTCTTCAAAATATCGTTTGGATTACCAGATAATGCCAGCCATCGAAACGGTCCTCTACCTATACAAAGCATAGGTCGCACATACGCAAAAACGAAACCAGGGTAATCAAACGCGTTCTTCAGTCCAGCTTTCTTAGCCTGTCCGCGAAGATTGTTACCGTAGTCAAAAACAACTGCTCCATTTCTTAAAAATTCTAACAAAGCACTACAATGATCTTTCAAACTTGTCATAGACTGCTTTATATAAGCATCTGGATCCTCTTCTCTTAGTTTATAAGCATCTTTTAAAGAATCACCATAGTAATCAGCAGGAACGTAACCGTTAAGCTCATCATGTGCAGATGTCTGATCTGTTACCACATCAGGTCTAAATCCATTTTTCACAAGTTGAGGGTGAGTATCTGCACAGTTTCCAAGCACACCAATTGAAAGCGGCTTTTCTTCTTGTTTCGCGGATATTGCCACCTTCACTGCCTCACCAATATCCTTTACTTTTTTATCGCAAAATCCTGCTTTTATTCTGCGGTTAATACGTTGTTCATCACATTCAACATTAATGCAAATCCCCCCGTTCATTTTAACAGCCAGAGGTTGGGCACCTCCCATCCCACCCATACCTCCAGTAAGAACAATTTTACCTTTTAAATTGCCATCGAAATGTTTTCTCGCGAGTGCAGCAAATGTCTCATATGTCCCCTGTATAATGCCTTGTGTCCCAATGTAACACCAAGAACCAGCAGTCATCTGACCAAACATAATTAATCCAAGTTCTTCCAACTCATGGAATTTTTCCCATGTGCTCCAATGAGGCACCAGGTTTGAATTCGCCATGAGCACTCTCGGTGAATTTTCCCATGTTCTAAAAACCGCCACAGGTTTACCAGATTGGACAACCATCGTTTCATCATCTTCAAGATTTTTGAGAGTTTCAACAATTTTATCATAACATTCCCAATTACGTGCAGCCTTACCTGTACCACCATATATAATTAACTCCTCGGGAATTTCGGCATTCTCAAGGTTGTTCTCTAGCATACGTAAAATTGCTTCCTGATTCCATCCCTTACACCTAAGCTTATTGCCTTTTTTAGCGGTTATAATTCTCTCCATAGAGATCACTTGTACAAACGAATCTTATACTTAAAACTTTTTTTTAAAAATCTATAGAAAAGGGAAGGATGGCTGGCCTCACTAGGAGGGGATGGGATGCACTCTAACAAAACAACAACTACCAGCCCAATTCCTTCCGCTTATAAATAGTAATAGCCCCTATATATGCTTTTCGCTTTAAATTAATGATATACTTACTACATTGCTGCCTCGTAGTATAATTTTCCCTAGTCTCCTCTTTGTTTCACCCTTGGTTTCTTCAACCTCATCTAAAACAAGATTCATATATTCATCAAATCCCAAAAGTTTCCCTTCAATACTTCTACTGTCTTTTAACAGTAGAAGTAATTTTTGATTCACTGACTTTTCCAGAGTGTCTAACGGTAATGTCATAGAGGAGGATAAGTAAGAAACCCTTTTTAAATTATTCCCTTCCCTTATATTTAATCAATAGAAAAAGAAGGGGTACGATACCCCCCAATTAAAAGGCTTGGATCACCAAAAAGAGTCCAGGTCTCCACTACTTGAGCATCAATCCATGAGTCACCTGAAGTAGTAATATTCCAATTTACTGGATAAGTATCAATATACTCTGTTAATGCTGCACTCCAAGTATCACCAATTACCTCGATGTTGTTCTGTCCATATTGTTTAAAAAACATTACTTCAATTTCATTAAGTGCACCTTGAAATGAATCTTTGTCTTCCTTGGTAAAACCTAGGGCTGTACATCCAATAGTTGCAATGGATCCCCCTCCAATTTTTCTTGTCAATCTCCAACTCCAACATTCTAGTGTTCCTTCTCCACGATTTCTTGTGACTCTATTAAAAAATTTAAAGATTGACACATCAAACTGAGAGTTATGACATCCGCTAACAACACAAACTGGATACTTATGATTGTTTCTTAGCTTATGCATCTTCTGCACGCTAAGTCCTGTGATAAATTTTTCATCATTCGGAGGATGGTTGCCCCATGATTGAGGATTACCATGGCCCACAAAATATACAAAGCCGCAACCATTACTTAATGCTTTGATAACATCACCTTGACCACTTAAAGTCTCATCTGAAGTGTAAAGTCTAATTGGATTAAAATCCGTCATATTTTCTACAGCTAATTCTGCATAGTACTCACCTTCATAACCTGTCCAATTTGGATTATGGGATTCTAAATAGGTATCACCAGCAATTACAATCATGTCCTTAAACCATGCTTTATCAAAGGTAGTAGTCTCGTATTCTATTATTTTATTAACTATGATTTTTACTTCAATTTTATTTCTACAGGGGAGTCTTCCAACGGCAACATCTGGATATAAATCTAAATCTTTGTCCTCTGCTTCCTCTCCATTAAACCACTCACCGAAAAAATCGTCTCCATCAGAATTCCAGCTTGAGAAATTTCCCTCAGCATCATAAATATCGGCATAATAAAGATCACTAATAATTTCATATTCCCAGTTATTTCCCATATGAATATATCGTACTGGAAGATGCCATAAAGGTAATTGCCCCTTTTTACCACCAACCAGGAGAACATATTCTATTCCCCATTCTTCAATAGCTGTTTTTATAAAATATTTGATTTTCTCTGCTTCATCTCTACCCTGCTCATCCATATAATCATAAACATCTGTTAATGTGACAAGTTTAGTTTCAATACCTAAGCTCTCTTTATGAATAACTAGCGGTTCTAATTCTCCTGTAAATTTCGTTGGAGATATTATCAGAAGTTTGTAGGGTGAATATTCACTACTGAATGGTGTTTGATGTTTATCAACAAAAGTTTTTCTAATTTTTATATTGGATGCATTAGTTGTTGGTAATATAGTTAGTCCAAAAAGTAACAGTACTGTTACAAAAACCAACATTTTTTTATAGTTATTATGTTTCATACGTTACCCTATAGATAATAATAGATCATGTAGTTAATATACCTGAATACAGCGAAAGATTTAATAACCAATCTCCATATCATTCAAATTATTTAACATTTGTGTTGTGCCGTAATAATCATGGTATTCTCCATCCTTCCAATCTGGAAGAATAGAGGGTTGGTCTAATTGAACTTCTGGTAACGATGTTTCTGTTAATACTCCTAGTTCTTGTTCCTCTTCGATACAACCGGTAAACATTACTAAAAGTAAAACACTACACAGAAAAAGCACTTTCAAATAAGATAAATTCCTGTTCATTTTTTCCTTTCCTTTAATATTTGAATTAGATTTATAGTATATAATTATATTTTTCTTAGATTTTTATTTTATGGTAGTCATCTTAACATCTGAGAGTATTAGTTGAAATGAATTTAGCTCCACCATGTTATTAAACATATTTTTGGTTTTTGTTACAGATGTTGCAATAAAATTCTTAAGGAAAGATTTAAATCTAGATAATGTATATATTATTTTTACCAAATATTTTTTATTTGGAGGAAAGGAGGCAAAAAATGAAAAAGAAAATGTTAGGTATTTTTGTTTGTATGCTGTTGATTGCAACTGCTATTCCAGCAGTAGGAACTATTGTGAATGATAATCTAACTATGAGAGAAACTTCTGATGATTATAACAATTTATTACAACAGATTATCGGCAGCAGTTGTAGCCTGGGAGGCTGGGGTGAACTGGATAAGCTGACTGCCTCAGACGGTACAACCGACGATGGTTTTGGTTATTCTGTTTCTATTGATGGGGAGTATGCCCTTATAGGGGCAAGTGGTGATGATGATAACGGGGAATCATCTGGTTCGGCTTATGTGTTCAAACGTACTGGTACAACCTGGTCAGAGGAGGATAAGTTGGCTGCTTCGGACGGTGCACTTGGGGACGTCTTTGGCTGGTCTGTTTCTATTGATGGGGATTACGCCCTTGAAGGAGCATTTTTAGATGATGATAACGGGGAAACCTCTGGTTCGGCTTATGTGTTCAAACGCAGTTGTACAACCTGGTCAGAGGAGGATAAGTTGACTGCTTCGGATGGTGCACTTGGTGACTACTGTGGTAGG
>CP070724.1:1958799-2171466 GCA_020350825.1 Thermoplasmatales archaeon | reverse complement strand
TACAGCCCAAGACCAGAATTCGGAAAGCTGATCTTCAAAAACTTTGTCAGAGTATCGTTCATGTTTTTTCTTATCCCAATAAACATCCAGAGTTAGACTTGAATCATCATATGGTTTGTCTCCCTTGTTTTTAGTATAATTGGGTTTGCCTGTATAATCATTTATAATATAAGTATTTTTGTACCAAATTAGTAGCTTTTTATTCAAGGTATTTATGAATATTTTCTTGCTATTATTCAAATTCAGAGTCAAAATTTGAAGATTAAATATTTTATGAACATTTTTTAAAAAAAGCCATAATCTCTTCATAAATTCATTAAATTAAAAGTACCCTAATTTCTACAAATAATTAAATACTGAATTTATATTACCGATAGTACCCTACATATAAGAAACTTGTTGGGGAGGTCAGTTCATATGGGAAAAAATATAGTTCAAAAGATATTAGAAAAACATCTTGTAGAAGGAGTATATGAACCTGGCAAGGAAATAGCAATTAGAATAGATCAGACATTAACTCAAGACGCAACAGGCACAATGGCATATCTACAGTTTGAGGCAATGGGTGCTCCTCGGGTGAAAACAGAGTTATCAGTCAGTTATGTTGATCATAATACTGTACAGGTAGGTTTTGAAAATGCTGATGATCACAAATATCTTCAGAGTGTCGCAGCAAAATATGGTATCATATACTCTAGAGCAGGTAACGGTATTTGCCACCAAGTTCATTTAGAACGCTTTGGAATACCAAGTAAGACATTATTGGGTAGTGATTCTCATACACCAACTGGTGGTGGAATTGGAATGATTGCCATTGGTGCTGGCGGTCTTGATGTAGCTGTAGCAATGGCTGGCGGTCCATTTTATCTAACCTGTCCTAAGGTAATTAAGGTTAATTTAAAAGGAAAATTAAAACCTTGGGTCGCAGCTAAAGATGTTGTTCTGAAAATGTTAGAGATTTTTACAACAAAGGGTAATGTTGGTTGTGTTTTTGAATATGGTGGTGAAGGTGTAAAAACTTTATCTGTACCTGAAAGAGCTACAATAACTAATATGGGTGCCGAATGTGGTGTCACAACCTCTGTTTTTCCAAGCGATGAGATAACCAGAGCTTTTCTAAGGGCACAAGGACGAGAAAAAGATTGGATAGAGATGATTGCTGACCCTGACGCCAATTATGAAAAAGAAATTGATTTTGATCTTAGTGAAATAGTTCCACTAACTGCATATCCACATAGTCCTGGGAATATTAAGACAGTTAAAGAATTAGAGGGTATGGATGTAGATCAAGTATGCTTAGGGAGCTGTACTAATTCTTCATATAAAGATTTAATGACTGTCGCTCATATTCTAAAGGGAAAGAAAGCTCATCCAAATGTCAGCTTTGTCATTGCACCAGGTTCAAAACAAGTTCTCGAAAATATTGCAAGAGATAGCGGATTGACTGATTTAATTTCTGCAGGCGCCCGAATTGCAGAATCAGCATGTGGTTTTTGTATTGGAAATAGCCAATCTCCAAAAACAGAAGCAGTATCACTACGTACAAGTAATCGTAACTTTCTTGGTCGATCGGGGACAAAAAGTGCAAATGTTTATCTTGTCAGTCCCGAAACAGCAGCAGCATCTGTAATCACTGGTAAGATGACCGATCCGAGCGATCTTGAGTCAAAGGGTATACAATATCCTAACATCCAAATGCCCGATAACTTCTATATCGATGATAGCATGTTTGTATATCCCCCTGAACACCCTGAACATATCAAGATATATCGAGGTCCAAATATTGGTGATCCTCCTGCAAGCTTACCGATGCCAGATACAATAACCGGTGAAGTTACAATAAAAGTAGAGGACCAAATTACTACTGATCATATTATTCCTGCAGGTAGTAAAATGAAATATAGATCAAATGTACCAAAATATTCAGAATTTCTCTTCGAAGTTGTTGATCCAAACTTCTATGAACGCGCCAAGAAAATTCGCGATAGCGGAAAATCAAACCTTTTCATTGCTGGACTCAGTTATGGACAAGGATCTTCTAGAGAACATGCAGCTCTTTGTCCTATGTATATGGGAACGAAGGCTGTTATTGCGAAATCCTTTGAAAGAATTCATACTGCTAATCTCATTAATTTTGGAATAATTCCATTAACTTTCAAAAACGATAACGATTACAATAAAATAGATCAAGGGGATGATATAGAAATTCCTCATATAAAAGATATAATTGAAAAGGGAGAAACTTTGAAGGTTAAAAATACCTCAAAAAATACCGAATTCGAGGTTGAATATAATCTTTCGGACAGACACCGTGAGATTATCCTTGCAGGTGGTACACTTGCATTTATGAAAAATAAAGCTAAATAAAAAATAGAGAGGTAGAAAATTATGGCACAAAGAGGAATAAGGGAATTTGATGGAAAAAGAATGCTTGCAAAATATTGGTCTGAATATATTAGCAAGGATTTCAAATTTCCAGGAAAAATTGTTTTAGTAGATCCAAAAACAAAACTAGATGATTTACCAAAAAAATATAAATGGTTAAAGGAAGAAAAATTAGTTGTAAAACCAGATCAGTTATTTGGTAAACGAGGAAAACATGGTTTGATAAAAGCCAATGCAACTTTTGATGAGGCAAAAAAATGGATAAAAGAGCGAATGAACAAAGATACAAAAGTTGGAAAAGTAACCGATAAACTAACCCATTTTATTATTGAACCGTTTATTCCGCATAAAGGGGAGTTCTATGTTGCAATAAAAAGTAACCGTGAAGGCGATACAATTTATTATTCAAATCATGGTGGAGTTGATATTGAATCAGTTTGGAAAACAGTTGCAGAAATTCAAATCGGTGTTGATGAAAATATTGACAAATTAAATATTGAAAGTAAGCTTCCAAAAGATACACCAAATGAACATAAAAAAATGTTTGCAGAATTCATAAAAGGACTTTTCAAGTTTTACAAAGAGCTTAACTATGCTTATCTTGAAATTAATCCATTTGTTGTCACTGGAAAAAATATAATACCTTTAGATTTAGTTGCTCGACTTGATGATACTGGTCATTTTGAAAGTAGTCTAAAATGGGGAGATATAACTTTTCCAGCCCCATTTGGAAGAAGATTATCAAAAGAAGAAGAATACATCAAAATTATGGATGAAAAAAGTGGAGCATCATTAAAACTAACCGTATTAAATCCAAAAGGTCGCGTATGGACAATGGTTGCTGGTGGCGGAGGCAGTGTTATTTACACTGATACAATTGTTGATTTAGGATATCGAGATGAACTTGCAAATTATGGCGAATATAGTGGTAATCCGACTACTGATCAAACATATGAATATGCGAAAACTATACTTGATTTGATGACTCGTGAAAAAGACCCAAAAGGAAGACCTAAATTTTTACTGGTTGGTGGCGGTATAGCTAATTTCACAGACGTTGCAAAAACATTTGCTGGAATTACAATGGCGCTTCGTGATTATAAGAAGAAACTTAAAGATGTAAATGTAAAAATTTATGTTCGACGAGGTGGACCAAACTATCAGGAAGGACTTCGTATTATGAGAGATCTTGGTAAAGAATTAGGTGTTCCAATTGATGTTTATGGTCCTGAAACACATATGACACGTATTGTAAATATGGCATTAGGGGGTTAATAATGGAGGCGATTACTGTGACAAAAACAAAACCAAAATCAAAAAATGTAAAAAAAGCTGGGATGAAAAAAGATTACATTATTATGGATAAAAACACCAAAGCTATTGTTTTTGGTTATCAACAAAGAGCAATTCAACGTATGCTTGATTTTGATTACATATGTAAGCGGAACGAACCATCAGTTGTAGCAATTGTAAATCCAACTCGTGATGGAATGCATAAATGCTTCTGGGGCACTAAAGAAATTCTTATTCCAATGTATAGAACCCTAGGGGAAGCAACTAAACTATATCCAAACGCTGATTTTATGGTTAATTTTGCAAGTTTCCGATCAGCTTACCCAACATCTAAAGAGGCTCTTTTAAGTAAATCAATCAGGACTGTTGCAATAATTGCAGAAGGCGTCCCTGAACAAAGAACAAAAGAACTTATTAAAATTGCACATGAAAAAAATAAATGGATAATTGGGCCAGCAACCGTGGGTGGAATCGCAGCTGGTGGATTTAGAATTGGAAACACTGCAGGTATGCTTGATAATATTGTTGCATCAAAACTTCATAGAGCAGGCAGCGTTGCCTATGTTTCAAAATCGGGTGGACTTTCAAATGAATTGAACAATATTATTGCAAGAAACACTGATGGGGTATACGAAGGAGTTGCAATTGGTGGTGATAGATATCCAGGATCAACTTTTATCGATCATATGATGAGATATGAGCAAAATCCTGATATTAAAATGATGGTACTCCTTGGAGAAGTGGGTGGAACAGATGAATACGAAGTAGTAGAAGCAATGAAGAAAGGTAGGATTAAAAAACCGGTTGTTGCCTGGTGCATTGGAACTTGTTCAAAAGTATTTCCTGCTGAGGTTCAATTTGGTCATGCTGGTGCAAGAGCTGGAGCTGATAGAGAAACAGCTGATGTTAAAAATAAAGCACTAAAAGAAGTGGGGGCATATGTTCCAACAAGTTTTGATGATTTTGACGAACAAATTAAAAAAGCATATACTAAACTTGTAAAAAGCGGTAAACATAAACCAATTCCCGATGTAGAGCCACCATCTATACCACTTGATTATGCGGTTGCTCTGAAACAAGGAGTAATTAGACGACCTGCTCAGTTCATAAGTACAATTTCAGATGATCGTGGAGAAGAACTACGATACTGTGGAGTTAAAATTAGCGATATTTTTAATGAAAAATGGGGACTCGGAGGAGTAATTGGTCTTCTTTGGTTTAAGAAAAATCTACCACCATGGGCACGTGAATTCATAGAAAGAGTAGTATTACTTACTGCAGATCATGGACCAGCTGTATCCGGAGCACATAATAGTATTATTGCTTCGCGTGCAGGTAAGGATCTTATATCCTCCTTGGTCAGTGGATTACTTACTATTGGTCCAAGATTTGGTGGTGCAGTTCAAGGGAGTGCAGATCATTTTACGAAATATTTATATGCAGGAGAAGAACCTAATTTCATGGTAAAAGATATGAAGAGTAAGAATGTGAACATCCAAGGAATTGGTCATAGAATAAAATCAGTTACAAATCCGGATGTCAGAGTAACAATTATGGTAGATTTTGCCAAGAAAAATTTCCCAGTGACAGAAACACTTGACTATGCACTTGAAGTTGAGAAACTTACAACTTCAAAAAGAAACAATTTGATATTGAATGTTGATGGATGTATTGGAGTACTATGTTGTGATATGTTACGAGGAATTGGATACACCAGAGAACAGGTTCGAGAATTTGTTGACCTTGGCATTCTAAATGCTTTCTTTGTACTAGGTAGAAGTATAGGGTTTATGGGGCATATAATGGATCAAAAACGTTTGAAATCCAGACTTTATAGACACCCATGGGATGATATAGAATATATAATGCCTGATAAACCAGAGAAAGTAAAATAAGTATGATAATGGAGAACGATACAAATGAGTAATAAAGTTGGTAAGATAATTTATACAAAGGTTGATGAAGCACCAGCATTAGCAACTTACTCATTTCTCCCCATCGTCAAAGCATTCACAGAAGCGGCAGGAGTTATCGTTGAAACAAGAGACATCTCTCTTGCTGGAAGAATTATTGCAAACTTTCCCGAAAATTTAATTGAGAGCCAAAGACAATCAAATGATCTAGCTGAACTTGGTGAACTTGTAAAAAAACCAGAAGGAAATGTCATCAAACTCCCTTGTATTAGTGCTTCAATTCCTCAGTTAAAAGCAGCAATAAAAGAACTACAAGGTCATGGTTACAATATACCAGATTATCCAGAGGAACCAAAAAATGAAGAGGAAAAAAAGATTAAAGCCAGATTCGACAAGATTAAAGGCAGCGCTGTAAATCCTGTTTTAAGAGAAGGAAACTCAGATCGTAGAGTTCCAGGTCCAGTAAAAAATTACGCAAAAAAGAATCCCCATCCAATGGGTGAATGGACTAAAGATTCTAAATCACATGTTGCGCACATGAATAGTGGAGATCTTCGTTCTAATGAAAAGTCTTTTACCATCTCAAAAACAACAGCAGGAGATGCTAAGATTGAGTTTGTTGATCAAAATGGAAATATAAAAATTTTAAAGGAAAAACTTCCCCTTATTGATGGCGAAATTATAGATGCAACGGTTATGAGGAAGCGTGCTCTGCGTACATTTCTTGAAGAACAAGTAAAAGATGCAAAAAAGAATGATATATTATTCTCCGTACATCTAAAAGCTACGATGATGAAAGTATCTGATCCTATTATTTTTGGTCATGTAGTGTCTGCTTTTTTCAAGGATATTTTTGAAAAACATGCATTAATATTTTCAGAACTAGGAGTCAGTCCCAACAATGGACTGGGAGACCTTTACCTAAAAATTAAAAATCTACCGGACGATAAAAGAAAAGAAATCGAAGCAGACATTCAGGCTTGTTATGAAAAGGGACCAAAACTTGCAATGGTGAACTCGGATAAAGGTATTACAAATCTACATGTACCTAGTGATACAATCATTGATGCATCTATGCCTGCTGCAATCCGAAATTCAGGAAGAATGTGGGGACCAGATGGCAAACTTCATGACACAAAATTCGTGATACCTGATAGTAGTTATGCCGGTGTTTATCAAGAAGTAATTGATTTTTGTAAAAAACACGGTGCTTTTAATCCAACAACTATGGGAACTATTCAAAATGTTGGTCTCATGGCACAAAAAGCAGAGGAATACGGTTCTCATGATAAAACATTCCAAATACCTGGCAAGGGACAGGTTCGAGTTGTTGCAGTTTCTGGTGAAACGTTGCTTGAACATTCAGTTGAAGAAGGTGATATTTGGCGTGCATGTCAGGTAAAAGATCTACCCATTCAAGATTGGGTTAAACTAGCAGTAAGAAGAGCAAGAGAAACTGGATCACCAGTCGTATTTTGGTTAGATAAAAACAGAGCACATGATGCACAACTTATAGAAAAGATAAATCACTATCTAAAAAATCATGATACAGAAAGTTTGGAAATTAAGATCATGTCACCTGTTGAAGCTACACGTTTCTCAATTAAACGTATGAAGGATGGTAAAGATACAATTTCTGCAACTGGTAATGTACTACGTGATTATCTAACTGATTTATTCCCGATACTTGAAGTTGGAACAAGTGCTAAAATGTATTCAATTGTTCCTCTTATGAATGGCGGTGGATTATATGAAACTGGAGCAGGTGGTTCGGCTCCTAAACACGTTCAGCAGTTTATGGAAGAAGGCCATCTACGGTGGGATTCACTAGGTGAATTTCTTGCTCTTGCAGTATCACTAGAACATCTAAGCAATACAATAAATAATAAAAAAGCAAAAATCTTAGCAGAGACTCTTGACCAAGCAACAAGTAAATTTTTAATAAATAACAAGTCCCCTTCTCGAATAGTTAATGAATTGGACAACAGAGGGAGTCATTTCTTCCTTACACTTTATTGGGCACAAGCATTAGCTAAGCAAACAAAAGATACTGAACTTCAAACACGTTTTATTAAATTAGCACAAGAACTTGCAGGAAACGAATCTAAAATTCTTGATGAGTTACTTGCAGTACAAGGACATCCTGTGGATTTAGGTGGATACTACAAACCAAATATTGAAATGGTAACAAAAGCTATGCGTCCAAGTGCAACCTTTAATGCAGCAATAGAATCATTAGCTGTGATTAATGCATAATCTAAAAGAATTAAAATCTACAAGCAAGGAATTTATCCTCACCTTATAATTTTTCAATGGATTTAGTTGCGATTATATTGATATTAGTATTTGCTATATTGGTGAGTATTATCTGTCCTAGTTTTATGGGAGCTTTTACCTTAATCTTTTTTATTTCTTTTAGAACTTGGAACACTTTATCCCTTGGAACTGGTTGAGAGCTTTTTATACTTACAAGTGGCCAGTTTCCACCGATTACAAGTATTGAACTTGTTAACATTCTTCTCGGATCTAGAGCCTCGTTTATTGCATAATCGATTCCCTGTTTACACTTATTTCCTTCAAGGTTTTTTATCTGTTTTCCATCCAAATCAACCAATATTTTACATCCAATTGGACAAACGATGCAGGTAATTTCTTTATCTTTTGTCATCAATTATTACCTCCAATTTATGCCCAGATTTTACAACTTCAGGTGGAATTTCGATAACCAATTTCACCATGTTAGCAGGATTTACAAATCGCAATTTTTTCCTCAAAATTATTTTATCGTTTTCAATTATCCATAGAATAGATTTTTCTTGTGGTTTCTCAGATCTTAAAGTTATATGTACAGTCCCCGCTACATCTATTTTTTGAGGTACTACATATCTTACTCCCTTACCAGCTATTAGTTTTATACTAGTTTTTAGTTTTTTTGATTTATTATATTTTGCTGCATTTTTACCAGCTCTTTTTGCATCTATAGAAAGCATATCAACGGTATCATAAACTTGCAAGCAATTACCACAAGCAAATACACCTCCAAGTGTCGTCTCTAGATTTTGATCTACAACAGGTCCACCAGTTATTTCATCAATCTTGATGTCAGCATTTTTTAATAATTCATTCTCAGGAATAAGACCCAGAGAAAGAAGGAGAGTATCGCATTTTATCTGTCTTTCAGTTCCAGAAATCGGGTTCATGTTTTTGTTAACTTGTGCAATTGCAATCCGTTCAAGTCGTTCTCTTCCCTCAATAGATGTAACAGTGTGATTGAGGAAAAGAGGAATGTCATAATCGTCAAGACATTGAACAACGTTTCTTGGAAGACCACTTGCATAAGGTAAGATCTCAATAACACCTAAAACATTGGCACCTTCGAACTTTAGACGTCGTGCGATAATAAGCCCGACATCGCCAGATCCAAGAATAACAACGTTTTTTCCAGGCATTATATTATAAAGATTTATAAATGACTGTGCAACACCAGCAGTGAATATTCCGCTTGGGCGGTCACCTGGAATCATGGCGCTCCATCTTGTCTTTTCTCTACAACCCATCGCAAGAACAATAGTTTTTGCCTTGATCTTGTGGATTCCCTTTTTATTAACAGCAATTATCTCTCGTTTTTTATCAAAATGCAAAACCATCGTCTCGTTCATTACTCCGATGTTTTGTTGTTGTGCCATTGAAATATATTTTTCTGCATATTCAGGTCCAGTCATCGATTCCCCAGTTTCTTCAACACCAAAACCATCATGAATACACTGTGGGAGTATGCCACCAAGCCAACTATTTCTATCTAAAATTACAACGTGCTTCGCGCCGTGTTCCTTTGCAGATACTGCTGCAGCTAGACCAGCAGGTCCACCACCGATAACCGCCACATCCACATCCTGATTACTCATTTCTCACCTCTCTGGTTCTACCAAAGAAAAGATTGGAATCAGGTGATCTCAGTTTTATGTTTTTAACATCCATATTAAATTGTTTTTTTATAATTCTTATGATATGTTGTGTGCAAAATCCTCCTTGACATCTGCCCATTCCTGCTCGGCAACGATATTTGACAGATGATAGAGTTTTTGCTCCAAGAGGATTTGAAAGAGCGTCAATTACTTCCTTTTCGGTAATCTGTTCACATCTACAAACAATTCTTCCCCACCGCTCATCTTTTTTAATAAAATCTGATCGTTCTTTTACAGACATCTCAGAGAAACGTTTTCTTTTTATTTTTGCAAACTTGAAATTATCTTTAAATTTCAATTCAATAGATTGAGAAATCATTCTTACAACATCTTTTGCGATGGCAGGAGCACCTGTTAAACCAGGTGATTCTATTCCCAAAAGACTAATTAAACCAGATACCTGCTTGCTTTCTTCAATCCTATAATCAGACCATCCCCCCTCTTCTGGCGAAGCAAGTTTACAACGAATCCCAGAGTATGCATTGATCACTGCTCTATCTGATATCGCAGGGATAATTTTCCTTCCTTCAATTATGAGTGTTTTCATCATCTCTCTCGTTGTTTTTTTGTTCTCTGTATCATCAATAAATTCAGCACTAGGTCCAAGGAGAATATTTCCTCCAATTGTTGGTGTGATATGGACACCCAAGACACCAAGTTCTTTTGGTGGCACCGGATAGATCATAGAATTTATTAATGAACTGTGTTTTTTATCTAAAACCAAATATTCCCCACGACACGGATAAACATTGAAATCTGGTTTCTCAACCATAGATATTATTTCTCTACAGTTCAAACCAGCAGCATTTACTACTAACAAAGACTGGTACTCTCCCTTATTGGTTTTTAAAATAAAACAATCTTTATGTTTTATTAGGTTAGTTACTTTTGTCTCAAGTAAAAATTTAACATCATTTTCTGCAGCGTTTTCAGCAAAAGCCATCGTAAACTTATAAGGTGAAACAATACCTGCGGTGGGAACCCATAACGCAGCAAAACATGAAATATTAGGCTCAGTAACCTCTGCTCCGTTTTTTATCTTCAAACCAGGAACACAGTTTTCTATACCAACTTTTTTAAGACGTTCGAGTTCCTTTATCTCTTCTTCATTTTTTGCTATAACATATTTTCCAATCCATTTTAGGGGGAATCCTAGGTTATCGGCAAGTGACTGTAATATTTTATTCCCTTCAACACAATAACGAGCTTTCAAAGAAGATGGAGGAGAATTTATTCCACTATGAACAACGCCGCTGTTTGCTTTACTAGCGCCTGATGCAACATCACTACCCATTTCAAAAACTACAACATCCAGTTTATATTTTGATAACTCCCATGCAATTGAAGAGCCTATTACGCCTCCACCGATAATTGCAACATGGAAATTTTTCATCTTCCTCGAGAATACCACGCGCCATATAAATATATTAGGGGATTATCTATTCAAGATAAACATTAATCAGTGAATTTGAGGGAGTAAAATGCAGGTTGATATCCCATATGGAAAAGATAATTTCAAAGTAAATATTCCCGGTGATTGTGAGATCCTACATCCTAATAAAGTATCAATTAAAGATCAAGATAAATTAATTGAAGATGCTTTGGAAAATCCTATTGGTTTTGAATCTTATGATGAGTTTGCTGAAAATGCTGATAGACTGCTTGTAATTGTTAATGATGCTACAAGGCCTACTCCTACTTCTAAAATTATAAATTACCTTTTGCCTGTTCTATCTTCTCATCCTGATGTTAAGATTCTTGTAGCAACTGGTGTTCATCGAGCTCCTACTGAAGAGGAATATAGATTTATTTTTGGAGATACTTATGAAGTTTTTAGAAGGAGGGTTTATGCTCATGATGCTCATAAAGACGATGATATGAATTATCTGGGAAAATCAAAAAATGGAACTGAAATGTACATAAACAAATTAGTACCAGAATACGGTAATATCCTTGTTATTGGAAGTGTTGAACCACATTATTTTGCGGGTTACACTGGCGGGCGAAAATCGTTTCTCCCAGGTGTGGCTTCATATAAAACAATAGAGATGAATCATAAACTTGCTCTTAGTGACGAAGCACGTTCCCTTGCTCTTGACGATAATCCAGTTAATGAAGATATGATTGATGCAATGAATGTTTTAAAGGACCTCAATGTTTTTTCAATACAAACTATTCTTACAGGTGATCATAAATTATACGCTGTTACTGCTGGAGATTTGATTAAATCTTTTGATGCAGCTATTAAATATGCTCATCAGGTATTTTGTGTACCATTAAAGCAAAAGGGTAACATTGTCATATCAGTCGCACCATGTCCTATGGATATCGATCTTTATCAATCTCAAAAGGCACTTGATAATGGTAAGCTAGCATTAGAAGATGATGGTATTATCATTCTTGTATCCAAATGTCGTGATGGTGTCGGAGAAGATGCTTTTCTTGAACTGCTGGGCAAAGCAGATTCCCCCCAGGAAATTCTTGATATACTTGAGAGTGAGTATAAACTTGGATATCATAAAGCTGCAAAAATGGCACAGATTGGAATACGAGCTCAGATGTGGGCGGTCACTGATCTTGATAATGAAATCATTAAAAAATCTCAGATGAAACCATACTCAGATATCCAACTTGCAATAGATGATGCTGTAGAATTAATCAAGAAAAAAGGGAAAAAACCTACAACTGTAGTAATGCCTTCAGGAAGCCTCACTGTACCGTTAATTTGAAAAAAATAAGATGAAAAAGAAAAATCCTTATCTCTCAATTTCAAAGGATATTTTCATTTCCGCTCTGAAAAGAGTAGGTATATCGTTCTCTACTTTAACATCAAATTTTGTAACCTCTGCACGACGTATTTTTCTTACAGTTTTCCCTGCTTCAATGACAGCATTCTTTGCAGCATCCCCAAAGCCTTTTTCCGATGTACCAACTATGTCTATTATCTTATAAATCCCCATTTTATAAATCACCTCTTAATCAATAAGTTATTACAGTACTTAATTCTTTTTGTAATAGGTTTCATAAAATTCCTTAATTTTTTCTTCCGTTGGCAGTTTACACTTTTTCCAGATATAGATAATATCTTTCAATTTCTCCTCATCTTCTTGTCCTTTGAATAAATCCTCGAGAAACTCTGTCCGTTCTTTAATATCTCTTTTTATGAATTCTAAATATTGTTTTGGAGTATAGTAGTTTAATATATTGAATCGCTTCCCAAAATCAATCATATCAAATTTTTCCTCAAGCTCCGTGGGATCAGGTATTAGATAACCAAAAACAGGATGTTTAATCCAATTTTCAATACTTCTATGTTCGACCAGATCTATCAACCGTTTTGAATCAGCTACCTTGATTCCCTCACCACGTCCCTCGTATTTAGGTTCCCCAAGTTCATTTTTAAGTATCTCACCATTTTCTATGTTCCTTTTAAGTATAGGATTTCCTTTTCTATCTAGTTTTTTTATCTGTTTTCCATCAATATCATATTCGCCAACAAAACCCGCATTGTTAATGAAAAAAACTAGGCTCCCGTCTGTGTTTAAATCCATATCATTATACATCTTTAACTTTAAAATTGCTTGATGAGATTGTTCCCGCGCCATAAAATCAGTAGCAGCATAAGATCTAACTCTTGTTCCTGGTTTCTGAGCAGAAATTGCAGAGGTAATAATACTCTCACAAGCGCTATCAAGAGCAACTGCCATTTTTGGATCGACAACCCTAAAAATAGGCTCCAGAACATCATATTTTTTAAAACTCAACGCTTCTGTCTTTAACCATTTCTCACGACCACTTCCCCACCCTGGATTTAACTCACTAAATAAAAAGATAAACCTACCGTTGGTAGTTCCACTTTCTTCATATTTTGTACATTGCAAAGAACCAACTTTTTCGCCAGGTATTTTCTGTGGAACTTTAACCTTATAGTCTTTGATATTCTTGTTTATGTATTCTACACCTTCGCAGTCGATATTCATTGCAAGCACAATGGGTCTTTTTCCGGTTTCGTCTATCTCACGGGATTTCATCAATCCGGGGTACTCAGGACTATATTGGTTTAATCCTTCAGATTTTGCGAAACTTGCAGCCTCTAAACCAATCAACTTTACAGAAATTATTTCATCGTTATCATTAAAAACTGGTTTTCCCAAACATGCATCATCTTGTTCTAATGTCGGTCCAACAGTTAAGGTAGTCTTTCCTGTACCGCTTAATCCCTTCAAGACCCGATTGGTGGTACAACCCGCATGATAAGTAATTAATCCATCTGTTTCAGCTTTATTCCACACCATCGTCAGATTTGGTTTCTTAAACGCCCCTCCAAAATAATCAACACCGAGGCTGAGAACACGCCTAATATTTTTATCCATCTCAGTGAAATCGTAAAGAGTTATTGGAACATCTGGATCATACTCTGACCAGACGCTTTGAATCTCTTTGACATATTTGTTAGGGAGTTTTTCTTGTATAACATAGTTCCAACAATCAATATGCATATCTTCTTCTGGAGGAAAGATCATGAGCTTCCCCATCCAGGCGATATATGCGTTATGGGGGTTTTTTACACTGATAGTAATACGTAATCCAACCTTGTAGCCTTCTTCCCCTTGAATACCCTCTTGTACGATGAGTTTTGGTTTTTCCTCTTTTAGATATTTCATTCCAACTTCGTAGATCTTCTCTCCAATCTTTGTATCAAACTTTCTCTGCTTTTTACCCAGCTTATAGTTATCAATGACCATATAAAAAGCTCTATCTGGACGACGTCCCAGTTGCGTCGATCCAAAGAGGTATTGACCATCTTGTGTAAACACATAATATGGTTTCAGAAAATCTATTAAAAATTCATCATCTGGATTATGTATAACGTTCTCATGTAACACTTCCACATCAGGCTCAATAGCAAATGTCTTTGACAAAGCTTTGCAACCCCGTAAGACCCGTAATATTCCACCCCTATATAAAATAAGTTGATATAATCTACATATACTATAAAGAAATTTTTGATAAACCTTTGAGAAAATACTAAAACAAAAACTCTATATCCTTGGCTTAGAAGGCATGTTAACATGGAAAAGAAAAGTATAGAAGATGGCATAGTAACACTTATAAAAAAAGCAGAAACTGAGCTGCCAAGGGATGTTGTTAATGCTCTTAAACACGCATATGAAATTGAGCAGGGTGTGGCAAAGACTCAGATAGAAACCATTCTCAAAAATATAGACTTAGCAAAAAAATCAGAACGACCTATGTGTCAGGATACTGGAATACAGACATTTTTTGTCAGCGTTGGTATAGATTTTCCATACATCAATAATCTAAAAAAATGGATAATAAATGGAGTAAAAAAAGCAACAAAAAAAATTCCTTTGCGCCCCAATACTGTAGATCCATTTCTAGGTAAAAATCAAGGGGATAATACTGGTGATCAAATACCATATATTACTTGGGATTTTGTTGATGGTGATGATGTTAGGATAATATCATTGCCTAAGGGCGGCGGTAGTGAAAACATGAGTAAACTTGGTATGCTCAAACCTGGTGTTGGCATCGAAGGTGCCAAGGATTTTGTTGTCGATGAGATAATAAAGGCGGGGGGAAACCCATGTCCACCTACAATTGTAGGTGTTGGCATTGGTGGAGGTGCAGATCTTTCATTAAAACTTGGGAAAAAGGCTATTCTAAGACCGGTTGGAGTTCGCCATAAGGATAAAACCATTGCAGCAATTGAAAAAGAACTCATAGAAAGAATTAATAAAAGCAATATAGGTCCAATGGGTCTTGGAGGTAAAACTACTGTTTTGGACGTTCATGTTGAAAAAGCACATAGACATCCTGCAAGCCTACCGGTTGGTGTCATCGTGCAGTGTTGGGCAGATAGAAGAGCAGAGATGGTCATTCATTCAGATGGAACATGGGAGGTGAAATAAATGGAGTACCATTTTGACTTACCAGTTAGCACTGAAAAAATAAGAAAGTTGAAAGTTGGTGACATAATTTACGTTACGGGGAAAATCTTTACTGCTAGAGATGAAGCACACCACATGATGCTTGAAAAAGATAAAGATAGTTTACCTTTCAAACCATCAGTAATGGCATTATTTCATTGCGGCCCTCTTATGAAAAAAGAAAATGGCAAATGGCAGGTTATATCCGCTGGTCCTACTACAAGTAGCCGGATGGAAATTTTCGAGGACAAATTCATTGAAAAATATGGTATAAACATTATTATTGGTAAAGGGGGTATGGGTGAAAGGACTGAAAAAGCATTACAGAAATATGGTGGTGTATATACTGCATATACTGGTGGAGCGGGTGCATTGGCTGCAGATAGAGTGGAAGAGTTTTCAGCAGTTCACTGGCTTGATGAGCTAGGTATGCCAGAAGCTGTTTGGATATTTAACGTAAAAGAATTTGGACCATTGGTTGTGGCAATAGACTCAAATGGCAGATCAATTTACAAAAAATGAGAAAATAATTTCTTTAACAAAAGGTAGGTTAAAAGATTATTTATGTTTATCTCGTTATTCCTAGTAAATTAAGTGATTATTAATATCCGTCTTTTTATTCTTTCTTTTTTCTGTTTTCCTTTTCGAGTTTCTCAAGTTGCATCATTAGTTTACCTATTTTTTTTACTGTAGATTTATATTTTTCATCTATTTTCATTTCCTGAGATTTTTTATGCGTTCTTTTTTCGCTTGTTTTTTCGAATAGTTTATCTATTTCTTTTTGTACAGATTCATATTTTATATTCACTTTTATCACTTTACACTTTTACTTTGATGCCCTATGCCGTGTTATTTTCTAACATTGCTTCTATATAAATCCATTGTGGCAAAATGTCAAAATGGAAAAAATATGGGTTTTTAACCCATAGATGTTTTAATAAGGTTTGTATTTATTATTTATTATCAGGAAATCTTTCTACTGTAGCCTTTGTTATTTCCTTTAGTTTTCCTTGTTCAAATTGTTTGACAGCATCTTCTATTTTACCTTTAGCGTGATATACCTTTATCCCATAGCGTTTAAATATTTCAAATGCTCTTGGTCCAATATCTGTTGTAATAACAGCATCAATCCCTTCATTTGCAACTATTTGTCCCACCATTGCTCCAATTTCGCTTGGACTTTCTCTGATTGTGTTAAAAATTGCTTTCTGTGAATTGGTTTCCCTATCAACTATCAAGAAGAAGGCACATCTATGAATTGTTTTATCAATATTACTATACTCTATTGTATTTCCTGTTGAACTTATACAGATTTTCATTTTTCATAACCTCTTTTCTACATTTTCAATAATTATTTACCTAAGGCTTTAATCATTGAGAGAATCTGTCCATCTGTAAATCCAAGATGACTAATTGCACCATTTAGACAGGCAGCAGAACATGAACCACATCCCTTACAGAGAGCTTCATTTACTTTTGCTACCATTATCTTATGGCCAAAACGATCGACTTCTTCTAACTCAATAGCAGTGTATGGACATGCATCTACACAGAAACCACAACCACGACATAAGCCTTCATTTACATTTGCAACTGTTGCTTCGATTTCAAGTTGTTTTTTAGATAGAATATCACATGCACGAGATGCTGCACCACTTGCTTGTGCAACAGTATCAGGTACATCCTTTGGACCCTGACAGCAACCCGCTAAAAATATTCCATCTGTAAATGTATCCACCGGTCTTAGTTTTGGATGTGCTTCTAAGAAGAATCCATCAGAACTCTCGTTAATATTCAAAATCCTTGCAAGCTCAATGTTATCCTTCCTTGGAACAATACCTGTCGCAAGTACTACAAGATCGGCTTCTGTATCGGAATGTCCCTTGGATTTTACAATTAATTTACCATTTTTCTTTATCACTTCAATAGGATCAGCCAGATCTCTGCGTCTATAGGTGATTCCTTCTCCTTGTACCTGGTTGTAGAATTCTTCGTAACCTTTTCCAAATGCTCTCATATCAGTATAATAAATGGTTAGTTTTGAATTTGGTATTTTATCACGAACCATGTGAGCTTGTTTAGCTGTATACATACAGCAAACACGGGAACAATACTCATTTGTTTCTTTATCACGTGAGCCTACACACTGAATAAAAACAACATTCTTGGGTTCTTTGCCATTGATTTCAATGTGCCCTTCTGTAGGTCCAGATGCTGACACAAGTCGTTCAAACTCTAGACCTGAGATTACATTCTTGAATTTACCATAACCATACTCAGGTTTAGCAACAGGATCAAACAAGTCAAAACCTGTTGCTACAACAATTGCACCAATATCTAGATTAACTAATTCCTCTTCAGCATCATGGTCAATTGCATCTGCCTCACATGAAATTACACATTGTTTACATATTGAACAGACATTACAACTCAAACATCGACTCGCCTCTTTGACCGCCATCTCCTCAGTTAATTCAAGCTCGACTTCCTCGAAGTTTTTAATCCGTTCCTTGACGGGGAGCTCAGGGATCTTTATACGCGGTTGTTTCTCAAACTCACGTTCCGGCATTGGTGCCACCAATGGTTCTTTTATGATTCGGCCTTCTTTCATATCCTCATCTCGAAGGTATCGATCAATTGATTTCGCAGCCTCATGACCTTTTGCTATTGCGGTTATCACCAGACCAGGACCTTCTACTGCATCACCAGCTGCAAAAATACCAGGTACATTTGTTTCCTGTGTCACTCCATCGACTTGCAGTAATCCGCCCTTGGTCACAAGAACACCATCACCAGCCTTCAACAATGTAAAATCGACTTCTTGCCCAATGGCAACAATAACAGAATCCGCCTCGATAATCGACTCGGTATTAGGGACAACCTGTGGATTAAACGCCCCATCTTTATCAAACACAGAGCTGCAATCAAGGCTTTCTAATCCAACAACCTTCCCTGCAACACCAAGAATTCTTTTCGGCATGAGACGAGTATGAATAATAACACCTTCTTCTTCAGCCTCCCGGACTTCATAATCAAACGCCGGCATTTCCTCTCGATTCTCAACGCAAACTACATGAGTTTCTTTAGCACCAATACGAACCGCGGAACGAGCAACATCAAAAGCAACATTCCCACCACCGATGACAACGACTCTGTTCCCCAGCTCAATTTTTTCACCAACACTAAGCGCTCGTAAAAATGCTGTGAAACCAAACACTCCTTTTAAATCAAGATGTTCCGTCGCAATCGGTATGACACCGTTTTCTCGAATTTCAACATTTACATGTGTCTCCGCAAGTGATGAAAGCATCGACATCTGACCAATAGCTGAAATCACAATATCCGTATCCAAGGTAAATGTCGATCCCTTGATTGGTACCGGTCGTCGTCTCCCCGATTCATCAGGTTCACCAAGCTTCATTCGTTGACATTCAATTCCAGTAACCTTTCCTTTGTCTCCCTTTATTTTCTTTGGAGCTGAAAGGTAATAAAATGAGATTCCTTCTTTTTCACATTCCTCGAGTTCCGATTTTAATGCAGGGACTTCCGCCCGTGTTCTACGATAAATAACAAATGCAGATTTTGCACCTAAACGAACTGCAGTTCGAACCGAATCAAGGGCAACATTTCCCCCACCAACTACAGCAACGATTTTATCCTTGAAATCCACTTTTTTCCCGAGACGAGTATCATGTAAAAAGCCTGATGCATGAACGACTCCTGATAAATCTTCACCTTCGACACCTAATCGTTTACTTTTATGTGTTCCAATTGCGATAAAAATTGCTTCATATCCTGCTTTTCGAAGATCCTTTAAGGTTAAATCAGGGCCAATCGGTGTATTCGTCCGGATTTCAACACCGGCTTTTTCAATTCGTTCAATATCATAATCAAGGATGTCCTCAGGCAACCGATATTTGGGAACACCAACACGCAACATACCACCAGGTTTGGATAGTGCTTCGAAAACTGTTGGTTTATACCCCTTTAAGGCAAGATCATATCCAACAGTCAGACCCGCGGGACCAGCTCCCACAATAGCAACTTTTTTACCAGCTGCAGGGTTTACATCTTCCTCTCTATTCTCAGTTTCTTTTTCTTTTATTGTCTCTTTCTTCTTTGTTTTCTTTCCATGTTTCATCTCCCAATCTGATGCAAATCGTTTTAATGCTCTTACTGCAACTGCCTCATCAACATCCTTTCGATTGCAATTCTCTTCACAGACATGGGTACATATCCGACCACATACGCTTGGAAAGGGATTATTCTCACGGACTAAATCAAGAGCTTCCTGGAATTTCCCATCTCGAATAAGAGCAATATACCCTTGAGCATTCACACCTGCAGGACATGCATTGACACATGGTGGTATTCCAATCTTATCAATTGTATACTTCTGTGGAACAGCCTGTGGAAACGGAATATAAATTGCTTTCCTGTCACCCTGACCCATGTTGAACTCGTCTTCTAGTATTACAGGGCAATCATTAGTACAATCACCACAAGCAGTACACTTATCCATATCAATATATCTAGGTTTCTTACGAACTTGTACATTGAAATTACCAACATAACCGTCAATGCCTGCAACCTCAGAATAAGTAAGAAGCTCAATATTTGGATGACGTGCCACATTAACCATCTTAGGTGTTAAAATACATGCTGAACAATCCATAGTTGGAAATGTTTTATCAAGCTGAGCCATACGTCCACCAATGCTCGGTGTTTTCTCAACAAGATACGTTTTAAAGCCCATATCCCCGATGTCAAGTGCTGCTTGAATACCAGCAATACCCCCACCTATAACCATAGCAGTTGGTGTTACACCTACTTTCTTTTTCTCAAGTGCCGATGATAAAGATGTATTGAGTACAGCACTTTTAATTAATGAGAATGCTTTTTCAGTTGCTTTTTCTCTGTCTTTATGAACCCACGAACATTGCTCTCTGATGTTAACCATGGTTAAAAAATATGGGTTTACATCCATATCTTCAAGAACAGCACGAAACGTAGGCTCATGCATACGTGGGCTACAGGACGCGACGATAATACGATCAAGTTTCTTTTCCTTGATGTCTTTTTTAATTAGCTCTTGCCCAGGATCAGAACACATATACTTGTAAAAACGGCTAACAGCTACATTTGGCAAAAGTTTTGCTTGTTCTGCAATTTTTTCAACATCAACAGTTGCAGCAATGTTAACTCCACATTCACAAACATAAACACCTATTTTCATTGCACCAATCCCCCTATTTGAGCAAGAAGTTGTTTCATATCAAAATGTTTCATTGAAATACAACCAGTGGGACAGGCTGATGCACATGAACCGCATCCCTTACATAGCACATCATTTACTCGCATAATTTTGTCTTTTTCATCAAACTCAAGAGCAGAATATGCACAGAGATCTTCACACATCCTACAGCCGCTACAGAGATCTTCATCTATAATTGCTGAGATTGCTTCTATTTCTACCATTCCCGCTGCAAGTGGTTCTGCGGCTCTAACCGCTGCACCACTAGCTTGAGCAACAGCATCAGGTATATCCTTTGGACTCTGACAGCATCCAGCGAGGAAAATCCCATCTGTAAATGTATCCAGCGGTCTTAGTTTCGGATGTGCCTCTAAAAAGAATCCATCAGCACTCTGATTAATATTTAAAATTCTGGAGAACTCTTTTGAATCCTTCTTTGGGATAATACCTGTTGCAAGTACTACAAGATCAGCATCAATATCAGGGTGACCCTTGGCTTTTACAACAACTCTATCACCTTTCTTGTTCACCTTTATTGGATCGTCAAGTTCTCTACGTCGATAGATGATTCCTTCTCCTTCTACGCGGTTATAGAATTCTTCAAAACCTTTACCAAAAGCACGAACATCGGTATAATACACAACTAATTTTGCATCAGGGAGTTTATCCTTCACCATATGAGCCTGTTTAGCTGTATACATACAACAAACACGAGAACAGTACTCATTGGTCTCTTTATCACGTGAACCAACACACTGTACAAACACAACATTCTTTGGTTCTTTACCATTGATTTCGATGTGCCCCTCTGTGGGTCCAGATGCTGAAACTAATCTTTCAAACTCCAGACCTGTTATTACATTATCAGATTGTCCATAGCCATACTCAGCTTTTTTAGCCGGATCAAACAATTCATATCCTGTTGCAACCACGATTGTTCCAACTTCAACTTCTACAATTTCTTCTTTCTGATCAAAATCAATGGCATTTCTATCATCACATGCCTCAACACATAACGCATGATCGCCACATTTACCAGTTTTAAGAGTTATACAGTTCTGAGGATCAATAGTATACTTCAGTGGAACAGCCTGTGGAAATGGAACATAAATAGCACTTCTTTTACCCATATTCATATCAAACTCGTTATCAATGCGATTATGAAGCCTGCATGCCTCTGCACAAGCCCCGCAACCTACACATTTTTCAGTGTCAACATATCTAGGTTTCTTTTTGATTTTCACTTTGAAATTGCCAATATATCCTTCAACTTCTTGAACCTCTGAATAAGTAAAAAGCTCGATATTGGGATGTCTAGCAACGTCAACCATTTTTGGTGTCAAAATACATGCTGAACAATCCATAGTTGGAAATGTTTTATCAAGCTGAGCCATATGTCCGCCAATACTTGGATTACGTTCTACAAGATACACTTTAAATCCTTTTTCCGCTATTTCTAGTGCAGCTTGAATTCCTGCAATACCACCACCGACAACCATTGCCTTTGGAATAACACTAACTTCTTTTTTCTCCAATGGCTCTAAAAATGTTGCTCTTGCGACAGCTCCTGAAATCAAATTCATAGCCTTTGCTGTTGCCCTATCTTTGTCCTCATGAACCCATGAACAATGCTCACGTAGATTGACCATTTCAAAATAATATGGATTCATCCCCATATCTTCAAGAACAGCACGAAACGTAGGCTCATGCATACGCGGGCTACAAGATGCAACTACAACTCGATCTAATTTCATCTCTTTAATATCTTTTTTAATTAGCTCTTGCCCAGGATCAGAACACATGTACTTGTAAAAACGAGCAACTTCTACGCTTGGTAGAGTTTTTGCGTATTCAGCTACTTTTTCAACATCAACCGTTTGAGCGATGTTGATTCCGCATTGACAGATATAAACTCCTATTTTCATAGTTACATCCCAAACCTTTTATCTTTCACCATATATGTTTTTTAGTTGCTTATATGAGAACACCGGCCCATCCTTGCAAACATAAAGATTCCCAATGTTACATCTACCACATTTACCAATTCCACATTTCATCCTCATCTCAAGAGTTGTAAATATCTGGTCCTCGGTATACCCTAATTTCTCCAAGTTTTGAATAACAAACTTAATCATAATCGGTGGACCACAGGTAATAGCAATAGAGTTATTTGGTGAGGGTTTAACTTTTAAAAGATTATCTGGTACAAAACCTACGAATTTTTTCCAGCCATCTTCTTCTACATCAATAGATAGATGAACGTTTACATCTTTTCGTTTCTCTAATTCGTCGAATTCTTGTTTATAGCTTAGATCCTTAGACGAACGTGCACCATATATTACATCTAATTTGCCATAGTTTTTCCTATTGTCGACTATATAGTTAATAAGGGAGCGAAGTGGTGCCTGTCCAATACCTCCTCCAATAAAAACCAGGTTTTTACCCTTCCAACCTTCAACGTCAAAGTAGTTACCATAAGGTCCTCTTACTCCTACCACATCACCAGTTTCACTTTCATGTAAGGCAGTGGTTACCTTTCCAAGTTTCATCACGCTTACTTCAATGTAGCCTTTCTTAGTGGGAGATGAAGAAATCGCAAAGAAACATTCTCCCATGCCAAGAAGGCTTACCATAGCACATTGACCAGGTAAAAAAGTGAAATTATTTTGCACATTTTTATCCTGGAATTTTAGCTTAAACGTTTTAATTGGTCTTTTACCCCCAACTTCTTCTCTAACATCTTCAATTGTTGCAAGCCAAGGCTGATAGGGGTTTTCTTTCATGCTTTCACCTCCCCTGCTCTAGTAACAACATCAATGATGTCGATATTCACAGGGCATAAGTCAATACATCGTCCACATCCTACACATGCGATGACGTCGAAGTTCTTAGGATAATAATTATACTTATGATAAATCCTATTTTTTACACGATTAGTTCTCGCTGGTCTTGGATTATAACCAGAAGCCTGCAAAGTATATTCTGGATTCATACAGGTGTCCCAAACTCGTACCCGTGCACCCTTGGTAAGTGTGGATTCATCTTGGATATCAAAACAATGACATGTTGGACAAAGGTATGTACAAGTTCCACATCCAACACATTTAAAAGCTACTTCCTTCCAAAATGGATTTTCAAATATTTTATCCAGTTTTTCTACTATACCATTTGTCTTTTGGTGACGTGAAATCATATCAACAGCTTTTTTCTCTACCTCTTTTTTCTTCTTAGCATCACTTTCTTTTGCATGTTTAAACAAATTACTCATTCCTTCTGTAAGCTGTTTTCCTTTTTCATTATTCATTTCAACATAATATTTGTCCCCAATGTCAGTTAATAGAATATCAACATATTTTGAAGAAGCCGGAGAATCATCAAAAGAAGTACAGAAACAGTTTATCTCCGGTTTATTGCAACTTAAGCCAACAAGTGCAGTATTATCTCTTCTGCTTAAGAAATATGGATCTTCATAATCACCTTTGAATGCATGATCAAGAATAGCTATACTTTTTGCATCACAAGGCCTTATTCCAAAAATTACCTTTTTTTCATCAACATCTACAGATTCAATTTTTGCTTTTGTACCAGGTGTAAACTTAAACAAAGTTTCAGTTTGATGAAAAAGAAGGTTTTTTGGTGGAATTTCAGATTTACAGAAATCAAGGTTCATTTCAGAGGGCCTTGTAATCTGATCAAATAAAATTGTATCATCACTTTGTATAGGGGCAAAAACCTTGTTTTTCTTTAAAAGTTCGGTAATGAATTTAGATAAGTCGTCTTTTAATAAAATCATTTTATCCATTATTTCTCACCTCATAAAATAAATTCCTCAGGATCATCAGGTTTAAACATTGCAAGCAATGGTTTTTCTTCAGCGCTTATTCCAGCTTCATATTCAAACATTTCCTTGATTTCTTTCTCAATCTTTTTATTGAGTTTCATCAGAGGAATACCCATTGGACAAGCACGTTCACATTGCTCACATCCTATACATCTACCTGCAAGATGAAACGCACGTAAAAGATTCCACGCTGTGTTTTCTGAAAGATTCACTGAGCGACGGACCCATTGAGGATTCAATTGATCAACCATACATTCTTTACAATAACACAAAGGACAAGCATTTCGACAGGCGTAACATCTTATACATTTCTCAAATTGTTTCTCCCAATAATCCCATTTTTCTTTCATCGATTTCTTTTCAAAAGCATTGACCTTTTTGTAATCCTCTTTTTTCTTACTTTTTATTTCCTTGCCTATTAAAATATCATACAAAACAGGATTTGGGTACTCACAAGTCTTGCATTTTTCCGGCATTAATTCATCTTTTGGAATTTTCTGTGTTTTCCCATCAACGGTTACAGCGAATTTATCATCTTCATCATTAACCTCAACTTTTTTGATATGTCCTGGGAATTTTGCTTCTATTTTCTTAGGATCAATAACACCGGAGCAAGGAATTCCAATTATCACAACCTTGTCACGTTCCAAACCTTTTTCTTGAAGTATCTGAACTATGGCTCTGGAATCACATCCTTTTACAACTACACCGATTTTACGTGTATCTGGTTCTTCCCCTTTACGAAGCGGAGGCTTTTCCTCGAGCATGGGAAAAACAGTTAGGTTATGTACACATAAAGGTGAAAATATGAATTTCTCGGCATCCTCAGGTTTATAAGCGAAGCATGGAGTTGCTTGGAATCCATAGGTTCCTTTTTCATAACCTACAACGTATTTTACATCATCTCTTGATATAGTTTTTTTCACTACGTCTCTTAATTCTTTTTCGTCTACCATTTATTCTCCCTCTTGAAATGTTGCATTGGCCCTAGTTTTCTAATATCTTCAGTGACTTCCTTTACTACTTCAGCAAATTTATTTCCTTCAGCAGCAGACACCCAAGTCATTCTGACCCTATTTGGGTCAATTCCAGTGTGTTCCAATAGTTTCTTCAAAACCGCCATCCGACGTCTTGCCAAATAATTACCACGTTCATAATGACAGTCACCCGGATGGCAGCCGCCTATGAGCACACCATCGGCACCTTGCTGAAGGGCATTTATGACGAAAATCGGATTAACCCTGCCAGAACACATTACTCGGATTGCCTTCAAATTTGGCGGATACTGAATCCTACTAGTCCCAGCAAGGTCGGCACCAGCATATGAACACCAGTTACATAAAAATCCTATAATGTTCGGTTCAAATTTTTCTTTCATATTTCAGCCTCCAAATTTTTTACTAGCTTCCATTTTTTTAATTGGACCTAATTTCTCTAATTTTTTAACAAAATCATCAATTGCCTTGCTAAGTTTAGCTGATTCACCAGTGGAGAACCAATCTAATTTAATTCTTTCTGGTTCAATATTCAATTCCTTTAACACGTTCTTTAGCAATACCAGTCTTCTTCTTGTTTTATAATTACCATCATGATCGCATTCTTCAGGAGGACAACCGGCAACCATAACACCCCATGCTCCCTCCTCAAATGCATTTAATACTAACTCTGGAGCAACACGTCCAGAGCACATACTTACTATCAGTCCATAAGGTGTTTTTACTAAAGTTGGCGACTCACTTAATTGCATACCTGGGAATAGTGACCAGTTACAGCAAAATACAATAGCCTTCATATCCTTATTCTCTTTCAGAAGATTTGAAACTTTCATATGAAGCTCGGGTAAAGTAATCTCACATCCATCCTTTTGAGAAATCGCACCAGAAGGACATGCTGAAACACATAAACCACAGCCTCTACACTCAACCTTATCCACAATAATTTCATGTTGATCTTTTCCTTTTTCCTCAATTGATAAAGCTTCATATTTACAGACTGGAACACAAACACCGCAGACACTGCAAAGATCTTCATCAACTTTAACAATTGTACCTTCAACTTCAAATCCTGCTTCAATAAGATCTGCTCTTGCATCTGTTAAAATGTCAGTTACCGGAACTCCTGCTGAACAGTTATCACTACAGTTTTTACAATAAAAGCACTGGAATATTTTATCTACAATTCCCTGAGTTGGTTCAATCTCACCAGTGATCATACCATAAATGAGTAACAGTTTTCCCCGTGGAGTATCAGATTCCCAATTATTTGTTTTGAATAACGGGCAAAGCTCATAGCAATAGCCGCATCTGATACATTTGTTTAATTCGCCTTCCCATTTTTTAGATCGTTTAAAGTTGTTTCCTTTTTCTCTAATATAAAATATTTTACCTAATAATCCCATTATCCCACCTTGTATCTAAGATTAGTAGCTCCAACCCAATCATCCGGTGCATCCATGATTTTATGCGGATTCAAAATGTTATTTGGATCAAGCGCTTTCTTTATCGATCTCATCATTGGTATAATATCGCCCCGTGCTTTTTTCCAAGGAGGAGCCTTAGATAGTCCTATGCCGTGTTCAGCTGAGGTTACGCCCCCCACAGAGTGAACATAATCATATAATTCTTCGATGACTTTCTCCGCGTCTTTCCATTGGCTCTTTTTCTTAGGATCAAGCATAATTTTTGTATGAATAACTCCTGAACCACAATGCCCATAAACAGCCATGATAACATTGTTCCTTTCAGCGATTTCATTAATTTTTTTAGCCGTTACCGCTATCTTAGAATTTGGAACACCCATATCATCAGCGAGGTCTGTGCAGATTATTCCCTCTTTATATTTAGATAATGATGCAAACAATTTTTTTCTCCCACTAAATAATCTTGTCCGCTCTGCAACATCATAACTCAATTCGATACCTGTACCATTATGTTTTTCGCAAATCTTCTTCATCTTGTCGATTTCGAAATCAACTGCTTTTTTTACGTTTCCATCGGCTTCAAACATGATAATGGCTGCAACCTCAGGTAGGTTAAGATCCATAGCTTTGTTTACAGCAATAATGCCAATTTTATCCATTAGCTCTAGCATAGATGGTTGTGATCCACTAGATATTATATCAGAAATAGCGTTGCCAGCATCCTCTAGTTTATCGAAATTTGTTACACCTAAACATCGGAATTTTGGTAAAGGTCTTATCCCCATAGTTGCTTCAACAACAACGCCAAGAGTACCCTCAGAACCAACAATGAGCCTTTCAAGTTGATAACCTGATGAGTGAACTCTTGTGTTAGATCCAAGGTTGACCAGTTTACCATTGGCAAGTACAACTTTCATTCCAAGCACATAATCTCTAGTTGCACCGTATTTAACTGATCTAACACCAGATGCATTAGCAGCAATCTCTCCACCAATGGTAGCTATTCTACTAGAAGCAGGTGCTGGTGGATAAAAAAGACCATAAGGTTTGAGAGCACGATTTAAATCATCATCAACAACCCCTGGTTCAACTCTAACAAGCATGTCTTCGGGAGAAATCTCAAGGATTCGATTCATTTGTTTCATGTCTAAAATGATCCCACCATCAATTGGAACTGTGTGCCCTGATGTACCAGAGCCAGCGCCCCTCGGTACAATAGGAATTTTATTCTTGTTTGCATACCGCATTATTTTTTGTACTTGTTCGATGCTCTGAGGTCGTACAATAGCACTAGGTAAGGCTTGATGGACTGATGCATCAGAGGAATAAACATATAGATCTGCAACATCATCTGAAACATTATCTCCCCCTACAATTTTCTTCAATTTATCTATATCGATTTTCATACTTTCACATCTTTCAAAGGGTTTGGCCCCATCTTCTTAAGTTCATCCACAAACTCTGTTACAATTGTTGCAAATTTAGCACCTTCTGAAGCTGAAACATATTCGAATCTCACTCTATTAGGATTAACAGCCATTTCCTCGAGGAATTTTTTCAAAAGTTTAATTCTCCTATTCGTTTTGTAATTCCCGGATTGGTAATGACAATCTCCAGGATGACATCCTGCAACAAGTACACCATCTGCACCCTTTTTCAAAGCCTCAAGAATAAAGATAGGGTCCACTCTCCCAGAACACATTACTCTAATTGATTTTATATTCGGAGGATATTTCATCCTACTCGTTCCTGCAAGATCTGCTCCAGCATACGAGCACCAGTTGCATAAAAAACCAATGATATTTGGCTCAAAGTCTTTCATATTTATTCACCTCTAATTATTTTCATGTTAACTTATCCTTACTCCAATTAGACTCTTCCAAATTTTTTCCAATTTCAGTTAATGTCATATCAACAGCTTTTGGTACAGCGGCTGCAATCTTTGGGCTTAGTTTTTCTCCAAAAACATAAGGAATTTTCTTTAGTACAATGCCAATTATTACGATCTCTGAGGGAATATTATTTTCACCAAGTTTCTCAGCAAGTTGTAGTGCTTCAAGGAGGGAAACATCATGTGGATTGTCGGAATGAACAGAAGAAAGATCACTTAAGAGAACACGTTTTACCTCACCAACTTCTGCATCTCTAATATTTATTGCGTCAATGAGTATTGCTTTATCATACCCAACTATTAGATCAAGAAGGTTCATTCCACCAGTCGTGGCTTCATCTATGGTTATATCTGGATCATTTACATGCTGTTTTAGTTGATTGGCAACATGTATTCCTACTCCATCATCACGAAGTATGGGATTTCCAACTCCGAGCACTATCGTTTTCATTTTCTTTTTTTCCTCTACATATTTTGCCTTAGTGTTTTGTACAATTTTTTATTATTATCATAGATTTTTACTTCCATTGGCATTTGACCTGGAAGAGTATGTGTTGCACAACCGAAACATGGATCATATGCTCTGAATGCCATTTCCACCATGTTCAGTAGTCCATCATTGACTTTTCCACCTTTGATAAGACCCATTGCTGCATTTCTAATCGACATATTTATGGCTCCCGCATTGTTTACGGTTGCAACAATAAGATTTGCTTTGTCAATGAGTCCATTTTTATCGAGTTTATAGTGGTGAATTAAAGTTCCACGGCAAGCTTCAACAACTCCATATCCTTCACCCGGTTCTCCCACAGGGTTGCGGATTTTGTTGGATGTAATCTCAGGATCTTTAATAAGCTCAAGTGTTCTTTCTGTTGCATAAAGTAATTCAACAAGTCGAGCCCAATGGAATGCTAATGTGGAGTTTACCGGCCTACCACCAAGTGTTTCAAATAATCTTTTGTATTCCTTGTTAGCAAGTGGTGAAGCCATACCCTCTGCAGCATTAAGTCTTCCAAGTGGTCCGACACGATAGAGTCCACTGTCTTTTCCATCAACATAGCCTTTCCATCCAATTTTTTTCAGATACGGGAATTTTATGTAGCTCCATTCTTCTACGTGTTCTGCGATGTTTTTGTAATAGTCTTTTACATCAAATTTCGCGAATTCCTTTCCTTTTTGATCTGTTATTCGTATCTTTCCATCATAAAAGTTCACCTTGTTGTTTTTGTCAACAAGTCCCATGTTGTATGTTGCTAGTTGGTATGGATCGCTTAAAATTACATCAACATAGGTTTTATTTGCAAGGACAATATCATCAAATAGTTTCAGTGTAAATTGTGCAAAATCTCTGCAAGATTTGGCCATTGTTTCAATATTTTTTACCTCATCTTTGTTAAGACCTTTTGAAACACCACCTGGTAGTCCACAAACTGGATGTGTTGCTTTTCCACCAAGAATTGCTGTTATTTTTTGACCATATGCTCGGTGCTTAATTACTTCTTTTCCAATTTCTACACCTGCTTTTTCAATTACTCCAAGAACGTTTCTTTTTGCAGCTGGTGCATCAGGTCCTACAACAAAATCTGGCCCGCCTAGATAGTAAAAGTGTAGTGTGTGATCATATATGTAATAGCCCGCATACATAAGTTCTCTAAGTTTTTTTGCAGCTGACGTTGGTTCAACATTAAATGCATCATCAAGTGCTTTTGTTGCTGCAAAATGATGAGCAACTGGACAGACACCGCAGATACGAGAAGTAATCTGTGGCATATCCTCTGCACGTCTACCTTGGCTAAACCGTTCGAAACCTCGAAGTTCGGGAATCTGCATATATGCATTTTCCACGTTTCCTTTGTCATTTAGAAATATTGCAATTTTACCATGGCCCTCGAGTCTTGTTATGGGATCTATCATTACTGTTTTCATTTATCTACCCTCCTATTAATAAGAGCAGAAGGCAACCCATATTTGTAGAAAGTACCAACTGGGTCTACAACCTGCTCAATTAGTTTTTCAACTTCTTCATCACTCATGTTTTCTTCACCCTCAATTCCAAGAATTGATGCAAGTGCAGATATCATCTTTGCACCTTGGTCAAGTGCATTAGGTGTAGGTCCACCACAACCAGTACAAGGCATATTTGCATCAAGGCATCTAGCCTCACAGCTTCCCCGGGTCGCAGGCCCCATACAGATTACACCTTGTTCTAAAAGACATTTTTCCTCGAACTTATCAAGCTCATAAATTCTTTTTATTTCCTTGATTTTTTTCTCGGATTTTTCAAATCTGCATTCGTCACATACTGATTTCAAAGGACCAATTACACTACCCTTTGGTGGTAATTTTCCTTCGACAATTGCACCAACTGCAGTCATGATTAGATCAGGTACTGGAGGACAACCTGGCAAGTAGTAATCAACATCAATTACATGGTCTAGCCTGCTTACTGAGTCATAAAATTCAGGAAGAGTAAGGGTTCCTTCTTTAACTTTGACAGAAGTTTTTGGGACAATTTTCTTGGGATTATCTAGCGAAGGATTGTCCTTATAAACAACGTCAAAGATTTCTTTCTTATTTGTAACATTAGCAAGCCCAGGGATACCTCCAAGAACTGCACATGCACCAAATGCTACCATTACCTTTGATTTTTTTCGTAATAATTTTGCAATTTGCTCTTGTTCCGAGTTTCGTATACCACCATTAAAAAAACATACATCAATAGTGTTATCTTTCATCGCTTCAACATCTTTGTATTTAAAATCCAATGCAACTGGCCAAAATAAAATGTCAGCCACCGCAACTACATCTAGGATTTTTTCATCAATGTCAAGAACAGCTATTTCACATCCACCGCAACTTGCAGCCCAATAAAACGCAAGTTGCAGTTTTTTCTTTTTTCCAGCGTCTTTCTTATTTTCTTTTTTCTTCTTACTCATACAATCACCAATTTTATCAAATATTAATCATTCTCTCTTATTTTTCAAAAACCCCCTTTTTCTTTAACAATAAGACTGGATCTACTGCGTGATCACCGAACCCGCAATATTTAGGATCCAGACCTAATGCAACAGCTATAAGCTGAGTGTAATAGTAAACAGGAACTTGTTTATAATTGTTGTATATTTTTTCTGCTTCCTTCCCCCTAACATCAAGATTAAATCGACAAAGCGGGCAAGAAAGCACTATAGCGTCGCTGCCTCTGTCAACTGCAAACTTTGTAATCCTATAAGCTCTATTAGAAACTAGGTTTTTATCTTCTATAGTATGATATGATCCACAACATTCAATTTTAAACGGATTATCAATTACTTCAGCACCAAGCGCATTGAGAAGATCTTTCATTATTAATGGTTCCTCTGCGTCATCAATACTAACCTCTCGAGGGCGAAGCAACATACATCCATAGTAGGGCATAATCTTCATACCCTTCAATGAATTCTTTACTTTCTTTTTAAGGACGTCAAAACCTACTTCATCTCTTAAAAACTCAAGAAAGTGAACAACCTTCACTGTTCCTTTGTAATCATTCTCTCTATCCATAAACAAGTTTAATGTTTCTAAATCATCAGGTTTTTCTTTAACTCGTAAATTCGTTTGTTTAAGGGTATTACAGCACATATCACAAAGTGTTACAATTTTGTCTTCTCCAACGTCTTCTACATGTATCAGGTTTCGCATTGGAGCTAAATGATGCATGAGATCATCATCGGTTAAAGAGGATGCAACTCCACAACATGTCCAATCTTCCATTTCAACTATTTCGTGACCTAGAGTTTCAGCTATGCAAAATGCTGACTTTTCAAGGTTTTTTGCAGATGTTTTTAATGTACATCCGGGATAGTACAGCAGCTTCATTTTATTACCCTACATTTTTTCTAAATAAACATACAAACGCTAATTGAGGAATAGACTCCTTTTCATCCTTAGATATATTAGTTAAATTCGTCCGATCAATGTTCTTTCTTAAAATAATTTGGCGTAAAGCTTCCATGATCTTCGTAATGTTAATATCTCTTGGACATCGTTCAGCACATGTGTAGCAAGCAGCACATAGCCATATTGTTTTTGAATTTAGTACTTCTTTTTTATCTAATATTACATATCTAATTACCTCATCAGGAGAAAGATCCATATCCTCAATAAAGGGGCATCCAGCAGAACAAGTCCCACATTGATAGCAACCAAAGAGGTTTTCACCACACAATTCCTCAATCTCTTTCACTAGCTCTCCCTTCTTAAATTTTAAGGAATTAACGTTAACAATTTCATCTGAAATCTTGTTCATGCGGTAACCTCCTTTTCAAGAAGAGCAGCAATCATTACATTGATTTGATTACTATCGTATCCTTTCTGCTCAATTGCACTGTTTAGACATGCAGCTGCGCACGAGCCGCAGCCTTTACATAGAGCTCTATTAACTTTAGCGACCAAACGACCAGGATCTCTCGAATGAGGGACCAAATCAATAGCTGAGTAAGCACAGGCCAATTCACATGTTCCACAACCTCGACATTTATCTTCGATTACTTCAGAAATAATACCTTCACCTTTCATCTTCTCTTGTGCAATAGGAATGGCAGCACGAGATGCAGCACCCTCAGCCTGAGCAATTGAATCAACCAGATTCTTTGGATAATGTGCTGCACCACACATATAAACTCCAGATGTTGAGAAATCAAGAGGCTTGATTTTTGCATGAGTTTCAATGAAGAAACCAGCAGCATCCACCGGAACCTTCAGCATGTTTTTCAGTTTTTCAGTTTTGGCTCCCCCTTCTGTATTAACAGTTAAAACCAATAGATCTGCAGGTAAGGTCATTTCTTCATTTAAAATATCATCATAAACCTTAATGGTTATAGGTCCATTTTTTGGATCCTTTTTATCTAGAATTACCTCTGGTTTCCTATCTCCTGGATGGCGAATAGTAGTAACATGATAGTTTTTCAAAACATCAGCGTAGTATTCCTCTTCCTCTTTTCCAAAAACCCTCATATCACGATAAAGAAGGTAAATCTTGGATTTTGGATATTTTTGAGCTATTAACTTAGCGTTCTTAATTGATACTCCGCAACCAACCCGACAACAATATGGGCGTTCTTCATCCATTGCACCAGCACAATTAATGATTACAATATTTTTCGGCTCTTTAAGATCATTGTTTTTCAATTTTGTCTCAAGCTCAGTTTGAGACATGATATTTCTATTTTTCCCATATTGATATTTATCGTCAAGATCAATTTCTTTAAATCCTGTTGCTACAATAATTGTACCAAACTCAATTTCTCTTTTATTTCCCTTCTGTTTTACTTCTCCTTTATAGTTACCAATGTATCCTTCTAGTTTTTCAAGTTCTGAATCAGTCATAACAGTAATTAGCTTATTTTTGGTAACATTTTTAATCAAAGGATTGATGATATCTTCCGATTTTGTATCAGATGGAAACATTGAGTGAAGATATCTAAGTCGGCCACCTAACTTAGGTTCATTTTCTAAAATGATTGATTTAATGCCCATATCTGCAAGTGCAAGCGCTGCTTTCATCCCAGATACTCCGCCACCGATGATTAAAGATTTTGGATAAATTGAAAACTCTTCTTCACTGAGTGATTCAAGGTACCTGGCTTTTGCTACAGAAGATCTTACTAAATCTACTGCTTTTTTTGTTGCAGCATCCCAATCGTCAGAATGTACCCAAGAACAATGATTACGGATATTTGCCATTTCAAAAAGATATTTATTCAAACCTGCTTCCATCAATGTATCCTGGAAAAGACCCCCATGTGTTCTAGGAGAACAAGCAGCAACAATTATTCTGTTTAATCCTTTCTCTTGAGCAGTTTCTTTGATTTTATTACAGCTGTCTTCAGAACATACAAACATCATATGATCAGCATATTCAACGTTTGGAAGTTTCTTTGCCTCTTCTGTTACCTTTTCCACATCAAGGTAACTAGCGATGTTTTTGCCACAATGACAAACAAAAACTCCAATACGAGGTTTCTCGTTAGAAACATCTCGCTCGGGCGGAAACTCCTTACCAATTAGTCTTTCTCTATCTTTGATTGGAGCAACTGCTTTTGCAGCAGCACCACTAGCCATAGAAACACTGTCAGGAATATCCTTAGGACCTTGGATGCAACCAGCAAGAAAGATACCCTCCCTTGTTGATTGAATCGGGTCTGTTAAAAGTGAGTCCTGTTTAAAAAAGCCATTTTCATCGACTTCTATTCCAAGCACTTCACCAAGTTTTTTATTACCCTGATTGGGCATTATAGCAGTGGATAAAACCAATAGGTCCACAGTACTCTCTTCCACTTTTCCAGTAAGTGTGTCTTTGTATCTAATAGTAAGACTTTTATCCGTATTTTCATAAACCGAAGCAGGTCTACCCCTGATGTATTTAACACCCAGATCTTTGGCATGATCATAATACTGCTGGAAATCTTTTCCATATGCTCTAATATCCATATAATAGATAGTTATATCAATGTCAGGATTGGCTTCTTTTGCAATAGATGCCTCTTTTGTTGCATACATACAGCAGACACGTGAACAATATGGAAAACCAAGCTGTTCACTTCGTGAGCCGACACACTGAATCCAACCAATAGTTTTAGGTTTGTTACCATCTGATGGACGACGCACTTTTCCGTCTGTTGGACCAAAAGAAGACAATATTCGTTCGAACTGCATAGCTGTTATAACATTCTCATATTTGCCATATCCGTATTCTTTCCTCATTTCAAGAGGTTCAAATACCTCGAAACCAGTAGCAACGATAACACTACCAACATTTACCTCAATTTCTTCTGATTTCTCAAGGAATGATATTGCCTCAGGCTCACACACTCTGTCACATGCGCCACAGCCATTACAATTCTCATAATCTATAGTGTAAACGATAGGCACCGCCTGTGGGAATTCGATATAAATTGCCTTACGTATTGAAAGTTTTTCATCAAAAGGATTCGCTACTTCAACAGGACAAACCTCAACGCAATCATCGCAACCGGTACATTTATCGGGATCAACATACTTACTTTTCCGCCATATGTTCGCCTTGAAATTACCTGGTTTACCATCAAGTGAGTTAATCCCAGCATAGGTGATGAGTTTTATATTGGGATGACGAGAGAGTTCAACCATTTTAGGTGCAGCAGTGCAAATAGAGCAATCATTTGTGGGGAATGTTTTATCAAGTTTTACCATCGCCCCACCGATGGTCGATGTTTTATCAATAATAACTACCTTATAGCCTTTATCAGCGACATCAAGAGCTGCCTGCATACCAGAAATCCCCGCTCCTACAATGAGTACATCACCATTGATAACGCGTTTTTCCCCTCGTCTCGATCTCTCAGTTACTAATCGAGCTGTACTTTCCAGTTCAGGCATTGATTTATTTTCAATTATTTCTTCTGGATCATCATAAAAATAATCATCCTGCAATGGGACTCCAAGATCATGATCTATTTTTTTATTATAGCTCTTTAACGGCATTCTTACCTGCCTCTAAACCTCTTTCAAAGGCTTTGATATTAAGTTCTGTAAATCTCTTTGGAACGCTATCTATTACAGATTCTTTCACAGCCTCAGTTTTTAACAATCCGAAAATGCTCGTGAAAGCCCCAACCATAACAATATTTGTTACAATTTTGTTGCCAAGTTCCTCAGCGATTTTTTGAGCTTGTACCTTATAAAGCGGTCTCCCAATATCATGCTTTTTAACAAGATCAGAATCAACAATTATAACTGCATCATCTCTAATATCATCACGATATGTATCAAATGATTCCTGTGACATGGCTACGAGATAATCAACGCCAATAGGTCGAGGATATCCAATTTTTTCATCGGAGATAATAATCTCTGATCGGGCTGCTCCACCTCGAGCTTCAGGACCATAAGATTGACTTTGAACAGCATGATAATCCATAAAAACAGATGCCGCTTTGCCAATGATAAAACCCGAGAGTATGACTCCTTGACCGCCAAAACCGCAGACCCGTATATCTTTTTTCATTTCTTCCCCTCCTTTGCTTTGGTTTCTTTCTCTCTTAATCTATCTACAAGTTTCTCATATGATTCAAAAAATCCAGGTTTTTGAATATCTTGAAAAACTCCTAGTTGTATCTTGTCTTTTACCTGTGCTTTTTCCTCTTCGGTTCCATATTTCATAATTTTTTCATAATCCTCAATAAGAATAGTGTTGTCGTCATACCACGCCCAATGTTTTTTGATATCCCCTAGTTTATTACGTCTGCCATATGCTGTTGGACAGGGTGCAAGAAATTCTAACAATGAAAACCCTCTCTTTTCTAGACCTTCTTTTATTGATTTAATTGGTTGATATGGATGAGAAACACCCCATCGTGCAACATAATTAGCACCGAGAGCACAAGCAAGATTACTAATGTCAAATGGATGTTCTATATTTCCATATGGAGCAGTCGTAGCAATGCTTCCTAATGGAGCTGTTGGAGCAAGTTGTCCGCCAGTCATACCATAGATGAAATTATTTATCATTATCACAGTCATATCAATGTTACGTCGAGCTGCATGAATGAAATGGTTCCCACCAATTCCTGCACAGTCACCATCACCAGTGAAAATAATAACGTGAAAATCCGGGTTAGCTGCTTTTATCCCCGTGGCAAATGCAATTGCCCGTCCATGAGTAGTATGCAATCCATCAGCGTTAATATACCCTGGAAGCCGAGAAGAACATCCGATTCCTGAGGCAAATATTACCTTATCCATATCCAATCCTAGCTCTTCTAAAGCCCAGAATGTATATTCTAAAACAACACCATGACCACAGCCGTTACAGAAAATAGTAGGCCACATTCCTTCACGTAGAAATTTTTTATTTAACTCATCAGCTGTTTTAATTTCAACCATTTACTTTCCCTCCAAATATTTGTAAAGTTCCATAGGAAGATGCATCTCCCCCCCGATCTTTGGTGCAGAAATAACTTCACAATGATTTTCAGCAAATTCTCGGACAGGATGAACCATTTGCCCGAGGTTCATCTCTGGAACAATTATTTTATCAACATCTTTCGCAAGATTTGTTACTAATTTATCAGGAAACGGCCAAACAATTTTAAGTCGAAGTAAGCCAACTTTTATACCATTCTTTCTCCCCATTTCCATTGCAGATTCTGCAGGTCGTGCAGTAGCGCCATATGTGACAAATGCAACATCAGCATCATCCAAATTTAGCTGTTCAACCATAACGAGTTTGTCAGCATCATCAGTGATTTTTGTTGTAATTCTTTTCACAAGTCGTTCATGATCCGGCTGTTTATCAGTTGCTGGAAAACCTTTTTCGTTATGAGTGAGACCTGTAACATAAGTTCGATAACCAGTGCCAAAAGTAGCAAAATCTGGAACTTTACTTTTTCTTGTCTGTGAGTTTGTAAAAGGTATGTATTTCTCCTTATCTATAGTTGCAGTGACTCTATCGATTATCTTTAAGTCTTTTTCATCGGGTATAATAATACGTTCCCTAAGATGTCCGACTTCACCATCAGTCATAACACATGCAGGGTTTCGATACTTCTCAGAGAGGTTGAATGCCTCTATTGTGAAATCCATACATTCTTGAACAGTACTTGGTGCAAGGGCAAGTGCTTCAAAATCCCCGTGGGTTCCCCATCGTACCTGCATCATATCACCCTGTGCTCCCAGTGTTGGTTGTCCTGTTGATGGACCAGTTCGTTGAACGTTGACTATTACGCAGGGTGTTTCAGTCATAGCAGCAAAACCATAATTTTCCATCATTAACGAAAAACCTGGACCAGATGTAGCGGTCATAGATTTTGCTCCACCCCAAGCAGCACCAATTACTGCAGCCATACTCCCTATCTCATCTTCCATCTGGATATATGTACCACCAACTCTTGGAAGTCTTCGTGCCATTCCTTCAGCTACCTCAGATGCAGGAGTTATTGGATATCCTCCAAAAAACGAACATCCTGCAAGGAGGCCCCCATAGACACAAGCCATATCTCCCAGTAGGAATTGTACTTTTTTACCTAAAACTTCTCTTATCCGTTTAGGATCATATTTATATTTCATTTTAATTTTCCTCCTACAGGTGTTAGAAGGGTTTTTTTAACAGGTTTTTTATCATCCTCTTCAGGGATAACAGTTATTGCAAGATCTGGACAGATGAGCTCGCAAAGCCGACAGTAGTTGCATTCGTTTTCTTCTTTCAACTTAGGAGGACGTACACCCCTACGATTTAAATTATCAGATTCTTCCAATGCATCTACTGGGCATCGATCAATACAGATGTTGCAACCTTTGCACCAGTCATCCTTAACTTCTATCATTAATACCCCATTCAGAATATATCTAATGCTCTTGAAATTGCCATTTCACCTCTATATTCAGGTAAAATTATCGGAGCAGATTTAGCTGGTTTTATGCTAGCTTGCTTCAGCATTTTGTTATATTTATCAAGGTGATTTAGCGTAAGTTTTCCAATTTTAGCTTTTTTAACATATTTTGCAGCGTAAATTCCTGAGCGTCTGCCAAAAACGTTAAAATCAAGAAGAGAGTTTCCCATTAGCCGGTTTTTTCCGTGAACTCCACCTGAGATTTCACCAGCTGCAAATAAACCTGGGATTTTTGTTTCAGTTTTTTCATTAATTTCTACTCCGCCATTTTGATAATGAAGCGTTGGATATACAAGGATAGGATGCTTTGCCATATCAATACCAAATCGTTTAAATTTCCGGACTTCACCTGCAAGCTTTGTTTCAATAGTTCCCTCGCCATGAATAATGTCAATCATGGGTGAATCAAGCCATATTCCAGGCATTCCAGTAGGTGTTACTATGCCTCTCCCCTGTTTGCATTCTTGAATAAACATTGCAGATTCAACATCACGTGGTTCTAATGGAAAAACAAATGGATCTCCATTTTTGTTGAGTGGTATTGCACCAAGTCCTCTGATTTTCTCTGTTGAAAGTATTCCAACCAGTGGTTCAGGGTAAGCGTCTCCTGTAGGATGTATCTGTATGGTATCTAAATCAATAAGATTAGCTCCTGCATGATAAGCCATAATGAGACCATCACCTGTAGCACCATAATGGTTCGTTGTTGGATAATTTGCAAGATGTAATCGGCCACTTCCACCAGTAGCTAGAATCGTGGCTTTTGCGCGAATAACATAATACTCAAATGTTTCAAGGTTAAAGGCAATACCACCAGCCACCTGTCCTTTATCATCCATGAGCAATTCGGCTACAGGACAAAACTCCAACGTAGGTATCTCTAGATTCCTAGCTTTGTCTCTGATATTTCTCATAAGTTCCATACCTGTGTAATCCTTAGCACTATGCATACGATTCCTACAGGTACCACCACCTGATAGCTCCTGAAATTCACCATCCTCTTGGCGATCATACATTATCCCTAGTTCCTCATGCCAACTGATGATACCTGGAGCATCTAATGCAAGTGCTCTTGCAAGCTCAGGTTTATTAGTGAAATGCCCTCCGCCAAAAATATCAAGATAATGCAATGTAGGGTTATCCTCAGGCCTATCAGCAGCCTGAATCCCTCCTTGTGCCATCATTGAATTTGCGTCCCCGTGACGAAGCTTTGTGACTATCAAAATTTTATCTTTAGAAACACCAGATTCGTAAGCAAATAAAGCAGCAACAGTACCCGCACCGCCACCTCCTATAATAAGCAAATCTACATCATAATCAATCTTGCTTAAATCAACATCCTTAGGATCAAGAACAGGTTTAGCCTCAAGGAGATCTACAATACCATTATACAATAGCATTCCCTTATCTCTTCCGACCTTAAGCTTTCTTTTTGTCCCTTTCATATAATCCGGATGATGTTTACTTAGAGCTTCCTCTCGAGCCTTCATAGACATGGGTTTAACTGGTTGAGACATGTTTTTCTCCCGTTTTTCCTCTACCAGCTTTATAGATTTCATCATGTACTCTGGATATCCATCTGTAACTTTCACTTAATCACCCCCAGGACCTTTCTCTTCTGCCTCGATCTTTCTATTCTTGTATAACTCCAGTATCTCTTTATTGTCCATTTTAATTAGTTTTTCAATTTCACTATCAAATTTTCTGCTTTCAACTTCTTTTAGTCGTTTAGCCAAATTTTTTGATTTTATATCAAGATACTTTCCACGTAATCTTCGAGCAAGCTGCGACACATGATAATGCTTTATATCAGCAGGACATCTCATTGCACATAGACCACACTGAATGCAATCAAAAGATATCTCCGCACACTTTGCGATTTCTCCTCTAACTGCTCTCTGGATATACTTCATAACCTCAATGTCTTGTGGACAAGACTTTGTACATGTATTACAAGAAACACATCGAGCGATCTCAGGATAAATATCAAAAATAGTACTTTCAGTCGCCTCAAGTTTATCAATATCATATTCTGCCTTTGCTGCGGGTACAAAAGGAAGCTGAACAAGATACATTTTATCCTCAACAACCTTTTGACATGCCAAATCAAAACCAAGTTTTTGTTCATCTTCTTTTCTATATATCGTAGAACACGCACCGCAAAAACCTGCCCTACAACCACAACCTCTAATATATCTATAACCAGCGTATTCTAAAGCCTTCATTATCGTGAGACCTGCAGGGACCTTATAGCTCTTCCCCATGATAAAAACTTCAACGGTTCCAGCTTTTTTCTCTATATCCTCTGCTTTTTTTAAATCTGGTTTTTCTATAAGAATTTGTTCTTTTTTAGTCATGATTTTATCCCCACAAAACCGACCAAATTAAATTTTATTAATTTAACCAAATAATTAAACCTACGTTTCTTGATTCCAATATTTTTTTGAATGTTATTATCTATATGGATTTTCACCAAAATGGCTCCTCCAATATCTAAGTGTGTTTCATTATGTAATTTATATAATATAAAGTTTTTGGGTAATTTTCTCATAATAGCGAACAATATCAATAATTTTATATATTTGATAAAAAAACTATTAAATTTTACTCCATTTATCGATTATTTTATTTATTTTCATTAAAATGAGAAAAAAGTTTATATTCAATATACTTATTCTCGAAACAATTAAAAAGTTTGAATTAACTAAAAAAGAAAAACTTATGCTCTACGGTTTAGTAAAATATCCTGAACTAACGGATAAACAACTCTCAGAAAAACTTGATTTGAAGCATTCTACTGTCACATCGATTAGACATAGATTAAAAGAGAATGAATATCTCAGAAAACTCATAATTCCAAAACTTCAGAGTAAGGGATGTGAGATGTTGGTTGTAATTTATACGAATTTTAGTCCGTTAATCCCTTTAGAAGAAAGAGTTGAAATAACTGGAAAAGCCATTGAAGTCTTTGATGAGATATTTTTTTCTGTTGGAGAACAAGATAAAGGATTCTCGTTGAGTCTTTCTAAGGATTATGCCTCAATTGGAAAAATTAATGATATTAGAACGCAGACATTTGGTGGACGTGGACTATTGGAGGAGGAGTATCCCAATTTGGTAGTGTTCCCATTTGAAATTAGTAAAATATACCGGTTTTTTGATTTTTCCCCCCTTTTGAAAGACTGCTTTAAGTTAGACCTAGAAACAGAAAGCGGGATTGAAAATGTTGACTTTGGAAGTATAGAGGATGTGGTTTTCTCTGACACTGAGAAAAATGTTTATTGTATATTGACTGGTTATCCCGAATTATCGGATAGCGATGTCGGAAGAGAGTTGGGAGTTTCAAGACATACTATTTCACGATTAAGACGTAAATTTAAAGAGAGTAACCTGATGAGTAGTATCATTTTACCTAATTATGTAAAATTGGGTTTTGAGATACTAGCATTTTATCATATAAGGTTTGACCCTCGTAATCCGCCAAATATGGAAAACGATGAGACTGCTGGGTTGATGAGCGATTCAACGGTTTTTTTAGCTAGTAGAAGATTTGAAGCAGTTTTGATTTCTATATACAAGGATTATGATGATTATAAATCAGACATGATGAAAGTTATGCAGATTTTAAAGGAAAATCAATGGATTGCAGAAGACCCAAGGATTAGAACATATAGTTTAGGCACAATGGTTTTTATCAAAGATTTTAAATTTGCTCCTATTGCTAGTAAAATAGTAGGCTGTGATTTTTGGGTTAAAAAGCTCTTAAATATGTGAATTTGTATTCATGTTGCCATGAAACTTTTTGAGTATAGGGGGAAGGAGCTGTTTGAAAAGCACGACATCTCAGTTCCAAAAGGCAAACTGGTGAAGAATGAAAAAGATTTTTCTGGTTTAAATTTTCCATTTGTTCTAAAGGCACAGGTTCCAATTGGTGGTAGAGGGAAAGCTGGAGGTATAAAATCTGTTGAAAATTTGAAAGATGCAAAAGAAAATTTTTCACAAATTATGGGTATGAATATCAGGGGATATACAGTACATAAGGTTCTTGCTGAAGAAAAAGTCGATATCGAGAAAGAGTTATATTTGAGTATTACTCTAGATCGCTCTAAAAGAATGCCACTTATTATGATCAGTGGTGAAGGAGGGATGGATATTGAGAGTGTTCCTGATGAAAAAATTTTCAAAGAGTGGGTAAACCCCTTGATTGGTATTCAATCGTTCAACATACGTAGCGTGGTATCTAAACTTAAATTAGAGAAGGAAGAGGGAAAAGGAGTAGCAAAGGTTATTTCGAAAATATACAAACTATTTAGAGAATATGATTGTGAACTTGTTGAGATAAATCCGCTTATTATCTCAAAAGATGGAAAAGTAATGGCATTAGATTCTAAGATCAATATTAATGATGATGCATTGTATCGTCATCCCGATATTGAACCTGAACTTGTTGAGCTTACGCCTCTTGAAAAAGATGCCAAGAACAAGGGTATTGCATTTATTCAATTAGATGGGAACATTGGTGTTATCGCCAATGGTGCAGGATTAACTATGGCTACGCTTGACGCATTGACTCACTTCAAGGGATATGGGGGTGTGTTTTTGGATCTTGGCGGCACTGATGATCCCGAGAAGGTAAAGCAGGCCTTTGAGTTGATGAAAAAAGCTAAGCCTAAGGTGATATTCTTGAATTTATTTGGTGGAATCACAAGATGCGATACAGTCGCTAAAGGAGTGAAAGCCGTTATAACTAAAGAAGGAATTGATTGTCCGGTTATCACACGAATTAAAGGATGTAATGAGGATATTGCTAAGGATATTTTGAAGGATGCTGGACTAATTACTGCTGCGACTTTGCAGGATGCAGCTCAGAAATCAAGTGAGTTAGCAGGAGGTGCATAGATGGCAATATTTGTTGATGATAAAACAAAGGTAGTTGTGCAGGGTGCAACAGGTCATCAGGGTGTGTTTCATATTGGTGAGATGTTAGATTTTGGTACCAAAGTTGTTGCGGGAGTGACTCCTGGTAAAGCCGGCCAGGAAGTACATGGTGTACCAATTTTTAATGATGTCAAGGATGCTGTTGATGAAACTAGTGCGAATACTACTTTAGTGTTGGTACCTGCTCGCTTTGCGAAGGATGCAGTTTTCGAAGCGCTTGACGCTGGAATTAGAACAGTTGTTGTAATTACTGAGAATATTCCATTTCATGATGCGATGGAGTTTGTTCATTACGCAAAATATAAAGGTGCGGTGTTGGTGGGTCCAAACAGTCCAGGTATTGCTAGCCCTGGTAAAAGCAAGGTGGGTATTTTGCCGGGTGGTATTTTTTTAAAGGGTAATGTTGGTGTAGCTAGTCGCTCTGGAACGTTGACATATGAAATCGTGAATTCGCTAAGTGAGAAAGGAATGGGTCAGAGTACTTGTGTTGGACTTGGAGGAGATCCTATTACTGGTACATCTTTTATTGGCGCTTTAGATGCCTTTGAAAAAGACAAGGAAACTAAGGCCGTTGTTTTAGTTGGTGAAATCGGAGGGGCTTCTGAGGAGGAGGCCGCTGAACATATTATTAAGAATATCGATAAACCTGTTTTCGCGTTTATAGCGGGACGAACTGCTCCTCCAGGGAAACGAATGGGACATGCTGGTGCAATAATTGCTAGAGGAAAAGGTACCGCAGCATCAAAAATAAAGGCTTTTGAAAAAGCAAATGTTAAAGTAGCTAAATTCCCAACAGATATCGCAGATCTAGTTGAGAAGCATGACTAAATGCTAGCAAGTTTTTTCAATCTTCTTTTATTTCAAAAAAACTCAAAATATTATCAATTGATAACTTTAAATATGAAAATTGGATAAACGCTTGACGGGGACGTTATATGGGTGTAGTAGACCTGACATCAATGGCTGAAGAACAATCTACTCTTAGAAATGAAATTAATGAACGGCTTTTAAAACTTAAAAGCGAAATATCAGATTATTGTTTTCAATGTGCTAAATGTACCTCTGGTTGTGAAGCTCATAAGCTTTTAGAGCTGGAACCCCATAAGATTGTCGCTCTTCTTAAACGTGGTTTAATTGATGAAATGGTAAATTCTGATGTCATCTGGACATGTATGAGTTGTTTTAAGTGCAGGGAGCGCTGTCCACAAAAGGTTGCACCTGTGGAGATTTTGTTTGCGCTAAAGAATATGGCCGTTGCAAGCGGAAAGCAGATTCCTGGAAAATATACATCTATGTTGCAGTCTATCCTTTCTATAGGATTAATTCAGGATGTACAAAGTGTTTCTAACCGAGATAATAAAACTAAAAAGCGAGACAATCTTGGATTGCCCAAGGTATCTAAACCATTAGATGCCGTAAAGTTTCAGACAGCTATAACAAAACTTGCTGTTGAAAAGATATAGGAGAATAACAATGACAAAGTATGCACTTTATCCCGGTTGTGTAATGCCAACAGAGCAGTATGCCTATGAAATATCTATACGGGATGCCCTTCCATTACTTAATATTGCCCTTGTTGATGTGGAAGGATTTTCTTGTTGTGGAGAGCCTATGAAGAGCATGAATCAACTAATGACACTTTATCTTTCTGCTAGAAATCTTGCTCTTGCTGAGAAGCAGAATCTTGACTTGTTTGTACCATGTCCTATGTGCCACCTTTCATTGAGTGAATGTCAGCGTGCTCTGGAAAATAATCCAGAAATGCGGGATCGGATAAATAGTATGCTTGCTTCTGAGGATTTACAATATAAGGGGTCGATTGACGTTGTGCATACAATTAACCTTTTACATGACCATATTGGTATTGAGGAGATAAAGAAACATGTAAAGAAATCACTTTCTGGGTTGAAGGTTGCAACCCATTATGGTTGTCATTTGATACGCCCAAGTGAGGTTGGTCGGCCGGTAGATTCTGAGAACCCACAGAAAATGGAAACCATTCTGAAGGTCTTGGGCGCTGAGCCATTAGATTATCCAGAGAAGCTTGATTGTTGTGGTGCGATGCTATCTGCGAATCTTCCTGAGTCTGCACTGACAAAAACTGGTCAGAAACTCCAAAAGGTTCAGGACCAAGGTTTTGATGTGTTTGTCGATGTGTGTCCTTGGTGTCATCGTATGTTTGATTCTAAGCAGGTGAAAGCCGGGGAGACTGTTGCAGTAAAACTCGAGATACCAGTGATGTATCTGACACAACTGTTGGGTCTTGCCCTTGGTGTTAAAAAAGAGAAACTTGGTTTAGAGTTGAATCTTAGTCCTGTAGATAAATTGAAACTTGGAGATAAATAGTATGAGCAATAAGATTGGTGTGTTTGTCTGCCATTGTGGTATAAATATTGCATCATTGGTAGATGTGAAGGCACTTACTTCATATGCAAAAACATTGGATGGTGTTGTAGTCAGTAAGGATTACAAGTACATGTGTTCTGATGTTGGCGCGAATCTTATTAAGGATTCTATAAAGAAGTATAACCTTGACAGCGTTGTTATTGCTTGTTGTTCTCCTCGCATGCATGAACATACGTTTCGCGGTGTTGTTGAAGCTGGCGGTATAAACCGCTTTAATTTGGAGATAGCAAACATCCGTGAACAGTGTTCATGGGCTCATGAAGATAAGAAACGTGCTACTAAGAAGGCAGAGGCGTTGGTTCGTGGTGCTGTAGCAAAGGCACGACTATTGGAACCATTGGAATCGGCAAAAATTAAAGTTACACCTGAGGCCCTGGTGATTGGAGGAGGCATCGCTGGTATTCAGGCTTCTTTGGATCTTGCTGAGGAAGGACATAAGGTATATCTTGTGGAGAAAACGCCGAGTATCGGCGGTCGAATGGCACAGCTGGATAAAACGTTTCCAACGCTTGATTGTTCTGGCTGTATTCTTACTCCAAAGATGATGGAAGTTGCAAATCATCCAAATATTGAGTTGCTAAGTTACTCAGAAGTTGTTGGTGTTGAAGGCAGTGTTGGCAACTACAAGGTTTTCATTAAGAAGAAACCTCGGTACATTGATCTAGAAAAGTGTACCGGATGTGGAGATTGTGTTGAGGCTTGTCGTTTGAATGGGCGTATTATTAATGAGTTTGATATGGGCATGAGCAAGCGCAGTGCAATATATATGCCATTTCCACAAGCGATTCCGTTAAAATGTACGATTGATCCTAATCATTGTTTGATGTTGACTAGAGGAAAGTGTGGCACAGGTCCCTTATGTGTGGAGGCCTGCGAGGCTGGAGCCATCGATTTTAAACAAAAGGAAAAAGAGGTTGAGGTTGATGTTGGCGCTATCGTAGTGGCAACTGGATATGATGTGATGGATCCCTCGAGTTTGTACGAGTATGGATATACACGTTCGGACGATGTGATAACAACGCTTGAGATGGAGCGTTTGATTAGTTCATCTGGTCCAACGGGTGGAGAGATACTACGTCCGTCCACTGGTGAGAAGCCAAAAAGTATTACGTTTGCGTTATGTGTCGGTTCGCGTGATGAAACCGAATGTACATGGTGTTGCCGAATTGGATGTATGAGTGCATTAAAACAAGTGTATCTCTTGAAGGAGAAGCTTGGTGACAATGTTGAGATTAATATATGTTATACAGATATTCGTAGTTATGGTAAGGGGTATGAAGAGTTTTATCGAAATATCCGGGGATTGAAAACAAATTTCTTCCGTGGTCGCCCTTCTGAAGTTAGAAATGCAGGGAATCATCTTAGTATTGATATTTTTGATACGACGACGAATAAGTTGTTTGAGATTACTACAGAATTAGTAGTACTTGTTCCTGCATTGGTACCACGAGCTGACGCTGATGATTTCGCTCGCTTGATTCGTGTTTCGCAGAGCGGCGATGGATTCTTCTTGGAAGCTCATCCAAAACTGCGTCCGATGGATACATTCACAGGTGGTATTTTTATTGCTGGGTGTTGTCAAGGCCCAAAAGATATTCAGGATACGGTGGCAATGGCGAGTGGTGCAGCTGCTCGAGTGGCCACTATTTTGTCTAAGAAAGAACTTGAGGCAGAACCCCAGATTGCTTGTGTGGATGAGGATGTTTGTTCCGGTTGTAGCTTGTGTATCTCGGTTTGTGCGTATAAGGCGATTGAGCTCGTGAAAGAAGACGAAAAATCTCACGCAAGGCTGGATGAAGCGCTTTGTAAGGGCTGTGGTGCATGTGTTGGTGCATGCCCCTCTGGTGCAATGCAACAACATGGATTTAAAGATAAACAAATCCTCCCTGCGATTGAAGAAACCATATAAGGATTTGTAAAATGTTTTAAAAACAGAAGATTACTTCTATAATATGATAACAGGTAAAATTTTGTAAATGAGTTTCTCAATTCTAATCAACATTTATTTCAATAATAAAGTTAAAACTATGGATTATGGGCATCCATGCAGAACATTTTATATATTAGCTTTCCTCTATAGGGTAATGTAGGGGAATAATATGAAAAAGATTTTAGATATTAAACCAAAGATAATACTAACTGTATTATTAAGTATGCTGATGTTAGGCAGTGTTATTGCAACCGCTGTTGGAAACAATCAAGATTCAGATTATTTTAATATTTGCGAAGATACAATTAGTGTAACCATCCCTATAGGAACATACGAGATTAAAAACACTGAACAGGGACATGAGATATCTGTTGAAAACCTCGGTCGTTTGCTAGTACCTGGAAAACCCAACCTACCTTCAAAGATATTCGCAATCGCTATTCCATCTGGTGCCGAGATACTTGAAGTTACTTTTAATACAGGAGAAGGTATAATGTTTCCTGGAACTTATGAAATATCTCCATCACCATTACCTCGAGTTATAGGACAGGAAGATCCTCTAGTTTACGAGCACGAGAGAGAAATGTATGAAGAAAACTATAATACGGTCTATAGAAATGATGAACCATATCCACAATCAGTTGGAGAATTCGTTCGCATGGCAGGCTACCGAAATTATAACCTTATTGATGTGAGAATAACGCCATTTATCTACTACCCATTGTCAGGCAGTTTGGCTTATTATCCTGAAGTTACCGTCGATGTGAGATACACATTCTCTGATGATTTCTCATTTGATGATGTCGTGGTTGATAACCGCATAAGGACAGAACGAATTGCTGAAAAAATAATTGTTAACTATGATCAAGCAAAAAACTGGTACCCCAAGGGTACAACAGGTAGAGGTACTCGTGATTTTGTCATTATAACTTTAGATTCATTAACATCCTCTGTTACTCCCCTTAAGAACTGGGAGGAGAGTAAAGGTAGATCCGTTGAAGTGGTAACTACAACCTGGATTAATTCCAACTATGATGGCTGGGACTTGGCTGAGAAAACGAGGAACTTTCTAAGAGACAAATATCCCTCTGATGAATGGGGTATTATAGATGTATGTTTCATTGGTCATTATGACGATGTACCTATGCGTCGGACAGCTCAGAATGTTGGATATGGACAACCGGAAACTGATTACTATTATGCCGAGCTATCTCTCCCAGATGATCAGTCTTGGGATGCTGATGGGGATCATCAGTATGGTGAAGAATCAGATCCGATTGATTTTTATGCGGAGGTAAATGTTGGTAGGATCCCCTGGAGTGATCCTGCAACAGTCTTGAGTATTTGTGAGAAATCTGTTGCTTATGAACAGAGTGATGATCCAACATTTAAGAAAAACATCCTCCTTCTGGGTGCTTTCTTCTGGCCAGATACTGACAATGCAGTGCTCATGGAAGCAAAGGTTGATCAAACTTGGATGTCTGATTGGTCGATGACACGGATGTACGAGCAGGGCCAGTCTTCTTATCCAATGGATTATAATCTGGATTACAACAACGTGAAGTCGATATGGTCTTCAGGCTCATATGGTTTTGTGGATTGGGCAGGTCATGGGTCACCCACCGCATGTTATGAATATTATCCTTCCCAAGCTTTTGTCGACACACAAACCTGTACTTACCTTAACGATGATTATCCAGCGATTATATTTGCTGATGCGTGTAGTAATTCTGATACAGATTATTTGAACATTGGTCAGGCGATGCTTAAGCAGGGTGGTGTTGGTTTTCTTGGTTCCACCAAGGTTGCCTATGGAATGCCTAGTTGGAATAATCCATATAGTGGATCTAGCCAGTCGTTAGACTACTTCTTCACCACCTGTGTTACTTCTGGAGATTATACACAAGGAGAAGCTCATCAATGGGCTTTGTTCGAAATGTACACCAATGGATTATGGTACTACGTTAAGTATGAGATGTTTGAATGGGGAGCACTTTGGGGGAACCCTAATTTAGGAATGGTTACAGCTATTGTGAATAAACCACCAGAGACGCCCGGTCAACCGGATGGACCAACACAAGGAGTAGAGGATAGAGAGCTTACATACTCTAGCAGTACTACCGATCCTGAAGGAGAACAAATATATTATATGTTTGACTGGGGAGATAACACATATAGCAACTGGATTGGACCATATGACTCCGGAGTCGCTGGAGAAGCATCTCATATTTGGATTGATCCAGGAGAATACGATATAAAGGTAAAGGCAAAGGATGTGAACGGTAGCGAAAGTGATTGGTCAACCCCGTTAGCAGTTACAATTGTTGGAGGTCCCTTCCTTGATATGGGACTTATTAGTGGAGGACTGTTCAGAGTAAATGCAGTGATCAAAAATTCTGGTGCCACTGATACATCAAATGTAAAATGGAATATAATTCTTAACGGCGGTTCAATACTGCTGGGCAAGGAAAGCAATGGCGAGATTCCAAGTATCCCTGCAGGTGGGCAAACAACGATACATTCGGACTTGATAGTCGGATTCGGTAAAATAGAGGTAATAGCTACAGCGGAGATATTAGAAGGCTCGGATACAAGACAACAAGGTGGAACAGTATTACTGTTCTTTGTGCATATTAATCCAGGTGGCGGTATATAATACAGCGATAAATAAGAATCCTTTCTTTATTATCAAGTTTATCAAAAAAATCTGATTTTAGATAATACTAATCGATCTTAATTGGATGGCCTTCCTTGATTACTGAAGCCATTGTTTGGTTCATATGGGTTGAATGCAGGATCACCGTAAAGGACTCGCACATAGTAATTGGGAAGCTCTTTGTCCACTCTCTTCTCTCCTCTCAATGCCTCGCCAATGCTAAGGTCGTCTACTATTAAATGATTTTCAAGAATAGTGAGTCCTGCCTCCGAACCGGTGGTTCGAGTTGCCCCTATAAAGCAATTACATCCTGCGTGAAGCATCGTTAGTCCTATGTTCATTTGAGGAAGTATTCCATCTATGCGTCCCATGAGACACGCAGACGTAAGAAATACACTTGGTTTATTATATATCCAGCTTTTTGCATGTGCAACATCAATCGATCTGCTATAATAATCAAGACCATACAATGAGGGCGAATACCAGAACCAATCTCCATGGCCTAGATATTCTATATAATTTGAGCCGGTATAAGCTTTAAACAACTCAGATAATTGTCTACTATTTCTTAGATCGCCAAAGATTCGCGGGTAAAAGCCATATTTTCTTATCTCAAATGAGTATGGTATTTGATGAAAGATTCCTCCTGTTTCTCCAAATCCTTCACCAAAGATGAAACTAAATCTATTGTGCCAATCTTTTGGCCTAACAGGTAGATCACATATTTCTTTGTAGAATAATGTTCTCGCAATCAACAATGAAACGTCCTGTACATTCCAACCAACTACACGTCCAACAGAGAGGTTCCAATTAAGTGAATAGGAGTTGTCAGAAGGAAGACCTTTTTCATAAATACCTTGTTGGGATGGAGCATAGTAGTACATTGGAACCATGTTGGTATCAGCGAGGATTGCAAGCCACGCTGGACCATTGAGATAATCATCAAGCATTTCGTAATTACTAATAAGATTTAGAGTATTATTCAGTTGTTCTGTTATATATTTTACTTTCTCATTTGTGAAGTTATGGAGTTTTTCATTATGCCATGGTCCTGTTCCAGACCCTAGAGCAGCGTCTATGTAACTATCATTTGTTAGTTCAAAATTTGAATCAGCAATCATGATTCCTCCATGAGCAGATGTAAGATAAGGAGCATTTATTGAAAGTTTAGGGATAAAAGGTAGATGAGGTTTTTCTAGTTCAGATATTTTAATAGTAACTTTAAAATCAGTATCCACGAGTGAAATTCCACGCTGTGAGAAATAGCCACCCTTTATACCATTATAAATGCGAACAACAAGCTTGTAAGTTCCAGAGGCGTTGCAGGCTAATGTTTCCAGATATGCTGTTCCAAAATCTAAGGCAAGGCTTGAGGAATAGGCAACGATATTATCAAAAGGGTCATAGAGGGTTAAGAAAATGATCGGGACAATAGGATTAATTTTATTTGTATAAGACTCACAATTTTTTGTAATATTTCCATAAACCTGGATTCTGTTAATTCCATTTGGAACGATTACATTAAATTGTTTTGAATCTTCTCCTTTAACATCAAATTCTTTTCCAAGAATTGTAATCTTTATGTTTGAAATATGATCAAAGGATGTTGTCTCATTGACATCAATAATATATGGTGGTGTAACATCTGAAGGATTGGTCAAAGTAATGTAATTAATTTCACCAAATTTATCTTTGATTACAGTCAAAACCACGTTCTGTATTTCATCAGCTGTTTCCAGTTTTGTAATGTTTATACCAGGTATATTTACTTGAATGTTTCCAATTACAAATGCATTGCTAACGTTAAGAGTGTTACAAAGATCCTCCAGTTCATTGGTATTATTATCAAAGATAAGAATTGGAATATTAAGATAACTTGCTAAAGGACTAGCCATTAGACTTAGTTCATATTTGTCTCTACTATTTGGAATGATTATAATGGTTGAAACAAAAGTAAATACATGTGTGGCAACTTCGATAGCAACTCTAGGTGGTAAACCCAATATCTCTGTGGTATTATATGCTGTTTGCAAATGCCTCCCTAAGACTAAAATCGACCTATTTCCTGAATCCAAGTATTTGTCAATGAACATCTCTTGATGATTTGTCAGGAATCCCTCGTGCTGAACAAGCATTGGTTTTAATCCAGTTGATTCAATTGTATCATACCAGCATGAGACATAAGAGCCAATGATACCAAATAACGGGTTGCTATCTGGAACTACAATAACATCTTCTATAGAATTTCGAGCAGATATTATATTTGATAGAGCACCTGCAGCCTGATAATCTTGTTTTTCAATAGAAATGTTCACTGCATTGACTATATTCAGAGAAATGAAAAATATTGCCAGTGAGATAACAAATGCCTTACTCATCAAATATTTATAAGGATATGCATATTAAAACATTTGCTATGCTTAATTATCAATTATATATAAAAAACAAGCACTTTAGTATAATTTTGATGAATATTAAAATAATAATTCAAGGAGATTATTATGGAGATTCAAACATATCTAACCCATATTTTTTAGCTAGCGTTCCTTAATAAAATTTGTTTAAAAATCCTCATTATTATTATTTGTTTTACTGATTGTACTCTATATTACTATAAATAATATAAAAAATTATATACAAAGATTTAAGTATATGCAATTGCCATACTAAGTGTAAATAATGTAAGGGAGGCAAAACTATGAAAAAAATATTGTCGTTTTCAATTATAATATTATTTGTCCTTGCAGGACTTGGAGCTGTTGGAATATTCAATAATAAAACCGTAGGAAATTTCTATGAAAGCGAATTTAAAGGTTTATTCGATGATGTCTCGGCATATAGATACCAAACTGCGTTATACTCTACTTCAGAAGGTAATCAAGAAAATCATTATGAAGAAGAATTACAAAGTACAGAAGGAAATAGAGATTATCCTATCGGTGAAATAATATGGCAGTATCAAATCCCTCCGGCCACCTTTAATAGTGCAAAGGGGATTAGACCAATACCAGACATAAATGGGGATGGCATCGATGATGTGGTCATCGGCTCTGAGGATCACTATGTACGATGCATCAGTGGAGCTTCCACAGGCACTGGCGTAGTCCTCTGGGAACATGATGCAGGATGGGTAGAATATCAAAAAGACTTAATCGTTACAGATGATTTAGATGGAGATGACTACAACGATGTCGTCGTTGGAACCTGTGGAGGAGCCCGATTAATTCGAGCAATCTCTGGAGAAACTGGCTTAGAAATTTGGACTCATGACACCCATGAATATGGCGATGGTGGCTGGGTATATCAGGTTGATTGCAGCTATGATTACAATGGCGATGATATACCTGATGTATTAGCAACTACTGGCGGTACCGCAACTGGTCCAAGGCGAGTGTATTGTCTAGATGGCGAAGACGGTACGAAAATTTGGGAATGCCCTCTGGGTAGCCCCAGAGGACCAGGATTTTCCGTAATTGGTATTGAGGATTTCACTGGTGATGGTCAACCAGATGTTCTCGCTGGTGCTTCTAATAGTGGTGAAACTATAGGATATGCTTATGGTATAAACGGAGCAACCGGTAGCATAACTTGGACGTTTACTGCTGCGGGCTCATCAGTCTGGGCTCTCGAACAAATTGATGATGTCAGTGGTGATGGCATTAATGATGTCATCATAGGAGATTTTGGCGGTAATATCTACGGACTTGATGCTACAACCGGAAATGTGGAATATAGCAATTCACTTGGATCTGCAATAATAACTCGATTTGCAAAATTAAATGATGTAAATGGTGATGGTCACCCTGACATCGTACCTGCACATAGTACCACGCATGTTACTCAGGTTATCGATGGATATACTGGTAGTATTATTTGGTCACACCCTGTAGCAGATCAACCATGGAATGTGGCGAGAATTGCGGATATTAGCGGAGATGCAATAGATGACGTGTTAGTTGGTACGTTATTTAACAATAATTATTGCTATTTCCTTAACGGAGTTAATGGCTCTGAATTATTTTCAACTCCTTACCCAGAAGCTGTCGACGCTATTGGGGCCGTCTCTGACTTGGTTAATGATGGCTCAATGGAGATGGTAGCTGGAGGCCGATATGGTAAAGTAGTTTGTTATTCTGGCGGTCTGAATTCATCATATAATCCAGTTACACTTACAGCTGATTTTACAGCAGACTTAACAGAGGGCACGGCACCTTTAACCGTTCATTTCACTGATTTATCAATAGCTGAAAACACTTCAATAACTTCTTGGAAATGGGATTTTGAAAATGACGGTATTATCGATTCAGAAGAACCAAATCCAGTATGGACATACACTGAAGATGGAATTTATACAGTTTCCTTGACGGTCTCTGATGGAACAATTTCTGATATAGAGATAAAGGTGGATTACATCAATGTATTACCTATTGAGTTTAGTATAGAAAATACGACTGGCGGATTATTCAAAGTAGGCGCGGTAATCAATAATAACGGCGAAACTGAAGTAACTGATTTAAGTTGGAATATCAAACTCAGTGGAGGTTTCATATTACTTGGCAGAGATACCTCTGGTGAGAATGTAAGCATACCCCCAGGTGGACAAGAAACTATAAGCTCATCTATTATATTGGGATTAGGACAAACAACGGTAGCTTTTTCAGCAGAAATACCAGATGGACCTTCAGATACGAGACAGAGAGATGCATTTGTACTGCTGTTCTTTATAAAATTTAAACCAGGTGGTGGCCTTTAATACAAACATAAATGGGGGCTTTTTCCACTTTTTCTATTCTTTTATATCCATTTTCTAGTCCTAATAAACTTAAATCATGAGTCAATTTATTGTTCTGTAGCCATATTCGAAAAATGCTTAAGTGCATAATAATATGAGCATGATTTTCTTAATCAATTATTAAAAGAAAATCGATCGATAATTTCTCTATCTAGAAAAAAAGTTTGAGTTTTCAGAGGGAGATCCAGAAAAATACAAAATTGAGTATAATCTTCTTGAGGAAGACAATTGTTTAATGATTTATTAAACTCAAATTTATACGATGTTTACCCAGATTATAGGAATATCTTTTGGGATTACTTTCTTATTATTTTTCTTGTTATTCTTCTTATTCACGTTTAAGCCTCTTTTATTTTTAGAGCAAGTTCCCTAGCTCGATTTCCCACAACAAATGATTTAGTGATGGATTCTATTTCCTTGGCCTCTTCCGAGTTTGATACTTGTCCTACAATCATCATTTTTTATCATTCCTCATCTTCTGTTTTGTCCGTTTGCTTATTAAGGCCTTGTTGTACAACTGTTACCCAGTATCTTTACACTTGATGCCAAAAAAATTCATTATAAAATTTTTTTAAAAAACTATTCTTATTTTTAGTATTAAAATTTGTTGTTAGGTAGATTTTTAAAGAGAAGTAAATTGTTAATTTAGGTAAATGCCAAAAAAACTAATGTAGCGGTGTAAAAAATGTTCTGCGTCGAATGCGGGAAAGAAGAAAAAATATTTAGAAACGGAGTATGCATTAGATGCTATCTTAAAAATAACAGATTTACAAAAGGACCAGAGATTCTTGATATCTATATATGTCCTAAATGTTCGTCATATAAGTACAAAAATACTTGGACACAGGAATCATTTGAAAAAGTACTAAAACGTCATATTAAAGATAACTTTCAAATAAGTAGCGAACTAAAAAAAGTACAAATAAAAACAGATTGGGGTGAAAAAGGCAAAAAATTATCATGCAAAATAGCTATATCTGGTTATTTAGAAGATCATGAGATATCAGAAAAACATTATATAACAATTCGTATAAAAGGAGTTGTATGTGATATTTGTTCTAAACAATTTGGGGGATATTTTGAGGCAACTCTACAAGTAAGGGCAAATAAAAGAAAACTGACAAAAGAAGAACTTGAAACTATTCGGTTAAATGTAGAAAACCTTGTCGAAAGTCTAAAGGTTAAAGGCAACCGAGGATTGTTTATTACAGATTATGCTGAGGAACATGGCGGCATTGACTTTTATCTAAGTGAAAAAGGATCTGCATATACGATCGCCAAAAAGCTACAAGAAAGATTTGGCGGCGAAATAAAACAATCATCAAAAAATGTTGGTATGAAAGATAGTAGACAAATATTTAGGATGACCTGTCTCATCAGACTACCCTCCTATAGAAAAGGTGATTTTATATCTCTTGATAATTCATATTTCTACATCTTTTCCATTAGGGGAAACAAAGTTCATACTTTCGAACTTTCTAATTGGACAGAAACAGTTTTTGATGGTAAAGATCTTCAAAAAGCAAGTATAGTTGGTGGAAAAGAACTGGTCACAGAGATGATTTTTGTTAGTCAGTTAAATGATGAAATACAACTAATGGATCCAAAAATGTATAAAACCTTTGAATTAAAAAAACCAAAAAATATCTCTTTTACAACTAAAGTAGTTAAAATAGTAAAAATAGAAGATAAGCTCTTTTTATTTCCAGAACAAAACATAACTAATAAATAGCAACAATGTTATTATTGCTACCTAATGAGGAGATAGATTTATGGCAGCGACATCAATTGGTTTAGAAGAAAATATAGAAGGAGCTTTTTGTTACATACTATTTTTTGTAACTGGAATTATATTCTATATCTTAGAAAAGGATAATAAATTTGTGAAATTTCATGCAATGCAAGCCATACTAGTCTTTCTACCTGCTTGGATAATAGTCATATTGTTAGGTTGGATACCAGTTCTTGGTTGGATAATATCCGGTTTAATTGCACTGCTTACATTAATTCTATGGCTAATATTAATGCTTAAAGCCTATCAAGGAGAAAAATTTAAACTACCGATAGTCGGAGATATTGCTGAAAAAAATTCATAAACTCAGCAATTTTTTTATATTTCAAAAAAGCATTTGCCTTTGTTCTTACAGACGTCTCTCAAGCAATGTTTATGAGCATTAACTGGGCAACTTCTTTCCCGTTTTTTTCATGAGATAATGCCCACATAAGTTTCACATATGTCGTCTCAGGAAGCATATCTTCTCCAAGTATTATACCCGCTTTAATAAGATTTTATCCAGTAGAATAAACACACGAACTTATTTATATTAAAAACAATTGACTCATTAAGATGAGGATTGCATTAAAATTCGCCTATGATGGCAGAAAGTTTCATGGATATGCACGGCAGCCCAAATTAAAAACCATTGAAGGAGAAATAATAAAATCTCTAATAAAACATGGTTTTATTGAAGATACCAAAGAATCATGTATTAGATCGGCAAGTAGAACCGACAAAGGAGTTTCTGCATTAAGCAATGTTATTGCATTTAATACGGATTCTTCTAAAGAACGCATTTTTCAAGAAATGAAAGAAGATTTAACGGATGTTCTAGTCTATGGTATTAAGGATGTTGAACCAGATTTTTTTCCGAGATATGCAAAACAGAGGACGTATAGATATTATCTTAAAAATGAGAATCTTGAAATAGATAGGGTATTATCTGCGGCAGCGTCATTTGCAGGAGAATATAATTTTAGTAATTTTGCAAGGACAGAGGAGTTTAAGGACCCTGTACGAATCATAGATAATATTATCATAACGAATCAAGATGATTTTTTTATCATGGATTTTTACGCCCAAACTTTCCTTTGGAATCAGGTCCGAAGGATTGTTTTAGCCATTCAGAAAGTGGGAATTGGTAAAATTGAAAAGGAACAGATTATAGAAGCGCTTCATAATCCAAATAAAAAAGTTGATTTTGGATTAGCTCCAGCTGAACCACTCATTTTGAGATATATTGTTTATGATTTTGAATTTGAGTATGATAAAAAGTTATTGAACTCTTTGAAAGATTTCGAGAAAAACATAGTTTCATCATTTTAAAAGAGATTCATTATTTTATTTAATTTTTAATACATCAACCAACAATTTTCAGACAGAAAGATAAAACTATAGATGTAGCCTCATAACGAAACATTTATATTTAACTGTCGTTAATATTATATTAAATAATTTATAAGGGGTAATAAAAATGGAAAAAAACAACTTATTTAGAAAAGGTTTTGCTGTTTTAGTAATAACCTTATTCGTTGGAGCTAGTGTTGTAACTGGGATTGGTGGAGTTTTAGAAAATGAAGAATCATTCCCTATGCTAAATCAAAATAATATTGAAACATCCATGGACGCTGTCGGCTTAGAACTACGTGACCATCTAACCTTTACAGATCCAGATGACGACTGGGACTACCAGACTAATCCGCCGCATATGTTTTCTAATGTAACTGGTAATGTTGGCATCGGTATTACATCACCATCTGAGAAACTTCATGTAAATGGTTCTTTAAGAATAGATGGTTCAACTGGTTCAGCTGTTTTGTATGTCAATTCAACAAACGACAAGGTCGGTATTGGGACGACAAGTCCAACGAATATACTACATGTTGTCGGATCAGAATTTGCACCTGTACTCAATATTGAGAAGAATGGGCCTGGTAGAGGACTCCGAGTTAATACATCGAGTGCTTGTGCTCTTTGGGTTGATCACTCTGGAAACCATGGATTGAGGGTTACCAACGCTAGTGGAGATGGAATTCATGTGACACATGCGGGTGGTTGGGCTGGATACTTCAACGGCAAAGGTTACTTCGCTAGCAATGTCGGTATCGGGACATTGAACCCCACTAGTATGCTAGAAGTGAATGGGATCATCCATTCTACAAATGGTGGATTCAAATTCCCAGATGGGACAATACAAACAACTGCCGCTACTGGCGGTCCAGGAGGTGGAAATAACACACTTGACCAAGCCTATGACGAAGGTGGTCCTGGTGCTGGCAGAACTATTGTTGCTGATGCTGGTGCAGTTGACATAGACGGCCCAGATGGATTAACAGTAAATGGCAGCGTTGGCATTAATACATCGAATCCAGCCTATGAATTAGATGTTGAAGGCTATGTGCAAGCCAGTGGATATTATACCGAGGATATCATCTTTCAAAAGGATGGCATTAAAATTTGGAAAATTTTTGGAGATGAAAACGGGATGTATCTTGAGAATCTTTTAACGAATAAAAAATATAGATTCGTTCTAATAAGGATGGGAAGTTCAGAGGATCCAGTCCCTGTAAATAATAATCTTGACCAAATGATAAAAGATATTCAGGCAGAAAATGAGGCATTGAACGAAAGAATTAAAGCATTAGAATTAGCGTTAGGTCAAATGTTGGGTTAAGTACAAAACCTTATAGAGGTTATTATTAACGGTAAATCTAGATAAATGAGAGTTGAGGATTCATCTAAAACTCCACTTTTCTTTATTTTTTTAAAACTTCATTGGTCTAAAAATAGATTCTATAGATGGTCCTGTCCACCTGTAGTAAAATTTTATATACTATAATACACTATATTTTCTATAAATAAAGGGGGTAGAGAAAATGAAGAAAGTAGTTTTGTCAGATCCTGCAGCGTTTCTCATGATTCTGACAGTTATTGGTGCTTGTTTTACCGCAGGTACCTCAATGGCAATGCCCAACAAAGTAGATTCCTTATCAAAGATAGGGGTGTTTGCTACAGGTTACATAGATGGAACCATAACAAACTCAAGTGGAGCTCCAGTTGAAAATGCACATATAATATCATTTACAACAATTCTATTTATATTAAGTGGTAATCCTCCTGCTTTTGCTACTGCTTCTACAGATAGTAATGGTAATTATCAAATAAGCGTTCCAGAAGGACGATATTTTGTAATAGCTGGAAAACTTGGTCGTGGTTTTGCGATTGCAATTCCAGTAATAGTAGAATCAGGAAAAACTACAACAATTGATCTTTCTTTGACAGGTGGAATTTTTGGTGGGTTAGGTTCATAATGCAATTCGACACCAAATGCGATGAGGAAATTTATTGAAGAAAGATGGAATGCAGATGTTTTCATAGATATTTTTTTTCGTTTTGACGTTTTGACACAATAGTTTTATATAGAATTATTTAAAAATGGTTTATCCTATGGAAGAGACATGGATCTGCCCGAATTGTGGAAATGAAATGAAAAGATTGACTAACAAAACTGGTCTTTTTCACATATGTCAAAAATGTGGCTGTACTCTAGAGGGAAGAGAACAAAATTTCGGATATGAAAAAATTTGTCCCAACTGCCATAGTACAATGGATACCAGTACTGAATGTGAGTACTGTGGTTATGACTTGGGATCAGATTTTGAATAATAAGTGTTATAATAAATTGGACTAAAAAGATATTATTTTGGATTATTTAAACATGTTATTGTAAGAATGACATTATATTTTTCCGTTCAGTCACTTTTACATTTAGAACGTTTTGTCAGTTCAAGGAGATAATCAATCCATGCATCTCGAACTGTTGGTATTGTCTCATTTTCTATAAGCTTTAAAATGTCCTCTTGTTCTTTCGTGGTCACCATTTTCTTAAGTGATGAAAAACCAATTCTAGTATCTTCTTTTTTAGCTGACTGTTGAGAATGATGAAATAGGCCCCGTAATCTGGATTTTTTTGTATCATGTGTCATTGAAACGTCCCCTTTTACTATAGCAACTACTATTATAAAAAATTTCCTTCTCACATTTATAAATTTCATTCCATATTATAGCATCTATGTCTAGTTTGGGATTATGTGGTTATTTCTTTCATTTTTAGGTGCTCGTTGTCAATTCTATTTTTTCATACTTTTCAACGCTCTATATAAAAAATATACTAGACCACCATATAATACAACTGATCCAAAAATAAGCATTGCAATTGCAGATAGTGACAGACCCATTAATTCACCTCAGCTCGTTTTTTAATAATCATGAAAACAAACGAGAGTAGAAATATTGAAAGACACGGTGCAACACCTCCAATTACTATAATCCACCATGGATACCCTAGATAGTGATCTGTGATATTATTTATTATGGCGGCAGCTAGCAATATAAACAGTACAAATGGTATTGCAAATTTAATGAGATAATCCCACCATCTGCCAAGGTATAATTCAGATGTCTTATTTGCATGATCTCGTAATTTTGATAGTTTATACATCCATCCTAAAATCAGACATTCTACAAGTCCTATCATCACAAGGCCAAAATTTGCAATAAAATGATCTGCGATGTCAAGCCAGTGCAGACCGCTTCCTGTTACAAAGATTAAGCTTATAAAAAAGCCAACAATACACATTATTCCTGTAACTTTTGCCTTTGTTATTTTCCATTTGCCATGTATTCCCGAAACGATGGGTTCTACCATGGAAAATGCAGAATCGATTCCAAACGTAAGAAGTGCTAAAAAGAATATCATCCCAAAAAATGCTGCCGCAAAAGGCAGTAATGAAATAGCAGTTGGATATGTGATAAACGTGAGGGTAGGACCTCCTATGCCTAACTCTGTGATTCCCACTCCTTGTGATGCAGCAAGATAGCCCACAACACTGAACACGGTAAATCCTGCAAGAAACGATGTTCCTGCGTCTGCAAGTGAGATAATAAATGCGTTGTTTGTAATATCAGATTTTTTCTTAAGATAGCTGGCGTAAGTAATCATGATACCTTGGGCAACTCCAAGTGAGAAAAATACCTGTGCATACGCTGCGAGCCAGACATTAACGTCCAGGAGTCGTGAAAAATTAGGTGTGAGATAGTAACTGATACCTTCAATTGCTCCTGGAAGAGTTAGCCCTCTAATAGTGAGAATTATCAGAAGTATGGTAGGAAGAGGTACTGTAATTGCAACGATTTTACCAATGCGATGGACGCCTTTGTAAAGAATAAGAAATACACATAACCAGATGACGATAAGGCCTAAAAAAGCTGGTACGCTTATGCCCCCAAGTATTGCAGGATTCCCTGTATCTCCAAGAAAATTTCTAAAAAACACTCCAGCGTTTGCGCCCCATCGTAAGTCAAGAGAGTATACCATATAAGAGAAACACCATGCCATTACCACTACATAATATAAAGCAATGACGAACGGCACGAATACTGCCCACCAACCTGCCCATTCCCATTTTTTTCCTATTTTTTTAAACGCCTCAGGTGGCGAACTTCTTGCCCAATGACCAACAGAAAATTCCAGAATCATAAGTGGTATTCCTGCAGTGAAGAGCGCAACAAAATAAGGGATAAGAAATGCTCCTCCACCACCATCATAACAAACATATGGAAATCTCCATACATTTCCCAATCCAACCGCAGATCCAATTGCCGCCATGATGAAAGCAAATCTAGAATCCCAATGTTCTTTTATTGCTATACTATCTACCAGAGTATTATATAAACTGTCGGCTTATAAATATATTCCAATAAATATAATTGTCTTAATTCTTATCAATAAAACCTAAACTTTAATTATTATTAAATTGTTCACGCTTTCCTTATGCAGGGGTAGCCAAGCTAGGTCAACGGCGACAGACTCAAGATCTGTTCCTGTAGAGGTTCGAGAGTTCAAATCTCTTCCCCTGCATACCTAACTTTTCAACATGGGAAATCCATTATTTTTTTACCGGTAAAAGCTAGTTCAAATCTCTTCCCCTGCAATTTTTTTCTAACTAACAAATGTTGTATCATTTAAGCAAAAAGTATTTAAATGACAAAAGCATTCATGCTACACAGTAGCAAATATAAATTAAAAGCATTACGAGGAAAGGAGGAAGGAATTTTTATTTCTTCATATTTATCCCCTAAGAAAATTCCCTTCCTTCTATTATTTTTTTATAAATGACATTTCGCTTTTGTAATTCTGATAGATATCAATAAATTTTGCCAAAGCCAATTTTTCTATCTTATTCAATTTTTAAAAAAGGAATATTAATAATTTAAGTTTGAAAAATTAGAGGTAGTGCTAGTGAAACAATCATTTTTTAATATTGTCCATTTCTTTAAAATATCGACGACAATCTCTTTTAATTACTGCAATTTGTTGTTGAGGAATTTTGTATGAGAACTGAGCATACTCGAGGGCAAAAATTAAACCATGAACAAAAGCACCAACGTTATACTCCTTTTCTTTGCTAAGCTTAAATATCTCGTCAGTAATTTTCATTGCATCCTCAATTTTATAGGGCAAAGATTCTTTTTTCTGATTCATTTTCTTTTTATGAGCCATACTACAGCATAAAATCTATCCCTTAAATAAATTTGTTTTTAATCCCAGGTTTATATCTTAAAGAGAAAAAGATTAAATTACTTTATGCCTTTTGAAGATCAATTGATTTTTTTATAACAGCAGAATCTTAGTTGTGCTGTATACTTTTTACCAGAAATATTAATGTAATGATGTGTAATATTAGCTGTTGTAGAATAGGAGTTAATAATCGTTAGAAAAGGTGAAATAAAATCAGAGATGTAAGAGATAGGAATTCCAATATGAATATAGTGGTTATGGGTGCAGGGGCAATAGGTTCATTATTTGGTGGACTACTTTCAAATAAAAATAATGTGATGTTAATAGGAAGAACTTCTCATGTAAATGCTATAAGAAAAAACGGTCTAAATATCGAAGATAAAACACAGTTAAATGTAATGATACCTGCCGAAGATTCAATCAATAAGGGAATGCTTTCTCCAGATCTTTTAATTCTAACAGTTAAATCCTTTGATACGAGGGCTGCAATAGATCAAGCTTTGCAAATTATAGATGACGATACAATTATTTTATCTCTTCAAAATGGTCTGGATAATATTGCTAAGATAAAGAAAGTGGTTGATATTAATCAAATAATTGCCGGTATCACTACTCATGGTGCCTTTTTTTCCAAACCAGGATTCATTAGACATACTGGAAAAGGTAAAACCGTTTTAGGAGAATTAAAAGGAAAGAAAACAAAGCGTATAAAACATATTGCAGGGTTATTCAACGAGGCTGGCATTGAAACAATTGTTAGTGAGGATATTATTAAAGAGATATGGATTAAGGCAATAGTTAACTCAAGCATTAATCCGTTAACCACATTTTTCCAATGTAAAAATGGTTACCTTTTAAAAAATCCTATACTAGAAAAAATTGTGGAAAAGGTGTGTAAAGAATCAACAAGTATTGCTAAGGCTAATGGATTAGATATTTTCAATCAACATACAATTAAAAAAACAAAGGAGGTAATTAGAAGTACTTCTGAAAATCACTCTTCAATGCTTCAGAGTTTTAAAAGAGGAAAGAAAACTGAGATCGATTCAATAAACGGAAAATTTGTTGATATCGGTAGAGTACATACTATTGATCCATCAATGAATGAAATATTGATTTATCTAGTTAAAACCATGTCTGGAAAATAATTGTTTTTTAATGAAAAGGACATTTTTATATTTATTTAATTAGCCGATAGTTTTATATAAATTATAAACCATATTATTCATAGATATTCGGAGCAACTAGAAAATGTATATGAAATACAAACAAAAACTGATTGTCGGAGTGTCGCTAATAGTTGTAGCCTGTTTAATTATTTCTAGTGTTTTTGTTTACCTGATTTATACCGCTGAAGAAAAAGTTGAAGAAGAAGTGGTTGAAAAAGGAATTGATGACAGAATCAGTCCTTTAACCAATCAAGCAGTGTCTTTGGAAATACACAGGATTAGGAAAAATGGCATCATCGATGTGATGGAAAACTCTGGATCGAGACTGTTAAACAATTTACCATTAAGGAATATTCGTATAAAACAAGTGCTCGATGGTCTACAACCAGGCTTAGGATGGCGTAAAAAACCCATATTTACTTATTATGCTACTTTTGATGATTTTGTGTGGGAAGACTCTCCCACTTATGAGACATGGGATACTGATTATATGAATCAGGAGATTACAAGAAACGTTGATGAGGAACAAGAACAAGTTGATATTGAAATTAAGTTCATAGAAAAAGAAAAAAGAATACTCAGGACCATAAATAGAGAAATAGAAAAATTCAATGTTGTATATGATTTTAGATCAGGTACTTGGAGTGGAGATGATTACTTTAATGATAGTGACGGATATGGCCATTACAACGGATCTGATTTTGAAATGTGGTTCACCATCCGTCAGACAGATTATGATGGTGATGGTATTCCATGGTGGGTTGAAGTCAATGCTTTAGATACAGATCCGAGGCAAGATGATTCAAAACTTGACCCCGATGAAGATGGAGCTAATACAGCCTGGGAATGGAAATGGGGATATGATCCATTCGTATATGATAACCATTCAATACTTGATCCTGATAATGATGGGTTGCAAAACACAGAAGAATGTTTTATGGCTAAGTGGTTGGCAAATCCATATTATCCTGATGTGTATATAGAAACCGATTATATGGAGAAAGCTCCATTTAAACCATATGAAATTAGAATTGAAAGAGGTAGGATACTACCAATACCTAGACCACGCTTAGTAAAAACAGGATTAGACGGTTGGGAGCATGTGTTCTGGGAAGAATCACAGCAGATGTTAATGGAAGTATTTAGTAAACATGGTATTACAATTCATATTGATGATGGAAATATGGGAGGTGGCGGTGAATTGTTACCATTTGAAAATGAACCGGGAGCATATCATCAAGATTCAGGTGTCGTCTCTGAGTTCTATAAAAATAACTTTGCCGATGAAAGAAAAGGAATTTTCCGCTATGTGTTTGTGGCATATGGTGGTGGTTGGTGCCATCCTCAAGATTTCATGCAACGTTATGACACCATATGTGTTCCTAGTAATAGTAGATTTTTCAGAAATCAACTTCATTTTGCATTGACTCCGAGAACTGCAAGAATAGGTAGAGCAGTTCAAGTTATGCATGAACTTGGTCATTCATTTGGACTCCGCAACGAAGAATGGAAAGGGATTGATAACTCTACTTTAGTTTGGCAAGATTATAAAAGTTGTATGTACTACTATTATTTCGGTCTACGTCTTTTCGATTATTCGGACGGAAGTCGCGGTGGCGAATATGATAGAAGCGATTGGGCTGCTCTTGATCTCTCATATTTCGATGAAACAGCAGCAGATATTGAAGGAATAGGTTCATATTATTAATACAAGTATGTCTTGTACATACTCTGTATCTATCTTTTTCTAATTTTACAACAATTTATAATCCTTGAGTACGATGTTTTTAGGGGTTGACTTACAACGAATCTTATATTAAAACTTAAGAGAAAAAAACAAGTGAGAAAGAAGGGCCCTCATTGAATCCTTTACATTTAAATTAATTGAAAGAAGAACCATAAATTACCCAGAGAAATCTATATAATCTTTTCACTATTGAGTATCCTTGCAGAGGGATTATTAATGAAAGTGTTTGCAACAAGAAAAATTCCAGAACCAGGATTGAATTTACTCAGAAAAGAATTCGAAGTAAAAATAAACCCATACAATCGAGTTCTATCTAAAGAGGAAATTATTGAAGAATTGAAAGGAAAAGATGGCCTTCTATGTCTTTTAACTGATCCAATAGATAAAGATGTTATAGATTCAGAACCAAAGCTGAAGATGATAGCTAATTATGCAGTTGGCTACGACAATGTCGATATAAAAGCAGCTACAGATAGAGGGATACCAGTGAGTAATACACCTGGTGTATTAACGGATACTACTGCGGAAATGGCATGGGCGTTATTATTTTCAGTAGCCAGACGAATAGTTGAAAGTGATGAATTTACTAGATCAGGTAGATTCAAAGGTTGGGCACCTATGCTTATGCTAGGACAAGATGTAACAAATAAAACATTGGGTATAATTGGTGCAGGAAGGATTGGCACGGCTTTTGCTTTAAAGAGCAAAGGGTTCAATATGAATGTCCTATATGTCGATAACAGAATAAATGAAACATTAGAAAACGAATTAGACGCAAAAAAAGTAGACTTACCACTTCTCCTAAGAGAATCTGATTTTATCTCTCTACATGTATCATTAAATACGGCAACTTACCATATGATAAGCGAAAAAGAACTTAAAATGATGAAAAAAAATGCAGTTCTCATAAATACATCCCGCGGGCCTGTAATAAATGAAAAAGCACTTGTAAAAGCGTTAAAAGAAAAATGGATTTTTGGAGCAGGTCTTGATGTATACGAACATGAACCAGAGATTAGTGATGAACTTAAAAAACTAGAGAATATAATTCTACAGCCACATTCTGCTTCTGCAACTATTGAAACGCGTACAAAAATGGCAATTACTGCAGCTGAAAATATGATTGCGGGTTTAAAAGGGGAAATCCCGCCAAATTGCGTAAATACCGAAGTATTCAAAAGGTAATTATAGTGTGAATACCCAAATCTCAGGTTCTCCTGGCAACTCTTCTTTTTCAATATCTATTTCATTTCCAACTTTAAGAATTTTATACTTATTTTTATCTAAAAATGGATCTATACCTGCAATAGGTAATGATAATCCTTCTATCTTGTAGTGCATGGGTATAGTTATTTTTGGTTTTATTGCATTTACGACGTTCCAAGCTTGCTCAGAATCTACAGTATATGTACCACCTATTGGAACAAATAATATATCTATTTCTCCAATCTGCTGGATAGATTTATCGTCAAGTACATGTCCTAAATCGCCTAGGTGACAAAATGTTATGTCGTCTTGAGTAAATTTAAATATAATATTTTTACCCCGTTTTTCACCATGACTTTCATCGTGATATGATTCAAATCCATTTATTTGAATATTAGAAATAGTTCTTCTCCTTTCATCTGTTACAATTTTGGAACCATCTTTTTCCACTGATTTTATGCTATTGTGGTCGTAATGATCATGCGACACTAGAATAATATCTCCTGTTACATTTGGTGAATGTATACCTATTGATCTTCCGTCATGTGGATCAGTTACTAATGTCACGTCATTTGTGATTTCAAAACATGCGTGGCCATGCCATCTTATCTTTAGCAATTTTTACTCCTCCCGAAAATTACTAAAGTTGAATTGTTTAGTCAATTTAAATAAATTATGGCCGCAATCTCCCAAACTTAATGTAACCTATTTTATCACCGTCGACCCTTGCAAATATAATTTCCTTATTTACAGAATGTGCAAGTCTTACTGCTCTACTCATTTCAGCCCATATACTTTTAAATCCTTTTTCAACCACATGAATTAGGTATTCAGCATGTGTTTCATCTACTTGCTTTGTATATGCACGAAAATGGGCACCGAATTTGAATCCTGTCTTCACAATTAAACTCCGTTTTTTCAAATCTCTAAAAACAGTAAGTCTTGATTGAATATCTGGTTGTAATTTTTGAATAATTTTTTTAAGTCTATTTACAGTAAGTTTTTTTCCATTGTCCATCTGAATATCAATAACCCCTAGCTCTGAAAGATATAAAGCTTCGATAAGCGATAGTTGTAATCCATCTCCAAAAGGTTTACCATAAAACTCTTTTTTAAGCAAATTTTCAGATAATTTTTTATCGAAGAGTACAACCCTATTTTTTAGAAGGATTCCTTCTCCTTTTGGAAAAACGTTCTTACCTATATCCCCTCTAAGATCTAATGATGTAACGTCGTAATAAGTGATGTCTCCTTCTTCATCAACGATCCCATACCATAATTCTCCATTCTTTTTTGTTACTTCATTTATTGCCTTATTTGTATATTCTAAGTTTAAAATGTCTCTTTCTGAAAATGCAGAGATGTATAATTGTTTTTCATTGGTATCTTTACCTTTTTGTTTGAATTGATAAAAAGTTGTATGCTCATTTTCTACACATAATTTTATTGGATATCCCCTGTTTCTCAAATCCTTGAACAAAAGATATTTTATTCCAAATTCAGGAATCTTTTGCATGCAAATTTTAACAAGGTCTTGAAAACCCATCTCCTTTTTGTTATGAAATATTCTAATTTTCCCTTCACTTACTAAAAAAATCCCTTCAATTAAATCTAACTGTATCCTATTACCAGAAAGAGATTTACCAAAATGACTCTTTGTGAAGAGTCGTCCAGCATCCTTTGGTTTTTTAATAATTATTTTATGGTCAACTAATTCTCCTGAAACTTGCATTATAAAAGGTAAATTGTTTTTCTTATTTGTTTTTTTTGTAATAATGATTTGTCGCTCAAGCAGATATAATATGTTTTATGAGATGTGTAATTTGATTTTTCTTATACTTTTTCAATGAAAAAATACAAACATAAAATTTTATGTTTTTTCTAAGGTACCTAAAAAGTATAGTAACGTGTAAATGAAAGCAGTCACTGGTTTTGTGACAAATGTTTGAGTTTTTATAATCTATGACAGAAATTGATTGAGTAAATATCTATGGCTTTGCTTTAGCAAGAGTTTTTATTGCTTCTATTATCTTATCAACTTCCTCTTCTGTGTTAAAGTAATGAAAGGTCACACGAATGTGCCCTCCATATTCGTCTAAAACATTAAGAAATCTCATTAATGGTATTGTGCAATGATGGCCTGCCCGTGTTAATATGTTCCATTTCTTAGCTAAAATCGATGATAGTTCAGTACATGTCCAGCCATTTATATTAAATGTTACAGTCCCACCAATGTAAGAAGAATCCTGTGGAATATAAAGATGAATGTTATTTATATCTTGGATGCCTTCTAGAAGCCGTTTAGTCAATAAATGCTCTCTTTTCTCAATAGCCTTTAATCCAATCTCATGTGTGACATATTTTGCTGCTCTTCCAAGTCCAATTAATCCAACAATGTTTGGGGTACCAGCATCAAAACGTTTTGAGAGTACATCAGATTGGAGTTCCCAATCATTAAGTGTAACATCAGATACAATCCCTCCGCCAAGCTCCATAACTGCCATGTTAGGAAGTAAATCCTTTTTTACAAAAAGACCACCAGTACCTGGTGGACCCAGAGGTCCTTTATGACCCGAAAACCCGTAGAAGTCACATCCAAGATCATATACGTCTACAGGGAGGTGACCTGGACCCTGTGAACCATCAATATATACAAGAGCTAAAGGGTTTTTCTTTTTTACAACCTTAATAATCTCTTTTACTTTATGTATAGTTCCCATACTGTTGGATACATGTTGAAACGCAACAAATTTCGTACTATCATCAACTACCTCATAAAATGATTCAGGAAGTAAAATTCCATCCTGAGTTGGTTCTATAATGTTTACCTCTATACCTAAATTTTTTGCTAACCGAATCCAAGGCATCAAATTTGCATGGTGTTCCATTACCGTAGTAATTATTTTATCGTCTTTCTCCCATTCTACTAATGGTTTACCATATTCAAATACTCCCTGAACTCTATCAAGAGATGGATGTTCAAGAGCATATGCGATTATGTTTGACGCGTGTGTCAAGTTCCTTGTAAATATCAACTCTTCCATCTTGCAGTTGAGTAAAAGCTCAGCAGTATTTTTTCGAGCTAAATCAAAAGTCCTAGTTGCCTTTTCGGCTAACTTATACCCTCCTCTTCCGACATTTGTACAATACTCTAGGAAATATTTTTCCATAGCTTCCATTACAGGTATTGGCACTGGTGTAGTAGAACCATTATCCACATAAATACACTTCTTAGTTAATGGAATGTGCTCTCTTACTTCTTCGACTGAAAGTTTATTTCTATTACTATTCGACATATATTTCCCTCTTATGATTTACAAATTTATCCATTTGTCTACTTTTTTTATAATCTTATTCCCCAAATACAAACCCCATAACTCCTTATTCTTTAAAAACTAATCCTTGGATTTTGAGGAGGAGAAAAAAGTTTTAAAAATGGATGTTTATACTCAAAAGTAACTGTTATAGGGTAGGATTTATTAGAAATTCCATTGAATATCCGTTAAAATTCCATTTGACAAAGTTATCTATTGAGTACAACTGTTTGCAAATTGATAAACATGTTTTATATCCACATAATGCAACAATTTTTATATATCATAACATCTATTAGAAGAGAATAGGGAGGTATTAAATGCAAAGAAAAATAATTGGAATTATTTTTTGTATGCTGTTACTCATTACAAGTATACCAATTATAGGGGCAGTTAATGAAAATACGTTAGCTAAGCCCACCTTTATTAATCTAACAAATGGATTATATTGGGTTGGTGTAGAATATACTTTTTACATTACGTTTACGGATCCAGATGGAGACAATGTCTACTACTATATTGACTGGGGCGATGGAACCTATGTAAATTGGGTAGGACCATATAATTCCGGTGAAACAGTATCTTTTACCCATTATTGGACTGATACCGGAAACTATATAATTAGAATGAAGGCAAAGGATGAATATGGAAATATAAGCGATTGGTTAGTGCTCAACATCACGGTGATTCCGCCAAATAGATTTTTTAAAGATATAGATATTAGCGGAACATTGAAAACAAGACCATGGAGAGGGCTGATTTTCAACATGATCTCCTTTGACTGTGCAATAGTAACCAGTGCGAAATTAGGGAATGCACTACTTGATCCGTTCACCTGTCACAGTTATAAATTTGTTGCAATAGCATCAAAGATACATTCCTACGATAAAGAAACTCTGTATATCGAGGCATCTATCCCATTTGTAATTATAATTGGTTATTAGATAAGTGCCTTAAAATGCTTTTCACCTAAATAATTTAAAATTCAATTTTGCACAATTGATTAATACCAATACCCATCCATTGGTTATACTTTGATTGGCATCCTGCACAAAAACCATATGACAATTAGAGAGTTTAGGGATTTGATTGGATAATCCGTTGAAATTGTTTTTTTCATTAATATTTTTCTCTTGTCCAACAGTTTCAACGATCTTTTTTCTTGTAATAATCCCTTATACTTCTAGGTATCTCTACTTCTGAAAAGTATTGGTTTTTTTTGTAATAATCGTTTATGGTTCTTGGCAACTTTTGTTTAGCAGAGTATTGATATTTGCGTTTTTTAGATGACATCCCTCCGATAAGTATACCTATCCCTATACCTCCAATGCCACCAATAATTGCAAAAATAATGAAATAGTCTAAATATCTAATAATACCATGTTCCAATATTGAAATTTTGATTTCAGGAATTCCGATGTAGCGCGATGAATGTCCTCCATAAGTACCTGTGAAGCCTAATGCACCAGCTATCAAATCACTGTATTTGTAATAAACAATCGCAGAGTCAAATGAAGATCCATTTAGAAGGCTTTGGGCATATTCATAGTAACTCACTGCTAATATAGGTTCTATACCACGGTCTCTACTTTCGCTTATGCTGGCACTAGCACTCTCACGTGCTCTCTCTATTTTATCTTCAGTAATCCCATCAACAAGTTCCAATGCAAGATTTGCTTTTACTAGTGATTCCAACGCCTCAAACAAAGCAGCAGCAGGATAATTCTTCTCTTTATCATCTCTTGCTGCTTCTAATAAATCCTCCGCCTCATTAAGATAACTTGACGTTTTTCCCATTTCTTGCAGGATAACACTTGAATAAACGATAGACTGTTGAGCATCTTCGATGTATTCCCCTGCGAGGTCTCTAATTGCAGATGCGTTAATTTCCCCAGTATCATTGAATGAAGAGGCAATTCCAATCCACCATTCGACACTATCACTTCTTTCCTTGGCAAAAGCAATCTTGTATAATGCTGTTAAATAATCGCTAGTCTGATAGCTATAATCGGCATCTGAAATATACACCTCTGCTTCAGATGCACGTTTTTGAGCTGCACCTACGCATTGAAGTGATATCATTCCACATATCTCTGTATTCTTTGCCAGGTCACTTTTGTCGTTGTGAAGACTCCTTATATCAATAAGTTGAAATTTTACATAACTGTCTTTATCATCTGTACTAAAATATTCACATGCATAAGACACAAAATGTGAGTCAATCAAAGATTGAAACGAATTACTGGTACTTGTATAATACAACTCTTGTTTATACCAATCTTGTGATTCTTGTAAATTCTGCTCTGCATTGTTAAGAATATCTATTACTTGATTCTTGTAATAAAATGGATAGCGATTAGGGATATTTGAATTATTCAAAGCGTCGCTTGCGTTTTTATAGGACTCTTCTGCCTCTTGTAAAAGGCTTGTTGCAAGCGGTTTCATTGAATCGATATAATCTTCTGTGGTAATACTGTATTCTGATTCAACTACCAAAAAATCCCATCCTGTAAGATACAAAAGGGCATCGTTTATATCTTCAACTTCTATGACCTCCATGTTATAGTGTTCTGAAGCATATTCTGAAACGCTCCGAGTTACTTGACGGGTTATAATCTGCGTCCAATCACCCTCCAAAATGGTCTCTGTTATGGTATCTACGTATGTACCCTGACCTTTTGGAATTAGAAAACGTGTTGCTCCAACAGAGTATGCAGCATCAATTTTCTGAATGATTCCACCAACAGGACCAATACTTCCATCGGGATTAATCATACCAGTCATTACCACTTTATCATCTATCGTCCAATTTTCTAACAAAGATACAACCGCAGCCGTCATAATTGCCCCGGCAGACGGCCCGCCTATAATTGGCGAAGAAGTTCTGACGACAAAAAAGTAGTCATAATCAGAGGGGCTTATGTTACATCTCTCATCATTCCTCACAAGTGCGGATGCAACTTTTACAGCAAGACGTGCCGAACCTTGCATATCTATTTGTGTGAGAGGCAATGTATCCACAAATACCCTTCCACTTCCGTTATTTTGAATAGTTACTGTTATGGTAGAGATAACACCCATATATCCATTAGTAGTTTGAGCTACAGCAGGTGCATACACGGTTACATTACGATATTGAATGTACAAACTATCTTCCTGTATCTCACCAGGTATAACAGCTCCTGAAAATTGAGAAAAAGAGGACCATAAAACTAAAATCCCCAATATCATAATCAAGATTTTTCTTAACATAATTTTTCCTTCTTATGAATTGGGTTTAATATAAGATTATATATTAAAAACTTACTAGGACTCATTTTTATTCATCAAAATTTTTAATTATTTAATTTTAATCATTTACCCTTGATTTGCCCCCGATATTCTTAAGTAGAGCCGAGTTGTTGAATATGTAAAAGAGATGAAGGAAAAACCTTCAACTATAAGACCTGCTGCAGCAATGGCCGCAGTATAAATATTCATTATGACAACAAACAGTTTAAAACAATGTAAATAAGTGAAAAATAATACCTGAGAAATATGAAAGATACTACATTTAAAGAAAAAACAATAAATTTTTCTAAAAATTTAGACGTTGATTTTGTAAAAAAAATAATTGTTTTTAATGAAATTTCATCTACCAATAGTAAAGCAAAAGAACTTGCACGAAAAGGTGAAGAGGAAGGCACAATAGTAATTGCCCAAATACAAAAAAAAGGACGGGGAAGATTTGATAGATTGTGGGAATCGCCCGGAGGAGGAATATATCTTTCGATTATTCTTAGACCTGATTGTCCACCCAACAAGGCAACCTTACTTACTTTAGTGATATCTCTAGTGGTTTCAAAGACAATTAACAGTTATAACCTTTCATCTAATATAAAATGGCCTAATGATGTTCGAGTAAATGGAAAAAAAATAGCCGGTATTTTGTTAGAATTAGAAGCAAATGAATATAAAGTGGATTATATCATTTTAGGGGTTGGTATAAATCTAAATACAAATACAAATCTTTTATCAAAGAAGATTAGATTGATTTCAACTTCTCTATCAGAAGAAATTGGAAATTCAGTTGATTATTACAACTTTCTTAAAATTTTGTTATTTAATTTTGATAAATACTACAAACTTTTTCTGGAAAAAAAATATGATTCAATAATAAAAGAATGGAAAAATCAATCTGATACCCTTGGAAGAAGAGTGAGAATTACTACGTCTTCTGAACAAATTATAGGAAATGCATGCGATATTGATCAATCAGGTTTTTTGATTGTTATTAATGATTCTGGAGAATGTAAAAAAGTTGCGAATGGAGATAGTATTTATTTTGAAAGTTAGCTTTTTTGAAATTATTGGTATTTTATATTTTTGATAGAATACATGATTATCTTTTTATACTACGGAAACTATATATAGTTAACATTTGTTAATTGGTAATAGAGGGATAATATATGAAGAAAATACCAATATTAGTTATAGTAGTAGTGTTAGTCCTAAGTGGACTTGGAGCTGTTGCACAAAATAGTGACGTGACAGAATTTGATTTTCAGACAATAGATGTTGATAATACAAGTGGTGGAAATCGTGATTATACACATACAGTTTTAGTTGAAGTTGGAACCGCTACATGGTGTCCATCGTGTCCTGCATCTAATACTGCTTGGCATAACATTTATGAGAGTGGTATCTATGATTTTGAATATACTGAGTTAGTTTCTGATATGAACTCAGTAGCCGATGCAAGATTTAATGAATTTAACCCTAGGTGGGTTCCCACTTCATACTGGGATGGTGGGGAATTCGTATATCCAGGTACTAGTGTACCCACATTCCAAAACTATTTGGATGCCTCAGGATCAAGAGTAGTTCCGGACTTAGTTGCAAATTTGGATGTTACATGGCTTGGAAGTGCAGAGATGGAAATTGGTTATAGCGTTGTGAACAATGAAGGGAGTAATTATCCTGGACGTTTGAGAATATATGTCATTGAATTGGTGTCCAGGTGGAATGACTATAATGGTAATACGTATTATCACGCCTTTTTAGATTTCGCGGTTAATCAAGTGATAGACATCCCTCCATCAGGTACCCTTTCAGACACTATTGTGTGGGATGGAGGCGCCGCAGGATATCCAGATATTACTTCAGATAATATCCAGGTAATCTTAGCAGTTTTTGATGATGAGCCTCATCAATCATATTCTGATCCTCCAAGTGGTAATCCCTTTTGGGCATACTATGTTGATGAAACAATATCTGCAACTCCTAGTACAACTGGTGCACCTAACAAGCCAAATCCACCTTCTGGACCGACGAGTGGAGAAGTAAATGTTGAGTATTCTTATACAGGAAGTACAACAGATCCTGATGGAGATGATATTTACTATCTCTTTGATTGGGGCGATGGTACAGACAGCGGATGGCTTGGGCCATATGCTTCAGGTGCCCAGGTAGAAGCAAGCCATGCCTGGACTTATGGTGATACTTTTGATGTTAGACTTAAAGCCAAAGATACTGTAGATGGTCAATGGTCAGATCCATTGAGCGTTGAGATTTCTGGACCAACAATTGAAATAGGAAGTATCAAAGGTGGATTACTCAAGACAAGCACAGTGATTCAGAACGATGGAGAAATAGAATTAACTGGTGTGAGTTGGAAGATCACATTGCATGGCGGGGTGTTTATCGGAGGAGAATCAACTGGTGAAGATCTAACTGTTCCTGCAAACGGAGAAGCAACTATTCAGTCGGGTTTAATATTTGGATTTGGACAAACAAACATAAAAGTTGAAGCTTGGATAGAAGACGGGCCATCAGATCTGAGACAGCAAGATGGTTTTGTACTGTTGTTCTTTGTGAAGGTTAACCCTAGTGGCGGTATATAATACTATAGTAAATTGGGAGATTTTCTCCCATTTTATTTTTCTTTTGATGATTTGAGTTTTGTCGTAGATATTTTTAATTCGAACGTTTTTTTATAATACACTTTTAATGGATAAATTAGGTATTTTAAAATATTCCCTAATTAAAAAACAAGCGTTTCACTAAATGATATATTAGTTAGTATTCCATATTTCTTTTTTTATTTAGTTTTGAAAAATAATTAGATTTATAAACAAACAAACGTTGGGAGAAATGGGGAGGTTCGGATAAGAATCTTGGGATACAAATACATCAATTCCTGATTCCTTCCATCCGAACTCCTCTACTTTCATTTTATTATAATGAACAGATAGGATTAACAAATCATAAAAGACGAATTTCGTTTTAATTATCAGGTAATAACAAAGAAAGTTCTAAAAATGTGAGTAATTGAAATTAGGTATTACCACCGTAACCTCTGTTCATTTCAAGACATGTATATTCTTCTCATTACATATATCTATAAGCATTTTTGGCCACACGGTAACGCTGCATTCACCAAGATGAGCTTTTTTTAGTAACAACATATATGTTCTTGATTGTCCGATTCCACCCCCGATACTAAGTGGAATTTCATCATTTAAAATCATCTTATGGTAAGGCATTTTTAAAAAGTCTAACTGACCTGTTAATTCAAGTTGCTTTTTTAATGTCTCTTTAGTAATTCGTATTCCCATCGATGTTAACTCATGACGTCTTTTTGTAACTGGATTCCAAACAAGAATATCACCGTTAAGACCATGCATTGGTCTTCCATCATCTGATACGGTTTCAGTTATCCAATCATCATAATCTGCAGCTCTCATTTCGTGAGGATATCCATCTTTAAGATTGTAGCCTATGCCCATAATGAAAACAGCTGGATATCTCTGAATAATTTCTGTTTCTCTTTGTTTTCTTGGAAGATCGGGGTACATATCAAGAATATCTTCAGCATGCAAAAAGGTTAGTTTATCTGGCAAATTTAGATATTTACTGGTTTTTAATTGAGGAAATAACTTTTGAACATGATTTTCTGCTCCTTTAAGAACCTTCCATATTTTGCTAATTGTATCTTTAAGATAATCCAAATTACGATCTTCTTTAGTTATTACCTTCTCCCAATCCCATTGATCAACATATGAACTATGATCATGATCAAGGAAGTAATCCTTACGTACTGCTTTCATGTCAGTATAAATACCTTCTCCAACTTTACAGTCAAATTGACTTAACGCCCATCTTTTCCATTTGGTTACAGCTTGTACAATTTGAGCATCTATTTGCTTATCAAGCCCTAGCCCACATTTAAAATCTACTGGAGTTCTTGAACCATCCCTATCAAGATAATCATTCATTCCGCTATCACGGTCAACGATAAGGGGACACTCAACTCGAAACAGATTAAGTTCTTTTGTTAAACCCTCTTCAATATAGTTTTTTATAGCCGCAAGTGCTAATTGTGTCTCTTTTAGGTCAAGTAAAGTTTCATAGGCCTCTGGCAATATCTCATCAACTTCGTCATAGGTTCCTATACCCGGTCCTGCTAAATCTGCTTTTTTATCTGTCATGATGATCAACCCTTCTCCTGGCATACAGAAGGGGTTATTTAAACTTTTATTGTTTCTTTGTTTTTAATCGCCCTTGGATACATCAGATAAATAATGTTTCCATGTTCATATGAAGTCATCAAATGTTTATTCCATATAACACTGTTGTTAACTTCAAAAACATTTAATTATTCCTTAATATATCTCCTATTTGTGGGCGGGTAACAAAGTGGTTATGTGGCGGACTGCAGATCCGCATACGGGGGTTCAAATCCCTCCCCGCCCTCTTTGACTTACCAGACAAAACTCTCGCTTTTTTACAGTTTTATTATCTCATTAGCAGATTATAAAAATTCATTACTTATTCTACTTATATATGGTGTGACATACGCTTTAGTAGTAAGTGATTGGAGAAAAAGAAAATGGCTATAGAAATATTCCCGATTAATTTAGTATCACTGGTTTGCATTTGTATAATGATTGGGACAATTGTTTATGCACATTATAAAAAATGGATGATGGCATATGCTATCATTATAACCAATTTCATTATATTTGTCCTTTCCCTCGCTTTTCCCCAAGAAATAATCTATGATTTAGCCTTTCGGCCGATTTATCTCTCAATAGATTTTTTCCCTCAAATATACACTTTGTTTACCTCAATGTTTCTTCATAGTACTTATGACTTCTTCCACATTATCTTTAATACATTGATGTTTATACTCATCGCACCGCATTTCGAAGGACGGATTGGCAGAAACAAATTTTTAGGAATTTATCTCATTACAGGCATTTGTGCAGCTCTGTTTCATTCAGTATTTGTACCTCTTCTACCTGATCCATTTCCTTTTGACCCATGGATTGGTCTTATAGGAGCGTCCGGAGCAATATCTGGAATAATAGGAGCATATGCATACGCATACCCTAGAGATAATGTTTTTTTCCCGGTTGGATTTTTTATTATGAGAGTTCCCATATTATTTGCAGGGATTTTCTTTATCGCCATTCAAAGTGTTTATGTTTTTATAGGAGGAGATCCAGGTGTTGCATATCTTGCACACATTGGTGGTTTTTTAAGTGGTGTTGTTATATCAGCAGGCTTAATTAAACCTAAAGTTAAGGAAGAGTATAAAGCACCAACTGCAGGCGGTTATTTTTCATCCGAAACTCCCATATATACCCAAAAAGCACGTAAAATAAATTTCTCAAACCTAGAAAAGCTAGCTACAACAAATGAACAAAAGGAATTGATTAAGCAAATTGAAAATGAAACTGTATCAGAAGTCAGAGATGCATGGCTTGAGCATTTTTTAGATAAGATTGTATGCCCCAAATGTAACAAATCTCTAAAACATGATAATGGAAAAATATGGTGTGAAAAGGATCATTTTAGAACAAAATATTAATTTTAAAAGGCAAAGTTAAGCCCAACTAATTCTCCAAATAAAACATAGCTTGATATTACATAACCTAAAATTGCACCACCACAGAGACAGGGTAGTCCTGCTTGAGGCTTTCCTTTAACAACAAAGGTCATAAGTATCACAAAACCAACAAGAGTACCAAATATTACCGATAATACTATTGGTAAACTGTTAGTAATATCAGGATTACGATAAATTGCAGCTACCAAGATCCCTGGCATTACAACATCTCCAAGTCCCATGAAAAATGCTTCTCGTTCTTTACCTTCTTTAAGTTTTTCTTTCAAACTCTTTGTCTCTCTGATTAAGGAATAATTTCTAATCTTTGGTATCACTAGTAAAACAGGTAATTTAAGATCCATAACGGTATCTGCAAGATCGACCATATGCTTGGTTTTATAGACTGATATCGCATCATAAATCGCTAATCCAATAAGTAGTATAATTACTAAAAAAACACCTAACGAAATACCGAATATTGCAATAGCACCAGCACCTACTATGATGCCACTTATATCTACAACATACCATTCGGGATACTTAAAAAGTATTGTAACAATCATACCTGCAACAGCTATCGATAGGACTGCTGAAAATAGCCAGGGAACTACAAAAGTAAACAAAGGATAAAACACATAGGCAACAGTATAACCTATTGCTCCCAAGATAATAATTTGTATCAACTGTTTTTTCCAAAAATTGGCAATTAATAGTATTACCATTGTCATTACAATTATTATTACAAAGAAAAACACAAGATTCATGGGATTATCAGGATTCTCAAATGCTGGTTCTACACCAGCTGCTTCAAAAGGTCCAATTACAAGTAAGGCTAAACTGTAGATAATGACAAATAAAAAACCCATCAATACAATAGGTAAAACATCATTTATCTTGGTTTTCTTGTCATTAACCATTTACATTGGTAGAAATAAATTTTTCCTATTTATAAAGTTTGATACTTTACAATAAAGAAAAAAAGATATACCAGATAAAAAAAGAATAAATTACAATCATAAGGACTCCTTCTCTTCTAGAGATAACCTGTCCCGTGAATAATATTGGAAACATCACAAATGTTACACCTAATAGAATCAGTAAGTGATCTAGAGACGCTGTGGCTTTAAGTGGTATAAAAAGAGCTGCGAAACCTATAATTAGTAAGATATTAAATACATTTGATCCTAATACATTTCCAACAGCGATATCTGACTCCTTCTTATATGCAGCCATTGATGAAACCACAAGCTCAGGAACCGAAGTGCCTACAGCCACCATAGTAATTGAAATGATAAATAATGAAATACCTAAATATTCAGCGATCGTCACTGATGAGTCAATTAAAAGCCAGGCTCCGGCAACAACTCCTAAGATCCCTAGTATCATGAAAACTATGTTTTTATGGATTTTTCCAACATCAATTTTTTTCCTGTTATTTCTCTCGTTTTTTACACATATTATGAAATAGGTTATAAATATAGCAAATAAAATTAGGAAAACAATTCCTCCGATCCAATGATTAGTGTCTAATAATCCAAAATATGAAGATAGGAGAAATACAACGGTGGCGCCAAGCATTATTGGGTATTCCCTTCTAATGATTCCTTTATTAATTTTAATTGGTCGAACTAAAGCAGCAACTCCTAAAACAAGTAACAGATTGGCTACACATGAGCCTATGATATTACCTAGCGATATGTCTGAATTTTTTTGAATCGCTGCTCCGACAGAGACAGCAAATTCTGGTGCTGATGTACCAAATCCAACAAGCAGAGTTGAGATAATCAAAGTGGAGATACCTAGTTGAACTGCAGTTTTTGAAGTGCTCTCTACTAGTATATCTGAACCTTTCCAGAGTAGGACTATCCCAATGATAAATGCTGGCAATGCTAATATAACAGGAATCATAAATGGTGCATAATCAAAATAGTTGTTTATATATCTGAGCACTAAAGGAAAAAAGAAAGATTTTTTATCCCTTTTTCAAGTATTTTTTAACCATTTCGATGGCACATAATTTCCCGCACATAGAACAGGCGTTTTCATCTTCTAGAGGTAATCGCTTTTCTCTATATTCCCTTGCCTTTTTTGGATCTATACAAAGATCAAACATTTTCTCCCAGTTTAGATCTTCACGAGCTTTACTAAAATTAATATCGATGTCTCTATCAATACCTCTTGCAAGATCTGCGGCATGTGCAGCTATACTTGCCGCAATAACTCCTTCTCTTACATCTTCTTTATCTGGAAGAGAAAGATGCTCTGCAGGTGTAAGATAGCAGAGAAAGTCAGCTCCAGCAAGGCCTGCTATTGCTCCACCTATGCCTCCAACAAAATGATCGTATCCTGGTGCAATGTCGGTAACCAACGGACCGAGAACAAAATAAGGAGCTTCATTTGTTACTGTTTTCATTACCTGAATATTTGATTGAATATCATTTAAGGGCATATGCCCAGGTCCTTCCACCATGGCTTGAACACCTTTTTCCCGCGCCCGCTCGATAAGTTCACCTATAATAAGTAATTCTTGGAATTTTGCTCGATCATTTGAATCATAAATAGCTCCAGATCTCATGCCATCTCCAAGGCTTAGTGTTAAATCATATTTACTTGCAATTTCAAGCAGATAGTCAAAATTCTTGTACAGTGGATTTTCCTGCCCACTATGTAATATCAATGCCATGTGAAATGATCCGCCTCGTGAGACCATGGGTATAAGACGTTTTTGTTTTTTTAGTCGTTCCACACTTAATTTGGTTACACCAACATGAACAACTGCAAAATCAACACCTTGTTTCGCTTGACGCTCGAATATATTAAACATTTCGTCTTCAGTCATGTCGACAATGGCACCATGTTTCTCGATAGCCTCGATCCCTGCCTGATAAATAGGGACTGTACCAAACGGTACGTTTACTGTTTTAATGAGAGATGTACGGATCTTATCAAGATCCCCCCCTGTTGATAGATCCATAATGGCGTGGGCACCAGATTCTATAGAAATCTTTGCCTTTTCAATTTCTTCGTTGATATCGCAATGTTCCATAGAAGTTCCAATGTTTGCATTTACCTTAACTCTTAGTTCTTTCCCTATCCCTAAGGGGTTTGGAGAATGAATTGGATTGAAAGGAATAACAATCTTGCCCGAGGCAACCCTCCTTTTGATTATTTCTACATCTATGTTTTCATTTTTAGCAACATTTTTGATTTGCTCAGTAATTTTCCCTTTTTTCGCCTCGGATATCTGTGTCATTTCAGTTACCTAATCAATTTATCATATTAATACTTTCAATATTAAACTTTATCTGCTATAAATTCAACAAATTAGAATACTAAACCATAATTCTAAAAACGTGATATTGCATACAGCTATTTGAAATATTTTTGTAGGCTAGAAAATGAAATCAATTCTAAAATTATTCTCTGAACACAGCACATTCATTCAACCAGATGCACTGAAATATATTTCGTCTAAAGAAAACCCTAATGAATTTGCATCGTTTTTAGTTAAAAACCTTAAGGAATATCCTTTAATTTTAACATTTGAAAATATAAAGCATATAGAAGAATCTGCCAAAATTAAAGAGATACCAAAGCTAGATGATAACTTATTGGAAAAAAAAGAAGTACAAAACAAGATTCTTTTTGAAATATACAATAGCAATGTATTGATAGAAGAAGTTTCAAACAATGATGAATATGATGACACTGACTTAGAAGATCAGCTGGAATCGGATATCGAGGATATTGAAAAAAAAGCTCCTCAAACCTTAAAAATAACAGCTGTAAAAGGTTGGAAACCACTATCAAAAGAGTATGAATCTGAAATTGAAATATTGGAGGATATAACAGGGAACAGCACTTGTAAAGGTACAACTCAAGATTTTGTAAAATTGTTTAGAGATAGATTTAATGTTTTGCATAAGATACTCCGTAGCCAAAGAAGGGAAATGGTAAATACTATTCCCATAAATCGAATCAAAAAAAGTTTGTCCGATGTTCAATTGGTTGGAATTGTAAAAAGCGTTAAAACTACAATTAATGGACATAGGTTAATTGAAATCGAAGATGAAACTGGCACTGCAACGTTAATGGCTTTAAAAAATTACAATGAAATCAGTCAGTTGGCAAATGAAGTTATTGTAGATGAGGTTATTGGCGTGGTTGGTAAAATCAGTAAAAACGGTGATTTGATAATCATTCAAAATATTGTTTTTCCAGACATAAAGTTACAACATGACAAAAATAGAGCAGAAGTTCCCGTTTGTGTTGCATTTCTTTCTGATATCCATATGGGTAGTAATATGTTCATGAAAGATGAGTGGAATGCCTTTCTCAAATGGATTAATGGTAGCTTGGGTAACTCAAGACAAAAGGATGTAGCTAGTAAGATAAAATATTTGATTTTGCCAGGAGATCTAGCTGATGGAATAGGGATTTATCCTGACCAGGAAAAAGAACTTTCGATAAGTAATATATATGAACAGTACGACGCACTAGCTAAACAGTTGGAACTTATCCCAGATCATATTTCAATAGTTCTTCAACCAGGCAACCACGATGCGGTTAGACCAGCAGAACCTCAACCAACATTTGAAAAAGAAATTCGAGATCTTTTTTCAGGAAGAGAGCTTTTATTTGTAGGCAATCCTTGTTATCTCTCTGCACATAGTGTAGAAATACTATCATACCATGGTCAAAGTCTTCTAGATTTTTCGACGAATATCCAATATTTGAATTACAACGAACCTACCGAAGTGATGAAAATTATGCTTAAAAAACGTCATTTAGCACCTGCATATGGAGGTTATACACCACTTGCTCCTGAACACACTGACCATATGATAATCGACAAAGTTCCAGATATATTTGTTACAGGTCATGTTCATATAGCAAATATTGATAATTACCGAGGGGTGACATTAATAAATGCCTCAAGTTGGCAAGCACAGACTTCGTATCAAAAAATGTTAAACTTTATCCCTGACTCAGCAAAATTGCCTATAGTGAATCTTAAAACAGGAAATGCAACAACAATGGATTTTAACTAAAAAAATTTATGATTTCTAAATGTTAAAAATTATAAAATAACCCCTTTATTTCTTATGGAACTTCTACGACAATACAAAACTTTAAACACGTTTTATGCATTTATAATCGTTAATTTTTAGAGCGAGAAAACATGGATGGGGATTTATCTAAAAATATTGCAGTTAGTTCAATCATGCGTGAATATTTCAGCCAATTGCAAAAGGAAATAGATCGATGTTATGACATCGCAAAGAATGCAAGGAAGAAAGGTTTTGATCCTGAATTTACCGTTGAAATACCACAAGCCCTAGATTTGGCTGCACGAGTTGAGCAACTTGTAGGACCAAAAGGAATAGCTCCAAAAATTCGTCAGGCCACCAAAAAGATTGGGGATCGCGAACTCGTATCTTTAGAAATTGCTAAACAAATTGTTAATGGAAAAACATACAAATTTAAAAAAGTTGAAGATGCCCTAAATCAAGCCATAAGAACAGGGCTTGCCATACTCACTGAGGGTGTTTTAGTTGCGCCTCTAGAAGGCATAGCTGAAGTAAAATTAGGAAAAAACAAAGATAGTACAAATTATGTGGATCTTTATTTCTCGGGTCCTATAAGAAGTGCAGGCGGTACTGGACAGGCTATGAGCGTTCTTATCGCTGATATTGTTAGAAGAGAATTAAAAATCGAGAGATATATACCTACATCTGGAGAGATAGAGCGCTATAAAGAAGAAATTCCCTTATATAAAAGAGCTCAACATCTACAATATTTGCCTTCAGTTGATGAAATTGATCTAGTGGCGAAGAATTGCCCTATATGTATCAATGGCGAAGGAACAGAAGATGTAGAAGTCACTGGATATAGAGATTTACCCAGGGTTGGAACAAATCGTTTGAGAGGTGGTGCTTGTCTAGTTATAGCAGAAGGACTCTGTTTAAAAGCACCTAAAATTTTCAAACACGTAAAAAAACTGAAACTTACAGGATGGGAGTTTCTTGATATTTTTATAAATAAGGGGGATGAGGAAAATAAGGAGAAGGATAAAATTCCGATAATCGCTCCCTCATCCAAATATATCGGTGAGGTAATAGCAGGAAGGCCGGTTTTTTCTCATCCATCTAAAAAGGGTGGATTTCGATTGCGATATGGCAGAGCTCGAACTGCAGGACTAGCATCTACTGCAATTAATCCAGCTGCTATGTATCTACTTGATGGTTTTATAACTGTTGGAACACAAATGAAAACCGAACGCCCAGGTAAAGGGACAATAGGCACGCCATGTGATCAAATAGAAGGTCCTATTGTATTGTTAAAAAATGGAGATTTAATTCAAATCAATAATGTAGAAAATGTTAGGAAAGATGTAAAAAAAATAATTGATCTTGGTGAGATTCTTATTCCATTTGGAGAATTCATTGAAAATAATGCCATACTTCCCGATTCCTCCTATGTATATGAATGGTGGGTCCAAGATCTTCAAAAATCAGTTAGTTGCTTACCTTATGAACATACATTTGCTGGAATTAAAGAAGCGGATATAAATCTTCAGAAAAAAATCAACGAAGATTTTGGGAGGGAAATTGATTTACAAAACCCATCTTACGAAGAGGCTTTTGAATTGTCAGAAAGATACTCTGTACCGCTACACCCTAATTTCAACCTCTTTTGGCATGATATAGATAAAGACGATCTTATTAAATTATCTAGATACGTTAAAGAATATGGAAAGATTATTTTGAATAAGGATTTGAAACTTATTCTTCCCCAAGATTCAGAGATAAAGAATATTTTGATAGAACTTGGTGCATGTCATAAACAAAGAGAAGGGGACCTTATTTTGGATAAATATTCCTATCCTGTGATTAGATGTTGCGGTTTAGATATCAAAAATGGAAACATCGTTAAAACAAACAGATATGAATCACGTATAGATGGAGAAGATACAATTTCTTTGACTTCTAAACTTTCTGGAGTAGCAATTAGAGCTCGTGCATTGTTTCGCATTGGAACACGTATGGGGCGACCTGAGAAAGCCGCACCCAGAAAAATGAAACCTCCACCACACGTCTTATTTCCATTAGGAAATTATGGTGGAAACCAGCGTTTGTTTAGAACTGCTGCTGAGAAGAAAAAGATAGAAATCGAAGCGGGAAAGAGAAAATGCCCCAAATGTAATAAAACAACCTATAAACTCTTTTGCATCTGTGGTGCCCATACCAAAGCTATTGAAGGTAGAATAGAAACCTATACAATTGATATTTCAGAAGAACTGCGTCTTGTAAAAGATAACATAAAAGAACGTATTCTTCCAGAGACAATTAAAGGTGTTATAGGCACTATTTCAAAACATAAAACTCCAGAACCCTTAGAAAAAGGGATTCTGAGAGCAAAGCACAATGTACATGTTTTCAAAGATGGTACTACGCGTTTTGATATGACAGATGCACCCCTTACGCATTTCAAACCAAAGGAACTGGGAACTTCTTTGGAAAGATTAAAGGAATTGGGGTATACAAAAGATTATCTTGATAATGACCTAGCATACGATGATCAAATTTGTGAATTGAAAGTTCAAGATATAATAATTTCAAAATCCTGTGCAGAATATTTTGTACAAGTTTCAAAATTTGTAGATGATCTTCTTTCAAAATTTTACCGATTTGATCGTTTTTATAAAATTAGAAAATTACAGAATTTAACTGGACATTTGACGGTAGGTTTGGCACCACATACATCTGCTGGAGCACTTGCAAGAATAATAGGATTTACCGATACTCAAGTTTGTTATGCACATCCGTTTTTCCATGCAGTAAAAAGAAGGAACGCGGATGGTGATGAAGATGGATTAATGCTACTTATGGATGCACTTTTGAACTTCTCCCATTCATATATTCCAGATAAGAGAGGGGGTAGAATGGACTTGCCTCTTATTCTTACTACTCGTATCGATCCTGCGGAAATAGATAAAGAGGCACATAATATCGATACTATTGCACGTTATCCTCTTGATTTCTATGAGGCCACATTAAAACATGAACATTCAAAAAATTTAGAACCAATCATGGGTCTTGTTTCCGCCAAAATAGGTACTGATTTACAGTACGAACAGTGGGGTTTTACTCACGACACCGATGATATATCTGTTGGACCAAAGGAATCTCTCTATAAGACGTTGAAAAGTATGATGGATAAAATGAATGTGCAACTAAGCCTAGCGGCGAAGATACGTGCAGTAGATGAAGCTGATGTTGCTTATAAAGTAATAGAAAGACACTTTCTACCAGATGTACTGGGTAATCTAAGGGCATTTAGTAAGCAATCAGTTCGTTGCCCCCTATGTAATACAACGTATAGGAGAATTCCTCTTTTAGGCTCGTGTATAAAGTGTGGTGGAAAATTAACACTTACTGTTCATGAAATGTCGGTAAAAAAATATCTAGATATTTCAAAAAAAATTGCTAAAGAATACAATCTCCCTATCTATGCACGTCAGCGAATAACGCTGGTTGAAAAATCCATAGATTCTTTATTTGAGAGCGATAAGATCATTCAGAAAAAAATTGTTGATTTTTTCTGAAATCAATTTTAAGCACAACGTTCATATATCAATTTCATAATGCATTTATTCAAGATGATTTTATGACAGAAACTCAAATTCATCAAATAGATAAAAAAACATGGAACAAATGGTCATTCTATATAAACATAGTAGTTTTCATAATAATTGCTATATCTATCTACTTACTTATCCTAGATTCATACACTGCTGGTAAATTTGCATCGCATTCATATGGCGGCGATCAGTTATCACAAGCATGGCTTTTTATAGCTCGTGATATAGCATTCCTGGCTATATGTCTAACATACATATTCTTCCAATTGTTTAAATATCAGAGGATAATCATTCGTAGATCATGGTAAAATGGCGATAGGTGTAGAATAGACTGGGGAGTTAGGCGTTCCCTGTTACCAGAAATCGCCGATAAGCTGGAGTCGAATTCAATAGGCGGTGTAACGATCATCTATTGATCCATTTGTTGACGATGAAACCTTGTCCTTTGGGATCAGAGGTGATGACTGCATACGATCGGAGGGTCATATGTACATCTTTGCTGTGGAAATCGGGTGAGGCACGGAAGTGAGCAGCCTTACCACAAACTGCTGATGCTCAAAGGGTTAACGGGGTTGAGGATGCAAACGGGTAGTCATTAGTATGAAACGTGCACCCACTTGCGGAGTTTCTACACCCGCTAAAATATAAATATAATATACATTTACCAAAGAAGGGGGAATTCATACGGTACGGTTGTTGAAGGATGAGAGTTTAGTATCATCATGGCAGAGTTTTTTTGAAGAAAATTGTAAATCTGAAATTGAGACTATAGCCTTAGAATATCCTGAAAATCGTAGTTTGATTGTAGACTATTGGGATATCGATAAAGCGGATCCAAAATTGACAGAAACACTCATTAATCAGCCATACAAAGCCCTCTTTAATGCTGAAGAGGCCCTCAAAAATATTGATGTTGCCGCTGAACATAAATTACAGCTTCATTTTAGAGTTGATAATCTCCCTGATACACAGAAAATACTTATTAGAAAGATTCGGGCAAACCATTTAGGAAAATATACTGCGATTGAAGGTTTGGTGAAAAAAGTTACCGAGGTACGTCCTAAGCTTCAGGTCGCAGCATTCCAATGTCAAAAGTGTGGAGCAATTATTAAAATTGAGCAGGAAGAAGATATTTTAAAAGAACCCTCAGAGTGTTATGAGGATCAAGGAGGCTGTGGACGGATATCCTCGTTTAAGCTTCTAATGAATCTTTCTACATTTATTGATTCTCAAAAAATAGAAATCCAAGAAAATCCCGAAGGTCTCAGAGGTGGTGCTCAACCAGAAAGAATAAGTGCTTATATTGAGGATGATCTTGTTGGAATGCTTGCGCCTGGGGATAGAGTCATTGTTAATGGCATTCTTCATTCTCAGCAGAGACGAAGAGGACCTCTTCGACTGACGTCGTTTAATAAAGTCGTGGATGCTTATAGTACTGAACGACAAGAGCTTGCATTCGAAGAAGTAGAGGTTACACCAGAAGATGAAGAAGAGATTATAAAAATAAGTAAAGATCCTGATATTTATAACAAAATGAGACAGAGTATAGCCCCAACTATCTATGGTATGAACATAGAAAAAGAGGCATTGGTCTTAGTATTATTTAGTGGTTTATCAAAGAAAATGCCAGATGGTACCTATATTAGAGGAGACATCCATATATTACTTGTTGGTGATCCTGGCACTGCAAAATCACAGATGCTTTCATATATGTCTAAGCTAGCCCCAAGGAGTATATATGCTTCTGGGAAAGCATCGTCAGCGGCAGGTCTTACAGCTGCGGCAGTGAGGGATGAATTTGGTGAAGGGCAATGGACATTGGAAGCAGGAGCACTAGTTTTAGCTGATATGGGCATTGCATGTATTGATGAAATAGATAAGATGGAGGAGACTGACAGAAGTTCAATGCATCAGGCAATGGAGCAGCAGGAGATTTCTGTTGCAAAAGCGGGTATAAATGCAACATTAAAAGCACGGTGTGCACTGCTTGCTGCTGCAAATCCAAAACTTGGTCGGTTTGACGAATTCATCCCTATGCACGAACAGATTAATATGCCACCTGCATTGCTTTCACGTTTTGATCTTATTTTTTCCATTCTTGACAAACCAAATAGAGAAACTGATACCGCTCTTGCAGCACATATTCTACGTACTCATAAAGCAGGAGAAGTCAGTGAGAATATATTGAGGTCAAGGAAGTCAGAACACACCAAAGAAGAACAAGATGGTTTAATGGAAAACGTTATGCCAATATTCACTCCTGAATTCATCCGTAAATACGTGGCATATGCAAAGAGAAACGTTTTCCCAGTTATGAACGATGATGCATCAGAAGTGTTGAAAAACTATTACGTGGATTTCAGAAGCTCCTCAGAAGATTCTGTACCTTTCACTCCACGGCAGTTAGAAGCTTTCGTCCGATTAGCAGAGGCAAGTGCACGTGTAAGGTTAAGTGAGGAGGTTACTGTCGAAGATGCGAAAAGAGCAATTTCTATTATCGATCAGTATCTTAGAAGAGTGGGTATGGATCGGGAGACTGGTAAATTTGATATAGATATTATTGCAACTGGGATAAGCCATAGCCAACACGAGCGCATGCGTGTGATAATAGATGTCATAAAAAGAATTTGTGATGAATCAAGTGATGGCAATGCAGCTAGAAGTGATATAGTTAGTGAAGCAGAGATACAAGGCATAGAATCTAGTAAAGTGGAAAGTGCTTTAGACAGATTAAATCGCAATGGACAAATTTATGAGCCGATTCATGGTAAATATAGACTTGCAGAGTAATAACCAAAAATAGAAATATCTGAAAAGTCACACTTAAAACACTCTACCTTTTACAGTTTTGGAGAAAGGAGTTTCCCAACAGCTTTTTTTGCACCTTCTTTATGTTTTTCTCCAATTTCTCCTATTATACAATCTAAAAAATTATTTTTTATATCGTTCCAATTGAGAGTTGAAACTCCAAAATACAATTTCTTGTTCACATTTGGTACTTTATGAACATGTGGAGACCATTTTCCAGGACTTATGTCACAGTTATCCATGTGTAAAATGTAATTTTTCTTCAAACCTTTCTTTTCCAAAAGATAGATCTCAAATTTTCTGTTGAAATACTTGTAGTTAACATCTTTATCATAATATCGATATTCTAGTTCAAAATTCTGATTAATTGGGATGTTTCCTCTCTTCATCGTTGCCACCTAGGAGAGTAACTAGGTTTCCTATATAATGATTTTTAAATTTTTATTGAGTTTAATCCATGTAATATTCTGGTGGATAAGGCTCTGGTTTCAAACCTTTTCTCTCTCTTATCTGTTTTATTGCCTCTCCTTGAAGTTGTCTTGGCATAGGTTCAAATCCCATGTTTTCAGTGTTCCATAAAACGCGTCCACCTGTTGCAGATCGTATCGCGGAAGCAAATCCAAACATTTCTGCAACTGGTGCTTTTGCCTCGATGTTTACACTGTCTTCTTCTGTCTTCATATCTTTTACTTCTGCTCTTCTCTGATTTAGCTCTCTTGATGCATCACCCATGAGTTCTTGCGGTGTGCTAATAAAAACTTTCTGAAATGGTTCAAGTATTGTTGGCTGAGAAATTGTTATCGAGCCGTAGATGGCGTTTCTTACAGCTGGAATAACTTGCGCCGGCCCTCTATGAATTGCATCCTCGTGAAGCTTTGCGTCGACCAATTTTATCAATATTCCTTGACAAGGTTCAGAGGCAGTTGGCCCACTTTTCATTACTTCTACAAATGCTTCTTTGATGAGTTCTCTAGTTTCAAAAAGATGCTGAATACCTTTGGTTACATCTGTTATGATATTCATACCCTGCATACCAAAGGCTCCCTTTGCAGCAACTTTATCCATTCCAAGATCCTGGAGTATTTTTGCAACTTCTTTTTTATACTTTTTTACATTCTGTGGTATTTCATTGTTATAAATGGCTTTTACAATATTGCCAGGAAGTGGTTCAACTTCTATGTAGAATCGATTATGTTTGTTTGGTGATTTTCCTTCGAACTTTTTCGAACTTTTTTTGCTAACTGTTTCTCTGTATACAACAATGGGCTCTGAGGATACAATGTCAACTCCATAATCATTTTTTATCCTATATTCAGTGATTTCAAGGTGGAGTTCTCCCATTCCAGACATCAGGTTTTCACCGGTTTCCTGATTGATTTGAACTTGTATACTTGGATCTGCTTTAGAGACCAATTTCAAAACTTCAACAAGTTTTGGAAGATCTTTCGTGTTTTTAGCCTCAACTGCACCAGTGACCACAGGCTCTGAAATATGAACAATCCGTTCAAAAGGTTCTGTTTCAGGGGCGTCCGAAATAGTACTTCCAGCAATCGCATCTTTTATCCCTGTAGCAGCAACAACATTTCCTGCACTTACATACTCAACAGGTATCCTATCGCTTCCAACCATAACGTTGACTTGTTGTATACGATTTATGTTAGGCATTCCAGCTACGTAAACTTCTTGTCCTCGTGTTACCTTTCCACTATATACTCGCCCTACTGCTACTTCCCCTGCGTGGGGATCTAAAATTATTTTTGTAATCATTACCGCTAACGGCCCATTCTCCTTGCAATCAATCATGCTTTTGCCCAGATTGCTATCTTGCTCACCTCTCCATATGATAGGTATCCTATAATTCTGTGCTTCTTTTGGAGAAGGAAGATGATCAATGACCATATCGAGTATAACTTCATGGATTGGTGTTTTCTTTGCAAGTGTTTTTTGATCGTCTTTATCACAATAATCATAAATGTCTTTAAAGCTCAGCCCTGTCTTCGTCATATATGGTGCTGAAATTGCCCAGTTATAGTACGCAGAACCAAATGCTACACTGCCATCTTCTACCTTTACAATCCATTTACCTTTGAACTCTTCTGGCACTAGTTTTTTAAGAAGTTCATTAAATCTATTTATTATCTTGACGAAACGTTGTTGCATTTCTTCTGGCGTTACTCGAAGTTCATTAATCAATCTGTCAACCTTGTTGATAAATAAAATTGGTTTAACATTCTCACGTATCGCCTGCCTAATGACAGTTTCTGTTTGTGGCATTGCCCCTTCTACAGCACATACCACAACTATACATCCATCAACTGCTCGCATAGCACGTGTTACGTCGCCACCGAAATCAACGTGACCTGGTGTATCTAAAAGATTAACAAGATATTCGTTATCTTCAAAATTGTGTACCATGGAAGCAGATGCAGTATTAATTGTAATACCTCTAGCTTGTTCCTGTTCGTCATAATCAAGAACCAGCTGTTTACCTGCAAGTTCCTCACTCATCATTCCGCAACCCGCAAGCAAGTTATCCGAAAGTGTTGTTTTTCCATGATCAATATGTGCAGCTATACCAATGTTACGGATATAATCTAATTTATTCATCAGATTCTTTGCTTTTGCAATATTATCTTCTTTTCTTCCCATAATAGTTGCCCCTATAAAATTCTAAAATTTTATCTGGCTGATCGAGCAATACGTTCCACATCATTTTTCTTTGCTATCGAAAAAGAAGCGGGATCGTTTTTGCTTGCTTTTATTATTTCGTCAGCAAGACATGATTCAATGTTTTTTTTATTCTTATGGCTTGCATTAAGAGCCCCTAGGCAAATGTTTCGTATTGCGGTATCCAAACGCCTCTGTGGTGCAATGTCAACTGCTTTTGGAACTGAAATGCCTCCAAAACGTAGTCTTGTTGTCTCTTCTTTTGGTGCCGCATTTTGAAGCGCGTCTACAAAAACCTGTATAGGATTCCCCTTTGTCCTTTTTTCAATTATTCCAAATGTCGTCTTTACTACTTTGTAGGATTTTGTTTTTTTACCCGTGTACATTTCTGTCCTCATTAAATTGTTAATTAATCTTTCAATAATGGGGACCTTGGACTTACCAAATAATCTATTTGCATGTGGAGCTCCAAGGAATAAATCCTTGGTATCTATTTTTATATATTTTTCTAATCCTCTGTCTTCAATTTTAACAGTACTTGCATCGTACTTTCCCAATATTGGAAAAAATTCTGTGTTTTCCTTTACGTCTTTTTTATCGCTCATGTTTATCGTCTCATTGGTTTCTCAACCTTTCCTCTAACAAGTTCTTGTAAGCATACATCATTAACCTTTATTACTTTAAAGCGGACACCAGGAATATCCCCGTAACTTCTTCCCATTCTGCCACCAATTCCTTCTACAACAACTTCATCGTGCTCATCAATAAAACCAATTGCATTATCTCCGGGAGTAAATGCAGTAATTTGTCTACCATTTCTTATAAGTTGTATTTTAACACATTTTCTAATGGCAGAATTAGGTTGTTTTGCCTCTATGCCCACTTTTTCAATAACAATACCTTTTGCTTGAGCAACTCCACCAAGAGGATCTGATTTCTCTTTTAAATGTAAGACTCTTCTCTTGTAATGTCTATCACTCCATGATTGCTTTTTTCTGCTTTTTTTAAGTTTTCTTGCTGCATTTATTCCTTTACCCATGATTCACCTGTTTAGATAGAAGTGAGGCAGTATATAGCTTTTAATATTTAAATTCTATCTCTGATAAAGCTATAATTTTTTAATAATTCATAGCTATTGTTTTTTATAGATAATAGACGTTACGAAATAAATATATGACAAAATCAAGACACATAAATCAAAGAATTGGCGTGTTTGTTGACGTACAAAACATGTATTATTCTGCAAAACACTTATACAAATGTAAAGTAAATTTCAAGACAATTTTAAAAGAAGCTATTGACAGCAGAAAACTCATTAGAGCCATTGCTTATGTTATAAAAGCAGATGTGAAGGATGAAAACACATTCTATGATGCATTAGCAGATATGGGCTTTGAAGTAAAATCAAAGGAACTTCAGATATTCTATGGAGGGGCCAAAAAAGGAGATTGGGATGTGGGAATTGCTATGGATGTAATGAGGCTAGCGCCAAAACTCGATACGATCGTACTGGTAAGTGGAGATGGAGACTTCTCTGATTTGTTGGAACATGCAAAAAGCCTGGGCTGTAGAGCCGAGGTAGTAGCTTTTGGAAAAACAACTTCTCATAAGTTAAATGAGGTGGCAGATTATTTCTTAGATCTTGGTAAAGACACTAAGTATCTATTGAAAAAAAGAAAATAGTGTCAAACCTCAATATATAAAAAATCTTAAATAATAAGTTTACCTATGTAATAATTAATTAATAATGATTGACAATAACTAATCTTAGGGGATAAAAAACATGGATAAAAGAAAATTTGCTATAGGAATAATTATACTGTTTATTGGAATGGGAATTGCTCCAGGTGTTACTAGTACATTAAATAAGGGTGTTTTTGCTTCTAAATCAGAAACCATAGAATTTATTCAAGATTTCTCGGAGCCAGTGATTATAGATAATGTGGAATTTATAGAATTATACGTTAAAGAGATAAATTCTTTTATGACTTATGATGAAGCACCAATGATGCCGGTTTTTTCAAAAACATTAGAATTTCCACTCGGAACAAAAGTAACAGATGTAAAAGTTACGCCTTCAAAAGTAAAAACTATGTACGTTGAAAAACAAGTTAAACCAGTGCCATCTAAACAAAAAACAGATGATACAATAGTCACCACGGCGACAACGTTTAATCAAGATGTGTATACCAGTTCTGAACCATACCCCGGTGAGTGGTGTAGATATACTACTGGAGCTGGTCTTAATAAGAATAATGATCATGTACTATTTCTTTCATTACACATTTATCCTGCTAGATATATTCCTTTAGAAAATTCCATTCAATATATTAGGCAAGTTGAGGTAAGCATTAAGTATGAAGAACAAGAATTAATAACAATTTCTGATATGTACGATCTTGTTATCATAGCTCCCTTTGAATTTTCCGATAACCTTGAACCCTTAATTCACCATAAGAATAGTTATAGTTTAGAGACAAACCTTGTGATATTGGAAGACATCTATGCAAACTTTCCTGGAAGGGATGAGGCTGAAAAAATAAAATATTTTGTTAAATATGCTGTTGAAGAATGGGACACTCACTACGTACTCTTAGTAGGGGACATTAAAAAACTACCCATAAGAACGACCTATGCTTCAATGTGGGAGCCTGACATCCTCTCGGATCTCTATTATGCTGATATATATGATGAAAACGGTAGTTTCTGTAGCTGGGATACAAACGAGAATAACCTTTTTGGTGAGGTATCTTTTGAGGGCGGATTTCCACCTCAAATGATCAATATCGACGGTGTTGATTTATATGCTGATGTACACATTGGTCGTATATCTTGTACTAATGAAAACGAGTTAGATATTGTTGTCAACAAAATAATAAATTATGAAAAAGAAACCTATGATCAAATCTGGTTCAAAAAAATAATACTTGCTGGCGGAGATACGTTCCCTGTAGCTAATGGAGCGCCACCATTTGTTTTTGAGGGAGAAATAACAAATAAAAAAGTTGCAGAACAACTACCTGACTTTACACATGTTAAATTATGGGCATCTAAACGTAATTTAAACGCTATTACCTTTAACATAGCAATTACAAAAGGTGCAGGTTTTGTTAGCTATTCAGGTCATGGATTTGAGCATGGGTGGGGCACCTATCGTCCAAATGCTATCTCAAAAAAGAGGATGATTATTTATTATTCGCCATTTATAATGGGCCTAAAAAACAACCACAAGCTACCTGTTGTTTTCTTTGACGCTTGCCTTACCACAAAACTCGATTTTACCATTGCCGATCTAGAAGAGTACTTTCCTAATTTTGTAAAATTCCTGCTCATCTTTACAAAAATAGAAGATGACCCTTCGGTTTTCTATCCTTGTTTTGCTTGGTGGTTTCTAAAGAAAGAAAACGGAGGTGCAATAGCAACGATAGGTGCTACTCGAACTGCCTATACATGGGTAGACAATGATGGAGTTTATGCTGGAGCAGGATATTTAAATGTTCAATTCTTCAAGGCATATGAAGAGGGAGTAACAGCAGGAGAAATGCTGACCTATGCACAAAATGATTACATAAATAACGTTTGGGAAGATTATTTCACAATTGAAGAATTCTTACTATTAGGCGATCCAAGTCTCATGATTGGTGGTTATAGCTAAGTTATTAACTGTTTAAAACAGAATTAACATAATTTTCTTACTAAAAATTAATAGGTTCTGTTACTCCAGTTATTTTTAAATTCCGACGGTATGTAAAATGTAAGAGAAAACTATTTATTTAAAAAAGATATTTGAAAATGGGGGACACAGCAAAGAAGTTGGGGAGGCTGCTTTAGGAATCTGCTTTCCACTAAAGTTACATTCCTCCTATCCAATGCATCCCGTCCCCCACTTCTAATTGCAGCTCCCTTTTTTATCAACATAATTCCTATAATGTAAAACTAAGAAGAAGGTTGTTTTTAGAGATAACAATCCTTTACATTTAGTCGAATAATGCGCTAAGTCCAGCTGCAGCCTCTTCTTCAGAGACTTCTTCTTTCTTTTCTTCTTTCTTCTTTTTCTCTTCTTTTTTCTCTTCGGCAGGTTCTTTAGCAGCTTGTGTAGGTGCTTCGGCTGCAATTACTGGAACTGCGGCTGTTTTGATCGCCTCATCGATATTTACACCGTCAAGAGACGCTACCAATGCTTTAATTCTTGCACTATCGGGCTTTGCACCAGCGGCAGTGAGAACTTTTTTTACATTCTCTTCAGTTATCTTTTGGCCTGCGGAATGAAGAAGCATTGCGCTATATACATACTCCATTTTTTTTCCTCCTATGTTAATTTTTTCTTTAAATCATCATCTAATGCATCTTTCGCATGCGATGCTATTGAAAGCATAGATACATTGGCCTTTGACAGCAATTGTTTTATTGTGTCTTTTGTGTAGATATTTTTCTCCAAAGCAAGCGTATGGGCATTGCTATGTGCTCTTAGCAATAACTGTTTAATTGTTGATTTGTTGGGCCAAGCAACTTCTATGGCGAGGTCAAATGCATTTGATGATGCTTGTCGTAATTGTATTATAAATTTATCCATATCAATATCTAAAACATCTGGTTTGTAAATGGTCCCATCCGCAAAGACTGCATTAAGATTCATGCCGATCTCAATTGGAAATATTTCAAGTCTTGTGAGCATTTGTGCGACATCTACAGGTATTTTTTCTCCAGCAGGTACAATTACTTTATCTTTCTTAATGACAACCTTACCTTCTTGAATGGCTGCTGGAATGCCCGTTTTTTGTAGTTCTCCGACAACCGGTCCCGGCTTGAAAGGAGTATCTCCTGTTTTTACTTCTATATCATGTGTTGCAGTTTCCCCTCCTTTTGCAGGTGCCATTGTTCTCGTTGTTTTTATCTCTTTAAAGAGTTTAAAAGGATTCAAATCTGTAGATATTATTGCAGCTTGGCCTTTGATTTCGTTTTTCAATCCATTTATTCCCTTAACTTTTTTTTCTGCTTCATCTAAAGCTCTTAATATCAGAGAATTTTTTACACAACGAATTTGGGCCTTGTCACGAATGTTCTCTCTCATTTTTTGAAGCTGTGGGGCTGGTATACCTCCGATTTTTGCTATTCCAACTATTTTTTTATTTAACAAAAGATTGGTAATCTGTTCTACTTCGTTAACCTTCCATTTTGCAACATGAGCCATATCATTACACCTTAAATTATTCGCACCGAAGGTCCCATCGTTGTCTTGACATGAATTGATCTGATATTCATTCGTCCTCGTTCTAATTTTGATTCCAATCGTTTTATAATCGTATCAATATTTTCTGCGATTTGCTCTTTACCCATTTCTTCTTTACCTGCGATAGCATGAAATGTTTTATTTGCCTTAGATCGTAACCTTATCGTTTGTCTCAGATTTTTTACAATACCTGTAACGTTAATATGAGGAGGTATTGGTCTTGGCATTTTTCCTCTTGGACCTAGGACAACACCTAATGTTTTACCGATTGTGGGCATAAGTGGTGCTTCTGCAATAAAAAAATCATGTTCATCTGTTATCTTTTTAAACTTCTTTTTATCCTTGGCTAGATCTTCAATTTCTTCAGGTTTGATAATAAGATCCACTTTTCCCTTTGCTTTTAGTGCAAGCTCACCACTTGCAAAAATCGCTATTTTTGATTCTTTTCCTCTTCCACGTGGAAGAATGATTTCTTCATCTATCCTATTTTTAGCATCTTCGAGATCAACATTTTTTAAATTAATGACTAAGTCAATATTTTGCTTGAATTTCCGATCCAGCTTTTTGGATTCATCCAAAGCCTTCTGAACTAATTCGACTACCTTCTTGTCTATCATTTGAATCAACAATAAGCTATGGCTTAATTACTCCATAGGATAGTGTAGTTCTCGGGAATAATAACCTTATTTATAAAAGTTTGGTTAACTGGGTAGCTATTAAATTAGGTTAAATCCTCTTAATAATCAACTCATAAACTTCTTCCGGATCTTTTACCCTTTTTAATTCCTTCTTTATGATAATCGGAGTACCTTCTACATTTCTTTTATTGACATTTTTATCTGTAAAAACAACAGCGTGTTTCTCAGTTATTTTAGATATGCTACTTACAACTTGAGCCTTCTTGAGTAATTTTTTATTATATTTGTGTACACATGTTAATAGTATTTTTTCTTTATCCTTACTTAAAGCTTCAAATGGACATCTGTCCATTGGAATTATTTTATAGCCAACATTTTGGAGTAGGGAAAATATTTCTCTTTGAAAAGCTTCAATATTTTCTGTTTCACTGTGATAAGTAGGGGTGATTTTATTGTCAATAAATGGATTTTTAAAAAGATTTATAGGAATAGTAATGGAGCTTTCTAAAAGTTCTTCTATTCTATTGGCAACTTCGATTCTGGAATTCATGCCTTCTTCATACATACGTACTGTCCTTCGAGATACGTTAACATATCTTGCAAATGCTCCCAAAGAAATGTTTTTTTCTTCTCTAATTTTTCGAAGTTTTTCTTCATCAAGATGTACATAAAGTCCGCCAGGTGCTGCATATATTTTTATAGGTATTCCTTCAAGTAAATGGTTTTTGAGCGTGTCTAATGTAATGGCTTGTATGCCAAATCTGTAATATGCAACATCGTCTTCGAGAATGCCAGATCCGTTCTTTTCGCCGATTAGCAATGGGCATCCTTTCAGAAGTGAAGATAATGTCTTTAATTCATTTGCAACATCCTCTGATAAGGAATCAACATTGGTCAAAACTTTGATTATAAGCAGTGAGTCATCTCTTCTTGCAACTATGTCAAAACCAGTTAGGCGAATAGAATGTAAATCTGAGACATAGAATCCTGCATTGATTAGGACATCTCTGATGCTTCCTAGTAGCTCATTTCTTTCCATTGTAGATGAAACTTAAAGTATATCTTATATAATAATGTTTTTGGTGAAATAATCTGGATAGGTATTGATGACACTGATTCAATAAATGGTGGATGCACAACCTATGTCGCAAGAACTGTAATTAAAAAATTATTGGAAAAATATGATATTATTGGATATCCCCGTCTTGTAAGATTAAATCCCAATATACCTTGGAAAACAAGAGGGAATGGTGCAATTTCGATACAAGTGGGAAAAGAAGGTAAAAAAAAGATAAAGATTGGAGAGATTAATGGTAAAGACATTGTATCTTCTCTTAAATTAACACGTGATCTTGAGAAATCAGACAATAAAAAAATAAAAAATATAGTTAAAGAAATTGTAGAAAAAAACGCAAGAATAGAAGACGAAAATACAAACCCTGGTTTTGTTATCCTAAAAGATCAGCCAAATGGGGAAACGTATAAAAAATCAGTTACTCAGATTGTTACTATTGCAGAAATAAAGTCGTTCTTGAGCTCAATAGGAGCAGATTTTGAAGGATACAAAAATAGCAGGGGCCTTATTGGTGCAACATCTGCTATTGCCTGGTCACCTTTGTTGGATAGAACATATGAACTTATCTCATATAGGCAACAAAGAAGATGGGGAACTAAACGAGATGTGGATTCATATTCTGTTAAAAAGATGGATACATCTTGTAAAACTACCTTTGACAATTTCGATTACGAAAACAAACACAACAGGTTAGTACCAAATTCTCCCTGTCCTATTCTATATGGAATTAGAGGAGATGATGTAAAAGATTTGATGAAAGCTTATTCAATAGTTGAATCAGAACTAGTTGACAGCTGGTTGATTTTTGAAACTAATCAAGGAACCGATGATCATCTTCAGAAAAAAAATATTGCAGATATTCAATCTTATCAATCAGTTATATTAAGAGGTTTAGTTGTTCAAAATCCTTACACATTAGAGGGAGGTCATGTAATTATGAAAATTAAAGACACTACTGGAACAATTGATTGTGCTGCCTATGAACCAACAAAAGAATTTAGAAACGTTATAAGAAACCTTTATATAGGGGATGTTGTGGAAGTATATGGGAGTATTAGTGAGCAACCTTTAACATTAAACATTGAAAAGATTAATGTTGAACATCTCACAACAATTTTTGAAAAGTTAGAAAATCCTGTTTGTCCAAATTGCGGTAAGCATATGAAATCAAAGGGCATGGATCAGGGGTATAAATGTAAAATATGTGGCACTAAAAGTGATAAACCAATTGTACGTAAAAAGAAACGAATAATTCATACTGGTTTTTATGAAGTGCCAGTGTGCGCTAGAAGACATCTGAGTAAACCACTAAAAAGAATGTATCGATAATTAAAATAATAAAATTCCGAATATTTATCTTCTAAATCTAATATATTCTGCTAATTGTATATCGTCGATAATCTCTGTTTGAGAGTCAATAGTTATTGAACCAGTGCATTTTATATGATATCTCCAGTAATTTATAATGCCAACCCATCTTTCGTGATGTGTATCTATAACCTCTATGTCAACTTTGAGATAAACATCCTCTTTCTGCACTTTAAGATCAAATGAGTAAGGTACAAGCATTCCTTTTTCTATGCGAATATCCTTAGCGATAAACTGGATATCTCCTGATTCGATATTCATATAACCATTGTTTTTCTTGTTTATTACAAGTAATGGCTGGCCCCAAAATCTTGTTGTCATTATTTTAGACCATATCATCGTATAGCTATTGGAATTCACTTTTCCCCAAAACCATCCAAAATTTATACCAGTAAATATTGTTATTTCCCAGTTATGATCATGATACCCAACACCACTAACGTTGATTTCTTCGTTTTTTAACTTAATTGTACCACTTACGTCTGCTCTAGGTAATATGACTGCCCATTTGCCTCCCGGTGTACTTCCTTTCCAGCCTTTTGTACGCCCAACAAAACACAACTCAACAGATGATTTATCAAGCTCCAAAGAAAGGTTATATACCCAATCTCCTGTGGTTTCATTGATATGGCAATCCATCACTTGTTTATCCTTTAGTTCTATAAGAGGTACATCCTTAGATGCGTAGAAATCCCAGATAAGATATTTTTTTAGCTCATGTGATTCTAATTCTCCCTCTTTATATATGTCAAGCCTTGCAGAAACTATACCCTGGTTAATAACACCTAAAACTCTTATACCTACCTGTGCAGTATAACCATTATCAAATACCGCATCAAAATACCACCATTCTGTAAAATGCAGGGTATCTGCTCCGTGGAATGCATCGTCTTTAAGCTCAATATCTTCAGGTGAAAAAATATTGTCACCTACTATATTATTTACTTTGCTTTGAAAACGGTTATTCAATCTTTCTTTATAATTTTGAATTTTGTTGTTATGTTTGGTTATTGATAGCGAATGTAATCTATCGATTTGTTTTTCTAGAATTGATTTGTTTGGAGAGGACGATTCTCCACCTATAGCTACTATTGAGGTGTTTAAAAGTAGAAAAATGATTAGTAGTGCAGTAGCTTTTTTCATATTATATACTTATTATAACATATATATCATTTAAATATTTTTCTAGATAATTTTTATAAAATTGTTAAAAATAAATGATAACAAATAAAGATTAGAGATACATACTAATCGTAATACTTTTTAAGGGATTATTGCTTCTTGGTTTTTAATTTTACGATGCGGGTGTGGTGTAGCCTGGTATCACTTAAGCTTGCCAAGCTTATAACTCGGGTTCAAATCCCGGCGCCCGCATTTTCCAGCGTTTTAATACTTTTTTCTAGTTTTTATGTATACAAAGATTAACATTAGTAGAAATATATGTAACTGAATCTGTACGTAAACGCGCAGATGGTTATTCGTATTATCGATTATGCAAGTATCTATACACGTAATTGTACACACGTATGTGTAGATAAATATCCGTTAGAGAATACTTTATTAAAAGGATGCTGTATTCGTTTTTAAGGTAAGTGGATGGGATGCCAGAAGACGACAATTTAGATTATTCTCTCGATATCAAAAGACCTCTCGTAGTAAGAGCTCTAAGGAGAAGCAATATTAGAAAAAAAGTAGCTGAATATCTTTTTGATATCAGTCCTAGTTATAGCTATACTTCTGAAATAGCATATAATGTTGGAGCCACATCTTCTAATGTAATAGGTGCTTTAAGAGGAATGAACTTTAGATATAAGGAGGATGAATCGCTTATTAGTCTCAATGTGGTTGAAGAGAAGAGCGGAGGTAAAAATATTCGTTTATATGGGATAACTCCGTTTGGAAAAGAAATGATAGAATCAATAAAGAATAGAAGATAAAATAGTTATTTTTGGTTTATTTTTCGCCGATAGATAAGTACTCATATAGGCAGAAAGTGATGTTTAATTAAACTTTATCTAATATCTTAAAAATCTCTTTCACCACTTCATCAATACCTTCTTTAATTGTACAAGATATCTTCAAATTAGAAGAATTTGTTTTTTTAAGATCAACCTTGTTTTCAACGGCTATGAAAGGCACATCACTAAAAATTTCTTTTATCTGGGACAGTATATTCAATTGATCTTTTAATGAATATCCACATGTCTCTGAAGGATCCGAGATAAAGACAATAAGATCGGCAAGATGAGTAAGCGCCGCGATAGCTTGTTTTTCTATATTGTTTCTCTTAGATAACGATCTGTCCAATAATCCAGGTGTATCAATTATTTGATACTGTTTTTTGATATATTTTTCTTTTCTTTCAATATGTCCCACGTGAATCTGTTTAGTTGTAAAAGGGTATTGAGCTATCTTTGGTTTTGCAGAAGATAGGAGTCTAAGTAGAGAGGATTTGCCTACGTTTGGATAACCAGCAATCACAACGGTAGGAACATCTTGAATATCAGGAAAATTTTTCATTATATTTTGTGCAGTTGCAAGAAACATCAAATATTCATCGATTTGTTTCAAAACAGAAGAGATTCTACCATAGATCTCCTTTTGTTTTTGTTTTAGAAAGTCTATATTTCCTGTTTTTTTCAATGCTCTTCCCTGTTTTGAATAGATCATTGCACATGTTTTTCTCGCCCAATCAACTGCACCGAGTGATTTTTTAAGTTTGTCCGTATCTATTTTAATGTCAATTATATCCTGGTAAAATGAGGGGAGTTGCTCAATCGAAGGGAATTCTTTTACATATCTTTCTAGTGTAGAAATAATAACTGTTGCAAATGAATCTATACGTGCTATAGTTGTCTTTTTTATCTTGAAGCGTGCATCTCTATCATATATCTGTATCTTCTTTGTTTTTTTGATAGCATGATCAAGCAGTTGTTCTGCATTGAGTATTATTGGAATTTTCGCGAACATAAAAGTGAAAAGCTTTATGTGATGCCTGTAAATTAAGATATTGGTATGACTATGAATGAAGGGTTTATACTTTCAAATAAGTACAGGAGAGCTATTTTTGATGAATTTGCAGCAGGAGAAACAAATATACAAAGAATTGCAAAAAAACATCGTATTATTCAGACAGTGGCCCAAAGAGTCGTAGATGATTTTATTAAAAACGAGATAATAGAAAAGCAGGACAATAACTATGTCTTTACCAAAAAGGGAGAGAAACTTGTCGAAAGCATTGGAAAATAATGGAGGGGAAAAGTAGTATATGAAACCGTATCTCTTACAAACTCTAAAAGAGCTTGCACTGCTTGGTGCAATTAGAAATAGAATAGAAATTTCGTCTCATGAATTGGCAAAACAATTGGAGACAAGTCAGCAAACTGCTTCTAGATATCTTCTGGAGCTGGATAACGTACAAATGATTACCCGCGAGTTAGGGATTAAAAAACAACTCATACAAATAACGAGTTTGGGGACAGAAGCTTTAAAAGAAGAACACTCTCAATATAATCAGATTTTTGATTTATCAAACAAAGTTGTCTTTAAAGGAAAAGTTGTCTCAGGAATGGGTGAAGGAAAATACTATACTGAACAGAGAGGCTATGTTGATCAATTTAAAAAGAAACTTGGTTTTGTTCCTTATCCTGGAACATTGAATGTTGAGATCGAATTTGTTGAAAGAAATAAGCTAAGACTTTTAAAAAACTATGGTGGAATTGTTATCGATGAATTCAAAACCAAAAACCGTACTTTTGGTAGCGTACTATGTCTCAGTGCAACGATAAATAACCGCAAGGGAGCAATTGTTCTGCCAAAGCGAAGTCATTACTCGAACATCCTTGAGTTTATTTCTCCGCATTATTTGCGAGAAAAACTGCATCTAAAAGATGGTAGCGAAGTAGAGATAATCATTTATTTGGAAAAATAGAGAGAGAGGCATCATGAAAAACCAGTTTGTTGCAGAGATTTTGTACAAGATTGCAGATTTATTGGATTTGAAGGGTGAGATATTCTTTAAAACAAGGGCATATAGGATAGCTGCTCAGACGATAGAAGCATTGGATGAAGATATTGAGGCTATTTCAAATGAGGATCGACTTCAATCTATTCCTGGGGTTGGAGAGGCTCTGGCTAAGAAGATAAAAGAGTTAGTTGATATAGGTAGATTAGAATATTTTGAAAAACTAAAAAAGGAAATTCCAGAGGGATTGCTGGCTTTATTGGATATACCTGGACTTGGTCCTAAAAAAGTTTCTGCTTTATATGAGAATTTTAGTATTTCAACAATTAAAGAACTTAGAAAAGCATGTATTGACGGAAAATTAAGAGACCTTGATGGTTTTGGTGAAATAACGGAAAGGAATATTTTACGTGGTATACAACTTCTGGAAAAGACGAGTGGACGAGCACTATTGAATGTTGCATATAGTGATGGAAATAATTATTTGGATTACTTGAAAGAATGTGACAAAATAAATAAAATAAGTATTGCTGGGAGTCTTCGCAGGATGAAAGAAACAATCGGTGATATTGATATCCTCGCATCATCGAAATATCCAGATGACGTTATGGATTATTTTGTAAAGTACGATGATGTTCAACGTGTGTTGTTAAAAGGGATTACAAAAACAAGCGTATTATTGCATGACAACCTTCAGGTTGATCTTCGTGTTGTTTCAAACAAAAGTTATGGTTCAGCACTTCAATATTTCACTGGCTCTAAAGAGCATAATGTGAAAATGCGCAGTTTAGCAATAAAGAAAGGATATAAGCTTAACGAGTACGGTCTTTTTGATAAAGAAACCGAAAAGTATGTTGCAGGTGAGGCTGAGGAGGAGATATATACAATGCTAGGACTTTCTTATATTGAGCCTGAGTTAAGAGAAAACAAAGGTGAGATGGAGTTAGCTAAAAAGGGCAGTTTACCCAAGCTAGTCAAATACGACGATGTTAGGGGGGACTTTCATATCCACTCTTCCTGGAGTGATGGTAACGACTCAATTGAAGATATCGCAAAAGTTGCTAAAAATATGGGGTATTCGTTTGTTTGTATTACTGATCATTCCCAATCTCTGAAAATCGCAAACGGATTACCGGAAGAAAAAGTTGATAAAAAGATTGATGAGATTAGAAAATTAAACAAAAAGATTTCAAATTTTAGAATTTTCTGTGGTACTGAATGTGATATAAAATCTGACGGATCTTTAGATTACAGCGACAGGATTCTAAAAAAGTTTGATATTGTATCCATTGGTATTCATTCTGCTTTCAAAATGGGCAGGGAGGAGATGACCAAGAGAATTACTAGAGGGATGGAAAATAAGTATGTACATTTCCTTGCTCATCCTACCGGTCGTTTGATTGGTAGAAGAGGTCCGTATGAGGTTGACATAGAACAGATTATTGATACAGCTAGAAATACAGGTACATTTTTAGAGATTAATGCATTTCCTGATCGTCTTGATCTAAATGATATACATTCAAAGGTTGCTAAAGAGAAAGGTGTAAAAGTTGTTCTTGGTACTGACTCACATAGTTTTGTGAATTTGTCCTTTATGTATTTTGGAGTTGCAACTGCCCGAAGAGGAGGGCTGGAAAAAAGTGATATACTTAACACGTATCGTTTGAAAGAAATTGAAGAGATATTCAGTGTGGAATAATGAATAAAAAGGATGCAAAAAAAAGAATAAAAAAACTTCGTGATGAGATAAATTATCATAATTACAAGTATTACGTGGAAAACAATCCTGTTATTTCCGATTACGAATTTGATCAATTATTAAAAGAACTCGAATCTTTAGAAGACAAGTTTCCTGATTTAGTAACTCCTGACTCTCCAACTCAACGAGTTGGCGGAGAGCCCCTGGAAGGTTTTACTACAGTTGAACATAAGAAGGCAATGCTCTCTCTTGATAACACATACACATATGATGAGTTACGGGAGTTTGATGAACGGGTCAAAAAGAATGTTGGAGATGTTCAGTATGTTGTTGAACCAAAAATTGATGGTACAGGCGTTGCCCTTCTTTACGAGAATAGCATTTTAGTGAGAGGGTTAACAAGAGGCGATGGTGTGGGAGGAGATGATATAACCTCCAATCTCAAAACCATCCTTAGTATACCTCTTAAGTTAAGAGGGATAACCTTAAAAAATGTAGAGGTACGTGGTGAAGTTTATTTTCCCTTGGAAGGCTTTAAAAAATATAACAGGATGCAAGCTGAGAAAAGAGAAGCTGTTTTTGCAAATCCTCGTAATGCTGCCGCCGGTTCTTTAAGACAGCTTGATCCTAAAATCGTAGCATCACGACCATTGAATATTTTTGTCTATTCTATATCGTTCTCTGACAAAGAATTTCTAACCCATGAAAAAGCTATAAAAGCTTTACAAGAGGCAGGTTTCCGCGTTAATCCATTGGTAAAAAAAGTAGAGAACATGGAGGAAGCTATCAAATATTGTGTGGAACTTGAAAAAAAACGTGAGACGATTGATTATGAAATCGATGGCGCAGTAATCAAAGTAAACTCATTGGCAAAACAGAAAGAACTTGGGGAAACAATAAAACATCCGCGGTGGGCAATTGCCTATAAATTTGCCGCAAAACAAGCTACCACAAGACTTAAGGATATTGCTATTCAGGTTGGGAGAACAGGTACGTTAACCCCTGTGGCAATCTTAGAACCAGTTCCCGTTGGGGGAGTTACTGTTTCAAGAGCAACACTACATAACTTTGACGAACTAAAAAGAAAGGATGTCAAAATTGGAGATGTGGTGTTAGTTGAACGCAGTGGAGATGTTATACCACAGGTAGTAAAAAGCATAAAAGAAAAAAGAGAAGGTAATGAAAAAGCAAGAAGAATACCAAAAAAATGTCCTATTTGCGGATCAAAAATCATTCACACCGAAGATGAGGTTGCCGTCCGATGTCCAAATCGTATGTGTCCAGCTCGTTTGAAATGGCGAATAAAATACTACGCATCAAGAGACGCAATGGATATTGATCATTTAGGTGAATCGACTATTGATAAACTTATTGAAAATGATTTTATCAACAATATCGCAGATTTGTACACCCTTAAAAAAGAAGATATTTTAACTTTAGAGGGTTTCAAAGAGAAATCTGCCCAAAACTTAATTGATTCAATTGAGAAAAGTAAAAATCAGAGTTTGTCCCGTTTGATTTATGGTCTTGGCATAAGACATGTAGGAAAATATGCCGCTCAATTGCTCGCGTCACAATATAATTCAATTGATAAACTTGCAATAACAGATATTGAGGAACTCAGGGAAATTCATGGTCTTGGTGATAAAACAGCGGAAGCTATTGGTACTTTTTTTGGCACAGAGGAAAACAACGAACTTATTTCCAAACTAAAGGATATTGGAATTAAAACACAGGAAGTTATAACCACAGAAAATATGCCACTGAAGGGAAAGAAATTTGTTTTCACGGGAAGATTACAATCATTATCACGTCCAGATGCATCAGATTTTGTTAAACAAAAAGGAGGTATTGTTTCTTCTTCTGTTAGCAGAGATACAGATTATGTTGTTGTGGGTGAGAAACCAGGCTCAAAATTTGAAAAGGCAAAAAAATTGGGACTTACAATCCTTGACGAAGAAGAATTTAAGAAATTAGTTGGAAAATAGAGGTGTAGTATGGTAGAATGCAATGTAGAAAAGAACAAAATGGTTTGCAACTGTACTTATTCATGTGATAAAAAAGGTATGTGCTGTGAATGTCTAAAGTATCACTGGAGTCGGGGCGAAGTTCCAGCATGTTTTTTCCCAGATGATATAGAAAAGACGTATAATCGAAGTGTAGAGAATTTCATTAAGAGATATCAACAAAGAGGAAGTTAATAATAAACAACCAATTCGTTAGATGTGCTTAATTAGTTAAAAACAGTACAAATAAATTCTTTAACGAATTTTCTTTTATTTTTTCAGAAAAACAGATATTTTGAACATAACCACATGAATATTGAAATTTTTACCACTTTGTACAAAATCTTAAAAAAATATTTTTTATATTACCTATTATTATGTATAAGTGGAGGAAAAATATGAGATACTTATCAATTAAAAAAGTCTTAGTAATTACAATTATTCTCTTATTCATTAGTGTGAGCGTTATTCCATCAACTGGAAATATTGTTGAAAAAAAACCTACTATGTCAACGAATTATGACGGCAACTTATCAGGCTATGTCAATGATACTTCAATGAACCCGATAGAGGGAGCAAGGGTACGGGTGTACTTCCATGAGACATACGAAGAGAATTATACTGATTCTTCTGGATATTATAATGTAAATAACATCCCAATTTGCTATTGTTTGAAGAACTGTACTGCTTCCAAGATTGGATACAAAACCGAGTTAGTTTTACTTAGCATAGTTGATAACACCACCTATGACTTCGTCTTGGCACCTAATAAACCACCAAATGCACCAGATATAGATGGTCCAACATGTGGAAGTGTTGGAGTTGAATATGAATGGACCATTATTGCTATAGACCCTGATGGAGATGACATCACATATTACATTGATTGGGGTGGTGAATGTGGTGGTGCGGAATGGCATGGCCCGTATCCATCTGGAGAAGAAGTTGTATTGACTCACATGTATACAATTAGAGATACATTTATCATCAATGCAATGACTAAAGATGAACATGGTGCAGAGAGCAACTGGACTTATTTCGAGGTCACTATGCCAAGAAACAAAGCTTTCAATTTCAACTTCAATTTCCTAAGTTGGCTGCTTGAAAGATTTCCAAACGCATTGCCAATACTAAGACAACTATTAGGAATATAAATCAATTCTAAACTACTCTTTTTTTTTTAATTCCATACAGATTATTTCAATTGGAGAATGAATAATCAGAAGAAAAATCCGTTATTTATTGTAAAAAGCCATGAAAATATATTTAATTGATGAGAGTTAATAATATTTATATATTAAATACTACTATAGTATAATTAGACAATGGGGGATAAATATTATGAAAATTAAAACCAGAATTATAACGATAGCTTTTTCATTTATTTTGATAGCAACTGTTTTTACGGGGATTATAACATTAGGAAACCAAATTGTAGGGGATGATTCAAATCCCGGGCAATACCCTATCTATCAAATACCTGAGTCGAAGGTTGTCAGTATTTCATTTACTCATCGTTCACAATTGCAGGAATTGATTGATCGTGACCTTGATATCGTTGATGTTAAGGATTCAAAGGTTACAGCTTATATAACTAATAGCGAACTAGAATGGCTTCATAATTCTGGATTCAAATCAGAAATTCTTTTTGAAAATCTCGCAGAAATGAATGAAAAGATGTTTCCTCCTGAATTTGTCCGTCAATTCCATTCTTACTCTACAATGACCAGTGAACTGCAAAATATTGCCAATATCTATTCTAATATCGCAGAGCTATACGACCTTGGCAGTAGTGTCCAAGGGCGGACTATTTGGGGTCTTAAGATAACGGACAATCCTAGTATTGAGGAAAATGAGCCTGAAGTACGTATCTGCGGTTGTCATCATGGTAATGAGTTTATGTCTGTCGAGCTACCCTTACTTTTAGCATGGCATCTTGTAGATAACTATGCGAGTGATCCTATTATTGAAGACCTGGTTGATAACCGGGAAATCTGGATTATACCAATGGTAAACCCTGATGGCAGAGAAGCATCTACTCGCTACAATGCAAATGGTGTGGATCTCAACAGGGATTATGGTTATATGTGGGCTGGTTCTGGTAGTAGTCCATCACCGTTTTCACAGCCAGAAACTCAGGTTATTCGACAGCATGCCCTTGAGAACAACTTTGTTTTATCTCTTTCTTTCCATACCACAGCAGCTTACGTGAACTATTTGTGGAATTATAAGGCGCAGCCAAGCCCTGATGATGCAATGATTCAGCAGCTATCTTACCACTATGCTGCATTAAGTGGCTATACTGCAATTCGTGGATATGACTGGTATCAAACGAGGGGTGATACCAATGATTTCAGCTATGGCTGCCGAGGTGATATAGATTGGACCATTGAAACCGGTAATAGCAACATCCCTTATTCATGGAATAAGAACCGTCAGGCAATGCTTGATATTATTGATGCCGCAAATTTAGGATTAACGGGTTTAGTTAAGGATGCTAATACAGGTCAACCGCTTACCGCTACTGTTTGGGTAGAGGAAGCATATTGGCCCACGTTTACTGACCCTGCTATTGGCGATTACCATCATGTGCTTTCTCCAGGTACATATACTGTTCATTTCCAGGCAAATGGCTACGCAGAAGAAATTGAGACGGTTACAGTAACCAGTGATACTGATCCTACAATTCTCGATATAGAATTACAGCCTATAAATAGCTATTATGCATATCAGGTTACGTGGTGTAAATACTATGCACCCTCTGGTAATTTTCAAAATAATCCTACCGATGGAATCCATGCCCTAGGTATTCCAGATGAATACTGTGCCTCCTTGGGAAAAGGCGGAGATATAGTTCTAGACATGGGAGAGGGAACAGAGATTTTTAATCTGGAAAATGAACCTGATTTAAAAGTTGTTGAAGGTGATAGCACAGACGATGGATATCAGGTGTATGTTTCTTCTAATTGGAACGGACCATGGGTTTTAGTAGGATCAGGTATGGGAACAACAGAGTTTGATATGGATGGACTTTCAGTGGATTTTGCAAGATATGTTAAGATAGTTGACGATGGTGATGGGGATGCCTACGAAATAAACCCAGGGGCAGATATAGATGCAATACAAAATTTGGCCGCTACAAATGCCAATAAAAATCCTGGGATCCCTGATGCACCTTCTGGACCAGCTGATGGTATAACTCAGGTAGAATACACCTTCACAGCTGTCACAACAGATCCTGAGGAAGACCCAATCTCATACATGTTTGACTGGGGAGATGGAACCTATAGTGATTGGATAGGGCCAGTAGCTTCCGGAACTTCTGTAGAAGGATACCATGCTTGGATTGTAGAAGGTAACTATGAAATAAAAGTAAAAGCAAGGGATGAATTTGGCGAAAGTGATTGGTCTACCAACCACACAATCAACATAGTTGAAGGACCATCGCTTAATATTGGTACCATCAAAGGTGGACTATTCAAAATAGCTGTGGATATTGAAAACAACGGTGCAGTTGAAGCAACGGGAGTGAATTGGAGAATTACATTAGATGGCGGAGCGTTTATTGGTCAAGTGTCAGAAGGTTCTGATCTAACTATTGCCGCAGATGAAATAGAGACTATAAATTCAAATTTCATAATTGGATTTGGACCTACAGTAGTAAACGTTGATACCTGGATTCCAGATGGATCAACGGATACGAAAGAATTAAACGGTTTTGTATTCTTAATCTTTATAAACATCAAACCTGGCGGTGGAATTTAAAAAATATTAAAAATTTTAATTACTTTGTTTATCTAGAATTTTAATTTTTTTTCTTACAAAAGTTATTGCAAATATAACAAAAATCAACGCTGCAAAAAGGCCGGTTAAAGCACCTATCATATCATATGAGACAAGGAAATTATAGGCTGAATGAACAAAAATTGCTAAGATAAAATATGGAATGACACGCAGAACTGTTGTATGTTTCATAATAGTTTTTCCATAACCATATCCGGTCAATGCCGTTGCTGAAGCATGGAGTAAACAGCCTCCAAAACTTCTTAAACTGATCAGAATTAAGAAAATAAATAACCCCTTTGAGAGAAAACTCCACCCGTAAAATAGATTCTCTGTCGCTGAAAAACCAAGACCAGCTACTGCACCATATATAAGCCCATCTTCAAGCTCATCAATCTCTTTTTTAACGGATTTTAATCCCAATACTAGAGGTTTTGAAAATTCTTCAGCAACCGGAGCAACAAGAACTAAAGATAGAAGAGAAAGAGTATCGTAATCCTGAATTGAAGCATCAAGTGAAATTTCTAATAATATTTCTATAAATAACGCAGCAATAATGGCAATACTAGCTCCCCATAAAAAACATAACAAAATGGTTTTCCATTTTTCACGATTGTATTTTTCTGTGTTTCTAATCCATACTGTGTATATAATTGGCGGTAGAAAAGACATAAACACTAAGAGAAACCATTCAATCATAACAACTAAAACACTTGGTCATTTTATCTAGTTTTTTAAAAAAATCATTTACATTTTGTAGTAAAATTCACCACTTTGTTTTTGTTTCCTATCCATATATGAATCAGTTTTATTTACCCGTGGTCTTTGCGTGTCTTCATCTCTGCGAAATGTAATATCTACATCTTTCAAGAAACGATTCATACCTTCATGTAAACTAAACGGTCCTTGTGCTTTACCATGCTTTCCAGATTCACCGTCAAAAACTATCAATGCGTCACATACCATGTCAATAAAATAGACGTCATGGTCTACGATCATTGCAGATTTACCAGATTTTTCTATTACCCTGCGCAGCATTCTTGATACAATCATTCGCTGTTCACTATCAAGATATGCAGATGGTTCGTCAATAAGAAATATGTCTGCGTCTTTTACAAGACAAGAAGCAATTGCCACCCGTTGTAATTCCCCACCAGAAAATGTTTCTAATTGCCTGTCAAGTAAATACTTAAGATGCAACGGCTCATACACCTCTGCTTTGAAAAAAGAAGAGGTAAACAATTTTTGAGAACTTTTTTCAAAAAATTCTCTCAGGGTTCCTTTGTATTCGGGAGAGATATATTGAGGTTTATAGCTTATTTTAATATTATATTCAATTGTTCCTTCTGTGGGTTTTATAACACCTGCGAGCATTTTAACAAATGTTGTTTTTCCAATTGCATTTGGTCCTACGGCACCAACTAGTTCCCCTTGTCTAATCATACCATTTTCAACGTCAAGATTAAAATCTTTGAATGATTTAGCCAGATTATCATAAGACACAAGAATACTCATCTTTTGTCGTTGCTTAGGAGGATGAGCAGAAAACTCTATTTTCTCCCCAAATCTGATGTTTTCTTCCTTAAGATAGCCTGAAAGATAGGTATTTATTGCATGTCGTACACTACGGGGAAAGGTCACTACACCATATGCGCCTTCAGTACCGTACATGATGTGAACATTATCACATTGGAAATCAAGTACTGCAAGATCATGCTCTACAACTATGGCCTTTTTCTCCTTTGATAATTCTCTAATAATTCGAGCAACTTTTAATCGCTGATAGATATCAAGATATGAAGTAGGTTCATCAAAAAAATACAGGTCTACATCTTTAATTAACGCTGCAGCTATAGAAACAAGTTGGAGTTCACCACCAGAAATAGTTCCTTTTTGAATTTCTTTATCAAGAATATTTCCTATTTCCAGCTTTTCAACAACAATATCAAAATTCCCAGAATTATCTGCTTTTCTAAGGATATCTCCAATTTTTCCCTTAATACTCTTTGGGAGTTTATCCACATATTGGGGTTTTAACACACACGTTATTTTATTGTTTGACAGACCTTTAAAATGTTCATAAAGTTCTGTTCCAGAGTAATACTCAAGAACATCATCCCAATCAGATTCGTCTTCATAATAGCCTAAATTTGGCATAAACTGTCCAGATAGGATTTTTATGGCTGTAGTTTTTCCTATTCCATTCTGACCAAGTATACCTGTACAAATACCTTTTTTTGGGATTGGTAACCGATATAATCTAAATCCGTTTTTCCCAAACTGGTGAACAAGGTCTGTTTTTAATTCTTCAGCAAGACCAATTATTTTAATTGCATCATATGGACATTTATTAATGCAGATGCCACAACCAACACATAACTCCTCAGAAATAATAGGTTTGTTATCTTCCCCCATAATAATAGTTTCATCCCCAGCTCTTACTCTCGGGCAATATTTTATACATTCTACTGCACATCGTTTTGATTTACATCTGTCTCTTAGTAACACTGCTATACGCATAATTTGAGAACGAGAAGATGAGTGTTTATTAAAAGCTTTTTATTCACCAAGTTTCGCCCAATAAATAGTTACGTTTCTAATTTTGTACAACGATTTGATAATCAATATCTATTCTACATCTTTGCGTAGATGTCTTCCATGTTGAGCTTAAATAATACTTCATACAACCGCTCGTTACTAAACTTCTGGTCTAATTTCTCTAAAGCTTCATGTGTTTTACAAAAAATATCCCATTGTTCTGGAACATCATTAAGCGTTTTATGTATAGCACATTGATATATGTGTTTACATAGAAGCACTCCGTCTTCAAATGTTAAATTTTTAACTTCCATTAAGTTATTCCCCCATGAAAAACGTTCGTTCGTAAGCATATATAATTTGTTTAAAAATTTTTTTAAATGGTTTTTCTGTCTATTGTCATTAAACCAGTTTCTCTGTACAATACGACCTCATCGAGCAAAATCTACATCTCCCTGGATCATTATGATTTAATACTATTTTATCATTTTTTAACGATCCTCTTATCTCGTTAATAACAGATGCTAACTCAAATCGTAGTTTTGGATCAAATGGTATTTTGAAATCAGAGTCTTTGTAAATGATTATACCGTAAGGAACAAAATCTCTATAATTATCCTCTATCAATTGACAATACGTTGCAAGTTGTAAAATATGGTTTCTCTGTGGATTTGGATATGATCCTGATTTCACTTCAATAGGGATATAGTGATGATTTCTCTTCACAATGTAATCTGGTTTACCAGCTATTCTATAGCGTTTTGAAAACAATGCTTTTGCTGGAATATTCAAATCGGAATACGCAATTCTACCGTCAGGAATTCTATATATTTTCTTTTTGCTTACAGCACCTATATGCATTTTTTTTGATATAAAAAAGGAAAAAACAGCACATAAAAACAAAATGATGCTTATAGCTATAAAAATATCTATATAATCACCCCGTAAATAATGATAATAATTGCAAGAATCAAAAACAGATAACCAATGATTGCAAACCGTCTTGAACTGCCTAGTTCATCTTGAATATTGTCAATTGTTTGACCTAGATCAATATGGGCTTTTTTACCGACTTCAAGCATTGGTGAAATTGGTTCATGTCCATGTCTCTGTAAATGCCATGCTATGGAACAATACATGTATTGACCAATTTCTGAAGCACTTATAACGTCATTTCTTTTTAGAGAAGTTTGTTTTCCCATTAATAGTAATAGCTATTTTTATACTATTTATGTTTTTATTCAGGTAATTGAAAGTAAAAAAATCAGTAGCCATATAATAGGTTAAGTTAATTTAGGAAATGAAAAATGAATGATTTAAGTGAATTAATTAGAGAATTGTCAGAGATTTACGATGCAGATAGTCGAGATACATATGTCAGCATCTACATTAATAAAGATGCAAATATAAAATTCTTGGAGAGACGGGAAAAAGCTTGTAAGTCGTTACTATCGGGAGAAGAACAGAAAAATTTTATTATTACAATGGAAAAAATCAAGGAATTTCTTAATATAAATACAGGTAATACATTAGCAATATTTGCATCTCACAAACATAATTTTTTTAAACACATCTCTCTACCTTTTAAAATAAACAATTCATTAATTGTTGATTCCTCACCATATATACGCCCTCTTGCTAGGATTAAAGATGAGTGGGAATCCTTTACATTAGTACTTCTGAATTCAAACTATGCAAAAATATTTTCAATTTCTCTTGGTAAAGTAGAGCAAGAAAAAAACCTCTCTGCAGATATTATGAACAAACATAAAAAGGGAGGTTGGTCCCAAGCGCGTTTTCAAAGGCTAAGAAAGGGAGCTATACACGCTTTCTTCTCAGAAGTTAAGGATGCACTTGAAAAAATTGCTGATGAGCAAATTGTTCTTGCAGGCCCTGGGCAGGCAAAATTCCAGTTCAGTGATATGCTTTCTAAAAAACTTAAAAAGAAAATTGTTGAAGTAATTGACATAAGCATTGATGATGAGAAAGAGCTGTTAAAAGAATCTATTCATTTAATATCTGAGTTAGAAGAACGAAAAAGCAAGGGGGCAGTTCAACAGTTAAAAGAAGAAATCCTAAAAGATGGTCTTGCTGTTTATGGATTTGATGATACTTTAAACGCGGTAAAAAACGGACAGGTTGAACTTCTCATAATTGAAAAAGATTACAAACTCAAGGGATGCCTATGTGAGCATTGTCAACTATTAAAAGCGGGTGCGATTAAAAACTGCCCAAATTGTGGTAATCCTACTTCTGAGGTAGATGTAATTGAAGAAATTTTAGAGTTTGCTGAAAGAACCGATTCGGAAATTGAGTTCACCGATGATGAGGAAATACATAATCTTGGACATGTTGGAGCAATTCTTCGATACAAATAGTAAGCAATTATTCTTTCACAAAATCTATATAAAATCTCAATAGATGGGCTGTTTCAGGAAAACTAATGGTTTTTACAATAGGTATTAGAAGAGAAGACAAAAATCGGTGGGAAAGAAGGGTCCCATTAATTCCAAAACATGTTAAAGAATTCAAAGAAAAATATGGTATTAAAACAATCATTCAACCCTCACGAATTCGTGTTTATTCTGAAGATGAATATATTAAAGCAGGTGCTGTTGTTAAAGAAGATTTATCAAACTGTCCAACCATTTTTGCAGTAAAGGAAATACCTATCGATTTTTTTGAATATGGGAAAACCTATATTTTCTTCTCTCATACGGTCAAAGGTCAGAATTATAATATGCCTATGCTTAGGAAAATGATAGACCTTAAGTGTAATTTAATTGATTATGAAAAAATTGCAGATAAGCGTGGGTATCGTCTGATTTTCTTTGGTAGATTTGCAGGTATTGCAGGGATGGTTGATACTCTATGGGCTTTTGGGCAGAGGTTGAATTCCAAAAATATAGACACGTCGTTTAATGAAATCAAACAAACGATTTATTATAAAAATCTTGATGAAATCAAAGAGCATTTTAAAAAAATTGGTAAAAAGATACAACAAAATGGACTTTCCGATTCTTTAACACCTTTGATAATTGGATTTGCTGGATATGGTAATGTATCAAAAGGTGGTCAAGAAATCCTAGATATACTGCCTGAGGAAGAGATTTTACCTAAAGAAATGGAAAAGATTTATGATAATCCTTCAAATAAATGTATATATAAAGTAGTTTTCAAAGAAGAAGACATGGTAGAACCGATTTCGTCTAATGATAGCTTTGATCTTCAGGATTATTATCAGTACCCTGAAAAATATCAATCTATTTTTGAGAGATATGTTCCTTATTTAACAATTCTAATGAATTGTATATACTGGAATACTCAGTATCCACGACTTGTTACCAAGGATTTTTTGAAGAAAAATTATACAGAATGTTTGAGTTTACAAGTAATTGGAGATATAAGCATAGACATTAACGGGGCAATTGAATTTACTGAGAAGGCAACCACCCCCGATAATCCAGTATTTGTTTATAATCCCTTATCAGACACGATAAAGGATGGATACATTGACGAAGGTGTTGTTGTTATGGGAATTGACAATCTTCCATGTGAGTTACCACGTGAATCTTCTCATGCTTTTAGTATTGCTCTTCATACTTTGGTACCAGAAATTGTAAAAGCCGATTTCACCCAGGATTTTGACAATTGTAACTTGCCTCCCTCAATAAAAAAAGCGGTTATTTTGTATCACGGCAAACTTACACCCGATTATCAGTACATCGACAAATATTTATAAGGAAATCCATTTCGCCTCCAACAGTTCTATAGATTATGGGAGATAAAAAATGAAGAAAGTATTGGTTCTTGGTGCCGGGATGGTTTCTAGACCTCTAGTAAGATATCTTTTGGATCAACCAAATTATCACGTGAAAATGGCAAGCAGAACAGTAAGCAAAGCCGAAAAAATAATAGATTCCCATGAAAGAGGAGAAGCAGTGGCATTAAACGTTTTGGATGATTCAACATTAGAGCAACTAATTTCTGAGTCAGATGTCACCGTTAGTCTATTACCATATAACTATCACGTTAAAGTAGCAAAACTATGTATAAAACATAAAAAACACCTGGTAACTACATCCTATGTAAGTGACGAGATGCAAAAGCTTAATGACCAAGCAAAAGAAGTAGGGATTTTACTTCTTAATGAAAGCGGCCTTGATCCAGGTATCGATCATATGTCTGCAATGAGGATAATCCATGATGTCGAGATGAAAGGTGGAAAGGTTGTTAGTTTTAGATCTACTACTGGTGCCCTTCCATCCTATGAGGCCAATAACAATCCTTTTGGTTACAAATTTTCATGGGCTCCCCGAGGTGTTCTTCTAGCATCCAAGAATCCCTCAAAATGGCTGGAAAATGGCGAGGAGATATCAATCCCTGGTGAGCAGCTCTTTGAAAACTATATTTTACAGGACGTTCCAGGAGTTGGTACATTTGAAAACTACCCAAACAGAAACTCTGTACCTTATAAGGAAATCTATGGATTAAAAGACGCAAAAACAGTGTATCGTGGCACATTTAGGATGACTGGTTGGTGTGAAACTATGAGAAAAATTGTAGCTTTGGGGTGGCTAAGCGATGAACCAGTCGATGGTTTTTCTGGCAAAACATACGGTGATCTTACAAGACATCTTATTGGTGTGAGCTCTGATGAAAATCTTCTAAAAGCAACTGCGATATATCTTGGTCTAGAACCATATTCTGCTGTTATTAAACGACTTGAATGGTTAGGTCTTTTTAGCGATGAATTACTTCCAGAAAAAAATTACAATCCGCTAGATTATCTCAATATAATAACTCTGAAGAAGATGTTATTAGGTGAGGGAGAGCGAGATATGATTGTGATGTATCATGAGATTATTGTAGAGTATCCTTCTAGCAAGGAGTACGTTACTTCGACATTGGTTGATTATGGCATACCTCATGGCGATTCTTCGATTGCACGTACAGTTACATTGCCGGCAGCTATTGCTGTTAAAATGATTTTGGAAGGGATAATCAATATTACTGGAATTCACATTCCTGTAATTCCAGAGATCTACGATCCAATTCTTGATGAACTTGAAGGGATGGGTATTAAATTTAACGAAGAAACCGAGGTTCTATAAACTATTTTTTTATATAAAAAAATCTTTTCCCCATAGACAAGTTTTTTAGATACCAGCTGTATAATAAGTTTTAAATAATTTTAGAAATAATAAATATACTAAGTTAGGTATTAAATTATGAAAAATAATGCTGTAAAGATTGCAATAATTGGAATAATATCTTTGTTACTGATAAGTGGTATTAATCCAATATCATCTAAAAATATATCTTTTAATATAGACTATAGTGAGATTACAGAATTTTCTAATGAAAATGATACTACCCCCCCCATTGTAAAGCTTGTAAAACCTGACAAAGAGTTGTATATAAACAACAAGGCGATAAGGGGGCTTTCTACCCCTACAATAATTGGAGGTATCGATGTTATAGCCGAGGTTTCAGATAATGAATCTGGAATAAAAATGGTGAACTTCTACATTGATGGGCAATTAAGAGATACAGTATACGATCCTCCTTATAAATGGACGTGGAATGAAAAAAAATTTTTAGGACACAATGTCAAAATAGAAGCCTACGACAATAATAACAATAGAGCGGAAGATTCTGACAGTGTATTTATATTCAATTTTTTTCCACAAACTAAGTTTGTAACTATCAAAGGACAGGTTATTGGTGGGCTGTTTAATACAAGCATACCTGGTGTAAAAGTTACTGTTCAATCAGATTCATTTAAAAGAGTTACTTTTACAAAAAGAATTCCACTGATCAACAGAGGATGCTTTGTCTTACGACTTCCACCAGGAGATTATTTGCTAACCCTTGAGAAGAACAGATTTGTTACTCAACAAAATGATATAAGAGTCTTCATGGATGATAATGAGTATTTAATTTTTGAACTAGAAAAAGCCTAAAACATTAATACTCAATTAACCTATTTATTTAAATTTTCTTTATGACTATTGTATAATATCCCCATCTTTCTTGTGAGTTTATTTGGTTTTTTCCAAACGTTTTCCTACAGTATATAAACTTTGGAGGATATAATTTTGGATAAAAAGGAAGTGATGTGATAATATGAACCTGAAAAATGTTCAAATAAAAGGAATAATTGTATTAGGCATGTTGGTATGCGCAAGTCTAGTTACTGCATTTTCACTATCGCCACTTAGCAGAGGGACATATACATATGAAATTCAAACATTTTCGTCCTATGACGAACTCATTGATTTTCTGAATAGTAATTATGAGAACTATACTGGTTATGGGTGGCTCTGTGAAGATGTCCCTGCAATGGCTTTTTCAAAATCTGGAAGAGGCGAAGCTGGAGATAATAATGGTGTTGTTGGGACACCTGTTGATTTCTCAAATACAAATATCCAAGTAGAAGGTGTGGATGAACCAGATATTGTAAAAACAGATGGCACTTATTTGTATATTGTAGCAGATCAGAAGGTATTTATTGTAAGAGCTTATCCTGCGGAGAAAGCTATTATTTTATCTGAAATCTTGTTGGAAAGCGATGTGTATCTCAGCAATATTTTCATCACCAAAGATCGACTCATTGTTTTTGGTAATTCATATAAAAATCCATTAGGCTATGATACATCTGAATATTGTTGGTGGGGCGGAATATCGACAACAGTGATTAAAATATACGATATAACTGATAGAGAAAATCCTGAATTCGTAAAAGATATAGAAGTAGATGGGGGATACTTTGATTCCCGAATGATTGGCGATTACATCTATATTATCGCTACTGAGTATTCTTATAATATTTACGGTGTTCGTGAGGGTAATGAAACCATTAACATACCTGAGATAGCTATTAATGATGTTTCAAGAAAAATACCCGCCGACCAGATTTACTATGTGGATATACCTGAGAGACTGGATACTATGACTCATGTTATATCGATTAACATATATGATGATGAAGTAAATCAAAAAAGTTTTTTTCTTGGCAGTTCTCAATCTATGTATGTATCGAAAAATAATATTTTCTTAGCATATACAAAATATAATTATGTTTATCCTATTCCTCTGATTGGAGGCTCTAGTGACGATTATGGGGAAAGTACAATCCTTCATAAAATCTCGATAAAAGATGGAGATATCTCTTATTCTGCTCAAGGAGATGTCCCAGGTCGTGTTTTGAACCAATTCTCCATGGATGAACATGATGGATTTTTCAGGATTGCAACAACAGTTGGAAATGTGTGGGATCAGAATGTTAAATCTAGCAACAATGTCTATATCCTAGATGAGGATTTAAACCGTGTATCCGAAATAGAAGATATCGCTCCTGGTGAACAAATCTATTCAGCAAGATTTCTTGGTGGAAAGGCTTATCTTGTAACCTTTAAGAAAATCGACCCATTCTTTACACTCGATTTATCTGATCCGTACAATCCAAAAATCCTTGGAAAACTGAAAATACCTGGGTATTCTGATTATCTACACCCTTACGATGAGAATCATATCATCGGTATTGGAAAAGACACCATTGAAGCACTCGATTCTCTAAAAGAATCTCGTAACTTAGATTTTGCCTGGTATCAAGGGCTCAAAATTGCATTGTTTGACGTCAGTGATTTCAAGAATCCAAAAGAGGTTGCTAAGATAATCATCGGAGATCGTGGAACAGATAGTCCAGCTCTATATGACCATAAAGCTTTTTTGTTTGACAGAGAAAAAGAATTGTTGGTAATACCTGTAAACCTCTTTGAGATAAGCGATGAAATCAAAGAGCAATATGATGACTATACTGGTAGTATGTATGGCGAATTTACGTTTCAGGGAGCCTTTGTATATCGATTAAGCCTTGAAAATGGATTTGAATACAAGGGCCGAATAACTCATTTAGATGACGAGGATATTCTTAAATCAGGTTATTATGGATATTGGGGTTCTTCTTCCATCTCTCGCTCTCTCTACATTGACGATATTCTCTACACAATTTCAAATAACATGATTAAGATGAATAATCTTGAAACACTCAGTGAAATTAATAGTATAAAACTTGTGTAAACTGTTATAAAAGAGAGAGAAGAAACTTCCCTATATATTTCTTCTCCCCCACTCTTTCTCTATTATTTAGTCAATTTACTCTTATTAGTGTGATAGTTAGAAGAAACATGGGGTAAAGATTTATTGAGGCTGTGGTTTAAATAAAAGTAATGAATGAAGGATGAAAAATCAGTTGAATTTTTAATGTGTAAAACGCTAATTAATCAACAAATTTTGACTTGTTAGTCAATCCAGTAAATCTACCAATACCATTAATTCTAGGATAAAGTCTAAATAGAAGATATATATTAGTTATATATTAGGGGATTAATAATATGAATAAAAAACCTACACGTATTTTAATTTGTATGCTACTTTTTATTACCTTACTATTACCAATGGGCGAGGCTATGAATGGTAGTAAAATTGATGGAGTAAATCCTCGCGGATCTCTTGACATTGATTGGTGGCCGATGTTCCGCCATGATTCAGAGCATTTGGGATTTTCAACCTCAACTGCATCGGATAACAATCAAGTGCTATGGTCATACCAAACGGATTTTTTTATTACGTCGTCCCCTGCTGTTTCACATGGAAAAGTGTACATTGGATCATGGGATAATAAGATTTACTGTTTCAACATGAACAATGGAGATATGCTATGGAACTATACAACAAATGGTGAGATTACATCTTCTCCTGCAGTTGCAGATGGTAAAGTTTACATCGGCTCAAAGGATTCTAAGATGTATTGCCTTGATGCCATTGATGGTAGTCTTATATGGATTTATGATACCATTTTCATGGTTGAATCATCACCAGTAGTTAAAGATGGTAATGTTTACTTTGGTTCTAGTGATGGTGCATTATATTGTTTAAACGCTGACGATGGAAGCCTTATTTGGAGTTATCCAACAGGAAACGTTATTTGGTCCTCTCCAGTTATATCTGATCATAAGGTATATTTTGGTTCACTTGATGGGATTCTTTTTTGTTTAGATAGTACTGATGGAGATCTTGTTTGGACTTATACTACAAGTAGTGGAATATGGTCATCTCCAACTGTTTTTAATGGAAAAGTTATTTTTGGATCAAATGACAATAATGTATATTGTTTAAACGCAGAAGATGGTAGTTTTATATGGAGTTATGATACACTTGGTGAGGTGCATTCTTCACCGGCAATTGCTTATGGTTATGTTTATATCGGTTCTAGTGATCGGGGGTTGTTTTGTTTAAACGAAGAAACAGGCGATTATATCTGGGATTATCTAATAAATGGCGGTATTAGGTCACATCCTTCAGTAGCAGATGGAAAAGTTTATTTTGGAACATATCCTTGTTGTGGTGCTCCTAGCTATTTCGTCTGTCTCGATGCTTTCAATGGAGACGAGATTTGGCAGTATCATCTCGGAACTGAATTAGGAATGAAATCATCTCCAGCTATAGCTGCTAGCAAAATATTCATCGGATCGGGCGATGGGAAGGTAATTGCATTTGGTGAAAACGAACTCATTGCCGATGCAAATGGACCGTATTACGGTTTTTTTAATATGCCGATTCAATTCACAGGCAGTGCATATGGAGGAATTCCATCGTATTCATGGTTTTGGGATTTTGGAGATGGAAATACATCAGATGAACAAAATCCAATTCATACATATATCGATACTGGTAGCTACACCGTCACCCTAACTGTTACAGACGTGGAAAACAGCGAATCAACAGATATAACCCAGGCGTATATAGAAATTCCCAACATGCCGCCAAATAAACCAACAATAACAGGTCAAACGAACGGAAATGCAGGAAAAGAGTATGAATACATAATAAATGGATCAGATCCCGAGGGTGATGATGTTTATGTAATAATCGATTGGGGGGATAATACAAGCAGTGGATGGCTTGGTCCTTACACTAGTAACTATGAAGTTACGGCAAAACACATTTGGGATGAGGAAGGAACATACACAATAATGGCAAAAGCTAAGGATATTCATAATGTTGAGAGCGAGTGGGGTACACTCGATGTAACAATGCCTGTAAACCAACAATTTAGTAACACCTTAAGGAATTTAGAGAGAATTTTTAGCCGTTTTCCAGTGTTAGAAAAACTGCTGTTAATCTTTATCCAACTATTTTTTATGAAAACCTAAGATTAGCAGATTACCTTCGATTTACTAGCCAAAAACTCGACTCATTAAATTAACTAATTAATAGGAAAAAACCTACCGATACCATTTTATAAGCACGAAAGTTACCGCTTTGACATACAATAGTCAATTTTAACGGGGGCAAAAGATCTTGACAATTCAACCTGCAGATGTCCATAAAACATTATCCAAATACATGTTAGTTGATGGGCTTGATCTTGTTTTAGATCTGAAAAAAAGTAAAGGCTGTCGTATTTATGACTCAAGTAAAAGAAAATATATGCTTGATTGTTTCTCATTTTTTGCTACTTTGCCTCTCGGATGCAATCACCCTAAACTTACTAAATCCGAATTTATCAAAAAAATGGGTGAACTCGCAGTAAACAAACCAACTAATTCTGATCTTTACACTACTGAAATGGCTGAGTTTGTTAAATCTTTTAAAAAATACGCAGTTCCAGATCATTTCCAACATTTGTTCTTTGTCAGTGGTGGTGCACTAGCAGTAGAAAACGGATTAAAAACTGCATTTGATTGGAAAATGAGAAAAAACATAGAGAAAGGAAATGGAGACAAACTTGGCACACAGATTATTCATTTCAAAGAAGCATTTCATGGAAGAACAGGGTATACTCTATCACTTACAAATACGTTTAATTTCAATAAGATAAAATATTTTCCAAAGTTTAATTGGCCCCGCATCATTAATCCAAAAATTACATTCCCGCTCACCGAAAAAAATCTCAAAAACGTGAAAGAACTCGAAAAACAAGCACTATCTGAGATAGAACAAGCTCTTTGTGAAAATCCAGATGACATTGCCGCTCTCATTATAGAACCTATACAAGGGGAAGGCGGGGACAATCATTTCCGAAAAGAGTTCTTTTTAGAACTAAGAAGGCTTTGTAATGAACATGAAATGATGTTTATACTTGATGAGATACAAAGTGGTGTAGGGCTAACTGGGAAGATGTGGGCTTATCAGCATTACGATTTTGAACCGGATATCATAGCGTTCGGAAAGAAAACACAAGTTTGTGGTATAATAGTTGGAAAAAGAGTTGATGAAATCGAAGACAATGTGTTTGCTGTTTCAAGCAGATTAAATTCAACATGGGGTGGAAATCTTATTGATATGGTTCGATGTCAGAAATACCTTGAAATAATTGAGGAAGAAAGACTCATCAAAAACGCAGAGATACAGGGAAAACATCTCTTAGAAGGTCTTGAAGAATTAGCGCAGAAATATCCTAATAAAATATATAATGCACGTGGACGAGGGCTCATGTGTGCATTTGATCTTCCTACTCCTGAAAAGCGAGATGAAATTAAAGAGATATTATATGCTAATGACTTGATAGTTTTAGGTTGTGGTGCAACCACTATACGATTTCGCCCACCTCTTATTATTTCTTCAAAAGAGGTTGATGAGGCCCTTACTATCTTAGACAAAGCGGTTAAAATGTAAATTATTTGTCCAGATTAATATATTTTTAAATAATAAGAATCGATAAGTTTTTAAGATGAAAACTAGTAATGAATACTTAGGGGACATGATATGAATAAAAATATTAAATCAATAACTCGTAATATAAAACCTTATTTTATTACAATGATTTTATTGTTAGCGCCTCTATCTATCATCGCACCAGCCAGTAGTTTTTCAACAGATGATACTATACATACAACCTATTCATTTCAAAGGCCAGTAATGGAAACCATTGATATTGAGGGAACTGTTTACAATAGGGTGCTACTTGCTGATTGTTCACCTGCAGGAAACACTGGAGAACCCATGATACCGTCAAAGGGAGCATATGTTTTGATGCCTCCAAAATCAAAGGTAAGCGCCATATATATCAAATCCGGTGAGAAAATTGCCCTTGAAACAGAATTTACTATCGAACCAACAAGTAAACCGATTCCAATCTCACAAGCGATATACCCTTCAGTACCGACTCCAGATGCAACGATTTATAATTCTAATGCCTTTTATCCTGGAACCCTGTACACTGAAGTTGGAACCTATAAGTTTAGAGGATACAACCTACTCGTTCTTTTACTACATCCAATCCAATACAATCCCGTAACAGATGGGCTATTTTATTATAGAAACCTGGAAGTCTCAATTGAGACAATATCTGATGATAATTCAGTAGATTTGTTTAGGGGATTGGAAAAGGATAAAATTGAGGTAATGAAGAAAGTTGACAATCCTGAGATTTCTGAAAGATATCGTGAAAAGAGTGCAAAACCCACATCCAGAAATGAAGACCACGATCTCCTTATAATCACGACAGATTCATTAAAAGATGGTTTTGAACCATTAAAACAAGCCCATGGTGCAACAGGCATTGATACAGTAATCAAAACATTAGCTGACATTGGCAGCAGTAATCTTGAAGACATCCGTAACTACATAAGAGATGCATATATCAATTGGGAAATCGACTATGTACTCATTGGAGGTGATGATAATATCATCCCTGATCCATGGTTATGGGTATACGGATTGGATGAAAATACTACCCCTTACGAGGAATATATGCCCTCTGATCTTTATTATGCATGTTTAGATGGACCATACAACTATGACGGTGACAACAAATGGGGAGAACCAACTGATGGAGAAGGTGGCGGTGATGTAGATTTAATAGCTGAAGTTTATGTTGGTCGTGCTTGTGTTGATAATATGAATGATGTGAATAATTTTGTGAGTAAAACTGTTACTTATATCAATCAGGATCCTGAGTTGGAGTATTTGTCTAATGCTTGTTTCGCTGGAGAATATATGGGTGATTATGGTATTGCTACTTGGGGTGGAAATTATATGGACCAACTAATTGACGGTTCAACTGATGATGGATATACTACTATAGGTATACCATCTAATGAATATAATATCACAACATTATACGATCGTGATTGGCCTGGTAACTATTGGCCAACATCAGAAATCATGACCGTAATAAATAATGGAGTCCATATAATAAATCACCTGGGACATGCATATTATGAATACGATATGAAAATGGAAAATTACGACGTTAATACACTTTCAAATAATAAACTCTGCTTTGTATACTCACAGGGCTGTATGGCAGGCGGCTTTGATTACGATGATTGTATTGCTGAATATTTCACTGTAAAAACAGATCATGGTGCTTTTGCAGTAATCATGAATGCGCGATATGGTTGGTTCTGGTCATATAGCACGGATGGTGATTCACAACGATTTCACAGGCAGTTTTGGGATGCAGTATTTGGCGAAAATATTCCCGTAATTGGCAAAGCCAATCATGATTCCAAAGAGGATAACCTCCATATCATCGGTCGATCATGTATACGTTGGGTTTACTATGAAACAAACTTATTTGGTGACCCAAGTCTTAGTTTTTATGAGACAGGTGTAAATGACCCGCCAGAAACACCTAGAAAACCAAGTGAAAAGCCAGGAGAACAATATACATATACTACCGATACAACAGATCCTGATGGAGATCAAGTATCCTATATGTGGGATTGGGGTGATGGGACACATAGCGGATGGATAGGGCCATATAACTCTGGAGCAACTTGTGAAGCATCTCATTCATGGACTGAGCCAGGAGATTACGAGATACGAGTAAAAGCTAGGGATATTTATGGTGGGTCAAGCAACTGGTCAGAACCATTAATGGTAAACATTAAGTTGCCTATAATTGAAATAGGCGACATCACTAATGGATTACTCAAAGTAAACGCAATTATCAAAAACACTGGAACTGCTGAGGCAACTGGTGTACAGTGGAATATCAAACTCAGTGGAGATTTCATATTACTTGGTGGTAATAAATCTGGTAACAATCTCGATATTCCTGCAGGAGGAGAAAAAACAGTGAAATCGGGTTTAATATTTGGTCTTGGCAACGTTAAAATTATTGTAACTGCGGAGAAAGCAGAACAAACAGCAACTGCCTTTATACTAGGCCCCTTTGTAATAATGTAAACTAATTTTATTTATAATTCAAGTCTTTTTTGAAAATAGGAGACAAGTTGTACTAGTTTCATTCGCTCTTGTTGTGTAGTATCACGATCACGAACTGTTACTGAATTATCCTCTAATGTATCATGATCAACGGTAACGCAAAATGGTGTACCTATTTCGTCCATTCTTGCATATCTTCTTCCAATAGTTCCACCTTCATCATAATAGGTTTCAACTCCTGCATTTCTTAGATTCTTATCAATATCTTTGGCAATATCGACAAGTTTATTATCTCCAATCAAAGGAAATACACCTAACTTAATAGGAGCCATTTGAGGAGTCAGTTTAAGAATTCTATATTCCTCTCCTTTTTTCTTAATTTCAGCATAATTATGTTCAAGAAGGAAGTATATTACTCTATCAATCCCAAAAGACGGTTCTATAACATGGGGTACGAATTTTTCACCCATCATCTTTTCCTTCGTTTCTACAATTTCATAACATTTTTCAGGTATCTCTACGGTTTCGCCGTCTACCTCAACAGATATCTTTTTTGTATCTTTTACATCTATTTTTTCTAATAAATCTTTAATCTTTCCTGCTTTATCCTTAAAAAGTGGTCCCATTACATTCATTTTTGGCACTATTTTCTTTACTTTTACTACCTTAGGTTTGGCAAATTTTTTCATTGCATACATATCTACATTTGTAGAATCGATATGTGCATTAAGATCATAGGCAGATCTATCTGCGATACCTACACACTCTATCCATCCAAATCGCATGCTATAAAGTTCTGCGTCCCAGCATTCAGTTGCATAATGTGCAAGTTCACCTGATCCATGTTTTCTAAATCTAAATTTCTTAGAATCAACACCTGCCGATAGTAAAAAATCCTGAGTAAGATACATATAATAAGCAAGAGCCTGATTATTGATTATTTTTTTATCAACCGCTTCTTTCAATGATATCTTGAATTCTTTTTCATTATCAAAAAGAAACAACTTCTTATCTTTTACACTATTAAAATTATGGTGTTTTTTATCTTCTGGATCAAAAAAAACCTCAGCTTCAGCCATAGAAAATTCTCGCAGTCTTAACATACCTTGTCGGGGAGATATTTCATTTCTGTATCCTTTACCAACCTGGATAACGCCAAAAGGAAGTCGCTCCCGATTATATCTATAAAGCAAATGAAAATTTGTAAAAATGCCTTGGGCAGTTTCCGGACGCAAAAATGCAGCTCTTCCTTCGCCAGTCCCAATAGTTGTTGAAAACATGAGATTAACAGGATGAGCATCCTTTAATTTCTTACCACAAGTTGGACATTTTATTTTATCTTTTTTTGATGCTTGTTCAACAGAGATATTATCATCGATAATATCTTCAACTTTGTATGATTTATTGCATTTTTCACAATCAACTGTAAGATCGGTAAACTCTTCAACATGGCCAGAAGCTTTCAGAACGTCATAGAGGTTGATTGTTGGAGTGTTTATTTCTATACAATTATCTTTCAAAAGAAAAAATTTTCTCCAGAGGTCCTCAACATTGTTTTTTAATTGAGAACCTAATGGCCCATAATCATAAAAACCGGCTACACCACCGTAGATTTCAAAGGAAGGATAAATATATCCTCTCCTCTTAGCTAGCATCATAATTTTATCATAGATGTCTTGAGGCATCAGCAAAATTCTCCTGACTCACATCTCCAAGAATTAATTAACAGGGTTTAAACATACATGACATAAGATCAATATCTGTAACCATGCCTACCAGTCTGTTTTCTGAATTTACTATAGGGACATGACTAATATGATTCTTGTACATTTTTCTAGCGATCTCAGAAATTGGATCGTTTCTATATGCTTTAATAACATCTGTAATCATTACTTCTTTTACTGGAACGGGAGGTAAGTCAACAGTTGTTGTAGAATAATACAGTCTTACCGTATCCCTTATTCCTTCCCAAGTCCAAACGTCTTCATCTCCACCCATTCCCATGTCAGTACGAGATATACTTTCACGAATGTGACTGAGTTTAAACAAATCTCCCTCACTCACAATACCAACAAGTGTCCTTTCTTCGTTTAAAACAGGGAGAGCTGTTTCGTTTGTAATATTGATAATTTCCATAATTATTGTTATAGGATTATCTTGGTAAACTGGAGTGAGATTAGAGGTATAGTAATTCTCAACAACGTCTTTATATTCATCTGGCAAGGTTTTTAGAATATCTGTTGGACTTATTATACCAACAAGATTTTTTCTTTTGTCAACAACCGGTAGACCATGCACTCTTTTTTCATATAATAACTTTGCAGCATCCACTACATCTTTGTCTTTGTTAATAATACTGAGATCCTCACTCATTATCAGAGCAAGTTGCTCCTCATCAGGATTTTTAAATATATCATTTCTCGTTACAACGCCTACAACTTTTTTGGTATCTTTTTTTAAGATAGGCATACCAGAAACATCGTGTTTTGCTAGAATTTTCAGAGCATCCTTAATTGTACCTGGTAAATATCCAACAATTAATTCTTTTGACATTACATCTTTTACTTTCATGTTTCACCTCTTATTTATTTGAGATATATACTGATTTTAGAGATTTTCTATCCAAAACTACAAAGTTACCCGATGAGTTGGGACCATGAATACAGTCATCCAAATTTAAAGCTTTCCTTGGAGTATATGTTATCATATTAAGTAGTTCCTGAGTGGAAAAAACCGTAGTTGAATTTCGTAGATATCTAAGTTCTTTCAAAACATTAGGAATATTTAACATGGCATTATCTGTACCAAGCATCAAATCAACCTTTGTTTTTTTCATTAGTTTTAGATTCATTTTCAGATTAAAAAATGCATTAGAGCGAGGACAGATTACGACCGATATATTTTCGTCTTTAACACGAGTGAGATCTGATTCTGTAGCTAAAACCATATGAACTAGAAAATCCGGTTTAAGATCCAAAATAAGGTCGATATCTTCCCTTACAACTTCACTAGCATGCAAAGCAAATATTTTCTTTCCCTGTTTAGCATGTCTCGCGATCTTTTCGATTTCTGAATACTCCCAATCAGAAATACTACTGAGACCAATACCAAAAGAGTTTTTTAAAAGCAGTTCCACTTCATTTTTATCATAACTCATTTGTTGAGGTCTTGATAAAATAATGGAACCAATTTTTCTATTTTTTAAAGCATTACTTAGAAGATAAACTCCGTTGATACCATCTTCTCTAAAATCGCAAAAATAAGAAGTGCCCGTCCCCATCATCTCATCGATAGAGGTTTTCATCCCATCTATTATCTCTTCTTCAGATGCTTTCTCCAATAATCTATGTTTCAATCCATTGGGTGGTGCAACAAGATCCTCTACATTTCTCGGTAATTTAATTTTTTTCTTTTTAATAAACGAATCACCTACGTGGGTATGAGAATTTACAAAAGTTGGAACGATAAGTCCTTTGGCTAATGGTTTTTCAGGGGGTGATCCACTTCTCAAGTCGATTAACCTATTCTTTTCAAAACCCAAATAGCCCTTTTTAAAACCATCATGGGTTAGTATATCTCCCTTGACATATTGCATTTGAAATAATGTAATAAAGAATGTTTTTAAATTCTCTTTCCAAGTTGAATTAGTATTTTTTCAATATAGAAATATTTTTGAATATCAATAATGATTTCCCTTGTCTTTTCAAATTAAAGATATGAGATGACGTAAAATATGTTAGATGATCTTGAAAAAATTTCAGAAATAGATAAATCAAATATGTTGGAAACAATTGCTCAATTTCCCAGACAGATTAAAGAAGCCATTGAAATAGCAAAGAATGCTAAGATAGATGATTTCATCAAGATTGACAATGTAATAATAACTGGTATGGGAGCCTCAGGAATTTCTGGAGATATTGTAGCTAGTTTATTTAGAGATAAAATAGATGTCCCAATATATATTAACAGAGAATATGATCTGCCAAAATGGGCAAAAAAGGATACACTGACAATATTTTTTAGCTACTCTGGGAATACTGAAGAGACATTGAGCTCATTTAAAATTGCAAGTCAGAAAAAATGTAAAATAGTGAGTATATCATCTGGTGGAAAATTACAAGAAATGTCGGAAAAAAGAGGAATCGCTCACATAAAGATACCCTCTGGCTTTCAGCCGAGAGCTGCAATAGCATATCCATTATTTGTATTGATATGGATTCTTAAAAGAACTGGTCTTTTGAAAAATAATATTGAATCAGATATCGAGGAAACCATTGCCGTAATACAAGATCTTATAGATAATAATAAAAAATCAGTTGTCAAAGAAAATAATCTTTCAAAACAGATTGCAAAAAAGATATACAATACCATACCTCAAATATATGGCTGGGGAGTGTATTATCCCATTGCAACAAGATGGCGCCAGCAATTCAATGAAAATAGTAAAGCCATTGCAAGGGAAGATGTCGTGTCTGAAAGTAATCATAATGATATAGTTGGCTGGTCTTCAAATCCGGATGTATCAAAAAATTTTTCTTGTATTTTGTTTAGAGACAAGGACAATGAATCTCTGAACATATCAACCCGTCTTAACTTTATGATAAGTCTTTTTGAAGATTCTGTTGCAAACGTTATTGAAATATATCCAAAAGGAAGAAGTAGACTGGCAAAAATAATGTATATAATGTGTTTAGGAGATTTTCTTAGTTGTTATCTTGCCTTTTTAAGAAATATTGATCCAACACCTGTAGATATTATAACAGAATTAAAACAACGTCTTGCTGAAACATAACCTCTCTCATTTTAAGTTAGGCATAAGGTAATTTTGACATTTTTACACGTAATCTTTATATATTATAAATAACAGAGTATAACATGTAAGATTTAGTGAGGCTATATGAGGGTAGCAAACAGAAATGAAATTTGCGAAAAACTTTGCCAAAATAATATAATAAGAAATATTTCTGTATTATATGGAGAAATATCTGATTATACACTAAAAAAGGTGGTGGATTAAGATAGAAAAGCATCAAAAATTTCAAATTTGTTTTGCGTTTTCAATTTTAATATTACTATTAACTAGTGTTCTATTTTCATTAAATGCCTTAGCCCAAGAAGAAAATACGCTTTTTATTGTCATCCACAATTCAGAAACATGTCTTCCAATAGAAGAAAATATATTTTTAGAGGGTAAAAAATATGACATAGCAATAGGCTGTGAAAATCAATATGGATATGTCTATAATGTAACTGTAAGTGTACCTTGGGAAGTCCCGTGTATAACTAGTGAGGAATCACCATGGATAACCATAGAAACACCAGATTTTGAAGAATATCCTGAGTTTGTTATAACTGCATTAAAAGATGGATACACTTCTGCTGAACAAGAAATTAAGGTTTTAAAGGGAGAATTATCGGTAACAACAGATCGTGGAACAGTTAAGGAGAAAGAGAGCTTTTGTGTGATTGTTTGGGATCAGAATAGCAATAGGGTGGAGGGCTCCACTGTATATTTGGATATAGATGGATCTGAAGGCGATTCAGATACCACCGGTTCAAATGGCATAGCATATCTTACAGCACCAGACGTTACTGATGATGTCGAGATCAATATTAATGCCTTTAAGGGAGGATATTTTGTAGGCTCAACTACAATACGTGCAGAAAATGTGCCGGAAAGTATATTCATGGATAGTTTAACGCCAATTATCGCAGCGGTACTTGTCCTCATGTTTGCGATATTATTTGTAAGATTTAGAAAAGAATTACCAAAACCGACAATTGAAATTAAAGCAGATTCTCCTGAGAAAAGCATTAAAAATAAAAAAGAAAATATTACTAACAAGACTAATCAAATAAAGACACCTTCAGACGCAAAAGCTAAAGAAAAATTGCCATTGTCGGAAAAAGAACCTCGAGTAGAAGAGATAAGAATTCAAAGATCAGAAAAAAAGAAGGAAATAAAATATGTAGTGGAGGAAGAAACAGAGAAGGTCATATCCAACCATAAAAAGGACGAATATGAGTGGTTTAAAGGAAAAGATCATATGAAGTACAAGATAAATGAGTTAACTGGAGAGATTGAAGAGCAAATGGAAGATAAGTGGTTTGAAGGAGTATACGATATTAAATCCCAGGTCGATAAAAAATTAAAAAAGAGTTCTAAAAAAAATAAAAGTAAATAGCTTATATGTTTCAACCTCACATCATTTTTGAATACATTGTAAGCCCAGTAGATAAAATGAAACCACTACCCTTCATTTCCACTACACTTCATTCGTTCAAATAGCTGAGACATAGTTTTACTATTAAATTGAGTAAGTGAAAAAAAGGATTTATAAAGAAATGGATGCATATTCATACTAAAAGTGTATAACCACTGTCCAATATATATCTGTTATTAAGAATATATTTGCTGTTGTTTAAAATCCTACAAACGTAAAAAATGTTACTTTATTTTGGTTTTTTGTAGGGAAATTAGTAAATATGGCTTTAAATAATAATAAGAGTATTATTAATCCCTGTTAATATTTGTCAAATTGACATGAGGGAGGGATATATAATGAAGGAAAAAGAATCGTATAGTATTATTGATTTTAAGGAAACTGATCCTCAACTTGAGAAACATAGAAAAGACGTAATAGAAAAATATATTGAGTACGAAATTATTTTATTGCAAGAGTTCAAAGATCAAGATAAAAGCCTTGATGATGTTATCGAACATATGAAAACAACTCTCTGGTATGTAAAAAACCGGAGAGCACAACAAATAAAAGAAGAACTAGGTATGTAAACCTATTCTTTTTTAATACCTATGATCTCATCAATAAGCTCGTATTTTATCAGGGCTTTACCCATTATTATTTTCCCCCCCTTAACCTTAAAGAATACTTCATCTTTTGGTTTTAAGTTTAAGAGTTTCAAAACTTCAGGAGGAAGTGTTACCCTGTTTCTACTGTCTATTTGTCGGGGTTTACCAAGTAATTTTTCCATCTACAAATTATAATGTGTACACTAATATTTAGTTTTATGGGGTTAATGGGAAAATGGGAAAAGTATAAATACCCATAATGTGTTGCATAATTTGTTGGAAAATGGAGCTGATACATTTTCCATAATATTACAAATATCAATTGATTGTGTACAAGTGACACAATTTAATCCGGGGAGGTCAGTAAGGAAATGATGTCAATTTGGAAAAGCATATTTTCTCTTAATCACGATGATTATATTAGTTGTTTAAACGACCGGGACGGAAACATGATGCCTAAAGGAACCTTATTCCCGGGAGGTATAGAATGGAGATGAGAAAGATTGGATAATCGAGTTTTAAGGCGGGTTAATATGAAGACACTTGATTTTATGAAAGTGAAACCTACAGAAGAATATGCTGCTTACGATTTAATCACGCTACCATTTTCGCTTAGTGATGAAAAAAAACGGAAACAGTTTAAAGTTACAGTCGCAGGACCAGAACAGTTAGTCGTTGCTTTCCAGCAGCGAAAACAACCTGAGTTGCAGGTAGAGGTGTTCGCACCTAAAAACAGGGAAGAACAAAAAAAGATCTTGGAGCCACTATATCAAAAGCAGGCTCAAGTAAGACGAACGTTGTTTCACGGAAGGGATCTCCATGCTACATCAAAGAAAGATTTTCCTTCTTTGGATGATGTATTGTCATCCTTGCACATCGCAATAGGTTTGGATGGCTTAAAGGGAAACAGTTTGGAGACTTATCATATCCATACTTCTGGTAACCTCACGAAAGGACAAAGTCACTACTTTTATTTCTATGATGTAGATGAGTGTGATATTACATTATCCACACATAGTGGGGATTGTGATCTTTATCTGTGGGAACGTATCTGGTGGTCCTGGAGTTTTGCAAAAAAGAGCATTCGATGGGGTACCTTAACAGACCATGTAAGTGACAAGATTAATTCTAGTATTTTCGATGGGGATTACAAGATAAAGGTTTACTGCTATGATTTTGGAGACAATTGCGTTGGTTCTTATACTCTCGACGCTTGGGCTTGGGACAACTAAAGTGTGACGACTGTTGTATTAAAAAATATTTATAAAAAATTTAGGGTAGATCATTATGGTAGTGATATCAATTTGGGAAAGTGTACTATCTCTTTATCACTCTTGTTTTTTATGGTATTATAACGACCGGGACGGAAAAATATGCCTAAAGGAACCTTATTCTCGGGAGGTCAAAATAATATCGGAGGTTGAAATACAATGAAGAGGAAATTAGGATTTTTAGTATTGGGGCTGATGGTAGCTATTTTACTGTTTTCTACTGTACCTATTGTAAGTAGCGGAGATTATTCTCCAATGCCAGATCTGACAATTACAAGTGTAACGGTTGTACCTGGTCCTGTGCAAAATTGGCATCTTGTGACGGCATGGGTAAAAAACATTGGTGATCATGGTGCTGATCCTGGGTTTAATACATTGCTTTTTCTAGACGATGGGCAGTCTTGGTTAATATTAAAGGATTACACGCATCCTATTGGTATACCTAGAGGATGGACGGTTCCTGTGTCTAAACTTTTTTATTTGACTAATGATCCACCAGAACGATATAAGTGTGTTGCAGTAACAGATTTTTACCATGAGCTTACTGAGATAAGAGAAGATAACAATGTAGGAGAATCAGCTTATTTCTGGGCATAAATAATTAAATCATAATGAAAGGAGGAATAGAATGGTTATTCCTTCTTTTTATTCTTTTATGAATCATAATTGCAATTCAAATGCGGCTTCACATAATAATCCAAGCAAATGCTTGTTTTGCCAAATAACCTTGTTAATGATTGTTACATTCAAAAAATTAGTTTAAACCGAGCAACAATATAAGTATCAGAATCATCCACGGATTTTTCCAATAATTAGACAGTTGATGGGTTTATAGCTGGGTATGTAGTCCATACTTGGCAACAATCAAGAACCAAAGATCATAATAAGGGATCCCCCTCATTGTATAATACTATAGGAGGTCATTAAAACTGATCCTGTGTGACAGGAGAGAAATTTAAAAATTTTTCATCTGAACACACCATTTATCTGAGAGTATCTAGCGAAACATATTGGAAATACAGGTAATTTTACACGGTACTATCAATATGCTCTATTAAATTATAAATTCACACCAAAGAGGATAGTGATCCGATATTCTGTGCTGGATCGAATTTTTTTTCAATGAAAGATGTTGATATACATAAGGGAGAAAATCAAAATTATCCCCATCATTGATTTTCATTTCTATGAGGTTATTTTTCGCACTATCTTGAAACCATGCGATTTGGTCATAATATTTTTCTTTCTTTGTATCTTCAGCAGTTGCAAAAATTGATCTTTTTTGATTTTCTAAGCATTTTGGAACCTTTAACCCTGTTGAGGTGAAAGCGCCCCATAATTCATCGCCTTCTCTATCGATATTAAAATCTCCTAGGGTGATAAGATTATGATGCCAGCTGGTTACACGTTCAGCCCAATCGTACATCCATTTTGCAATATCTTTTAATTCAGGAATCCTATCTATTGATTGGTCCCCATAATCAATGTGTAAGGTGACAAGAATGAATGTTGCCGATTCTCGTTTAAAACTTACAGCATAAGGTGTACGCGCAAATTGTTGGGGATATTGATTTGTTATATTTTCAGACCAGTCTGGAGGAATCACCAGTTCACATGCCAAACCTGAGAGTTTAACTCTAGTACGATTAAAAACAAATGCCATTCTTTCAGCACCCCCTGCAACCCCAAGGGTAATATCAGTCATTAAGAACGCCCAATCTTTACCAAGCATATTAATTAAGTAACGAAGAGCACGCAGATTTCCCATAACTTCTTGGATAGCAACAACATCAAATCTAGAAACAATTTCGGTAATAGTTTGTATAGCAGTAAAATCCCTTTTTGGACTGTCATTGGAATCAGATAACCATTTCTTAGTTAATGAGCTAAATTTCTTTAAATTCCAGGTTGCAATCAAGAGATTATTGCTTGTTTTTTCAGGTATTGTGTTATTCAAAGCAACCACTAAATTATAATAGTCATTTACTACATGACTAGGTGGTGGTTCAAAAAAATCTGGTATAGGTCTCATATTCTCTCTCCTAAGTTTTTTTTACTTCAATTTCCTTGGGTTTTTTCCCCTCCCAAAACCGGCATTTTTCTACAGCTTCTTCGATCCCAGATTCACACACCGACCACTGCTCCCACATTGCTTTCTTTTTTTTCCTCCCTTTCTTTTCCTTTCCATTCATTATTAACCATCCCTTTTTTTCTTTACCTTTTTTATCTACAATTACCTCGGTCTTTAAATGTTCCTTAACATAATCACAATATGTTGGTCGAATTCCCCTTAACAATTCATTGATAATCTTAATTACATCTGTATCTATTGGGTATTTTTGATTAAAAACAGTTTTATGGATTTGATCTATACTATTATACAAAGATGCTAATGCTTCAGTGACTCTGTTAAGATATTGGACATAGTAAAGCCCTCTTTCATAATCCTGAAGAATAAAGTTCCATTGTTTTTCTATACGCATTCTATCTACAATAATCCAATTGACTAAATAACCAACAGCGGCAAACAACAAACCTACAGCCCACAATTGCATAACGGTAGCTCCAAGAAGTTGAGCTACAGTAATACCGCTTGCAGAACCAATTGTCATAGTGGGCAGAGATTTTAAAAAATCTTTTGCTTTGTTTCCAAATTCCAGGCTTTGTTTTACAGATTCTAGATGAGATAATCTTAATTTTTCATTCTCATAAAAATTGAGTTCACGCCCTTTGTAGATTGTGTCAAGGTTGCGCAAGCTAGCTTCTATGATTGCTATAGCATCACTTACATATCTCCTTTCTTTTTTATCTCCTTCTGCTTGCCTTTTAATATCTTTCAGTTCTGTCTTAGCCTGATCTGCATAACGTCGAGAATGTGAGTTTTCTGAAAAATCACCAGTGCGTGCCCAAGCTATTCGAACTGCTTTAACAGGTGGTAATAAGAAAGACTGCAGCATAATTTACCTCCCCATATATGCGATATACAAATAAGATATATCCAAAATCGATTTAAATGTTATGATGAATTTTTATTTGAAACATCTGTAACAAAACCAGTGCGTGCTATTCTGATTCAATTTCAATAATTACAAATTGAAAATTTAAAAACGAAATAAAAGCTCAAATCAATAAATTTCTCTGCTAAGTTAGAAAACACTAAATTTTTCCCCTATATTTTTTGAATATCAATGTTGTTATGTATCCATAAGATTATTATTAAAAAAATAAAGAAAATAGAGAATGATTGAAGATTTCATTCTCCATTTATAGTTAGTAAGAATTTTTTTATTCTCTATCATCAAGGACGCATTTTTAAACTGTTCTTAAAGGAGAGTTTTAAGGAAAGTTCTCCTTACCTAAATAGCTTTTTACTCTAATTATAGCCTTTTCATTTTTCCAAATCCGATCCATTAAAAAGTAGGGTAAACTGCATACAATAATTTCATTTCATCTTCCATCTGTTTTTTCATTTTATTGTTTTTATAGCAAGCTATTAATATGGATTTTAGTATGAATCTTTGAGGAGATGGAAATATGAGTTTAGTTACAGGTAAGGAAATTTTAGATGCAGCAAATGTTGGAGGATATGCTGTTGGGGCGTTTAACATCAATAATATGGAAATTTTTCAAGGTATTATTAGAGCGGCTGAAGAAAAGAATTCTCCAGTAATAATCGCTACGAGTGAAAGTGCAATTAAATACGCCGGTATAAATTATCTTGTATCAATGGTAAAAACAGCGGCAAATATAACAAGTGTACCCATAGCTCTTCATTTAGATCATGGTAAGAATTTCGAAGTTATACAAAAATGCATAAAATACGGTTACACATCATTGATGATTGATGCTTCACACTTATCATTAGATGAGAATATTGAAGAAACAAAAAAAGTAGTAAAAACAGCTCATACCCATAATGTTTCTGTGGAAGCCGAACTTGGTAGATTACAAGGCATCGAGGATAATGTCTCTGTATTAGAAAGAGATGCGATTTTAGTAAACCCTCAGGATGCTAAATTATTCGTAGAAGAAACAGAAATTGATTCATTGGCCCCTGCCATAGGAACGTCTCATGGTGCTTTTAAATTCAAAGGAGAAGCAGAACTAGATTTTGAGAGATTGGATGAAACAAAAAATTTGACAAAAATCCCATTAGTGCTACACGGTGCTTCAAGTGTTCCTGAAAATATCCTTAAAAAGGCAGCAAAATATGGTGCAAAAATACCAGGTGCAAAAGGTGTTCCCACTGAACACATAAAAAAAGTGATTAAACTGGGAATCAATAAGATAAATATTGATACTGATTTGAGACTGGCATTCACTACTGCAATAAGAGAAGTATTTGCTAATTCACCAGAGCAATTTGATCCAAGGAAGATATTAGGTCCTGCACGAAATGCTATATATGATGTAGTCAAAGAAAAGATTGATATACTTGGCTCAGCTGATAAGGCTTGGGAGGAGGAATTAGTTTTATGAAAAAAATTGGAGTTTTAACTGGTGGAGGAGACTGCCCAGGTTTGAATGCTGTTATCCGAGCTGTTGTAAAAAAATCTATTAAATATGGCTGGGAGATCATTGGTATTAGAAATGGATGGAAGGGTCTAATAGAAGGCGATGTGGAACCACTTACAGATTACACTGTCTCTGGCATCCTTCCAAAGGGTGGAACTATCATTGGGACATCGCGTACAAATCCGTTTAAATATGAGGAGGATGTGCAAAAGCTTACTGAGAATACTAAAAGATTTGGGATTGATGCTATTGCAGCTATCGGCGGTGAGGATACTCTTGGTGTCGCTTTAAAATTACATAAGATTGGTATTCCCGTGGTAGGTATTCCAAAAACTATTGATAATGATCTCTTTGGCACTGATTATACATTTGGATTTGATACCGCGGTTTCTATCGTTACTGAGGCTATAGATAGGCTTCATACAACTGCTGAGTCTCATCATAGAGTAATAGTCGTGGAGGTAATGGGGAGGCATGCAGGATGGATTGCGACAGTGGCAGGTATTGCTGGTGGAGCTGATGAGATATTGATTCCTGAGGAACAATTTGATATTGAATTTGTTTGTAATCATCTGAAGGCACGTTATGATCGTGGTAAAAAATTCAGTATAGTTGTAGTAGCTGAGGGTGCACAACCCATAAAAAAGGACTTATCGGTTTCTCAAACTGGTGTAGAAGGGGATACTAGTTTTATTGGGGAAGGAGGTACCCTGATTACTCAAACTGAGGAGAAGGATGAATTTGGCCATGTAAAACTTGGAGGAATTGGACATTTTCTAGCAAATGAAATCGAGAAACGTTTGGGAGTTGATACAAGGGTTACTATTCTTGGTCATGTACAAAGAGGGGGTACACCTTCTGCTTATGATCGGGTTTTAGCAACACGATTTGGTGTTGCGGCTGTTGACTTAATAAATGAGGATAATTATGGGAAAATGGTTGCATTACAGGGAAATAAAATTGTCCCAGTTGAACTTGAAAAGTCTGTTTCAAGATTAAAAACGGTTGATATGGATCTTTATGAGATCGCCCAAATCTTTTTCGGAAGTTAGAACTTAAAAATATCATCCTGAATATTGGAATTTGATAAAGCTGATAGAAGAGAAGATATTAGATTAGCTAAAATTTTTATTAATAGTATCCGAGTAAGTTCAAAATAGAGAGAAGAAAGGTTTTAGAAAAAAGTATAATTTTTCGACGAAATTTACAGCGAAAAGGGGAATGTAACCACTTTGTAACAGCTCAAGAAGATTTGTTATGGGTCGGAGGATTATTATTAAAAAAATAAAGAAAATAGAGAAGGATTAAAGATATCCTTCTCCACTTATGGTTAGTAAGAATTTTTTTAATCTCGATCATCAAAGACGCATTTTTGAACTGTTCTTAAAGGAGAGTTTTAAGGAAAGTTCTCCTTACCTAAATAGCTTTTAAATACAACTTTGGGTTTTATGTTTTATCATGCCAAAACGATTGATTCCTGATTTCTATGAACTTACTGTAAAACAGGTGATGGATAAAAGAATATGGGATCTGCCCATAATTGAAGAAAACGAAGATATTCAACATATCCTAAATATATTAGGTGCTAGAAACCACATCTGGGTAGTAAAAGATAAAGAAAAAAAAGAGCTCGTAGGTGTGATAACAGAACATGATGTTCTTTCAATACTAGCTCCAAAAAAATTTCCATCATATGTATTCGGTATGCCCGATGTAAAATCGATTCACCACGGAACAGCAAAAACCGCAGCAGATATTATGAGTGTACGGCTTGTTACCTGTAATCAATATGAAAAAATTGTCGATGTCCTTCAAAAAATGACAAAACATCGGTTGCGAAGACTTCCTGTATTGGAAGATAAGGAGGTAATAGGGGAACTTACCTTACATCAGTTAATTAGAAAATATTATGATGCCACTCAATATCATTCGATAACAGAGGATAAAGAAGCTTGATTTTAACGGTATTTGATTTTGTATTATTAATTGCCTTAGCTCTCATATTTGCAAGGATCATGGGTTTTGTATTTGACAGACTAAAACAACCTGCGGTGATAGGTGAAATAATTGCAGGTATAGTTCTGGGAGGATTAGGATTAGTAGTTTTTTCTGGACAAGGTTTTTCTTTTTTAAATTTAACTTTTTTTCTACCTCAATTGAATTATAATTCTTGGGAATTCAAGTTATTAGCAGAGATAGGAATATTATTCTTACTGTTCATCTCTGGGTTACAAACAAGTTTACCCAAATTAAAGAAAATAGAAAAACCGTCATTATTTGTAGCTGTCGGTGGGATATTTTTGCCATTAATACTAGGTATTGTTGTTGGTATGTTTTTCGGTTTTTCGCAGCAAGATAGTATTGTTATCGCCCTAATACTTGTCGCTACCTCTGTTGGTGTAACTGTAAGAACATTGATGGATTTACATGCTCTTGATTCAGATGTTAGTGTTACAATTCTTAGTAGTGCGGTAATTGATGATGTTTTAGGTATTATTTTATTGGCATTCATTTTGGGAATAGACTCACCGATTTATATAGGTATAAAAATAATTATTTTCTTACTAATATTCCTATATCTTGGATTAAAAATTGTGGATAAAATCTTAGATCTTGGGGAAAAAATACACCTTCCAAAAGCCTTGTTAAGTATTTCTCTTGCCATCTTCCTTTTATTTTCATTTTTTGCCGATAAAAGCGGAATAGCAGGAATAATTGGTGCGTTTGTTGCCGGACTTATCATTGGACATACATTAAAATCTAGAAAAATTATCGACGATGTACGAGCTATAGGATACGGATTTTTTATTCCGCTGTTTTTTGTATGGACTGGGGCCAATTTATGGGTAGGTGCTAGCCAAGACCTCTCTTCGTTTGCTACTATTGGATTAATAGCGTTAGTAATTATTATCGTTGCCATCGTGGGAAAAATTGTGGGCTGTGGAATCGGAGCAAAACTTGCCGGTATGAAAAATCGAGAATCTTTACAGATAGGAGTGGGAATGGTCCCAAGAATGGAGTTGGCACTAATAATTGTAAGCTCTGCAATTTCTCATGGGATGTTTAGTAGTCCAAAGGTTGAACATCAGATACTTGCAGTAACTATTCTATTAACTATTGCAACTACTTTGATAACACCGTTTTTAATTAAAGCTCTATTTTAAGAAACGTAAAAAAATGAGATCATCAAACATTATGAAATCAAAACTTGAATCCATCATTTAAACACTAAGCAAATAAGATATGCTTTTTGATAGTTAACCATAAGATTAAAGCAACGGTAAAATGAAATCAATTCATTAATACTCTTTTTTTATTCTTTCTAGATTTTATTCAAATATTATAGAGTGATTAGAAAACTCATCAAGAGTTAGCTGCATGTCAACAGTCATATCATTAAGTAATCTATCTATGTGTTCATTTTTAAATTCCCTTACCCCATCGATCTCTGAATATATTTTACCTAGATATTTGTTCTCATCTCTCTTTATCTCAATATTATACAAAACTTCCTGCATAATAGCATCCTCATCCTCTTCTAAATATTTATAAGACGAAATGGATTATTATTTATTAATTTTTTGTTCCCGCTTTTTGAATATTCAAATATAATAATATAATCGATAAAATAATTACTGCCAATAAGTTTTAGTTAGCAGAAAATGTGATAAAGGATAGCATTTATAAACTCTCCCATCTTTAGATGTAGCAATAATATTGGAGGAAAGTCAAACTAATAATATGTTCAATAGAAAATGGAAACAAGCACAAGGAAAATTCCATGACACACAAAATAAAATCAGTAAATCAAATAGAAACCAGAAAAAAGAAGATGGGATGATAAGCGCACAAAAAGATGCAGAAAGGTTAAAACGTAAAAAGAAAAGGCTTACATTTGATTGGTTTTTCAGGCCTCAAGGAGATTAACATTACTTGATGTAACAACCCTGTTGAAATTAGATTAATAGTAGTACAAAAAACCCTCTAAGGCATTTTTTTCATTTTTAGCAATAATGCAATTCATAGACCTTAGAACATATAAAATTGCATTATTTTTCGACAATTGTCGTAAATAATTATGAAATTATTTAAATACCTCCAGAAATATAAATAATATGTAGGCAAGAAGGAAGGGAGTTACAGGACTTTTCCTGTCGTTTATCGAATATATGCTCCCATCCTTCAAAACATTTTTTATAATGTTTTTTGAAAAATTGACAATAAGATTATATTTATTAACAAAAAGACTATAACACCCACTAGAGGGGTCAAAACTTTTGAAAATGATTTTTTTCCATCATTTTCCTCCCTTCTGACCCCTTTTACAATATCATATCTGTACCGATTTGCAAAGTAAGTTTAAAATAAAACTCAAGTGATTATTTAAATAAAAAGACTACTTTTGTTCCTTCTTTACTTTTAATGGAAAATACAAAACATAAAATATACAAAAAAACTCAATATTTGCCGCAATAATTATGTAGTAAGGGTGGAGCCCTTGATATATATGAAAAACGGCTAATAACAAGGTAATTACTAATGCAATAATTAAATATATTATAATTAATTGCCGTTCACTTCTATTTTCAAACATTAGATATCAAATATCTTCTATGACATATTAACATTTTTGGAGATTTTTACAAGTTCTTATTTATTATACAATATCATATTGCGTAGATTTGTTACTACATTAAAATGTAAATCCATTTGTGGGAGAAGACAGTTTATAACATAGTAAATTATTTCAAGCATTGGGATATTGGTAAATTAGGATGGATGTGCGCTCTTGGACTTAGATGTAATTGAAAAACTAAAATCGATACAAAAAAAGATACAGTCAATAGAGAAATTATTTGGATATGCTTGGATAATTTGTTGGTTTACTGCCATTTGGATTTATCATATTCAACTTTTTATAACAGGATTATTTTGTCTCTTCCTTTCAATTTTTATTTTTGAACGTACTAATATAAAAGGAAAGGAAAAACTTCCAGTTTTATTTTCAATGGATAAAAACACTAGAACCCTAACTGTTCAAAAAATATATAATTCTAATTTGAACTGGGAAGATAATGAAATATGTTCGGGAAATGCAACACTCCCATCTGGACCTATTAAAGAAGGAGATGTAGTGGTTAACTGTAACGGTAATTTGGCACTTAGACATATACCAACAAATACTCTTATGGGTGCATATAATTTTAAATAACCTAATATTTAACGTTATAATCAATTTGTGTATATTTCTTAGGAATGGTACTTTTCAACGTATAATCACTTGAATCATATGAATTCATATATGTAATTTAGAAAAAGTGGGGGGAGTAAAAGTTTTAAATAAGGAGAAGATTTCAGAATCACAATTAGCAACTATGTTCGTTATTGTATCATTAAAAGAATAGTATTAAAAGATGGGGTGAAAATAAAAATGCAATATACAGAAAAAATAGAAATACGTATGGGAGAAGTATGGAAATACATCGTGGATAAATATGGTTAAAATGGAGAACTGAAAATGATATTGATGATTGGCATACTGCTTTTACTATATGGAATTATGAAGTAAATAATAAAGGAAAAAATGGTATGATGAGTCCTTAAAAAAAGTAAAAAAATTCTTAAAAGTAAAGAAATAGTGGAAAATAGAGATTAATTTGGTGGTAGGCTGTAATTTTAATATATTGTTAGAAAATTTTAAAGCAACATTTAAACAACGATAACATTTAGTAAATTTGTGAAATTACTATTTGAGTTATCTAAGGAACATAACACTCTACCTAAAGATGAGGTTTTATCTTGTTTAAAAGCCGAAGCAATTATTTACAATGTTGTTGTTTCAAATAAAAATGTATTGGTTATTAATTCAGATGCTGCTTATGACAAAATAGAGAGACTTGCTGAAAGGTTGTCTTTCACATTTTTTATTGATGAACTGTTGTTTTCTTGTTCTACTTCTCTTGATGAGATTAAAAAATACACAAAAAGTAACATAATAGACAGGGAAGGATCAATTGCGATAAACTATAAGAATAGATCAAATTCTGTTGATTCACAGCCAATAGTGAGAGCACTAGCAGAAACATATACTAAAGATAATCCTGTAAATCTAGATAACCCAGATCTAGAGATGCGTGTATTCATTACTGATACCAATGTATATGTCGGTTTAAAAATAGTTGAAATAAAGAGAAGTTTATTTGAAAAAAGAAAGGTTCACCATAGACCATTTTTCTCACCTATTTCTCTTCATCCAAAATTGGCACGTACATTAGTTAACTTATCCTCTATCAAAAAAAATGAAAAATTGTTAGATCCTTTTTGTGGCACCGGCGGTATATTAATTGAAGCAGGAATAATCGGTGCAAAGATAATTGGTAGCGATATAGAGGAGAAAATGATAAAAGGTTGCAAAAAAACTCTGGATTTTTATAAGATTGAAGACTACAAACTCTTTTGTTCTGATATTGGTGAGATTAATAACTATATTAGTGATGTAGATGCAATTGTAACAGATCTGCCCTATGGAAAATCAACTACAACAAAAGGCGAGAATATTAATAGGCTTTATGATCGTACGTTTGAGAATATCGCAAAAGTATTGAAAAAAAATGGAATAGCAGTAGTAGGTTTGTCAAATAAAAATATGATTACCCTTGGTGAGAGGTATTTTTCATTATTGAAAAAATATGAATATAGAGTTCATAGAAGCTTGACTCGTTTTTTTGTAGTATATCAGAAATAACCAAAATGCTTTTACCTAATGTTAACATCCGCCTTTTAAATGACACAACTAAAAATAATATTTCTTGGAACCAGCGGAAGCTGGCCAACAATAACAAGAAATGTATCGTCTGTTGCAGTAAAAAGAGGCAGTGAAATAATCCTTTTTGACTGTGGAGAAGGTACACAACGACAGTTTCAAAAATCAAATCTTAGTTATATGCAGATATCTAAGATATTTATTACTCATTTTCATGGAGATCATTTTTTAGGTATACCTGGTCTTATTCAAACAATGCAGTTAAATGATAGAGAAAAACCCTTACATGTTTATGGACCACACGGTATGGACAAGCTAGTATCCCAGCTTTTATCGCTGGGCTATTTTAAACCTTCTTATAAAATAGTTACGCATGAAATAAATGATGGGGACGCTCTAGATTTTGAAGGATATACTATATGTGTACTAGAGGTGAGACATAACGTCCCAGCACTGGCGTATTGTATTGAAGAAAAAAAACGTCCTGGAAAATTCAACAAATCCAAAGCATTAGAGCTAGGTATACCCGAAGGACCAATGTATTCCAAACTCCAAAGAGGTCGTTCTATAACTTTAGACAATGGTAAAAAAATCAATCCTAGCATGGTATTGGGTCCACCTAGAAAGGGAAGAAAAATAGTAATATCTGGAGATACCATTCCATATGAAAAGATAATAAATTTCTCCAAGAGGGCAGATATTTTAATCCATGATGGAACTTTTGATTCGGAACTTAAAGATATTGCAGGGGATTATGGACATTCGACAGCTTTTCAGGCTGCAGAGATCGCTAAAAAAGCAAAGGTAGAAAAATTATTTTTAACTCATATTAGTCCCAGATATTTAGATCATCGAGTTATTGAAAACGATGCCCGCAAAGTCTTTAAGAATTCGTTTGTCCCGAAAGATCTTCAGGAGCATGAAGTAAAGTTGAAAAAATAAATTCTCTGCTTATAAAATCAATATTTTATTAAGGTCTAGATCGATTCTGATTTTATTATTATGCCAGAAAAGCTAGGGAGTGATAGGCCACGATACGGTGAATACTTTATGGAAATGGCTCATGTTGTATCAAAGAGAAGTACTTGTTTAAGGAGAAAAGTCGGAGCCATACTTGTAAAAGATAAACATATTTTAAGTACAGGCTACAATGGCGCTCCAAAAGGTTTTAAACATTGTTCTGAAGTAGGTTGCATAAGAGAAAAAAATGATATCCCTCCTGGGGAAAGACATGAACTTTGTCGAGGATTGCATGCAGAGCAGAATGCAATTATTCAAGCAGCTGTCTTTGGTGTTTCCATAACAGACTCTACTTTGTACTGTACTAGTACACCATGCGTTGTTTGTGTTAAAATGCTTATAAATGCTGGCGTAAAGGAGATTATTTATTCTGGTGATTATCCTGATGACCTAGCAAAAAGGATGCTTAGAGAGAGTAATTTAAAAATAAAAAGATTTAAATAATAGAGTTGCATATAAAAATTAGCCTAAAATTCAATAATAAAAATCTATTGAAAATTTGAAAAATAAGAAAAATATATATAGTCGAGAATTGATTTATTTCATGAGGAGAAATCATGAAACGAAAAAGATCATTCGTGTTGGATGAAAAGGATACAAAAGCTGTCCAGCTCTTCGCTGAGCTTGGCATGCCAAAGAATCTTGCTAAGACATTAATGTATATCTCTCAGGTTGAGGAATGCCGCTCTGCAGATGTTGAACAAGGGGCTGATCTTAGACAACCTGAAGTAAGCGTTGCTATGCAAGAACTAAGGCGAAGAGGATGGGCAAAAAAACGAGATATTAAAAAGAAGGGGAAAGGAAGACCGGTACATCTTTACAAACTCACACAAGATTTACCTGGCATTTTAAAGAGTTTTGAAAAAGAAAAGATGAAAGAAGTAGAAAACATCAAGCAAGATCTCACCCAATTGAATCGTCTGGTTTCTACTATCGAAAAAAGTTAGATGAACCTTTAATAATCCCAGAATTACTTCTTCTTTATTACCTAAAGGTGAAAAGTACTCTATATATCTATCTGGTGATATCTTAGTGAAAAATAGAGCTAAAAATATTTTTAATATAATTGAAAAAAATTTAGAAGCAATTGTTATAAAAAATGCTGCTCTTCCATTTATTGACGACAATTTCTTTTACATTACAGGCCTGGAAAAAGGGATTTTTGAAGGATCTTATCTCATTGTATATCCTGATGGCACTCTTGATCTATTAGTTTCTGAACTTGAAGCAGAAAGTGCAAGTAAAGCAAAAGCAGATATTCATGTGTTTAAAGATAAAGAAGACATTAAAAGTATTATTAAAGCATCTTTTTCGTCTCTAAAAAATATAGGTTTGAATTATACATGTCTTTCTCATAGAGATTTTTGTAATCTAAAAGATATATTTAATAAATCAAAATTATTTGATGTTTCAGAAGAACTTCTCAAAACAAGGCTAGTAAAAGACAAAATGGAAATAGAATTAATCAAAAAAGCATGCATAATATCAGACAAAGTTATGGAAAAAATACCAGATATGTTACATGAAGGAATGTACGAATATGAGATAGCCGCAGAAATAGATTATTTTATGCAAAAGTTAGGTGCAGATAAACCTGCATTTGAGACTATTTCCTCTTTTAGTAAAAATACTGCAGAACCACATTACAGTCACGGTAGTACGAGATTAAAAAAAGGCGATTTTACCTTGTTTGATTTTGGTGCATGTTTTCGAAAATATAATTCAGATATGACACGAACATTTGTCTTTGGAAAAGCAGATAAAAAACAAAAGGAAATGTATGAAACAGTGTTAGAGGCACAAAAAGTGGGTTTTGGTTCAATAAAACCAGGAATACAAACAAGCGACGTGCATACTGCCGTTAGTTCATTTATTGATAACACGAAATTCAAAGGTCGTTTTATCCATTCCACCGGTCATGCTCTTGGACTTGCTGTTCATGATGGAGTAGGATTTGGCTCTGATAGTCATGTTGACTTAAAAGAAAACATGGTGTTTACTGTTGAACCTGGTGTGTACATTCCTGGGTTTGGCGGTTTAAGAATAGAAGATGATATCTTAGTAAAAAAAGATGGTATGGAGCTGTTGACGACGAGCTCTAGAAAATTGTTAGAGATATAATTTTGTATGAAGGAAGCAGTTAATATTGCCGCTTATCTCTTTTATAGGTCCAATTGATCTCATTGTTGATTTTTTTATAAAGTTGTGCACCTCTCTCTAGTATTTTATGTTCCATCATGATATCTAGTGCTTCATCCGCTAAAACCTTCATTGCTTCCCTTATTTCCTTTCTGTTGGATTTTACAAGCCCAATTCCAACGTTTAAGAGTTCTTCGACAATCTCTGAAATATCTTCTCCTTCTATGCTAATATTTATTTTAACCATCAATATACCTCAACTGATATTTTCCTTTTAAATATAGCTACGTTTTCGTACGCCGCCATAAAAAGTGTAATTTATATATTTTTTTATGTTATACTTTTCATTTTTTATTAATGACAATATGATGTATTCATATATATATATATATATATATATACAAAATTGAATATTCAATTTTTTTCCATCTAATTCATTTTAAGCACAATAATTAATCTATGTTTTCCATTACATTTTTATGAGAATCACTTATTCAGCCTCTTGTGATTCTTATGAGTTGGTTTGATGAGGCTGAATATATTAGGAAACAGGCAAAGAGAAACAATGAATTTTTTGCTAACTCTCTTCCTATGATAGCCAGTGAAAATGTTTTATCTCCTCTTTGCAAAGAAATGCTTATTACCGATTTTCATGGTAGATATGCTGAAGGTACTCCAGGTCATAGATACTATGAAGGATGTAAATTTTTTGATTTAGTAGAAGAAAAAGCAATGGAACTTGCAAAAAAACTTTTCAACTGTAGATACGCTGACGTAAGACCGACTGCAGGAACAACTGCAAATATAGCGATTTTAAAAGCACTTATAAAACCAGGAGAACCTGCAACAGTTCTAGATCTTGCTAATGGTGCCCATATCTCATTTGGAAAATGGGGTGCAGCAGGGGTTAGAGGCGTTGAACTCATATCGTACCCATTTAATGATGAAGAAATGAACATCGATGTAGATGGTGCAATAAAACTTATTAAAAAAGTAAAACCAAAGCTTGCATTAAATGGCCGGTCTGTCTTTTTATTTCCAAGTCCAATAAAAGAAATTGCAGAAGCAGCACATGACGTAGATGCATATCTTATCTATGATGCAGCACACGTTCTTGGACTTATTGGAGGAAAGCAATTCCAAGATCCGTTAAGAGAGGGTGCAGATGTGATGAGTGGCAGTACTCATAAAACTCTGCCAGGACCTCAAGGTGGAATGATTTTATCAGACCACAAAGGCGATACAGATAAAGATAAATCATTTCTCAGAAAACTGGGTTTTGGAGTGTTTCCAGGAGTTACTTCTTCATATCACCTTCATCATGTTACAGCAAAAGCTATAGCATTTGCCGAACACCTAGAATTTGGTAAAGCATACGCCAAACAGATTATAAAAAATGCACAAAGATTAGCACAGTCACTGTATGAAAGAAACTTTAAAGTATTTGGCGAAAAACTAGGATTTACCAAATCACATCAGATTTTACTCGAAATCGGGTCAGGTAAAGGAAAAGAAGCGTCCAAAAAACTCGAAGATGCAGGCATTGTGACCAATATGAACACAATTCCTGGTGATGAAGACCCGTTAAATCCATCAGGCCTAAGAATAGGAACACCTGAATTGACAAGGATAGGAATGAAGGAAAAAGAAATGGATGAAGTTGCCCATCTCTATGAAAGAGCACTACTCAAAAACGAAGACACAAAGAAAATAAAAGCAGATATCAAAGAATTCAGAAAGGATTTCCAAGAACTTCACTACTGTTTAAAAGAAGGATTCCGAGGATACGATTACCATAAGTTGATATAAAATGCTTGCTGCTCTTTCTGGTACCCCTGGAACGGGAAAAAGCAATGTTTCCGCTCTTTTACAAAAAGAAGGATACACTATAATTAGCTTGAACGAGCTTGCCATAAATCAAGGATTTGTAACTGGTATTGATACCGAGAGAAACTCAAAGATAATTGACATCGATGGAATAAACGATTACATCGATGGGTATTACAAAACTGATGACCTTATTTTTATTGAGGGACATGCTTCTCATCTTTTAAAAACAGCAGATAAGGTGATAATTCTTAGATGTCATCCTAATAAGTTAAAAATCCGTCTAGAAAAAAAGGGATGGAACCAAGAAAAAATCAAGGAAAATATAGAAGCAGAAACAATAGATGTTATTCTCTGCGAAACTGTTGAACTTCAAACTGAAGAAAATATTTTTGAAATAGACACTACTAATAAAAACAACAATTCTGTGTTATCATCAATTGTTGAGATTATCAAAAGCAACTTCGAGCCGACAAAAAAGTATAAGATAGGAAAGATTGATTGGTCTGAAGAAATACTAAATGAGTTCTAACTCTGGGAGAATAAGATGGTACTTGACAGAAAAAGGGATTCAATAGATCCTTTGTTATTGATTTTTGCAAAACGTTTTTTAAAAATAAATCCTAATATTTTAACATGGATTGCACTTGTATTTGCATTTTTTTCTGGTTTATTTTTTTATTTTTCCTCTCCAGAATTTGAACTGTTAAACTATTATCTTTTTTTTGCTGCATTTTTTGTTTTTTTAAATGGATTTTTTGATGCAATAGATGGAAAGGTTGCCAAGTTGGCAAATAAAGCATCATTAAGAGGAGATTTTCTTGATCATGCGTTGGATAGATATGCAGATGTTCTCATGGTAGGAGGCCTTGCTCTCAGTTCCTGGTGCAGCAGACCGAGCATTGGACTGCTTGCGATTATTGGAATGTTACTTACCAGTTATATGGGAACCCAATCCCAAGCTGTAGGCTATAAAAGGGAATATTCTGGGTTGTTAGGACGTGCGGATAGACTAGTGTTGTTAATGATATTTCCTATAGTCCAACATATTGGGCTTCGTTTCTCATTAAATCTGTCATGGGAAACGACGTTCTTAGATTGGGTTTTAATCTATTTTGCTATAGTTGGTAACATAACAGCTGTCCAACGATTTTATAGTACGTTAAAATGGTTTCGAAAGGGTTTTAACAGGATCAAATAAGGAAAAGGATGGAGTAATATGATGGATATACATTGCTTGCAATTGGTTAATAAAAAATTAATAGAAAAAATACCGTTCAAAATCGAACGTCTCAGTGATTTTGCCGATACTATTATGATTCAGACCTTGATATCATTATAATGATGAGGTGACTACAATCGGCCCGAGAATATTTACGCCACACGATATAGTTCTACAGGACGATGCACTTCATAGGAAAGGGAGTTTTGGCTATATAGAAACATGGCATTATGGTGCTATATTTGATAACAACTATAGTATTGTTACCCTCGTGAATGTTATTCACATGGGCTATCTCAGTATCGTTTTAGCAGGACTGTCGATTTATAGAAATACAAAATTAGTAAAACGTCTAAGGAGCAAAAATTCTTACAAATGTTTCTATGGTTCAGAGAAAGAACCACTTATAAAGATAAATGACCGACAGATAATAAAAGGATATATCAACAAAGATACGAAGAGATGGATTTATCAGATCTCCATGGGAGATGATAAGCAGGGCGTTGATTTAGAGTTCATTAAAATAAATAAGGCATGGAAGGGAAAAACTTTTTTGGGTGACTGGCTCGTTATTCCACGATTTGAGGTAAATGGAAGAATTTTTCTAGATAGAGACACTGTTAGTGTCGCAGGTGAGGGCTATCATGATCATAATATCTATCCTATATATGCATCATTGACAAACAAGGGTTATCATTTTGGAAAAATACCAATAGACACGATGAACATCACATGGGCTCACGTTACAAAAAATCGTAATAATGAAGAACTAATTGTAATTTTAAACAAAAACCAAGAGTACATATCGATAAATCCTAGGGATGTAAGTTTCACAATTGAAAAGTATGTCATGGATCATGGTAAAAGAATACCAACAACGTGTTGTTTAAACGTTGAAAATGATCTATTGCATGTAGATGCAAAAATGGAATCGATAAATTTCCATCATATAAGCGTACCTACGGTTAATTACTGGCGACATCATGTAAGAAATACTGGTACGATTCAAATCGACTCTGGTTCTAAAAAGATAGATAATATTGAGATTTCAGAGTATGTGAAATTTTTGTAAATGAAACCTCAGATATATCATGAGAAAAATCACGTCTTTGACAATATTTTAATTACAGAAATAATCTAAAAAGTGTATAAACGAAGTAATGATAATGATTTTAGTACAATAAAGTGGTTTAAGAAAAAATGAATAATCAAAAAAATGCAATAATTGTATCTATCAACGATAATATTTCAGAAATAAACAAGTTAGCCGACTCTCTGGATTATAATGTAGTAAAAGAGTTTATTCAGCATAGAAAAATTCCTGATGTTAATTTTTACATTGGTTCTGGTAAGGTAGATGATGTTAGGGAGTATATTGACAGTTCTTTAGAAGACATCGATCTAATCATTGTTGATGGGGAATTAAAGCCGTCCCAGTGGTTTACCCTTGAAAAAAAACTACAGGTCGATGTTTATGATAGAATTCGCCTCATTCTTGCTATATTTGAAGAAAGGGCTGAGAGAAAAGAAGCCAAATTGCAGGTTAAACTTGCTCAACTCCAGTATGAAAGGCCATATGTTCGCGAACTTATTCATCGTGCAAGAGCTGGTGAACATCCTGGTTTTATGGCTGGAGGTGAGTATCAGGTAGATGATTACTATGAAATGATTAAAAAACAAATGAAGAAGATTAGAGGAGATCTAAAAAAAATCAGAAGTGATAGAGAGCTTCATAGACAAACCAGATATAAAAGCGGTTTTTATTTGGTTTCATTGGCAGGATACACAAATGCCGGAAAAAGCAGTCTTTTAAACATTCTTTCTGGGGAAAAAATCAAGGTGGAAGGAAAGTTGTTTTCAACCTTATCTACGACAACACGGAGAATTCAAAAGAGAGTAAATGGTAAAAAAGCCCCTATTCTCCTTACAGATACCGTTGGATTTATTGAGAACCTTCCATCGTGGATAATAGATGCTTTTCACTCAACACTTGAGGAAATTGAAGTAGCAGATGTTGTTGTACTTGTTACTGATGGGAGTGAAGATAAAGAAATCGTTGAAAAAAAACTCCGAGTCTCTCTAAATGAATTAACAGATCTTGGTGTAACAACCTCAGTTGTTATTGCTTTGAATAAAATCGATTTAATCGAAAAAGAAAAGGTTGATACTCTTTTATATTATCTTGACCAACAAGACCTGTTGAATGATAGATTGTGTGTTCCAGTCTCTGTTAAAGAGAAGAAGGGTATTGATTTACTTCTCGAAAATATTTACAAATCCTTACCACATGTCATTGAAATGACCCTAAAATTACCCCTTAATAAAACGTCTCAAGCTTTTGTATCTCAATTGTATAAAAAGACAAGAGTTTCTCATATCAATTATAACCATTCAATTACTATAAATATAGAATGTAATTCAAAAATTAGAAAAAAAATACAATCAAAATGTGAAACTCTTCAAGGATCAATTATTTGATAAAAAAACAAAACATTTATACGCCAACATTTATTCCAACAAAAAAAGGGAGGCCATCTATGAAAATAGAAAGATTGTCTGATCTAAGTCAAATTATATTGATGTTAGGGTTAATAATAATTGGAACACTTGGTAGATATGTACTAGTTGAATTAGGAATTCAACCCTTTCCAAATTTTGAGATAATAATGGTAATAACATTTTTGGCGGTTATGTTTTTGAAGCCAACAATAGCCATTTTTGTACCATTACTAAGTATGATTTTCAGCGATTTACTAATTGGAAATCCTGTCTTCATAGGAAGTCAAATGAATAGAATAGTAATGTTTACCTATTCTGGATTTATAATTATTGCTCTAATAAATGTTTTTAACAGAGATAGATTCAAAAAAAGCCTTGGAGGATTTAGAATAAATAATGCGGGAATGGCTGCTGGACTTGGAGTTGGATTTGTATTAATATATGATGTATGGACCAATATTGGATGGTGGTATTTAATATATCCACATAATGTAAACTCTTTAGCTGCTGTTTTCACTGCAGGAATTCCATTTATGGTATATCACATGATCTCTGGTGTAGTAACATTTGTTTTAATCGCTCTTCCAATTCTCGCATATGTTTCCAAAAAAACAAGTATCGAATCACCAATCAAGATTAAAAATATCCATAAGATTCCAGTTGCTGTTTTGGCACTTTGTTTGATTGCATTGTCTTTTGCTGGCACTGCTATGCACGTTCCAGAAAAAAGCGAAGTTTGGCTTGAAAAATCAGATGAAACAAGTGTAAAAATGATAGTTCTAGGTAATGGATGGATACTTGAGGATAATCTTATTGCATATGATGGCGATACCGCGTTCTCCATTTTGGAATCATTTTCCAAGAGAAACGGAATTTCATTTGAATACACGTATTATGAACAATTCGACTCTGTATTAATCGATTCAATTAATGATGATGTAAACGGCATGGATGGAAAATACTGGCAGTACTATGTAAATAAAGATATTCCAATGATTGGTGCTGACATTTACACAGTTTCTAACGGAGATTATATCGAGTGGAGATTCGAATTAATACCTATTTAAAACAGGTAAAACTCATCTTTTTTCACTAACCCTATCATCCAGAAAACATACAAATATTTTAATATTTGGAAGTACCGTTTTAGAAGAGCAAATTAAGGATTAAGGCTATTCCTAACACGAGAAAGATAACACCAATTAATCTCCCTAGTTTATTCTCGTCAACCTTATTAGCAACTATAGAACCAGATATAGCCCCTAAAACAGCTGCAAAACCAGCTATCACTGCGATATTGACAATTACCTCGTTGTTTAAGAAATGTACTGCAGCTCCAGACCCTGCAATAAAAAACATCATAATGAGCGAAGTACCAATTGCTGTATGGATATCATAGCCCAATACAAAAATCAGAAAAAGTGCAATCAAACCCCCACCTCCAATACCTGAAAAACCACTTGCAAGACCAATAATGAATCCAATAATTACAAAAGAAAGAATTTTATTTTCTTTAAACAGTTTGAGATTGATCTTTCCTTCAATAAATTCTACGTTTCTTTGAACGCCTGTCACAATAAAATTCACACCAACAAAGATCAAAAAAAGACCGATAAAAATACTAAGCCCAAAGGGAGAAGCACCCGATGTGAATCTACTACCGAGAATTGCACCGATAACGCCAGTGACCACGAGTGGAAATGCTGATCGCATATCGACATTGCCATTTTTAAGAAATATCAATCCAGCAACCCCGCCAATAATACAATCAACTAGGAGACTTGCACCTATTGCCTGGTAAATAGAACGCCCAATAAAAATTGTTAAACAGGGGATTAGAAACGATCCCGAAGTTCCAGAAGCTATACTAACAGATATTCCACTTCCGAAACCGAAAATTAAGAGAATAATAATCGTTATATAATTATCAATCACAGGGAGGCAGTAACATGTTTTTTAGATATATATGTTGCCTTTCTACGACAAGTATCCAAAAATAAACTAAATTAAAAAATAGCTTTTTCCTAAATACCATAAAGTAAGTTTTTAAGATTTAATCCTTGTTTTATGGAATAAATAGGCGTTGTATTTAGCTTTACAGAGCAAGAAATAAGTTTTTTAAGGAGTATTATTAATGACAAATAACAAAAGGCTTATATTTCATAACAATATAAGGGGTGAGAGAGGTATGTAATTTATGGCAATAGGTTTCGTACTGATAAGTGCTGCACCTGCACGTGAGCATGATGTATATAACAAACTTTCTAAAGTACCGGAGATTATCGAACTTCACCCCTTGTTTGGGGAATATGATCTTATTGCAAAAATTGAAGCCGACGATTTCGAAAACCTGGGAGTTGTAGTAGTAAACAAAATTAGATCAATCGATGGTGTGATTGATACAAAAACCTTAACAGGAACAAAATTTTAGGGAGGTGAAAAAAGAATGTTGAACTATTTTTTAAGCATGTTGATGCTGGTATTCGCAATTGCAAGCATAATCGCAGGGATCTTTACTGCATATTTCGGATCAGGTAAAAGCAGAGGAGTTGGAGCGGTTTTAATCATAATAGGTCTCATTGTAGGGGTTCTATTTCTTTGGTTCAGTGGAGTCCTTGGATTCATGGGAGAACCTATATATTCATGGGCAGGTAAGGATATTGTAGTTAACAGTATTGTTGCAGTTGTCGGTGCTGTAATAGGCGCATTAATCGCTCTTGGAATCTTCCTACTTGCAATAATGAAAGCCTAAACAATCATCTCTAAAAAATATTCATGAATCCTGAGATCGTTTATTAGTTCAGGATGAAAAGATAAGGCCAGGAATTTATCCTGCCTGGCTGCAATTATTTTTTTATCTATTTCTCCAAGTATTTCGCATTTTCCCCAAATCTTTTTAATTATCGGTGCACGTATAAAAACAGCGTTATATGGTTCAGAAAATCCCTTAAATTCAATACTTTTTTCAAATGATTCTTTTTGTCTTCCGAATGCATTTCTTTCAACTTGTATGTCCATTGCATATAATAGTTTTACATCATCCTTTTTTCCAACAATTTCTTTAGCAAGCAATACACAGCCTGCACAGGTACCCATTATATAAATTGTATCTTGTCGTAATCTTTGTAAGATAGTGTTGTATAAACCTGATTTGAATAGAATTCTAGATATAGTCGTACTTTCTCCTCCAGGTATAACCAGAGCGTCTATTCCATCTATGTCTTTTTTTTGTCTTACAAGCGTAACGTTTCCAGGGGTATTTGTTTTTTTAAAAACACAGCGAATTGTATCTATATGCTCAGAAACTGCTCCTTGAACAGATAAAACTCCAATAGAGACTATTCCTACCAGCCTCTTTCTTGCAATAGTTGTTCTTTAGGTATATTTTCTATCTCAATGCCTACCATCGCATCCCCGAGATCTTTACTAACCTCTACAATCACATCAGGTTCGTCATAGTGTGCCACTGCTTCGACAATTGCCTTTGCTCTTTTTTCTGGATTATCAGATTTAAAGATTCCAGATCCTACAAACACACCATCACTACCAAGCTGCATCATTATAGCTGCATCTGCTGGAGTTGCAATTCCACCTGCTGCAAAATTTACAACTGGTAAACGCTGAATTTCTTTGATTTCTTTTAAAATATTAAAAATCTCTTTTTTTACATCACAGTATATATGTTCCCCAAAAACAACGGTTTTATCTACTATCTTTTGATTAGTGAGTGATTTTATTGAGTTGACATAGCTTTGTGAATATTCTTCTCCAAGTTTTTGTAGTTCTGTTTTTTCCATTTCCTTTAATTTGCAAATCATAGTTGTAACCATTCTTTGATGTCGTATAGCTTCAATGATATTTCCAGTTCCTGCTTCACCTTTTGTACGAATCATAGCAGCTCCTTCCCATATCCTCCGAACTGCCTCGCCAAGATTTACACATCCACAAACAAACGGTATTGTAAACTTACGTTTATCAACATGATAAAAAGGATCTGCAGGTGTGAGCACCTCCGATTCGTCAATCATGTCAACTCCAAGTGATTCCAAAGCTTGCGCTTCAACAAAATGACCAATTCTTACCTTTGCCATAACAGGGATACTCACCGTCTTCATTATATCCTGGATAATCTTTGGATCTGCCATTCTCGCTACGCCACCATGGACGCGAATATCGGCCGGAACTCGCTCTAATGCCATTACTGCAACTGCTCCGCTTTCTTCAGCAATTCGTGCTTGCTCTGCATTAATAACGTCCATTATGACGCCACCTTTCTGCATCTGTGCAAAACCCTTTTTAACTAGAGTTGTGCCATGTCTTAATTTTGTAATATCAAATTCTTTCATAATTTTCTATCCCCGAAAAGATAAAGATCAGAGAGGTACAATCAAATACCCCTTATTAAGAACTATGGTTATACATAAAGTTATTGGTTTAACAACTTAAATAATAAAAAAAGAAAAAGTGGGTTTTACTCCCACCACCATTTATCTTTCCAACTTTGGTTCCACCATGACTTAATCGGTACACATGGAGAAGTTTGCCAATTCTCTGATTTCAATTCAACTAAATGTTTCCACACTTCATCCCAGTTTTTACCTTCTACCCAGGATATATAATCCCAGTCGCCGGGGATACTTGCACCGCTTGTCATCCAATTCCATTTTCTTATCTTGTTGGGAGTCTCATTTAACTTGTTTTCTCTGAATAACACCCAAGAACCAGCAGGTTTTTCCCACCACCAAGTATCGTTTTTGAATCCGTTATATACTTGATGCGAACTCGTGTATTCTACATCATCCCAATTTTTTATTTCACCTACACATCTATGTACTGTGTCCCAGTCTTGTGCGTCAAACCAGACAATGACATCATATTCTCCAGTTACTATCCATGTGCCTATTATATTTTCCCAATTATGGAACCTTTGCCAGACATCGTGAGATTTCCCTTTTGCAGTTTTTATAAAAACATAGGCAGATCTATTTTTCCAATCCATTCTCCATCTCTCCTATTGAGTAAATTACTTATCTGTTAATGGGACTTATATTTTTTGGTCATTAATTGAATGATGAATTATTGATAACATGTTGTAAAAATGGTATAGAGACTAAATAGCGGAGATTATCTGTGAGCCCTTTATCTTGCGTAATATTTATATATTATAAATAATAATAATGATATGGAGAGAATGAATGATAAAAAAGAAAAATAAAAAAACTTCACCTTTTTATGTAGTTAACGTCGGCAGTAAAGAACTTCCAATATTAAAATATAAACAACAAAAAATTTGATTCGAAAAAATAGAATTATTTTCTAATGAGAGTTTTTAGGGGAAAAACATGAATGGATATATAAAATGTACTGATTGTGGACTTGATATAACTTCGGATACGACTGTATGTCCATATTGTGCAAAGATTTTTAAAGCAAAAAATAAAAATAGAGTCATATAGGATGGTACCACTATTTCATTAATTTTGTACTATCTTTCTACCATTTTTATAGGTCCTGTTGTCTAGTTTTGTACTTTAAAGTAAATATATTAGTAAAAATGAACAATATTTATATGCTTTCAAAACAGTATTATTGTTTATGTGGAAGGATATTTCTAAATTTTTCAAAGGTTATCCAAAACGAAGAAAAGTTGCACAAAAATTGTTAGAATATGGATTGAAAATTAAAAATAACAAGGTATATTGTGGAGAAATCGAACTCTCGGATTCAAAATTAACACGTGCTCTTGATATGGACTGAAGAGCTATAAAAGCCACGATAGACATTATTGTAACAGAACTTAAATTACATCAAATATTTTCTAAACTTGTACCGACTTGTCATTTAAAGTATGTAGCACCAAATATGAACTGGGGTGTTGTAGAAATAATACCAGAAGACCCAAGCATGCCTGGAATTCTCGCCGATGTCGCAACAATTATTGCAAATAATAACATTAGCATACGTCAGTCGATAGTCGATGATTTTGAAATCTCTGAGGAACCAAGACTGTTTATTGTAACAGAAAAACTGATACCTGGTTCGCTTATACCAAAAATTAGAAAAACAAAAGGAGTAAAAGCTGTACTTTTTTACTAATTAGAAACCTAGCTATGCGATTTTTCTTGCAACCAAGGAACTAGTCCTCCTGCAGTAATTATTCCTTGTAGAAATTCAGGAACCGGCTGCATGGTAAACCTTAGATTTTTAGTTACATTTTTTATCAATTCTTTATCTAAATCAATTAATAAGACATCTTTATTATCAGTTGCATCTACCGCTTCTGAAGATTCAATAACTGGTAATCCCTGATTTATTGCATTTCTATAAAATATCCGTGCAAATGATTTTGCAACAATTGCTCCAACTCCTGCATATTTTAAACACATTGCAGCTTGTTCTCTAGATGAGCCACATCCGAAGTTTTGTCCTGCTACAATAACATCCCCTTTTGTAAATTTTGAAAAGAAATCGGGATCCAAATTTTCCATGGCATGAGGGGCTAGTTCTTCTGGCTTAACAAAATTTAGATACCTTCCTGGAATTATGACATCTGTGTTTATGTCGTTTCCATATTTTATTGCTTTGCCTTTTAGAATCATAGTATCATATCTTTTGGATTTGTTATTTCTCCTTTTATCGCTGAAGCTGCAACAGTGGCAGGAGAACCTAAATATATTTCTGCTCCAGATGCACCCATCCTTCCTTTATAGTTACGGTTTGTTGAGGAAATTACACTTTCTCCATCTGCTAGTACGCCTTGATGTAAACCAAGGCAAGGGCCACAACCGGGATTTACAATGATGGCTCCTGCTTTTAAAAATATTTCAATATAGCCCTTTTTTATGGCTTCAAGATAAACAGAACGGGAAGCAGGAACGACTATCATTCTTACCTTTTTTGAAATAGTCTTGTCCTTTAGTATATCAGATGCTATAGCAAAATCTTCCAACCGACCATTTGTACAAGAGCCTAAAACCGCCTGATTTATCTTTTCTCCTGTTAATTTACTAACAGGTTTTACATTATTAATCTTGTCGGGACATGCTATCTGGGGCTCAGTATTTGTTATATCAAACTCAAACGTTTTTTCGTATTCTGCATCTTGATCTGAATAGATCATTTCAAATGATTCTTTATCCCTCAATTTAAGATAATCAAGTATCTTTTTATCTGGTGGAATGATAGCAGCTTTGGCACCTGCTTCCATAGCTTGATTAGAGATAACCATTCTACTGTCGATAGACATGTTTTCTATTGTATCTCCATAAAATTCACATGCCTTGTAATTAGCACCATCCGCACCTATTTTACCTATCAAATAAAGTATAATATCTTTTGACGTTACATACTTTGATAACTCACCAGAAATATCAAATCCCAATGTCCTAGGTACCTTAAACCAAAGTTTTCCTGTAGACCAAACAGCAGCCATATCAGTCGCACCAATACCAGTTGCAAATGCACCAAACGCCCCGGCGGTTGTCGTATGGGAATCTGTCCCAACAATTAACATTCCTGGATGAATAAATCCTTTTTCAGTAAGTACTTGATGACATATGCCTTCACCCACATCAAAAAAATTTTTTATATTATATTTTTTTACAAACTCGCGAATGAGCTTATGATTTTCTGCAGTTGTAATAGTGTTCGCGGGAGTTCGGTGGTCGAGAACTATTACTATTCTCTGAGAGTTCCAAACATTTTCTTTATCAATTTCTTTAAAAATCTCTGAAACTAAAGTGGTATTGTCATGACTCATAGCAAGATCAATATTCGCATCAACAATTTCTCCTGATTTTACCTCTTTTTTCCCAGAAGCTCTGGCCAATATTTTTTCAGCTATTGTACTTGCCATTCATTCAAGGAAATACTGCAGAAGGTTATAAACTAGTATATTAAAAAATAAACAAGGTTTTTAGCTTTTATTTAAAAGGAAGTAATATCTATGCAATAGTTACGTCTTTACAGAGATAAACATCTTGAATTGTATTGAGTAATTGAAATCAGGATAGTGGACTAATCCCCCACTCTCCTTTATTTCTTTAATTCAGGTGTTATACTCTTGTCTATATAAACAGATTTATCTTTGAGTTTATCAAGCATATCTTTCGTCATGGTTGGTAAATCATATTCTGGTTTCCATCCCCATTCTGCCCTTGCATAACTATCGTCTATTGACCTGGGCCAAGAATCCGCAATTGCCTGTCTAAAATCAGGTTTATAGTCACACGTGAACTTAGGAATATGTTTCTTTATTTCATCTACAAGTTCACGTACTGAGAAACTCATTGCAGTTAGGTTAAAGTCACAGTGGTGCTTGAGTCTCGAGATATCGGCTTCCATAAGATCAATAGTTCCTTTTATACAGTCAGGCATATACATCATAGGTAATATAGTATCCTCTTTTACAAAACATGTATATTTCTTGTTATTAATTGCTTCATAGAATATCTCTACAGCATAGTCAGTTGTACCACCACCAGGAAGCGTTTCACTACCAATAATTCCAGGATATCTTATACCTCTAACATCAAGATTGAATCGTTTAAAATAATAATCACCAAGCAGTTCACCTGTTACTTTTGTTAGACCATACATTGTTTTTGGTTTTAACACAGTTTCTTGGGGAGTATTATCTCGTGGCGTCTCAGGACCAAAGACAGCAATAGAACTTGGTACAAAAACACGGATCATCTCACGTTCCCGTGCAATTTCCATTATATTGTAAAGTCCATTTATATTGACATTCCAACATAACAAAGGTCTTTCCTCACCAACTGCAGATAGAATAGCAGCCATGTTATAAATGGTATCAATATCATACTCATCAACTACTTTATCGACAGTTTCCTTTATAGTGATATCAATAAATTCAAAAGGGCCTGAATTCAGTAGAGTTTTACCTGGCTTTGTTTTCCTTCCAGTTGCTAATACATTATCATTTCCATATCGCTTCCGTAACTCCATAGTAAGTTCTGAACCAATCTGACCTACTGCACCAGTCACAAGAATATTTTTCATTCTTTTCTGTACCATATAATAATCCCCACAGTTACAGTCCTGGTATTATCAATCTGTATAGATACTTTACTATTTACACATGTTTTCACGTAACTTTTTAACTATCAACATCATCCTTTGGCGGACCAGGAGATATAATAAATCCTTTTCTTTTTTTCCGCCATTTTGCCCATCGGGCAAGGAATAGTGGCAGAAATAGAACCGAAGTTAAAAATGAATAAGAAATTGTAATAGCAAGGATAATACCAAATCGCTGTTGTGGGGGTATCGGTGCTAGGACAAGGATACCAAAGGCAAGCGCTGTAGTAAGCGCTGCAATAAGAAGTGCTCCTCCGGTATGTGAAATTGTTTCGCAAACGGCTTTTTCAATATCTCCCGTTTTATCAACAACAAGTCGGAACCGTTCTGTTACATGTATCGCATAGTCAATTCCAATACCAATCGTGATACTTGTTACTGTGACAGTCAAAACATCCAATATGTATCCAAAGTAATACATGGTACCTAAAATCCAAATCATAGAAATACCCACAGGTATCATTGCAATAAGTCCAAGCGTTGGCTTTCGATATGCTAAAATTAGGACTATTGCTGCGAGAAAAATAGAAATTCCAGTTGCTAAAAATTGGCTCGATGTCAATGAATTAGTAACGCTTAACTGGATAATGGAAGACCCGGTTGCAATTGCCGCTGCATCTCCATATGTAGTAATATCTTCATTGATCTCTTTGTTTAAAAGTTCTAAATCATCCTGCAGATTTCCTCCACCAAGCTGAAATGATGCATCAAGATAATATCTAATAAGGGTAGCCTTATAATCTGAATTATCTTTATACAAGACCATTCGAATCTCACTACTTCCTAATTCCTCTATGTCAAATTCGCCCATTTCAATGTCACCCATATTAAAATTTGAACCTTCATATAGATAATCTAAAAGTGCTTGGACATCTTCATCGGTTTTTGGAATACTTGTTTTTTCATCAATATTAAATTCATCAACCATAGATCGGTTGTTTTTTACTGCATTTTGAATCACTGAATAAACACTTGTAACTTTGATGAAGCCCTCATTGTTTCGACTAACAAATGTATCATCTTCAATATTTCTATGTGTTTGCGCAATTCCTTTCAAAGCTTCAACAGTGGCAACATTACCTTCAATTAAGATATACTCTTGATATTCACTAGCATATGGAAAGTAATTGGCAATTGTATCAAAAAGTTCCATTGCAGGATTATTTTCTGGAATAAACTGATCCAGATCAAACCCCTTCTCAAGTTGTATTGCACCAGATGCAAAAACAAGAGTAATCAAAACCATCGCAATTAATATCAGTTTCTGATGACTCAATACAATTGATGAGATCTTTCCCATGAGGTGTCTCAAAGAAACTTTTGAAGATAAGAATGATAATTCTCTCTTAATTTTAGGCGTCTTCTTTCTATCAAGGATATATCTTAAAGATGCCAAAAGGGTAATAGCAGTAATAAACGTATAGGTTACTCCTAATGCAAGGAGCATACCGAAATTTCTAATTGGGGGAACACTTGAGCTCAAAAAGGACATAAAAGCAATAAAAGTAGTGAGCCATGCTAAAAACATAGCAGTTCCGATGTCTTTAACGGATCTTTTTATGGCCTCTGCAGGTGTCTTACCGTTTTTAAGTTCCGCTCGATAGTTATGGAAAAGATGAACTGAATAATCTACACCAATTCCCAAAATTAAAGGAATAAGGGCAACTGCCATAACATTAAATGTTATTCCAAAAAGCGTCATTGTTCCTAGGAGCCAGATTGTAGAAACACCAAGGGCAAGCATTGGAAGAAATACGTACGATGTTTTTCTGAAAAAAATAAATAAAATAACAACAATAATAATAAATAATAAAGGTCCTAATATCTGATTCGCTTCAGATGTTAATTCATTAATTTGTGATGAAACAACGTTTTCACCAGTTACCTCTACTGAAATATAATTAAATTCTTTATCAAGTTCATTTATTTTGTTGAGAACATCCTCGTTTGTTCTTAGAACTTCATCATAATCCTCTATAAGATTTAATCTTAAAATAATGAGACTTGCTATAGGTGATTGAGTTATTTCATAATCCTTAGAAAGAAAAGCCAATGAATTGACTTGTATGTCGTTAAACAAATACGGGTAAATAAAAAAAACCGTATTAGAAACACCCGTGTCAGGAGCGACGTCCGATTTAGTCCATGTGTTATCAATGTCTTGTAAAGCAAGCGTCTCAGGAAGAAGGTCGGTTTGTTTCATCATAGCGAATAATTTGTCGAAATCTTCCCAGGAAATATCTCCATATTTTTGTAATATTCGTGCTGCAATGCTGCCAATAATTGGTCGTGAACGTATTTTTTCAATTTTACTCAATAAAAAACTTAGATTTGCTGTGACTCTCCCAGAGGGACGTTTTAATATAGACATTTGATAGTAACGAACTCCTGTACTGAAATTACTGAGTTTTGCTGGAAGTTCAAAGGAACCAACCCGAGTTGCTATACCATAGTCTCCAAGTTCCTCCCGGGAAACTACAATATTAATTCTATTAGTAATTGTGTCGAAAGTAATATTTCCAGTACTGAGTGGGATAGGAAAATATATATTTTGTTTAGGAGGTTTGATCCAGAGGTATACTTCTGTTTTATATGAGTTAAAAAGTTCTCTATTTCTAATAAGTTGAAATAGTTCTCGTAAATTTCCTAAAATTCCTTTTCCAATTTCCCAAAGTGGATGTGTTGGTTCTATATGAGCTGCAATTCGATATGAAATATCAAGTCTCTCGTCTGGGACTATAAGGTTTTCAAAATTTAGATACCATTCCATCACATTTATATTGGTTAACGATGGTCTGAGTTTTGATTCAAGTTTAGACAAATCATAGACTTCGATAGAGAAGACTATCTTATTGTTGTCTCTAGAGATATAACAATTTTTTATATCTGCACTGTCAATTGATTTTCCTTTTGAGATACGAGGATATCGTGTATAATCTATTGGTTCATTAGGGTCATCTTTAAAAAATATTTGTATTTCACCTGTTGGTTCATCCATGAATATGTCTTGTAATGCTGTTTCTATTTGTTCATCAGTACAGTTATTAATTGTTTTACCAAATTCTACTAAACATACTGGATTTAGAAGGGTTGTTATCGAGAGGGTTCCGTTGACTTTAGGATATCTTTTCAATTCTTTTTCAATAAAATACATCTCTCGTATTGCCTGAGGCGTTATGACGTTTTCTGCTCGTTGTTTTTCAACGAGAAGAAAAAGAGGCAGTTGACTTGTTCCAAAATAATCAAGAATTCTATAATTCGCCAAAACATATTCATCATCTGGCATGAAGTCTCTATAATCAGTTTTGAACTCCAGAGATGGTAGGACTGTAGCAAACCCTGCCGTTATGAGTATAATAATAAAAACTACGAACCACGGTTTTTTTTCTATGAATCGTCCAAGTACAGTTAGCATTCTTCATTGAACTCTCAGGTTTTTTTAATCTTTGAATATGGAGTGAATTAAATCCCCCTGTAATTAAATATAATTTATTAGTAGTATATTAATTAGACATATTTATATTATTTTCTTCTTATTCTAAAATATCTGAAAGAACAATTTAGTTTTATTAATAATTTGAAATGGAAATTTTAACCTGATTCATAGCTCACATCTCTTCGTCGAATTATATTAACTGTTGTTAACACGATAATTACCCCTACTATAGTATTTAAAAGTTATTTGTAAAAATTAGAGTAAATTATTGTGTTAATGTATTGGACGTATACCTGTTTCCACCACCAAAGAAGAAATTATGTCCTCCCAGAAAAGAGCGGTGATGTGAATCCCATGGATTCCGTTATTATTTTTAAGTTCTTTAATTATTTCTAAAGCAATTTCATATCCTTCCTTTTTAGGACTATTAGCATTTTTCATTCTATTATAAATTGTATCAGGAACATCAACACCAGGAACATAAAATTTCATACGGTCAGCCATTTTTAAAGATTTGAGCGGGGTCACACCTGCAAAGATATGTATCTTTTTGTCAAGTCCATTTGATTTTACTTCATCCATCCATTTATTGAATTTATCAAGGTTATAAACACTTTGAGTCTGAATAAAATCTGCGCCTGCTTTTATCTTTTTGCGGAGACGATCAATTCTCAATTCAAAAGGTTCAGCAAATGGATTTGCAGCAGCTCCAATAAAAACATTGGGGCGCCCAGCAAGTATTTTTTCTCCATTTTGAAATATTCCTTTGTCTCTCATGTTTTTTACAATCTGTATAAGTTGTATAGAATCTATATCAAATACTCCTTTTGCGTTTGGATGATTGCCAAAAGATTGGTGATCTCCTGTTAAACAGAGTAAATTTTTTATTCCCAATGCATAGGCACCTAGAATATCGCTTTGTAAAGCAATTCTATTCCTATCTCTGCAAGTCATTTGCATAATAGGCTCAATATTCATTTTAAGAAGAATACAACATCCTGCGATACTTGACATTCTAACAACTGCTGTCTGATTGTCTGTTATGTTGAAAGCATCGGCACATCCTTTTAGCATCTCGGCTTTCTTTGTTATTTTATTTGGATCTGAACCCTTTGGTGGTCCTATTTCGGCAGTTACCGCAAATTTGCTGCTTGAGAGAACTTCTTCCAGATGACTTCTGAAGTTCACGTTAAATTTCCCTCCTCATCTCAAGTGATTTGGACCAATCTTTGGGTTTTTGGATTTCCTCTAGTAAATGGAGTTTACCACTTTGTTTAAGACGATTGTATATTTGATCCCATACACAATCCATTTCAGGATTTATCTCACATTTTCCTCCCTTTGCTCCCCCACATGGACCGTTAAGCATTGATTTGGGACAACGTGAAACAGGACAAAGACCACTAAACAAGTCCAACAGACACTCTCCACATATGCCGCATCTTTTGTCAAATTCATTGACGCGTTTTATTTCACCTAAAAATAGCGTATCAGTACCAGAAATAATATCCTTATCGCCAAATATCTCTGTAATAGTTTGCACGCCGTTACCACATGCAAGCACTAGTATATTTTTTGACTTACTTAACTCTTCTTTAAAGGGTCTCAGAAGACGTTTGTCATTATTTAGATGACAAGCAGGCTCTAAAACAATCCAACCAGAAACACAAACTTGTTTCTTTTCAAAAGCATCTTTCATAGCCAATACTTCTTCTTCTCCACCAGTGTGGCATAATGTTGCACATTCTTTACAGCCTAATATGAAAACAGGTCCCTTTCCAACTGAATTAAGTAAATCCTTGAAATTTTTTTGTTTAGTTATTATCATTATAAGAAAGGATAAAAAAACCCCTTTATTAAAAATTTGTATATTTTAATGAGTTACATTTTCTTATAGAATCACATTAACAAAATAGAATATTGGAAGAAAATCGATGATTTATTCTGTAGTTAAATAAGAGCCATATCTTCTTTCCAATAATACATCAGCAAACCAGCATAGCATATCCAAGGATCCATTAGCTTGATTTGGATTGATATCACATTTGTATATTAGATTATTAACAGCTCCAAAAAACAGTTTTTTTAAATCTTGATGATCCAATAATTTTTGATTTGGTAGTGTCTGAATCCCGGACCTTAAATCCTCCTTTGTATCTTGAATATCGTCGATAAGTTGTAACACCGCTCCAAGTTCATAAATAGCTTTTCTTTGTTTTTCTTTCATTTTTGGTGCCATAAGATGCATTAATGCTAACAATGATATACCACCCTTTGGAAAAGTAATTTTAGATAAACTTTCTTTAGATATTTTTTTGTCAGATAATTGATATATACTCATTAGTTGGCTAATGTGTTCGATTTTTATGTAATTGGCAAATGTATCAAACGATTTTTTGTCCATGGCATTTCTTAAATAACCTACACAGTCATTGAATAATGCTAAATATACATCTTTTGTCTCAATATTTTTACTATACACTATAATTGAATCAAGATCTCTAAGATATTTTCTACACTCGGGAACATCGAAGGCTGCATCATACAATGATGTTGCGATATTAAAGTTGGCAAAAATTTTATCATTAAAACTTCCACCAATATGGTTCAACAAATCAGTTAGCCCAATCTTGGATAGATGTAGGTACATTCTTAAAGATTTTAGGCAACCTGTTTTTTTAAGGGAATTAAAAATCTCCTTTGATTTTTTAAGTTGTCCAATTCTTTTTCGTACATAAGTCAAGTAGAAAATTTCAGCCCTAACAAGTCTATATAATGCTTTGGTAATAATCCAAATCATACTTCTTCTATGATAATTGATAGTATCGCTTCTGTAATTTATATTACTAGGAAGACCTTCTAATTTGAGCAGAGAATCTAAAAGATCATCTAATTCGTTGTAATTCATATCTACTGGAGATTTCTTAATCTCTATCTTACCTTTATGAAAATTTTTTTTAATATGTTTGGATGTCACATTGTCCATATTTTAATTCCATCAAAGTAATATTATTTATTAATAAAATATCGTATAATAACTTTTCCTAAAAAACAAAAATAAACGATTTTTGTTAAAAATTTTGACATAACTATTACTTCTCCAGTTCGTTTAATGCTTATCCTCTTGAGTTTCATAATATAAACACAAGAAATGGAGAATAATTTTAGTCCTCTTGATTTCAATATCGATGGGTTTTTATTCTATTTTTGCTTCTGAGATTTAAAATGATGATTAGAGAATACCTGAAACTTGCACGTTCGTTTAATGCAGTACTGACAGGAGTTTCCCCTGTTATGGGTGCAATTGCTATGGGGCAATATAATATGATTCACCTATTCCTCTTGTTTTTAGTAGGTTTCCTTGGTCATACTTTTGGATTCGTTTTTAACGATATCGTTGATTATAAAATCGATAAGTATTCTAAAGAAATAAGCGATCGTCCCTTAATAAGTGGGACCATTTCAGTTAAAAAAGCATGGATTTTTGCTATAACATCTATGGTTGCTGCTTTCATCATTGCAATATATATTGCAGTTACAACTTCGAGTTTCTTCCCGATTGTTGTTCTTGCAATTTCGTCCTTTTTTATAGTATTATATGATTTAACTAGCAAGAAATTCCCTTTTACTGATGTTTTAGTATCAATCGGTATTTTCTTTTTGATTTTATATGGAACTTTTTATGGAGGCAATCCTGTAAAAAGCATTTATGAAATTACTGAATTAGCTTGGATAGTTTGCATACTAGGTTCAATTCAGGTACTCTTTATGCAAATTGTAGCAGGCGGTATGAAGGATATTGAAAACGATTTTAAGAAAGGAGCAAAAACACTTGCGGTAAAAATGGGAGTAAGAGTTTTAGACGGTAGACTAAAAGTTTCGTCTAGTTTTAAATCAATTGCTTATTCTATTCAATTGGCTGATATCATAATTGTATTTCTACCATTTTTTATTATACAAAATTTTAGCGAATCACCAATTTTACGATATTTTCAATGGTTAATACTTGGTATTATTGCTATATTGATGTTTTTCTTGTCTCATGGACTTCTTTCGATGAAGCGTTTTGAACGATTTAAAGCGAGAAAATTTATTGGAAGTCATTATGTTACTAATTTTGCACTTGTACCTATCATGTTAATGGCTCTAAATCCATGGACAGGTCTTCTAGCATTTTTTCCTGCATTAGGTTACATTCTTTCAAATATCATATTGCATGGAACAATATTACAACCTAAAACCATGTAACTTTATTAGAAAAACTCAAATAGCGTCATCTTTTTCCTAAAATCTAATGTTTAAGATTAGAGCTTATGCGAAATTACTGCGTATCCCTGGACTTGGAGCACTTGCCATCCCTCCAGTCATTGCGGCTATTACAGTAGGTGTATTTGACTTACATAAACTATTAATTCTTTTTTTCATCGGTGCTTTGGCAGCAATTTATGGATTCATTCTAAATGATTATGCTGATGTTGAACTTGATAAACTAATAAAAGAACTACACGGTAAACCTTTAGTAAGCGGTGATATTTCAAGAAAAAACGCAATAACAATATGTATTTTTTGCATTCTTTTTTCTTTTTTATTTATTTTTATATTGTGGTACGGATCAACTCTTGATAGTTATAAATTTGCAGCGCTCTTGTGCATCCTTTTAGCTGGATTTTTTGGCAGTATTTATAACCTATATGGAAAAAAATTCGTTGGATCAGATTTTTTAGTTGCAGTATCAATGTCATTTGTTTTCCTATTCGGCGCCCTATCATTAGGTGTTCCAACAATATTAACCTGGATTATTTTTATTTTAACCTTCAATCAAACATTACATATGAACGCAGTTGAAGGTGGAATTAAGGATTCAGATCATGACTTCATAATGGGGGTGAACAACATCGCATTGAGATCAGGTGTAAAAGTCGATGGAAACAAAATTTTCATACCACAACATTTTAAAGCATTTGGCATGGGAATTCGGTTATTCTCAGCATTTCTTTTATTTGTCCCTTTTGTTTTCTTTGGATATGAATACAACCTAGGACAAATTATCGTCTTAACGGTAGCAGCATTAGGAGTAATCTATTTTAACATTAAACTGTTATACATAAAAACTTTTGATAGGGAAGCTATCAGAAAATATATTGGATTACAATCGTTTTTAAGGTATTCTTTAGTTCCTATAATGCTTGTCTCGATTATTGGAATATATTATTCAATAATATTGATTGTTTTTCCTATAGTATGGTATATAATATTCACACCGCTTCTCGGTGAAAAACTCTTTAAGCCGAGGATGTAAAATGGTTGATAAAATAGAGTCAGATATATGTATAATTGGAGCTGGAATTGGCGGTTTAACTGCTGGTGCCTTACTATCAAAGAACGGTTATAGAGTCATAATATTTGAAAAAGAACGATTAATCGGTGGTAGAGCTCTCTCATTTGATACTTCATCCTTTACCCTTGAAAATTACATAGATTTGTTATCTAGATTTAAGATGCATGTTCCATTTTCAGAACCAAATCTTGTAAAAATTTTTAAAGAAAATATGCTAGAAGGATATAAATTGGATTTGGGTTACCATGCTATTGGTGGCGGAGTTTTATCTAACCTTAATAGTATTCTTTCTGAGCTCGATGATCATGTTGAGATACTTGAGTCACATGTTGGCTTCATAAAAGATGACGGATTTGATTTTCCTTTTCTTTCGAAAACAGATAAGCTTAAGATACTTCCCAATATCTTTCGACTACTATTCTCCAGCGAGAAAACAATGAAACAGTTAGATTCTGTATCAATGAAAGAAACAGTAAAGAAGTACGGAAAAGGCAAAATGAAACTCATACTTGAGATATTTTCTCGTTCAATTACAACAGTAAACAATCTAGATCGTATTTCAACAGGAGAGATGTTTCGAGCGCAAAAAAATTTATACAAAGGATCAAAACCTGTTGGTTATCCAAAAAATGGTCTTAGTAGTATACATCAAAAGTTAGCCGATTTTATAACACAAAACAACGGTGAAATTCATCTAGAAAAACCTGTTAAAAAGATCATCTTTGATGAAAATAAAGCAACTGGTGTTGTTGTTGAGGACAAAGAATATAATTTTAAAACCATTGTTTCTAATGTTCTTGTACAGGATCTTTTCACTATTGCTGACGAAAAATATTTTCCAAAAGAGTATGTAAAAAACATAAAATCACTCAAGGGAACAGGCAGTTTATGTGCATATTACTCACTGAAAAAAATCAATTCCAATTTACTTGGCAAGACCTTTCATTTTATAGAAAGAAACATTGGTGTAGATGGAAATGATGCTGTTGGAATGATTGATTTCATGATAGCAATGCCAGATTCTGGTCTTGCACCTTCTTCTGATTACCTTGTTCAATCATATATTATTTGTACACCAGAAGAAGCAAAAGATAAAGAAATACTCAATACTCTAAGAGTATTGTTGGATAAAAATCTTGAAAAACTTATACCAGATTTCCAATCACATCTTAAATGGGCAATATACCCTGCAGTATGGCACCTTGATGGTGTAGCAAAAACAATTGATAATACAAAATTAAAAATAAAAACTCCAGTCCAGAATCTTTACATTATAGGTGACTGCGTAAAAGCTCCTGGCATAGGTATTAATTGTTCATTAAATTCAGCAAAAATGTTGTGTGATACTTTATCTTCTTATTCATAATTTATTTAGTCTATCTTGTAAATTTTTTAAAAATAGCAAAATATTTATATTGGCTTACATAAAGCTAATTATTAATCTACTTGGGCAGGGTATTTAATATAATAACAGATATACTACTGTTAGTTACCTGTAAGAAACGGTGTAGAAATGTCAATTAAATTAACCATGAAAGAACCTTATAGGAAATCAAAGTTTTTATCAGTACGATTTAGAGGATATTTTGATTTAATTCGACCTTTTACTCTAGTAGCTCCGCTTTTTGTTTCAATGTTTATAATGTTTGCAAGTCTTGTATATAACGACAGATTTGCTGATTTCCCCAATTGGTGGATTACCATAGGTCAAGCAAGTTTCACTCTTGTCTTACTAAACGCTGCATCAAACGCTCTCAATCAAGCTACAGACGCAGAGGCAGATATGATTTCTAAACCTTATAGACCAATTCCACGAGGTATAGTAAAACCAGAAGAAGCCCAAAGTATAGCATACATCTTCTATTTATTTGCACTTCTTCGTGCTGTAACGATAAATGTCTGGTTTGGGATTTTTGTTTTCCTTATAATGATTTTCACTGTTATGTATTCCCTTCCACCTAGAATGAAACGATTTTTATTTATTAATCAGCTATGGATAGCTGTTCCAAGAGGACTTCTTGGCATATTGGCATCGTGGAGTGTTTTCGGCGACCCAATGCAGAAAGAACCATTAGTCATTGGAACAATTGCATTTTTATTTTTCACAGGTGCGATGACTACAAAAGATATTGTGGATGGTGAGGCGGATAAAAGAACTGGTACACGAACTCTGATAAATACCTTTGGTACAAAAAAAGCAGCGTTAATTTCACTTCCTTTCATGTTTTTACCGTTTGCATTAGTTCCCCTTTTAGTGCATTATAGCATTTTAAGTTATTATTTTCTGCCATTAACTATATTTACAATCACAAGCCTCATTGTTTTTTACTTACTGATTATGGAAAGCGAAAACAAACTACTTGAAAATGTATATGCCTGGTCATTTATGTATGTAGAATATCTTTTTTTTGCTATTGGTTTTACCTTTCTTATAATATTTGGAGAGATGGGCCGTCTAACTTTTCTCTCTTAGTTTAATATTTTTCGTACACAATTGTAATGATTAAAAAGATTATTATATTATTAAATATAATATTATATCTAAAATCTATATAATAATAAATAAAAAAGGAAAAAATATGCGAATTAAAGAGATTCTAATAGTAGTATATATAATGTTTATCTTTTTGTTTTCTTCAGTTTTGACTGTATCTGTTACCTCCCAAGATGATTCAATACCTTTTTGGAATAAAGAATGGTCGTACAGACAAGAAATACAATTACCAATCACAACAAACGACTCGCACGCAAAATATCAACCAATCGACATTAGATTAAACTTTGACAATCCATGTTGGACTAAAAATGAAAATGAAACCTCGATACGCGTATGTTGTTGGAATGGACAAAAATGGTTTGAACTTGAGTCGCAAATATATGATCTAAGTTATATAGATACAACTCATCTACAGGAATGTAGCTTGATTTTTCTTGTGTCAGGAATTGCAAATGGCAATGAAAAATACTTTGTGTACTACGACGATACTAAAAAATCTCCACCAGGGTATAAGGATCACGTAAGCGTTGAGGATTCGTTTTATTCTCAATCTCTTATAGCCGGATTTTTGGCAGAGGCAAAATACTATGGAATAAAAGAAGATGGATACTACGTTTATGGTGTTGGACAAGAGGGTAAAATCCTAGATCGTGCATTTTCTCAAATCGTTGTGAAACAGAAAAAAGAAAGCGAAAGAATAGAGATTCTAGATTCAGATCAAATAGTATCTTTTGCTTTCTCCTATTATTTTGGAAATAATGAACATGATGAGAGTTCTTCAGATCAATTATTCGTTTCCAAGGAAATACTTGTTGACGGAAATTTGATGGTTGAATTTGGTATTAAAAGTGAATCTAATAAAAAGGATATAAGCACCACAGCTATCTATAAATATTATTATTCTCCCGTAGAAGAAAAAAGACTTTGTGCCCGAGTAAAACACGAAATGCTTGAAGAAGCAATTGTGAAAGGGAAAGAAAATATCGATGGTCGATTTGGTATGATGACTTCTTTTAAATCAAGGAATCTTGCTGTAAAAAAATTGAATGTGGGGCACATATTCCCATATTTGGATTTTTACGGTGAAAATGATAATATCAATGGGTATCAAATGAATCTAGATCCTGAATCTAAAAACCGTGAATGGATCATATCTTACAAAGATGATGCTGATCTGGGAAAAGAAGCTTGGATTGCTTACGGAGAAGGTGAGAAAGGTAAAACCAATTCAATAATTTTTTCTTCAAATGAGGGTATTGTTAGATCAGGTAAAGATGAAAGAGATGGTATCCAGTTAAAAGTCGCAGAGAAAGAATACTTTGATTTCCTTAATGCAGAAGTTGATTACGCTTCGATAAATTTTGGTAGAAATTCATTTGAAAAAGGATATGGCCATGATTTAAAGATTCCTAAAGATTTAGTTGTTGAGTTTGATGCCGAATTATTTACATCTGAGAAGGGCGGATATTCGTTGGTTCGAAAAGAAGCAAAAATGTATCAAGAATTAGTTAAACATCGTTATTTAACTAAAGATTCTGCATTTGAAAAAGAGCAAAAAAAGTACAGTTTAACAGTAATTACTTATCTCGGTGGTACTAGGTTTACTTATCCGCGGCTTTCAAATATAACAGACCGACGTTTTCCTGTTATGTGGATTGAATTGCATCGTAACGGAAATCTCATAAAATCTGGAGTTACAGAGAAACCTTTTTTTATCAAATATAAAGCACATAAAATGTTTCCAGAGATTATAGAAGGTGATTATCTCATAAAAGTATATTGGAAACTTGATAATTCAACTAAATTTTTCAATGGTGCTAAAACAGTAACAATTGATGGTAATAAAAAAGTTAACATTTTTTGTTCGTGGGAACGTAAAATAAGGCTAACATTCTCCGATCAAAATGGTCAGGGGGTAGAAGGCATAAATGCTATTTTATTAAATAAAGATGGTTTTCTTTTCGATGAAAAAACAACAGATATTAATGGAAAAACCATATTAAAAGCACCCTATACTCCAGGGGATCCTTATAAGTTAAAAGCTTTTTATAGGGATTTTGTAGTTTATGATGGGGAACTTAAGAAATCTTTAATAAAACTTGAAGTTGATGTTGATATTGAACTTTACGATCTAACGGTTGAGATAAAAGATGGTTTTGATCTTCCACCTGGCGTCGAAATCACTCCAACTCTGTCAAATTCTAAAACTAATGATATTGTTCAATTGATACCTGAGGAAATTGAACCAGGCAAATTCTTTTTCGAAGATATTCCTTCAGGGAGCTATAAACTTCGAATTACTTACGCTAATTTTGCTGATGAAACAGTATTGAATTTGCCGTATGATAGCAATTTTGTTAGCATGAAATTTACTGCTGAATTCAATTTAGCTGTGGATCTTTTTGATTCACGAGCAAATCCTCTTTTGGGTGAAGATATAAATTTCGAAATTGTAAGAAGGGGATCTATAGTACTTGAATCAAATGAAAAGTTGTTTCTTCTACCACCAGGTAGTTACTCAATCAAAGTATATGCCGGTGGTAACTTTGTTGGGATCAAAGAGGTAGAGTTAACAAATAATAGAAATGTCAAACTTGTTACAACATTAAGTTCAATCTTTCCTATCCTTATTGTAGGAGCTGCTTTCATTTTTATTGGCGTAATAATAATTTTGACTTTGGTTAGAATAATGTTATTAAATTCACTGTTGAAGTTTTTAGTTATAGCTCTTTTAGTTATCGCTTTGATTCAACCATGGTGGGGATTATCTGGATCAAGTACTATTCCAATGGCAGAAAGAAATACCCAGATATTTATGAATCCACAAGTTATGATAGAATCTACTAGTTATGGGGGAAGAACAACTTTTGATATTGCTGAAATGCCTGAAATATTTGTGGATTTTTTAGGAAAAGTAGTGATCGTTGTTTATGCTATTTGCATACTATTGGGCTTGAGTTTTATATCTAGTAAACTTGGTAAAAAACAATATTCACTTTTATTTAATTTATTAGGTATTATTCTTATTATTGTAATTATTTCAATGTTTTATGTCGGAATATCTAGAGTAACTGAAGCTAGTATCGGCGATGTACAGGGGGAAGGCTTATTGAGTATTTCGTTGGAAGAAACAGTGCTTATGAAATCCAGCTGGGGCTTTGCTAGTGGCTTTTATTTGATTATATCTTCAGCAATACTAGCTATGATTTCCTTTTTTTCCGAAATTAAAAAATTTTTAACTAAGCAGAAGAAATAGTAGTTTGGTGCAAAATTCAAATCAAAAATAAATCATTAACAATACATTTCTAGATATAAAAAGAAAAGAAGAGGGGGTGGATGATATACTGTATGTTTAACCTAGTAGATGTGAAAATATCAATTCTAACACTGGAAAGCGTTGGATAAGCCTCTCAAAAAATTGTAGATATAAATAAGGCTGGCTCCTTGGTGTTGTCATTGATACATCTATTATACAGTTATCATCAGGATTTTCTTTATTTTCGATTTTTATTGTTCCAGCATACTCGTCTTTTTGTTTTGGTGCAACAACGGTTACTTGCACTGTTACCGGAGATCCAGGCGGTAAATCGTTACCGGATTCAGGGTCGAATGTCCAGGTTCCCCAACTTGGTTCTTTCACAACTTCCCAATCAAGTAATGAATCAGGGCCACCGATATTTTGAACAGTAAAGCTATCTTCTAATGTTGCACCTCCTGGTACATTTCCAAAATGAAGTTCGCCTTCACAGTATAAATCAGGATCCTCGCCAACTATTCCCTCAAGGACAAAATCGTCGTAGTAAACTGAGGAAGAATAACTTTGATCAGCATATAGGTCAATGCATCCTAGGTTTTTCGTAGGACCCCAGGCTTTCGAAACCAGCTCTTCATCGTTGTAGTAAGCCGTCTGTAGATCTATATCAAAATTTATCTCAACACGTATCTCAGCCCAATCGTCTGTTATTAGTGGTAACCAGTCATCTGGATTATCGAAGTCAGATATTCGGCCAGCCGTGGCGTCAACTTCTAACTGCAATGACCAACCATACGGACCGCCATGCTGATAGGTGTTTAGAAGGAGATAATATGACTTACCCTCCATGTCACTGGGTACGTACTGCCAAGCTGTTAATATCCAGCTACCTGAACTCACCCCTGAGAACTGGTACACAATATCTCCGGATACAAGCGGATCCCCAAACCAAGCAATCTCCGCCGAATTAGACGGGCTGCGTGATTGGTTATCCGTTACATAACCGGTTGTATCAGGGTTGTTATCCCATGATTCCCATCCACCTTGACCATGCAAAGGACCTAGAGTATAATTATCGAAGTTATCTTCCCAAAATATGTCTGTTGTAACTGCCTGGGATTTCATTATTCCAGTATTTTCAATATTCACGGCACCTGTTACTGTAAAAACAGTAACGCATAACAGCATACTTACAAAAATGCTTATTATTTTTTTATTCATTTTTTGCCCCCAGTATATTATATTCATCTAATAAGTATTATATTTCTAAGATTTAAGTTTTTTGGATGATTATCCATATATTTTCGTAATTTATTGAAAAATCAACCTTAGAGTTATATTTTTCATTTCTACAATACATTTCAGGCAATAAATTCAAAATATATTAAAGGTAAAAAAAGTAATAAGTATGTCATGTATGTTGCGTACATCAGTGTCCAAGATGATGTGTTTTCGCGTTTCTCATTTTTACGATTGTGAATCATAAGCCAAAATATTAAAAAACAAAAGACTACAAGAAGAGCAAGCGGAAATAAATAAGCTTCTAGGATATTTAACATGATTAAGGGAATAATTAATATAAAAGCACTGCTCATAAATACAAAAGAAATCAACGCAGTTTTTTTTATTCCAAGGACATTTACCAAGGTTTTTGTTCCTGCTTTTTTATCGGCTTCTGCATCAAGTATGTCCTTTGTAGAAGATCCTCCAAATAGAAATATTGCGGCTATACATCCGATTGCAAGAGGTAGGTTTTGAAATGGATTTCCAAATACGCTCCATGATCCCAAAATTCCTAGGAATCCTCTCGGAATGGCAACCCACAGTTGGTTTAAAAAGAGGAATTTTTTAATCCTTGGCGGTAAAGAATAAGTGATCGAGAAGAATGCAATTGCTAGAACAAACAAGCTAAATGTTATATTGATTGTTAGAGATAATAACATTGCAAAGATGAATAGCACAAAAGATATTTTTTGCGCTTCTTTTTGTGTTATTACTCCTTTAGGTATAGGTCTATAAGGCTTTGATTGTTTATCTTCTTTATAATCGGTAGCTTGATTCAATGCATTAGACGCACCGTTTAAAAAAGCAAAACAAATGCTCGCTGGGATAACTGTTACAACTATTGTAAAGAATGATATATCGGTTTTTCCAGAGGATATAAAACTCGCAATCATTACACTGCTTGAAACAATAATAGGAGCAAGTAATGTAAATGGCCTGAGTAATTCAATAATACCTCTTAATTTCTTATTCATCATACCTCAGCGGTCTTTCTGTAAAAGTATCTTTGTGGTTTGTCGATATATAAATATATGTGTTTAATTTTGTATAAATATTTAAACGATTTTTATGGTTTTTTAATCCTTTTTTCTTAGTATTTAAAATTAATCCACATATCGTGTTAATTGTTCTCATCAGCTTTCAATAATACTTTTGTAATTATCAATATATAAGGATTGTTTTACAATTATTACCAAAATTAAGAATCGCGGTCAAGCATTAGCATGGATTTTTGAATTCAAATAAAGTTTCTCGGCAGTCTTTACAGATCCTATGTAATCCGCCGCCTTCCCCATCAAGGTTTACATAATAGTTGATACCTAGGTCCTGACCGCATCTAGGGCAGAGTTTCATAAACATATCTCATGCAACGGTTCTATAATTTTAATAACTATAATATAGGCCATTGAAAATAAACCCACATATAGTGATAATGATTGACAATGTGAAGGCTTGCATCATAGATTCAAAACCTGTCCAGTCCATTAATACATTTATAGGAAAAATTTAAGATATATTATTTAATTATAATTTATAAAAATAATAATATTGGAGGTAAAAGTTATGAAAAAAATATTTGTCAGCATTTTAGTATGTTTAATGATAGTAATTCCAATACAATCGGTATTGGGAGAATCTAAAAACCTTAGTAATAACAATATAGAAGATAGAAAAAATAGTGTTGGTTTAGATGTCGTGGAATTAATAAATCAAGTAGAAGAAATAACAGCTTATACCTATCTTGAACAGTTCGTTAGTTTTGGACCTAGACCAACAGGATCTAAGAATTGTTCGGATGCAGCAGAATATATTCATAATGAATTTGAAAAATTAGGATTAAACTCCTATATTGACAATTGGAGATTCCCACGTTATAAATGTCAAAATGTTATTGCAACTCTGAATGGTACTGATCCATCAAGCGATGCCGTTTTCATACTCTGTGCACATATGGATACAACTGGTAATTCTCCAGGAGCAAATGACGACGGAGCAGGTGTAGCTGCTTTATTGACAATTGCAAATATCTGTAGCAAATATACCTTCAATCATACAATTCGTTTCCTTGTTACTTCTGGTGAGGAAAATGGGCTATATGGTAGTCATGACTATGCTCGAAAAATGTATGAACAAAATGAAAACATTATTGCTGTACTTAATTTAGATGCAATTGGAAATAATACAGAAAAGGGAGGAAATGTGGTCTATCTATTAAAACCAGAAAGATCAAATTGGATTTCATCATTCATTGTTGAAATCGCTCAGGTATATTATGAGCATATCAATCTTACAGCCTTACCTATAGCAAATCGAGGAAATGACCATCAATCATTTTTAAACTATGGATATGACGCAGTGCAGTTTGTTCAATTAGCAAGGGGTAATTATCCTTTGCATACACCTGAGGATACAATTGAAAAAGTAAATTTTACTTATCTTGTAAAAGTCATCAAATTAATACTTGCGACAACTATAATATTAGCGGATAAATCGATCGATCTACAAGTAAGAATAGTTACACCCAAAGAAGGTTATCTATATCTATTTAACCAGTCAATTTTACCACAACCAAAAATCACTTTAGCCGGGAGAAAAACTCGTGGTTTAACCTTCATATTGGGAAGAACTACTGCGAGAATAAATATCACAACTGATGAAGAAATTAACAGTGTTGCATACTGTATAAATGGACGGGCATCATTCCCTGGTTTTTATCAGGAGGGACCATTCGAATGGGTTATACAAATATCAGCAAAGTTAATTCCAACATTTAGAAAATATACTTTCAGTGTATATGTTTGTACAACCAGTGGAAAAATAGCTTATGATGAAATGGATCTTTTTGTTCTAACATTACATTAAAAATAATTTAATTAATATCTGGATTACTACTCGGTTATCAAGTTCATCTCCATTTTTATGTCTAATAATTATCACATATAAACTTAACCCACATATCGTGATAATGATTAACAACTAATTACTTATCTTATTATTTATGAGGCTACATCAGTATTCAACAGAACTATTTTTTAGATTCCTTCTGTACTCCAAAACCTTATCGATTCTTTTCTTTAATTCATCTATATCAAAAGGTTTTTCTATATAATCTTCACCGAAAAAACCTCCACCCTTCTTTGCGATTTTGTCTTTCCGTGCGGTAAGAAAAACAATCGGTATGTCTTTCCATAATAAGTTTTTTTGTATATTTTTAAGAGTTTCCCAGCCGCTCATCTTTGGCATCATTATATCCAGCAATATAAGATCGGGAATTTCGTTATCCTTCAATAATTTAAGACATCGAATCCCACTAGAGGCACATGTGACTTTTAAATTGTCATCCATATATTCTAAAGCTTGTTTAATAGAAAGAAGCAAATCTGGATTATCATCCACAATCATTATCTTTTTTTTCATCGTCTTTCCTCATCCATATCTACAATTTCATAATATTAAAAAAACGCTCTCATTTTCTCAATTTCGGGATTCGTTATTCCACCATCCCTTAATAAGAAAATATATTCTAAAATTTCCATTTTACTAATCAAATTTGGTAATTCAATAGCCATGATTTCTTTGAATTTTTTCGCAATTTTAATATCGTCAGCCATGAAAACGATAGCTACATCATACACTCCATGCATATAGCCAACAGATAGAACATCTATTCCAATTTCTTCTCCCTTTTTTCCGGCTGTAAGTTTAGTTATCTTATTGATTGCATCACCTACTGGTTGACCAGATTTTTTAACAAGCATCAGATAACGATTCTTATCGAATTTTTCATTATCAACCACAGCATTATATCCCCAGATTGTTTTGTCTTTTTCCAGTCTTTTTTTGATTTTCCATACTTTTTGCCTAGAAAAACCACATTTTTTCGCTATATCTTCAATGTTATCTCCAGAACTTGTCAGAAGTACTTTAAGGAGCATCTTTTCATCTTCATTGATTTGTTTTTTACTGCTTTTCGGCATTATGTTTCTCCCAAATTGTTGTTATGTAGCTTTCTCCTTATTTAAAAACCTTTACCCCCCTACAGCTTTGACTCTAAAGTGACTTTAGAGGCAAGCATAAAAGCATTTTGAATTAACTTTAAAAAGAAGGGTAAATAGATTCGTTTATTTAGCTATTCATTGTCAAATTCGAAATATCCATAATATATTTTAAAAACAAAATGTATTTTACCCCATTCTCTAAAAAGAACATTTCTATCAAATATTACCCAATCTAAAAAAGATATGCCACCTGATCGATTCCCAATGGAAGAGATTTTATACCAACGCAATCTAATCGCCAAACAACGAACCGTATTATTTTCAAATTCTGGGTTTATAACTAATCCCATAAGAAAATTCAATGTCTTAGATTCATTATCGACTGTTATACCAGAGGATAGTGGTATTATATTGATACACGTCATACATGCAATTATTCCAATTGTCATACTTTTTTTCAACAAATTTTTTCCTCCTTATATAATTATTATGAGTATCAGTTATATAGATTTCATCCTCTATTTGTAGATAAAAAAACCTCTCGATATGAATAATTATTATAGAGTCAGATTTACGACTTTAGAGTCAAAACGCACTCTAGAGACAAAACCCTTCCATGCTTTTACCTTGTTACCCCTACTTTTGCATCGTAAGCCCGCTATGTTCACCCAATCAGCAGAAACATAAACAACATCCCCAGTTCCACTACCATCAATAATCGTGGTTTCCTTATCTTCTCCTACAAGACTGATTGATTTATTGATGATAATATTCTCATAATACGTACCACTAGGAATATATATAGTGTCCCCAGATGAAGCATTATTTATCAAATCTTGTATATATCCAGGTGACTTAAAACTAGTAAAAGTTGTCATTTTCTCTATAACACTAACAGTTGATGGTATGGCACCAGCTCCAACAAACAATAATATTATTCCAAGAACAAACCCTTTTCTTCCTATATTATATTATCTTTCATTTCTTTCTTTGCCTTCCTTAAATAATAAAATACTGTGATATATATTAGATTTAAATTTTCTGTAAGAATTTCATTGCAACATCTGTAACGAAAAGAAGAAAGAGTTTTAGATTGCAACCTGTGGGATGTCATATGTATTCTTAGCTGGATGTTAGTTAATATTAACCCATGATATCCATTTAGAATCTGGTTTGATTTTTACTCATAACCACCGAATTTTAAACTAGGATCTCCAAAAAGCTGGAATATAGTAATACAATGTGCTGCCGAATGTGTTACAGTATTTTCATTTATGTACTTCGATATAGCATCACCATGCGCTTGAGCAAGATTCATCGTATTATTCTGACCAATCTCATAAAAGAAATTAGACTCCATCTCCGAACTAAGACTAATAGGCTGCCCACCAGTTCCAAGACCCAAGCCTGTACAACCTGTTGATGCAATGGCACCACCCCATGGTACGAGACACAACCCCCAGCTGAAACAGAAAGGGCAGGGTAAACCATGGGCCCAATATTTGTCCTTATATCTAGGAAGTACAGTTGTTAAAAGAGTTACATTAAACATCCCGTTATGACAGCCCCCAACTATGACAATAGGAAGTTTCTTGCCATTAAATAGCATCGGGAAATGATGTAGCATAAGCCCACCTGACCACCCTTGATCAACCCAGTGGGTATCCCAACTATAAGGCTGGCCATGACCCATAAGAATCGCATAACCGGCACCGCTAGATATAGCTTTTTTGATATCTTTAGAAGTAGGCACAAGTCCACCGCTATCCCGATTCGAAGCATAAACCTTAACAGCCTCATCAACCAAATCACCCATATGATCAATCATTGTATCAACAACATACTCGCCATCTGGCTGTCCATTATACATCGCATGAGTTTTACCAGCGACACCGATTATCGTTTTAAACCAGGATTTTGAATCTGGGGAAGTACTTTCATAATTGATGATCTTTTTCACCATAATGTTAACTTCAAACTTCTCCTTATTTAAAAACCTTTACTCCTATACTTTTACCCTGTTACCCCTATTCTTTGCATCGAAAACCTACAAAGATAAGCAATATACATTAAAACGTACATAAACGTATATACAAAAGAATATCTCAATTTTTAATGGTATTACACCAAAAAAACAAAGAAAATGCGTTTTAGCTAAGTTTCTGCCTGTTATGGGATTAAAAAAAAGAAGAGATTAATATTAGAATTCATCAGCCTTCGTGAATAACGCTATTTCAATTCCTTTAATGGCATCTATCTCCTCTTGTCGTCTGCAATTATACATCACTCGTAAGAATGAATTCTGATTCCAAAAGTAAATCACACCTACTTTATCAGAATACCGCATTTTCATAATAGCGTAGGCACCTATTGAATTTCCTCCATGCCCACCATATATTTCATTTCCCCACCAACCAAATCCAGAAAATAAATTACCAAGATAATAGCCAGGATACTGATGCATATGCATTTCTTCCACCGAGGACTCATTAAGAATTCTAACGTCATTATAAACGCCACCACTAGTATGCATTATTAAATAATGTGACAAGTCTAATACGGTTGTTTTCAATCCTCCGAGAGGAAGTTCTATTGCTGGTATTTGGATGTAAGGTAATTGAAAATAGGGGAAATAATTTCCACCTACCCACAAGTATAGACGTGTTAGGTTGTCTTTGTCAAAATCAGAAAAGTAAAAACTAGTATTCCACATTTCTAATGGATCAAAGATATGCTCTTGACAATAATCCTCATATGATTGTTTTGTGACATTTTCGATAATAAGCCCCAATATAATAGTCCCTATCGAATAACATACACCCTTTCCTGGAGCATAAGAGTTCCAGGCTATTGGGCTGTTAAAAAAAAATTTTAACCAGTTATTTGGATTTTTAAATATCCTATTAAATATCATAAATCTAGGACCGTTATCACGAAGACTGGATTGATGGGCAAGCAACATACGAAATGTAATATTTATATCTCGATACTCCGGATTTTTCAAATCAAAGGGTAAATATTTACTAACATTTTCATCAAGATCAATCAACCCTGTTTCATAGAGTTGCATGATTGCCGTTGCGGTAATAGATTTGGTGATAGAAGCAACAGGATAAGCGGTAATATTAGTAGCATTTACCTTCGGTGGATAATATGAAGCTTTTCCATACCCTTTTGACCATACTGTTGTATTGTTTTTAACAATACATGCTACTAACGAAGGCATATGCCCTAATTCCATAAGTTCCATAATTCTTTGGTCAAATTCGTCTACATCCACAAAGAAACTCAGTTCTTCAATCAATCCTGTTGATGGTACAACACTTACTTCTATAAACAACAATATTATTGCAAAAACAAGTCCTTTCTTCCACAAAATATTATTCATATATTTTTCTTCCCAGGATATACATCTGGAGTAGATAGTAACAGTTGTTTTAATATAAATGTTATTGATAAAATAAAAAACAAAGAAAATGCGTTAGAAGGGGTTGTTTCTGCCTATTATTGAATTAAAAAGAAAAAAGAATTATTTACTAGTAATTACTTGCTGACCATGTTTGGTACTTTACTTTCTTCTTCATTAATCATGCTTTCTGGTACAATTACAGGTTCATAGTTGTATTCAATTATTACATTATTACATATTATAACAGCAGATGGAACATCAAAAACAACAAAATAGCTATATTGAGAGTTATCTATTTCCGCATTATCTATTGAATTATCTTCAGAAGCTCCAGAACCAGTACTTCCACTTGTAGATGCTTCGGCCATGGTAGATGCACTAGCTCCAAAAGCGTATCTTTTTAACCTAACAGTTCCATCCTCTGGTCCATTATAATCAGCCCAGAAGAAGAGTAGTTTTGTAACAGTTGCTTTACTAGGAAGATAAACTGGTGCAAAAAATTCCCCCACACCATTGAGATAGGTACCATCTATTGAATATGTCGTTGATGAACCTTCTGGATTAAATGCAGCGGCAGGTATTGAAAAATAATCCGTTTTAGTAGCCAGTGGTTTAGGTGTCGACTCATAATCACTAACTAAATTATTATTCTCTTTAGTATGTTTTGTTATAGGTATAGATGCTGTACTTGAAATCACCAGCGTTGCAATAACCAAAGTTACTGCTAAAACATAAAAGCTTTTTTTCATAATTTAATTTCCTCCTTGAATTTTGATATTTCCACCACAGATTTCAGTCGTTGGAGTTTCACATTCAACATGAACTATGTTCAATAGCTTCATGTGGGCAGGCATTTACACATGCACAGCACTCGATACATTCTCCCACATTTTTTGCTATTGCCTTACCATCGACTACTTCAAATATCTCTACTGGACAAGCAGTAACACACTCTTTAGCACCTGTACATTTATCATAATCTACGGTAATTTTAATATCTCCTTCTTTATATTCTTCTTTCATATGTCTCTTTTTCTCCTTTTTATTTATATGTTAAGTGCAATAATCAGTGGTAAAAACACAAGTGATACAATTGACATGAGCTTTATAAGTATGTTCAGAGATGGACCTGACGTATCCTTACATGGGTCACCTACGGTGTCACCTATTATGGTAGCTTTATGAGCGTTAGATCCTTTGCCACCAAGATTTCCGGATTCAATATATTTTTTTGCATTATCCCAAGCACCGCCTGAGTTAGCAAGAAAAATAGCCAATAGAAATCCAGTAGATATAGATCCTATCAACAATCCTCCAAGTCCAGTTGGCTTTAAAACAATCCCTACCACAATCGGAGAAACTACCGCCATTAAACTTGGTATGATCATTGCCTTTAACGCTCGATTTGTACTGATTTTTACACATCTCTCATAATCCGGTTTATTTTTATCACTTTTTAAAAGATCGAATTTCTTAAACTGATAACGAACCTCTTCAACCATAGCATATGCTGCTTTTCCAACTGCACCCATTGTAAGTGCAGCAAATACAAAAGGTAGCATTGCACCTATAAAAATACCTGAGACAAGATAAGGATCGCTTAATTCAAGGATAAGAGGGGGTTGCCCCTGGTTTTCTAAAAGAATATTTGCTGTCAGCATATATGTAAATATTAATGCTAAAGAGGTAATAGCTGCAGAGCCAATAGCAAATCCTTTTCCCATTGCAGCTGTTGTGTTGCCAACTGCATCAAGCTGCTCTGTTCTTTCTCTGACTTCACGTCCCATTCCAGCCATTTCAGATATTCCTTGTGCATTATCTGCAACAGGTCCATAGCAGTCAGTTGCTAGAGATACACCAAGGATACTTAACATTCCAACAGCTGATAATGCAACACCATAGAATCCGGATAGTTCAAAGGCAAAAATCATTGCTGCAACAACAGCAATAATTGGTATTATTGTACTTATCATACCGACTTGCAGTCCTTGTATTATTACTGTTGCTGGTCCTGTTTTTGAGGCTTCGGCAATTCCTTGAGCTGGTTTTCGTTTTTCTGAGGTAAAATATTCTGTTGATAGTCCAATAATTATTCCTCCTATGAGTCCAGCAAGCATTGCATAAAATGGCTCCAGGCGACCAATAAGATACCATGTTGCAACTCCACCAAATGCTGCTGTTAAAATTGTTGCAATAAACAAAGAGTTTCTTAATGCTCCGTAGATGTTTTTGCCTTTCCCAAAAATTACAACCAATGTTCCTATAATTGCAGATAGGATTCCCATTGCTGCAACAATTAATGGAAGCATAACGTAGTTAAGTATATCACTTTGAGTAGGAGACTCAAGGAGCCAGGGAATAATAATATTTTTATCAATACTTGAGGTAGTTATAAAAAATGTCCCTATAATTGCTGCGAGTGCCATCGTTGCAATAATTGAGTCAACATATGATTCAAACAAATCAGCTCCCATTCCTGCAACATCTCCAACATTATCGCCTACTTGATCAGCAATTACCGCTGGATTTCGAGGATCATCTTCAGGTATTCCTGCTTCTACTTTCCCAACAAGATCAGCTCCAACGTCTGCTGATTTTGTATAAATTCCACCTCCAACACGGGCAAAAAGTGCAATTGATGATGCACCAAATCCAAATCCAAATAAGATGTTTGTTGAAATTATTGATCCAAGGTCTATATAGTTATGAAATAATGTAAATAAACTAAAAATTCCAAGAACTCCAAGTCCAACTACACACATTCCCATAACAGCACCACTTGAAAAAGCAATTGAAAGACCTTTACTTAGATGTTTTTTCGTTCCTTCTGCAGTTCGGGCATTTGCCATGGTGGCCATTCGCATACCAATGTTTCCTGAAACAGCAGAGAAGATAGCACCTGCAATAAAAGCTAATGATAAACCCCAGTGCATGCTACTTCCAGGAATATAGGATGCTATAAAGAGAAGTGCCGCTACAACCACTACAAAAACAATGAGCACCTTGTATTCGCTTATTAAAAATGCCATAGCTCCCTCTCTTATTCCACTGCTGAGTTCCTGCATCTTTTTATTTCCTGGGCTTTGTCTTTTAACATTTAAGAATAAAAATGTTGCAAAAAGCAGGGCTACTATGCCTCCTATTGGTACTAGTATATTTGATAACTCCATTTTAACCTCTTATCCTGTTGTTGTGGTATTAATATTCCTTATTTAATTGTTATGTTTTGCACCGACACCGATCAGAGAGAAGGCTATATAGAATTGTTACCAAATCAAAGCATCAATAGACTATCCAATATGTATACCAAATATTTATGTATAGAACCTTTATACCTGGTATTTGCTCAATCTAAGCTATAGAAGAAAATATCCAATAGAAAAGGGCAAACAAAGAGTAAAAATTATTACATCATATAAATTTGATTTGAGGTGTTAATATTGGACAACACAAAACAAAAAATTTGGAAAACTATTGATGGTAATACTGCTGCAGCGCATGTTGCCTATGCATTTAGCGATGTAGCTGCGATCTATCCTATCACACCATCTTCTCCAATGGGAGAAATGATAGACGCATGGTCAGCACAAGGAAGGAAAAACATTTTCGATCAACAGGTAAAAGTTTCCGAGATGCAATCCGAGGGTGGTGCTGCAGGGGCGATTCATGGTGCTTTGAGCACTGGTGCCTTTTGTTCAACATTCACGGCATCACAAGGATTGTTGCTTATGATTCCTAACATGTATAAGATCGCTGGAGAGCTCATGCCCGCTGTTTTTCATGTTTCTGCTCGTGCGATTGCTGGACAGGCGCTATCTATCTTTGGTGATCATCAAGATGTCATGGCTACCAGAGCAACAGGGTTTGCTATGATTGCATCTGGCTCTATTCAGGAAATCATGGATATTGCCCTTATAGCTCATCTTTCTACAATTCGTGCAGGAATTCCTTTTATTTCGTTCTTTGATGGATTCCGAAGTTCTCATGAAATTCAAAAAATTAAGGTGCTAGATTATTATGACATCCCACCATTAGTAGATTGGAAGATCATTAAGAGACATAGAGAACGAGCATTGAATCCTGAAAAACCACATCTTAGAGGATCTGCACAGAATCCTGATATCTATTTTCAGGTTAACGAAGCTGCCAACACATTTTACCAAGCTGTTCCCAAAATTGTGGAAGAAGAAATGGAAAAAGTCAGCAAACTTACTGGACGCAACTATCATCTCTTTGACTACATCGGTGATCCAGAGGCCGAACACATTATTATCATGATGGGTTCTGGTGCTGAGGCTGCAGAAGAAACAGTTAATTATTTAAATAAAAGAGGTGAAAAGGTGGGTCTTGTTAAAGTGAGACTTTTCCGTCCGTTTTCAGCAGATCATTTACTCAGAGCAGTTCCTAAGACAGTGAAACGTATTGCAGTACTTGACAGAACGAAAGAGAACGGTGCCTTTGGTGAACCCCTATACTTAGACATCTGCTCGGTCTACCAAAACAGGCATAAAGATATGATAATAGTTGGAGGACGTTATGGACTTGGCTCAAAAGATTTTACTCCTACAATGGCAAAAGCGGTATTTGATAATCTTAAAATGAATGAACCGAAAAACAATTTTACTGTAGGTATAAATGACGATGTAACTTTTACATCACTACCTATGGGAGAACTTGTTGATGCATCTCCTGAAGGTCTTGTGCAATGCAAATTCTGGGGTTTAGGAGGAGATGGAACAGTAGGGGCAAACAAAGATGCAATTAAAATCATTGGAGATAACACCAAAATGTATGTACAAGGCTATTTCGCGTATGATTCTAAGAAATCTGGTGGTGTTACTATATCTCACCTTCGTTTTGGTAAGGTCCCTATACAATCAACCTACCTTATCAACAGAGCAGATTATATTGCCTGTCATAATCCCTCCTATGTTGACAAGTATGATCTTCTAGAAGGAATTAAAGAAGGAGGTACCTTTGTCCTCAATGCACCATGGACACTTGAGGAGATGGAAAAGTATCTACCTAATTCGTTAAAACGGACAATTGCAGAAAAGAAACTCAAGTTTTACACAATCGATGCAGTAAAGATTGCTGAAGAAATTGGGCTTGGCGGTCGTATAAACATGGTTATGCAAACTGTGTTCTTTAAACTAGCTAACGTCATCCCTGTAGATATGGCAATTGGTTATCTGAAAAAAGCAATCGAAAAAACTTATGGTAAAAAAGGAAAAGATATTGTGAGGATGAATTGGAATGCAGTAGATTTTGCTCTTGATAGGATTGAAGAGATTACATATCCTCAATCATGGGTACAATTGTCTCCTGAAAAACCGAAGGAAAGAGGTGAACCTGATTTCGTACAGAACGTTATGAAACCAATGCTTGCGCAACAGGGGGACAAACTTCCAGTTAGTGCATTTACCCCTGCTGGATTATTTCCGGTTGGAACGACAAAATATGAGAAACGCGGGGTGGCGATTAACGTTCCGGAATGGCTGATTGATAACTGTATTCAATGCAACCAATGTGCCATGGTATGCCCACATGCTGCGATACGACCCGTATTGGTTACAGAGGATGAATTGAAGAATGCACCTACAGGCTTTGTTGTAAAAAAAGTGGTTGGTAAAGGCATGAAGGGATTATCATATAGAGTTCAGGTATATCCAGAAGATTGTGTCGGGTGCGGTAATTGTTCTGAAATATGTCCATCAAAGGATAAAGCCCTCGTTATGAAACACCTATCCACGCAAAAAGACAAACAAATTCCTCTGCAGAGATATGCTGAGAAAATACCAATTCGTACAGGAGGTTTTGATAAATATACAGTCAAAGGATCTCAATTCCAGAGACCTTTGTTAGAGTTTTCTGGTGCATGTGCAGGTTGTGGAGAAACACCTTATCTAAAGCTTGTGACACAGCTATTTGGAGACAGAATGATCATTGCAAATGCAACGGGATGTTCTTCTATCTGGGGTGGCTCAGCACCTTCAGTTCCGTTTACAGTTAATGAGGAAGGATTTGGGCCTGCCTGGGCAAATTCGCTCTTTGAAGATAATGCAGAATACGGTTTTGGTATGGTATTGGCAACGATTCAGCGGAGAAAGAAGCTTGCTGACATTATAAAACAATCAATCGAAGAGAACAAAGTCTCTGGCCAGTTAAAAGAAGTGTTTAGTGGTTGGCTTAAGAACAAAGATGATGCTGAAAACTCTAAAAAATATAGTGATATGATAAAATCATTGCTTAAAGAATACCACAATGACAAACTACTCAACCAAATCTGGGAATCAAGAAATATGCTCACAAAGAAATCTATATGGTCAGTTGGTGGAGATGGATGGGCATATGATATTGGATTTGGAGGACTTGATCATGTTCTTGCCATGGGCGAAGACATCAACATTTTAGTTTTTGACACTGAAGTCTATTCAAATACTGGTGGACAGTCATCAAAGGCAACCCCGATTGGTTCTGTGGCGAAGTTTGCAGCATCAGGCAAAAAAACCAAGAAAAAAGATCTTGGACTCATGGCAATGAGTTACGGCTATGTGTATGTTACATCAGTTGCCATGGGTGCAAACAAAAATCATCTCGTCAAAGCTCTCAAAGATGCAGAGTCCTATCCAGGCCCCTCCCTTGTCATTGCCTATGCTCCCTGCATAAGTCATGGAATAAAGGTAGGTATGGGAAAATCACAGAACGAAGAAAAACTTGCAGTTGAATCGGGATACTGGCCGTTATACAGATATGATCCACGGTTGGCTGATGAAGGTAAAAATCCATTTCAACTGGATTACAAGGAGCCAAATGGAACACTTCGTGATTTTATCATGGGAGAGATACGATACAACATGCTTACCAGATCTTTCCCTGATGAGGCAAAGAGGTTACATAAAAAACTTGAAGAAGACGTCAATGAAAGGTATAAAAAATACAAGGTAATGGCAAAAAAGTAATGATTCTTTATATTTTATTTTTAAATTGTTTCGAAAGACTAATTTGGCCTTTTTGCATTACATTTACGTTGGTGCACTCAGTTGTTAAAAAGAGCAATAGAGATAAGAAACATTATCAATCATTCAAAAGAGATTCATATAGTTACTCATATAGATGCAGATGGTATAACTGCTGGAGCAATAGCATCTGAAACGCTAAAAAGGTTAGGGAAAAAATATTCTATAGAATGTGTAAAACAGTTAGATGATTTTATTCTAAATAAATTGACAGATGAAAACCATGAGCTGGTTTGGTTTACAGATCTTGGAAGCAGTATTAGTACAGATTACCCAGATATCAATAAGATAATTACTGATCATCATACCTGTCCAAAAGACTCAAACCTACCTTTCCATCTAAACCCTCATTTATTTGGTCTTGAAGGAGCATATGATATTAGTGGTGCAGGTGTAACATATCTTGTTTCTAAATGTATTGATTTAAAAAACATGGATTTGTCCGCACTAGCAATTGTTGGAGCATGTGGAGACTTGCAAGATAGAAAATTCTGTAAACTTCAGGGTATGAACCGCGAGATATTAATGGATGGAAAATCGACAGGTGTGATTCAAAATATGATGGATGTACGGTATTTCGGTAGAGAAACACGCCCCATATCTAAGTTACTGCAGTATTCAGGTGATCCATTCATCCCTGGCTTAAGCAGGAGGGAAGATGCATGTGTTTCATTTTTACAGGATTTGAATGTTCGATTAAAAGACGGGGATTACTGGCGAAAATGGATTGATCTAAATAAAGAAGAGAGGCAAAAAATCATATCGTCTATTGCACAGATACTTCTTACCAAAGGTTTTGGACATAAAATCGCTGCACGATTAATTGGGGAAATATACATTCTAAGTAAAGAGAAGCCAGGTACTGAGCTACATGATGCTAAAGAATTTGCCACACTTTTGAATTCTACGGCACGATATGATCAATATGAGGTAGGACTTAATGTGTGCCTAGGTGATAGAGACAAGTGGCTGAAAAAGGCGTGTAACTTACTGGGAGGACATAGACGTAATTTAGTGGAAGGTTTACAGTTTGCAAAAGAAGAGAAAATACAAAAAAGAACGTTTTTACAATTCTTTCATGCTGGTGAAGGAATACGCGATACCATTATCGGAATTGTCACAAATATGATGTTGAACTCAGAAGATGTTGATAGTAATTTACCATTGATTGGTTTTGCATATACTGAAAATGGAGATGTAAAAGTGTCAGCACGAACCACTCACGATTTTGTTGATAAAGGATTGGATTTATCATCTGCGTTAAGAAATGCAGCTAAAGAATTAAATGGCATTGGGGGAGGCCATAACATTGCTGCTGGTGCTACCATTCCTAAAGGAAAAGAAGAAGAGTTTTTGGATTTGCTTGAAAAGGAAATTAAAGATCAACTTGGTTTGTAAATTTCTTTTATAGAAACCTCGAAGATTAGTTCCTCTCCAGCTAGTTCATGTGTACTGTATCCTGCATTAAGAATATCTTCTTCAAAAATATACATATACATCGATGGAATGCTGTTGTACATCCTAGGCATAGTAAATGTCCTATTGAATTCAAGTGTCTTGATTGATTCTTGATAGGATTTTTGCCCTTCAAATACAAATGAAATATTAATTGTATTGTTGGTGATATTTTCAACAGTAAATATCAAAGTTATAGGACCCTCTGGGCCTTCTTGGGTTAACGTGTAGTTTTTGCCTATTTCAGGAGAAGAAGTAATCGTTATAGTGGTATCATTCCAAACTGCAGTTGTTGCATCTGGAAAAATAAAAATCGCAGTATCTTCATACTGAGCCCCTTCTATAGCTTCAGTAATATTTTCGCTTTTTGTAGGAGTAGTATAAACAGTAGCTGTTTCATCTGAAATGTTTATTATCTCTGTAGAGTTTTCCCATAAATAGTATGGAGGTGGATAAATAACCATATCGCTTATATTTGTACTTATTAGATCTTTTATAATCAACTGAGGCATTGTAAATTTACCAAAATTTTCCATATTTACCCATTTAAAACTTATACTCTCTTCTGTGAGATTGATGACCTGTACTGTTTGGTTCAATACCATTGCAAGATTACTTGTACTGAAAATATCGCCTATTTTTAGTTTATTAGCTCCATATGCTTTCTCTGGAGGTATAGGTCCAATAGTTGTTGTAACTCCTTCTTTTAATCCGACAAGTCCCTCAAGTAAACCATCAATTACCTCTGAAGAGTAACCTTCGTATCCTTCGGGTGGCAATTCACTCCTGTTCAAATTGACAAATATTTTTAATGGTGTACCCCCTGTTTTATTTTCAGGGTCGTCATAAGAAGAATCAAAAATTTCATTATTTGAGGTGTATCTACCAATGTAATGTACATCGGCAAGATCTCCAGATTCTATTGTTTGTTCTTCTTTAAATAGATTCTCAATGATGTCTGGATAATATGTTACTATTAAAAAAACGGTTAGTGTACAGATGATTGTTATTGCCAATAATGCTGCAGCGATGACAGTTTTATCTTTTTTTGGTTTTGAACTTTTCCCTGGGTTCATATCTGTGTTGAATGAAATTATCATATATAAACTAACCCCCCGTATAACATAATAATTAAACAATATAACCTAACTTTTTTTACTCTAAGAAGGACCTTTCTTTCATTTTATTAACAGTATAATAGTAATACTCCAATTTTAAATTCAAATCCGAATTCTCTTTGTTAATGTAAGGAAATGAAAGCAAATTTTACAAAATTCAACTTGCTTATTACTTTGTTTTTGGTGGAAAAGGAAATTAAAGATCAACTTGGTTTGTAAACTTTAACGATTTTCACTTCAAAGTTTACAGTTTCATCGGCAACAGGATTAAGGGAAAGTTTCAATGAACTATCAAAACTTCTAATTATCGATAGAGCATATTCAAGCCAAACTTTTGGATATGCTTGAGTAATATTTTGAGTTTCATTCCTTTGAATGGTGATTGTTATATCAAATTCACGGATTGTTTTATTTTCTTCTGAAGTTCCGTTAAGATATGCTACAATTTTTTCATTTGTAATACTCTCAATAATATAATCAGCGCCCGCAGGATTGTTCGCATCAAATAGCTTTATGCTTTTATTTATTTCAGGATAATGTGTCAAGATTATGGTTGTTTCATTAATCGTTGTAATTTTACTTGCGTTTTGAGGATATATTATTTGATATCCCTCTATTAAGTTTATATCTACCCAGGTAAGATTTTCATACTCTCCCTCTGGTGGGGTTGTATATTTCCATAATAATGTTTCATTTATTTTAGTGACAACTGTTGCATTCTCCCAAATGGGCGTGCCAAGAGCATCAGTATATGTGTCAATTATCTCCCCAACATAATGGGATTCTTCTCTTAGAATATAAATAGTTGTTGGTTCGTCACCAAAATATTGAGCCAGTTCAGGTGGCATAGGTACATTTTCTTTAATATCTAATATTTTTAGTATATATTCTATTCCTGCTGCTGCTGAAAAATCGATTGTATCTCCCACTTTTGGTGAAATACCATATGCCTTTTCAGCAGTTAGTGGACCTATTGTTGCAACCTGATTTGTTTTTAATCCATCAAGGCCTTCAATAAACCCTTCCACAAAGTCTTCACCAATCATATTTGAATAGGTATTATATTCATCTGGAGGTGTTTCAGAAGAATTTAAAGTTACAAATACTTGTAAAGGATTACCTCCGGTTTTATTCTCAGGGTCTTCATAAGAAGAATCAAAAATAGTATTATTTGAAGCGTATCTACCAATGTAATGTACATCGGCAAGATCTCCAGGTTCTATTGCTTGTTCTTCTTTAAATAGATTCTCAATGATATCTGGATAATATGTTACTGTTAAAAAAACGGTTAGTGTACAGATGATTATTATTGCCAATAATGCTGTAGCGATGACAGTTTTATCTTTTTTTGATTTTGAACTTTTCCCTGGGCTCATATCTGTGCTGAATGAAATTATCATATATTAATTTAAGCCTAGATAAGTATTTGTAAAAATAAACTAAATTAAGTTCACAACTGTGATTGCAATGAACTCTTGTACCAAATAGCACCTACAATAGATCTTATCAATTTTGCAGCAAGTATAGATGTTTCACCATGGTCATATGCTGGACATACTTCAACAATATCAAACCCAACTAACTGCGATGCAAAAGCTTCAATAAATTCTAAAACATCAAAAGGATCGAGTCCAAAAGGTTCCGGAGTGCCTGTCCCTGGAGCATATGCTGGATCAACTACATCTATATCAAGAGTGAGATATATTTTTTTATCCTTAAGGTGCTCTTTTGTCTCCTTTATAGTCTGAGATATCCCCTTTTTATTAATTGAAAATGTATCAATAAAAAAAAGCCCTTCTTTTTGAGCATATTCGAATTCTTCTTTTTCAGCTGATCTTACTCCGATTATGGCAATATTTTTAATATTGATATGATCTGCAATTCTTCTTGTAACGCATGCATGATTATTCACATCGTTTTCATATTGTTCTCGGAAATCCATATGGGCATCAAGCGAGAGAACTGCTATATCATTTGGATAAGCCTTTACAATTCCAGGAGTTATTGAATGTTCTCCACCTATTGCTATAGGAAATTTGTTTTTTAAAAGTAATTTACTAGTAAAATCCCTAATTTTTTCTATCATTTCTTTTGTTTTTAAATTCTTTACATCAAGATTTCCATAATCATGCAATTTTATTTTTTTTAAATCTACTCCTATCCTAAAGTCGAAGGTCTCAAAATTCCAACTACTCTGTCTTATCTCTCTTGGAGCTTTATCTATACCATGTCTGAATGACGAGGTCTTGTCATATGGTACGCCAAATATGACATAATTCGCCTCATCGAAATCTGATTCAGCATCTGCAAAATAATCGGGAAAAATCATGGTATCAAGAATAGCAACGTATGATTATTAAACTCTAGTTATTTTCTTTTTACCCAGTGCTTGCAAATAAAGTATTTCGTTTCCTGGTGCTAGTTTACCTTTGAATTCATCAGGTATAGGCATCTCAAATGTTTCGTAGGTTTCAAGATCCATTAGTTGAACAACATCACTACCCATTAAAGAAAGAATCTGGGCGCTCCTCTTATCAATAATCGGAACGTGTACTTTATGTTTAACAGGATGAACGACACTTCGTTTTTGGCTATCGAAAACACCAATTGCCTCTATTCTTGCTTTGGCTTCACCATGCTTGCCTGGTTTGGATGTGGAAATACTCATAATTTTGCATGGTTCGTCATCTATTATCATATACCGATTAACTCGCAAGGTTCTGACTTCGGCTAGCTCTTTCATATTTTATTCCTCTTCTGGTACTTTGTATACGACATCATGCTCTCTTGCTCTATCTTTGACCTTTATGCCAATTGCATCACCAGGTTTAGCAGTTTCAATAGGGTTTCTGTCTATTTCCATTCTGTCTACTGTTTGTGTAAAATCAGTGTGAGCACCAACGATGTGGATAGTATCACCTACTTTTAGCTCCCCATCTGTAATTTTTATAGCAGCTACGCTAATATTTGTAAAAAAATGTTCTACTATTCCAATTTTTTCTTCAACCATATTTAACCACAAACCCAAATGCAAGTAGTCATACTTATACCTGTCACATTTATTTTGCCGATACTTCTACATATTTTTATCAAATCCATTTCTGCAATTGCTGTAATCCATTTTTCCAAAAATTATATAAGTTATAAATAAGGTTCTATGTTTTGAGGATGCGCCTAATGATAGATGTTATTGAAGAGTTTGGACTGAATGCAGGGAGGGTATGGACGGCAATTAACTCGCGTGGCCCTCTCGCAGATACTCAATTAATGGAAGACACTAGCCTTAGAACACATGAATTATATGCAGCAATCGGATGGTTGGCACGAGAAAACAAAATAAGTAAAGACGGAGATTTGTATAAACTCGATGAAACTAATTTAACTGGTAAAATTGGACATGATGCTGGTAAAATATGGAAACTCCTTGTAACAGAAAGCAAGGTTGATACAACCTATATCTCAAAGATGACAGAGATGAATAAAAGAGATACCTACTCTGCTTTAGGATGGTTAGCTAGAGAAGACAAGATTAAGATAAAGAAATGAAAATAAAATTAAATGAAATAATATTAAAACGCCTTTCACAAAAGATTAGTGTACATTTCATTTCCATAATATTCTTAAAAGAGAATTAAAAAAAGAAGAGAGAGGGTTTATTCTTCTATAGTAAGAAGAACAATATTAAGAAACCAGTGGTATCTGCATCTCTTATACCTACTTCATTAGATGTACAGGCAACATCAATTGCAATGCTTCCAAAGCCTATAGGGAACCATTTAACAGTCTCTGTTGCTCCTGCTTCGAATTCAGCGATTACTACTGTTTTTGTTCGGCTTAAGACAAAACCACCGGTTGCGGTGAAGGTCACAGTTAAATTAGTTACATTAGCCTCCGGATCAGGTGGTATTTTACTGATAATAGTTGCGGTAACCCCCAGTCCTTTGCTGATAGTAACTTCAAACGGGGGATCTCCACCTAAAACGAAGTTCGCGTCTAATTTTTCTTTATCTTCATCAACAATAGAAAAATTGGTCCAATTGATCCAATTAGGATATCCCCATTGGATGGATTTAAAGTTGCCTTCATGCAAAAGTATCCCGCCATGGGATTCATTATGTACATACCAAAAGGTTTGAGGAAAGATTGGACCCGTACTATATATTGATATCCAGTATTTGGTGTCAGCATTGAATGTCACCGGCGCAGGTAAGAATGCATATGCTCCACAAGACCACTGTCCATTATATTCTGTTGTATTTACATATGGCAAGCTCTTATAAATATCTGCATCAACGATGGTAAACGGACCTGCAAAGATATCTCCTGGATGGTATCCAGTGCCATCATCTTCAAAAAACGTGATATTCCAGTCATAATGAAAATCTCTGGGACCACCCATATTGTTACACCACCCATAAACGAATTGCCAGAAGACCCAATTGACATCGGTTTCTTCCTCGAACATAAAGTCATCTGCGACAAATGAATCCCATTGCTCTGGTTCGTCTGGTGGATCATCCTGTGAATGATATCCTGTGTGCCAAGTTATGATGTAGTTATCCCATAGGATTACCCCAGTCTCTAAAGATTGGAGCCCTGTATTTCTTATTGGAGTATCTATCATACTACTGGGGATTGTTAGGTCAGTTTTGTAATTTGTAGTTGCTATTGCAGCGACCGATGAGAAAATCAATAGTGCCCCAATGAGTAAAACACCAGCTTCTTTCAAAATATTCTTTCTTTTCATTTTTTTGCCTCCGTTCCTCTCAACTATAAAAATTGAACAATATAGATATATATTAGTTAGATTTAAATGTTTCTAATGCAAGTTTAATTTCAAGCATCTGTAACAAAACCGATTATTGTTATTGTGATGAATATAATTCTCCAAAATTTAATGAAGTAAAATCTAAAAAAATAATTTGTTGGCTATAGTTTTATTTAGCCGGAACTATTTCATATATAGCTTTTTTTCCATGTTTTTCACATGTAAACGCTTCCCATTTCGAATCCCAGGTCATTGCGTTACTACACTCTGGACAGGATAAACTATCAATTATTTCTCTATGACTTTTTATACGTGTTTTTAAGACCTCGGCCTTAATTTTCTTATCAGGGTTAAGAGAATCCATCACATATACAATGCCATCAGATGGTAAAAAAGGAGTGCTATCAATTTTCCCTCTTTTTTTCCGGTAAGCTTTCATTTGTTGTTTGTATTTTTCCATCATTGTTTGTCTTCGACCCATGGTTTTCACCAATTTACTTGAACTATGAATAATGCTTTGTTTTATAACCTCTTTCCCCATTGATAATAGGCAATGAAATTAAATGAAGCTAACCTGGATAACGACGTCATAGACATTCTCAGGGAACAAGGGATAACAAAGTTTTACCCTCCTCAAGCAGAAGCAATTCCTTATACATTAGATGGAAAGAATATAGTTTTATCCATTCCAACAGCAGCAGGTAAAAGTCTTATTGCATATCTAGCAATCATTCAAAGATTAAAAAAGGAGAGAGGGAAAGCATTATATGTAGTTCCATTAAGAGCACTAGCTAGAGAAAAATATGAGGATCTAAAAGAATTTGAAAAACTTGGTTTTAAAGTAGGTATTTCAACTGGTGATCTTGATGAATCAGATCCTCGTATATCTAGGTACGATATCATTGTTTGTACTTCAGAAAAAGCGGATTCTCTTTTAAGACATGGCATAACTTGGATTGACAAAATAAAGGTATTAGTAATTGATGAAATCCATCTTATTCATGATCCCTCCAGGGGACCAACTCTTGAGGTAATTATTTCTCGATTTAAAGCACTTACTCCAGACGCACAAATCATTGCTCTCTCTGCTACCATTAAAAATGCAGGTGAGTTAGCAGATTGGTTAGAAGGAAAACTTATAACATCGGATTGGAGACCGGTGAAGTTAAAGGAAGGTGTGTTTTTTAAAAATCAAATAAAATTTGATGATGGTTCAATTGAAAAAAAGGAAGGAAGTGCAAAAAAATCACTAGAAATGCTTGTTGAAGAATCTATTATAAATGGTGGACAAACTCTTATTTTTGTTAATAATAGAAAATCTACTGTTTCCTTGGCAAATAAATTGTCTGTCGCAGTTATGGATACACTATCTGATAATGAAAAAAAGGATCTAAAAAAAATTTTATCTTTAATTAAACGAGAACAGGTGGAGAAATTGTCAATTGCGCAGACTCTTTTATCATGCATAGAAAAAGGAGTTGCATTTCATAATGCAGGCCTTAGCAGCACTCAAAAAAGAACAGTCGAGCAAGGATTTAAAGACCGTTTAATAAAATGTATTGTGGCAACACCCACGCTTGCAGCCGGTGTGAATATTCCTGCGAGGAGAGTGATTATTAGGGATTTATGGAGATATGATGCAAATTTTGGCATGACTCCAATACCAATTCTTGAGTATAAACAACAAGCAGGAAGAGCTGGTCGTCCTAGATACGACAAGGAAGGAGAAGCCATTACTATTGCAAAAAATAGTAATCAACTAGATCAAATATTTTATAATTATGTACTTGCAGATACAGAGCCGATTTATTCAAAACTTGGTAGTCAATCGGCACTAAGAATGCATTTACTTTCTGCGATAGCTACAAATTTTGTAAATGATGAAGAAAGCATTTACAGATTTATTAAAAGTACATTTTATGCGTATCAGTCAGACACATATTCTATAGAGGGAGAAATTGATACTGCCCTTGAATTTTTGGTTGAAAATGAATTTATTAAACAAATAGACAAAGGTTATATCTCTACTCTATTTGGAACCAGAACCTCATCACTTTACATAGATCCATTATCAGCCATTCAATTGAAAAAATCTTTAGAGAAATCCTATAGCAAAGAGATAGTACCTCTTTCCTTTCTTCACGCGATATGTTCCACTCCAGACATTAGATCGTTGTATTTGAGGGGGACAGATGCGTGGGTTGAAGAAAAAGCAGTCCTATCTAGAAAAGCACTCTTGTCTGATTTACCCAGTAGTTCTAGTCAGGAATACGAATGGTTTTTAAGTGATCTTAAAACAGCATTTTTGATCGAAGACTGGATAGAAGAGACACCTTATGATAAGATGGTTTCAAAATATAATATTTGGCCAGGTGATATTTATAATATCGTAGAAAATGCAGAATGGCTTTTACATGCAACTAGGGAGTTTGCTCGTATGTATAATTTTTCATATGTATCTGAAATTAACGATATTATCTTACGAGTGCACAATGGATGTAAACATGAATTACTTAATCTTATTTCATTAAGGGGAATTGGTAGAATTCGAGCACGAGTATTGTATAATGAAGGTTTTAAAACAGTTAATGATTTACGAGGCGTCCCTATTGAAAGAATAGCAAAAATCAAAACAATAGGTAAGGCTGTTGCTACCAGTATAAAACATCAAATCGGAGAAAATGGAAAAAAAGGAGCTAGGGAGTTGGGTGAATTTAAATAGATGATTAAAGTAATTGGTGCCAAAGGTAACATTCAAGATATAGATCTTTTTTTCAAACAAATTCTTAATTTATCAAAGGAATATAAAATTGTAATCCAAGTAATAAATGCTGATGTTGTCTATGGAAAAAATCATCTGATCTCTGCATCACAACATGCTATGAGAGCATTTAAACAAAAGGAGAATTCCACTAATTCATTGGCCATGGAAATCCTTTTGTATGCTTCTGGGGAACGACAAATCCAGAGAGCTATTCAGAAAGTTGGGATAAAAAAAGGGAATGTAAATATTGCGTTAGTTTTTGTTGATGAATTTCAGGAAAATGGAAAAGTGTCTGATACTATTGTTGGAAAGATTCTGGAAAACTTTAAATTAACAAGAGAGGACAAGGTTCTTGAAGGCGATATCAAAACTTTAAGAAAATTTGGTATTACAAAGCAAGAGTTAATGACAGTCCCAAAGAATAAGCATAGAAATCTCATACTTGAAAAAGTAGCAATGGTTGATGTAATAAAATAGACCTGCATGAGGTAACTTGGATATTTTGGAGTTCTGTATAGGTTCTTACTCGGGTTCGAATCTTGATGTGGGGCATGATAAATTTTAACACTACAAATTATATATCCAAATTTTTTCGTTTATCTTATAAACTTTAATCTCATACATAAGTATAATGTGAGAGCAGGAGAGGATTATTCATCATGGGTTTATTCAATATAAGATAAGTTGGTAAAGTACAAAAACCTCAGCGTATCGAGGCATTAACAGACGGTACGTTAGCCATTGCTATGACGATTCTTGTGCTTGAACTTTCACTGGATGAAACCATTATCAATACCTTTGCATGGCTCCCTGGGGGGAATTTTACTCATACATATACAGCGATATATGCATATGTGTTGGGATTTATCACACTTGGTATTTATTGGGCATTTCATCATTACATATTTCATTTCATTAAGCGTTCCAATGGGGTGCTAGTTTGGCTTAACGTTTTGTTTCTTATGTTTGCAGCGTTAGTACCTTTCTCAACAGTTGTTAACCAAGCCCCCGTGGAACATAGTGTAAATTCTCATACAACTGAGGTTTTGAATACCTATCCAGCTTATGCTTTTAATATGCTTACCACAATTATTACCTTTTTATTGCTATTTGTCATATGGCAATATGCAACACGAAAATACCGCTTAGTCGATCGCGATATTAGGAAAGAGATCATTAATTTTGTAAACAAGATTATAATTATAGGTTCTACAATTGCTAGTATAGTTCTGATTATTACCTATTTCATACCTTGGTTTGGATATATGGCTTTTATTCCTATGGCCTATGTAATAATAGCGATAGCCTATGGACATCATAAACCCTTCTTCTAAAAGATAATCGCATGTTATTTAAGGATAATGAAGTTATAAGATCGTAGTTGATGGAGGAAAAACATGGCATATTGTACAAAATGTGGAACGAAAAATGAGGATGATGCAGAGTTTTGTAAGAAATGTGGAGCATCTTTAACCGGTGTAAAAAAAGAACATGAAAAGGATGATGACTGTGTATGTTCAGGTAGCAAACAAAATCCATTAGTTCCGGTTTTTTGGGGAATAGTTGTTATTCTTTTTGGTCTTTGGATTGTCTTTTCATTTATTATTCCACGTGACTATCTACCAGCAGGGTTACAAGAATTTTCATTTTGGGGACTTATACTTCTTATCATTGCAGTGGCAGTTATCCTAACTGGCTTCCGAATATTAACTAAGAAACATTGGTAGAAAGCCCATTATATCTTTGGAATATTTTTAAATTTCGGAACAGAAGTTCCGAATTATTTTTTTCCGCTAAAATATTTATAGAGGAAAAATTTAAGATAGTTGTTTTAATGTCCCAGAATAATGACAGATTCGAAAAATGAAAACACTGATTTCCGTTTCATGTTAAACGACGCTCTTAAAATATTTTTCAAAGATGCTAAAAAAATTAGCATAAAACATCCTTCACAAGCACTATACTTTTTTAAAACATATAGATGGCAGAAAAAAGCATCTAAAACACGAGAAAAATGGGAACAACAAGGAACACATGTACCCCCAATTATGATCTTCAGCATTACACATCAATGTAACCTTAACTGCAAAGGATGTTACGAGAAAGCAATACGTCCAACAGTGAAAAAAGAACTCACAGATGAGCAACTAAGAAACATTATTAAACAATCACATGAACTAGGAATCTCCTTCGTAGTAGTAGCTGGTGGAGAACCATTTATGAGACCAGGTTTTTTTAAAATAACAGAAGACTATCATGATATCATTTTTACAATATTTACAAATGGTTTACTCATCAACGACAAAACAATAAAAATTATCAAAACTCAAAAAAACATAGTACCATTAATAAGCCTTGAAGGATGCGAAGAGGTAACAGATGAGAGGCGAGGAAAAGGTATCTATAATAGATTACAAAAAACAATGGAGAAAATAAAAGATCAAAAAATATTCTTTGGTACTTCGCTTACACTTACAAAAAACAATTTTGATAAAATACTAAATGAATCTTTTATCCAAAATCTAATAGACATCGGATGTAAATTCTTCCTATTCCTAGAATACAACCCTATCAAACCAGGTACAGAAAAATGGATGATAACAGATAGTCAAAGAGAAAGAACCATGAATAATATGAGAAAATTCAGGGCAAAATGGCCAGCGCTTTCCATCGCTGTACCAGGTGACGAAGAGGAAATAGGGGGATGTTTGGCAGCTGGACGTGGATTTATACATATAAGTGCTGAGGGAGATGTCGAACCATGCCCATTTGCGCCATATTCTGATATGAACCTAAACAATGTTTCATTAAAAGAAGCGTTAAACTCTGATTTTCTAAAAAAAATACGTGAGAAACATGCTCAACTTCATGAAACAGGTGGTAGCTGCGCACTATGGGAAAAACGTGAAATGGTTCAGTCATTACTCAGAGATACAAAATAGAAATCTAATAGATATGATTATCAAATAAATAGTTACAATAAACTCTATACATAACTTTTATTAATTAACATTAAGCTTCCATATCCAAGATGTAATATAATGGATGAAATTACAATTGTTGAGGTTCCAACCCAAAAAGTTATTAGAATGTGTAAACAAGGAAAATATGAGCTCATTGCTCAAATGCTACCTAAACTGTATGAATTCGCAGCATCACATGGGGCAGAGTTCACTGGACCCCCAGTCTTTGTATGCCATGAAAGAACTGTAGACGATGTTATGAAAGCAGATCAAGAAGGAAAAGCAGATATCGAAATTGCATTTCCCATCATACAAGAAATCGAAGAAACAGAAGAAATCAAATGCTACGAACTTCAAGGTAGTACAATGGCAAAGATCATTCACAAAGGGCCATATGAAAAATGCGCTCCAACATACGAAAAACTCTTTTTATGGATTTAGCAAAACGGAAAAACAATTACAGGGCCGACACGTGAAGTATACCTAAATGATCCACGAGAGGTCGGGATGGAGGAGGCACTTACTGAAATCTACGCACCAATTAAATAATATCTCTTTTTACAATATAGAAAAAACTTGCCAGGTATTACATTGATCTCTATTAGGTTTCACAAATCTGATGGGTTGTTTATCAATTGAGAAATAGTTATTAAACCTCATTTGTTTTCCCTCATGATTTCGATACTAACTCTTTAATTTGAGGTGGTTTTAACACATAGACCTGCCCGCATGAGGTAGCTTGGATATCCTGGAGCCCTGCGGAGGCTCCTACTCGGGTTCGAATCCCGATGCGGGCATCAAATGATCCCATTTAACGTCCGCATCTAAATGCGGATACAGCAATTTTTCCTAATTAAAAGAAACAGAAATCGGTTTATAGTATGGGGTAC
>CP070724.1:1952967-1958699 GCA_020350825.1 Thermoplasmatales archaeon | reverse complement strand
GGTCGGTTAAATGGTTGCGATGACGGGAGTATCTATAGAAGGGATCGGGATTGTGAACTCTGGTTTAACATTTATCAGAATGATTACGATGGTGATGGAATTCCGTACTGGATAGAAGTAAACGATTATGGAACTGATCCTGAAGTAAATAACCTTGGTGAAGACTTAGATAACGATGATATTCCAATTGAATGGGAATGGAAATGGGGATATGATCCTTTTGTAATGGAGGATCACGAAGAACTTGACCCTGAAGGAGATAGTATCGATAACTATGAAGAATATCTGACCTCAGAGTGGTTTTCTGATCCATTTAGGAAGGACGTTTTTGTTGAATTAGACATAATGGATGAAGGCCCTAATGGTGAAAAAACCTATTTCCCAGAAAATTCAGGAGAACTTATTCAGACTGCTTTTAATAGGCAAAACATCGTATTTCATCTGGATTATGGTAGCATGGGAGGGCATGATATTATCCCATTTGATGAAATAATTGAATGGGGTAATTTTGATGAAATTTATTACGATTTCTTCCTGCATGGAGATGAAAATAATTGGCGTAGAGGTGTTTTTCATTATGGTGTAGTTGTGTACAAGTCAGGTGGCCCAGCGGGTTATATGTTTCGTCCTAATGCTTTTCAGATAACAAGTTCCGGTCATGAAAACATAGTATCAGAAAAACCCTGGGCAAAAAAAGATATTGTATATGGTAGCGCTTATATGCACGAGCTAGGTCACACCTTTGGATTCTGGCCTATTCCAGGACATAGTCGCCGACCGTTTAGCTTTTTCCTTAGTCGACCTTACAAAAGTTGTATGAACTATAGATACATGTATTACACTATAGATTATTCTGATGGCTCCCGTTTGATTCGAGATTATAATGATTGGAGTAGAATGGATCTCACATCTTTCGAAAGAGAGTGGAATTAGAGCTAAAATAAATTTCAAGTTTATTACCAATATGGCTTTGCCTTTAAAGTCCCATTTTTGCTACTTAGCCTAAAACAACATGAGGAGGATTTTTATCCAGAAAATCTTAATTAATATGTTTCAAATCAAAAACTAGTTCTTTTGGTAAATAAAATTTTAAAGCACTGTTACATTTATCAAGTAAAGAATATGGAAAAGATACCATGACAGAATTTAGAGGATTTATCGCTATTGATATCAATGTAACACCAAATGTTTTGAATTTACTACAAGATATAACCAACTCAAATGCTGATGTAAAACTTGTGGAACCACAAAATATTCACATTACACTCAAATTCCTTGGAGATGTACAAGAGGATAATATAGATGAAATTGAACAAATTATGGAAAACTCAGTTAAAGAAATAGATCCTTTTACATTAAAACTGAGTGGAACTGGTGTATTTCCAAATCAAAACTATATCCGAGTCGTCTGGATTGGAATAAAAGACGCAGAGATAATAGAAACAATTTCAACAAGTATTGATGAAAGACTTTCACAACTGGGTTTCAAAAGAGAAAAAAGAGGTTTTTCAGCTCACCTTACGATAGGCCGTGTAAAAACAGCAAAAAACAAGCAGCTTTTATTAAAAGCAATAGAAAGGTACAAAGATTTTGAGTTCAGTACTCAGGAAGTAAAATCCATAAAACTAAAGAAAAGTGATCTAACCCCAAAAGGACCTATTTACACGACTCTAAGAGAAGTAAAATTATAATCGGTGGTGAACTTCATAGAAAACTGGTTTTTAATAGTAGGATCATTAAATCTTATACTATTCATCGTTAGTTTGTTTTTGTTTATGCCAAAAAAGATTTTTAAAACATCACCTTCAGAATATTATCAGATTTTCACTTCTCATCTTAAATATATTATACTCATTATAGGGATTGTTGTTTTCCATCTTGTTGAAGTAAACATCCTAGATTCATATTTTACAAATCTGGTAGGTAATGACTTTGCAAGTAACATTCAAATGATAGAAAACGGAATTGTTTATTGGTTTTCCCAGAATTGGACATTATCTCTTGTTTATTTTTTTGTTTTAATGTATATCGTAGTCTATCCATTTACCTTATGGTTCTCTCCGCTATACTTCTTGCTTACAGACAACAAAAAGGCAATGAAGTCGCTTGCATACGGCCTGTTATTACTATATTCTATTGCTTTGCCGTTCTATCTTTTTTTTCCAGTATCAAATGTGTACACTTTCTATGGAATTGAATCTGCGCTTGAAACAGTCATTCCAAATGTTGAACAATTTTTCTATTCAACAACAACATACAATAATTGTTTTCCATCACTCCATGTGGCAATGACTCTTCTTATTGCAAAATCTGTATCTCTTACAAAAAACAAAAAATATACATACCTAGCTTATTTCTGTGCAATTTCAGTTATTTTATCGGTTATCTATTTAGCTATTCATTGGATAACAGATGTGATATGTGGCATTATACTGGCATTTTCAATATTCTACTTGCAGAAGCGATTTATAAAGGAGGAGTAAATGATAGCGGGCTCTGAAATAATCGAAAAACAGGTTTTGGAAAAAGTCACCCCCTCCCCCAAAGAAAGGAAAGATTTGGAAAATGTAATAAAACAACTTAAAGTAGAAGTAAAAAATGAGATCGAAAAAAGTAAGTTGAAGGTATCAATTGTACTCGTGGGATCGACAGCAAAAGAAACGTACCTTAAAGACAGTGTAGATATTGATTTATTTCTTTTATTTTCAACATCAATTTCTAGAAGACAATTACAAGAAACTGGCCTTTCAATAGGTAGATCTATTCTAAAAAATCAAGAAGAGTGTTTTGCCGAGCATCCCTATATACGAGGAATCTACAAGGGTGTTAAAACAGAAATTGTGCCATGTTATAAGATAGAATCTGCGTCACAAAAATTGTCGGCAGTGGATAGAACCCCTCTTCATACAAGTTATATAAAAGAACATATTTCAGAATCACAAAAAAAGGAAGTTAGATTATTCAAACAATTCTTGAAAGGTATAGGGTGCTACGGAGCCGAAGCAGAAATAGAAGGCTTCTCTGGATATCTTTGTGAGATTTTAATCTTAGAATATTCCTCGTTTCAGAATTTAATAATCAACGTTCAAAATTGGCAGTATGGCGAAAAACTATCTTTAACTCAAGCTAAATCCCCTCATTTTGATACACCGCTTGTATTTATTGACCCGGTTGATAATGAAAGAAACGTTTCTTCGGCGTTATCGATAGAAAAATTTGCTATTTTTGTAAAAGCATGCAAAGAATACATAAAAAAACCATGTATCACGTTTTTCTTCCCAAAAGATGTAAAACCTTGGTCAATTGATAAGATTAAAAAAGAAATTGGACCAAGAGAAGTCATTGCAGTGAGAGCTGAAAAACCCCCTATAATTCCAGAGAATCTCTATCCCCAAGTACGTAAGGCCGTTCGTTCAATAAAAGAGATGTGTGAGCGATATGAATTTACAATACTTGATTCCAAATTTCATATAAATAATACTTCCATTTATATGATACTCTTCCCTGAAAAAAGGACGATTTCGAAGACAATGTTGCATATGGGCCCACCCGTAAAAATGAAAAAAAACGCAGATGAGTTCATTCAAAGATGGGCAGACAATCATAGAACTATTGGAAAACCCTTTGAAAAGGATAAACGGTTTTATGTGGAGATAGATAGGAAGTATACAGATATAAAAGATCTTTTGGAGGAACACGTTAAAAATCTAAGCCTTGGAAAACATATTGATAAGGTTGTCAAAAGAGATTTCACAATTTTAGAAAGAGATAATCTTCTAATAGGTGACCTGCGCATATTTTGGACAGAATATCTTGATAAGAAGATGCCTTGGGAACGATAAAACGCGATTTGTTACAAGTTTTTCTTGTGATTCATATAGGAATATTTGTATTGTGATAATGGATTTGCATATGCAAATACATATGCATAGGGATGGGATGAGACGTAGAACTGTTATAGTAGCAGTAATTGTGATTCTACTTTTTACCCAGTAAATAAAAACATTTGAAGATTCCTAGTCCTAACAACTTAGAATTTTAGATGGGTAGTTTTATAGTAAATTTACTTCCTTTTCCAACTTTACTTTCTGCCCATATCTCGCCATTGTGTTTTTTTACTATTTCTTTGCATATAAATAGACCTAGCCCTGTTCCTTCATTTTTCCGATCTTCACCTGTATATGCCTGGTAAAACTTTGTAAAAATCTTCTTAGTTTCATCACTTGAAATACCAATACCTGTATCTTTAATATAGATGAAAAGGTGTTTCTCTTTTTCTTCAGCCATTAGTGTGATGGATCCGTAATCTGTAAATTTGATAGCATTTCCTAAAAGATTCTTCAAAACTTGTGATAGGCGATATTTATCACAGACTATTTTTGAGAGATTCTCTGGTATTTTCCTAATAAATTTCAAATTCTTAGTTTCAATGTCGGGTTCTATATCTTCTGTTGCATCATCGAATATCTCTGTTAAATCGCACTTTTCCATATTAAATCTCATTGTATCTGTATCAAGTCTCGATACATCTAAAATATCGTTTATTAAACGCATTAATCTTTCAGCATTTCTTAGCCCCACTCTTGCCCAGTTCTTAATTTTTTCATCGGCATCTTTATCTGATTCAATCAATTCTAAATAGCCTTTTATTGGTGTTACCGGGGATTTGAGTTCGTGGGCTGCGATGTTCATGAACTCAGTCCTAAGTTTTTCGGATTGTTTCAATTCTCTTTCTATGTTTTTTCGTTCAGAAATGTCCCTTATTGTACATTCTATACCAATAAAATTACCATCTTTTTTCAAAGGAGAGATATTTGCCTCGACGGGAATTTCATATCCGCCATTGTGAATAATATCCAATCCTATATTTTCCATTTTCTTTTCTTTTTTCCTAATATCAAGAAACACCTGTTGAAATAGGTATACAGATGATTCGGAAAGATAATCTCTAAATAGAGTTGCCAGGATATTGCTTTTTCTTCTACCTAAAATTTTCTCGAGAGAAGGATTTATATATGTTAAACGACCTAGTACGTCAGTAGTAAGAACACCATCGGCAGATGTTTCTGCGAGTACACGATACTTTTCTTCTGATTTCATCATCTTGTCCCACACTTGTTGACGTTGGGTAATATCCTCCATTGTTGTATGAATCGACATTACATTTTTATCTTCATCAAAAGAGAAATAGTCATGTATGATAAATATCCGTTCTTCTCCATCTTTTGTTACATATGTTCTTTCATGGCCTCCTGTATATGGTTTCTTCTTCAATATTTTTTTCTCAAATGAATCTTTAGCTGACTTCCTCTCACTTTTGATAACAAAATCAAAAATTGATTTTCCAATGACTTCTTCTTTTCTATATTTTAATATTTTACACCATTTATCATTTACAGAGGCAATTTCACCGTTTGGTGATAAAGTATGATAAGGAATTGGAGCATTTTCATATAGTTGTTTAAATTTTTTCTCAGATTCTTCCAGAGCAACTTTTATCCATTTTTGATAGGTTATATCATTAATGACGCCTATAGAACCAATTACCATCCCTTTATGATTTTTTAAAACACTTAATGATAAATCAACATCAATTAGTTCGTTATTCTTTTTTAGAATCTTAGTTTCTATAGTATGCTGCATGCCTTTCTGCCGTACATTCTCTTATCGTATTTTCTTCCATTCTTCAGGTGTGTATAGAGATTCTACAGGTTTCATGTATAGATCGTCTT
>CP070724.1:1888606-1952867 GCA_020350825.1 Thermoplasmatales archaeon | reverse complement strand
GATAACGTTTTAAAAAAATTAGATACTCTTATACCTCTTTTTAACCAAAGAGTTGAAAAAGATTTTCAAAAAATCCAAGACCATGGAAATACAGTAGAAAGCATTGATATTAATGAATTCTACTCACGATTAAAAAAAGTATTTAACTGCTTCTTAGAACGCCCGAAGTATTGGGAAATTGCTAATATTAAGATGAAAGATGAAGATCTTCTACATCCAATGACTCAAATGAATCCTGATCATACCTGTAATTGGACACGAATGTAGACTTTAAGCTCAAATAATTCTAGTTTATTTTTAATAATGAATCAACAACAGGAGTAAGAAACTGTAGTGTAATAAAATGCATATACTCCTTTACATCTCTAATAGCATAGATTTTATCGCCTTCTGTGAAGAACGAAAGGGATGTAAGCGGATAATTTCTCTCACTAACAATCCCAGCTCGCTGCATTGATTCTAAGAATTCTAATATTCTGCCTTCATTAATTCCGAGGTTAGAAAGAAGAGAACGAGGATTAAGTCGGTTAGATGAAAACCAGTAATCTGGTGGAGTTGAATAATCACCAAAAAACTGAGAACGAAATTCTTCTCCATCTCCTGAGAAATCTATCAAATTTTTCTGATCCTGGGCATACACATAGAAGAAATAATAATACTTTAATGAATCTTCCTCCATCCAAGAGAGATCTTCTACGTCTTTGTATTCATTCTTAAGAAACATTTCTATTTCGGAAGAGCACAGATATTGACTATTCATAGTTTTGATAAAACCGAGCGATTCTAGGATACTATAAAATCTTCCAAGCATCTTAGTTATTCGTTCATCTTTTAATAAAACTTTTTCAAACCAAAGATTTTCATCCAATGCATATGGTTTTTCATAGGAAACAAGAAAAACTTTTTTCTCACTACTATCCTCTCTGCACAGTATATGATTAATCAAACAAGCCACAGCCTTCTCTGGTATCGCTTTAATCTTTTCTCTAAACAACAAGACTTTTTCCTGTACTATATTTGCCATTATAGATCCGCAAACATTAAGTCCTTCCTCTGTAAGCGACACGATAGTTTCACCAGAAGCAAGAGATGTACTCACAAGGGTTTCTCCAGACAACCGCTGCAGAATCTCCTTCTCAGAAAGGGACTTAAATAACGTATCAACAACACATTCCCCGTGATAATACAGTCGCAAAAGAACATCAATCTCAGCAGCATCAAGACTCGGAATCACTACCTCTCGACTCATTTTCTACCCCATCCACCTATATTCTCAAATAAACAGATGCATTTTAAATGTTTGTATCAAAAAATTCTACTATCTGAAAATATGAGATCTATTACTTAAAACCGTAACGATATAACCTTCTTTCATTGCTTGTTTAGCGACATCTACACTTTTTGTTTAAATCGTCTTGTTTCCCTTTCTCCAGCACCATATTAATTCTGACATCAATCTCACAACAAAAAATAAAACTCTTTTTAATCATACCAGACTAGCATAAACTGATCTCTTCTCACCTTATGCCCGGTATGTTCAAGATGCAAGTAAGTTGCTTCTTCGTAGAGACTCCTTATTTGCTCTTCTTTATCAGTCATTTTAAATCCTTAACCCTACTTTTGTAAGTTACCTTTAAAAGGATTTGTTGTACAAGTGTTACCTAGTTTCTTTACGGTTGTTACCGGAATTGTGTTTCTCTTGGAATCAAAAAACTAACCTTAAAACAAAGAGTCTACACCTTCATATCATGTTCGTCTGAAATCTCTCCAAAAATCTCTTCAATAAGGTCTTCCATGCTTATCAAACCCAGGGTCTTGCCTTCTTGATCCTGAAGTAATGCTAGATGTGTTTTATTTCGTTTCATCTCCCGAAGAACATCATCTGCCTTCATACTTGAATCAATCTTTAAAATCTTCCTCATAATGTATTTTACATGCAAAGAAGTATCCTCAATAATTAGTGAATCTTTCACATGAGCCATGCCAACAATATCATTCAAATCTTTCCTATATGCCGGAAATCGGGAAAAACCTGTTTTAATAGATTTTTGAATAAGATTCTCAATGGCCTCATTCTCACGGATAAATTCTACTTTATCCTTGGGAGTGTAAATCTCATATGCGTGTGTTTCATCAAACTCAAAAACATCATTGACCATCTCCCTTTCGTCCTTTTCTATAGTTCCCTCTTCTTCTCCTAGTCTCATCATCGCCATTATCTCATGTTCTGTAACAACTGTCCTTCTTTTTTTTCCGCCAACGAGGGAGATCAATCCGCTAGAAATAGAATTTAGCAAGACAACCATTGGATGAAACAGTTTTGTAATTATAGAAAGAGATCTAGCTACCTTCAATGCCAAGTTCTCATTCTTTATACCAAATGCTTTTGGAGTTGCCTCACTAAAAATAAGTATCAAAAACATCATGACAACAGTTGCAATACCAATACCAATATTTCCAAAAATTGTAGTGGTAATAATTCCAGCAAGAATTGAAGCGAAAATGTTGACAAGATTGTTTCCAATAACAATAGCGCTTATCACGTTATCAGGATTTTTTAATAGTTCTTCAAGGATCTTTGCTTTTTTATCTCCCTTTCTAGCCTTATCTATAATAACTGCCTTGTTTATCGATACAAAGGCCATTTCTGAGCTTGAAAAAAACGCAGAAACAATAATAAGAAAAACAATAGTTAAAACACCGAAGATTATCCACATCATAATTTATGTACGTCTCGCATGAATTTTGATAGAGCAATATCATGTTTGGCTTTTATATTTAACTGTTGAAATACGATTAAAAGAAAAAGAGAAAATTTATTTTGCTTTACTAAGCTCATCCACCGCTTCTGGGTTTGCAAGTGTTGAAATATCGCCGACCTCTTTACCTAGTATTTTTGCTCGGATTACTCGTCGCATGATTTTTCCACTTCGTGTCTTTGGAACGTCAGAGACAAACCATATCTCATCGGGACGGGCTATTTTCCCCATTTCATGACCAACATGACTTCTAAGTTCTTTACGAAGCTCATCACTTGGTTTTATGTTGCCTTTTAATACAACATATCCTGTAATGGATTCTCCTTTGAGATCATGTGGTTTACCAATAACTGCAGCTTCGGCAACATGTGGATGGCTTACTAGAGCAGATTCTATCTCAGAGTTTCCAATTCTATGTCCAGATACGTTAAGTACATCATCTGCTCTTCCCTGGATCCAGAGGTAACCATCACTGTCTTTTCGAGTTAAATCACCAGCGAGATATATATCTTTGAATTTACTCCAATATGTGTCTATGTATCGTTCTGGATTCTTATAGATGCCTCTGAGCATGCCTGGCCATGGACGTGTTAGTACCAGGTTTCCTCCAACGTTTTGAACGGGCGTTCCTTCCTCATTAAAAACATCTGCAGAATGTCCAGGTAATGGTTTTGTTGCAGATCCGGGTTTCAACGAAGTAATTGGAAGTGGCGATATGACAATGTGTCCTGTTTCGGTTTGCCACCAAGTATCCATAATCTGACATTCCTCGTTACCAATATGTTTGTAATACCATATCCATGCTTCAGGATTTATCGGCTCACCAACAGATCCAAGAAGTCTAAGAGTACTCAGATCATGTTTCTTAACCCAATCCTCCCCATATTTCATAAACAACCTGATACTTGTAGGTGAAGTATATAGGACTGTTACATTGTATTTTTCGATGATCTCCCACCATCGATCAGGCTGAGGATAATTAGGTGCACCCTCATAAATTACTGATGTTGCACCAAGAATCAAAGGAGCGTATACGATATAGCTATGACCAGTTATCCAACCGATATCGGCAGCACACCACCAAATATCTTCATCTTTTAGATCAAACACCCATTTAAGGCTATACGCTGTACCAACAGCATAACCACCATGTCCATGTATTATCCCCTTCGGTTTACCAGTTGTACCAGAAGTATACAGGAAAAACAAAGGATCATTAGAATCAAGTTTCTCTGTCTTACATTCTTTAGGCATACCATAAACAAGGTCATGCCACCAGACATCCCTACCTGGTTTCCAAGGAACCGGATCACCAGTACGCTTAAAAACTATGACATGCTTGACACTTGAAGCTTTCTCTAATGCCTCATCACTCTGCTCCTTAAGATATACCTTTCGCCCACGCCGCCAAAAACCATCACACGTGATAACAATCTTTGCCTCACAATCATTGACTCTATCTCTGAATGCAAGTGCACTAAAACCAGAGAATACAACGGAATGGATAGCACCTATCTTTGCACAAGCAAGCATTGCAATCGGAAGTTCAGGAATCATTGGCATATAAATACCAACTCTATCACCTTTCTTAACATCCAATTTTTTCAGCGCATTAGCAAGCTTATTGACCTCAACATACAGGTCATTAAAGGTTAACTTTTGTACATCACCAGGTTCACCTTCAAAAATAAAAGCAACCTTGTTTTTCCTCCAAGTCCTAACATGTTTATCCAACGTATCATGAACAATGTTATATTTTGAACCAACAAACCATTTAACCCATGGTGCATCCCATTCAACAACTTTGTCATATGGATTGTACCACTCGATAAGATCTCTAGAAATTTCTTTCCAAAACCATTCCAAATCTTCTGCTTTTTTGTAAAGTTCCTCTAGGCTTTTTATATTTTGTTTGTCCATCCACTTCTTCACATTTGTTTTGTTCACAAATTCTTTGGATGGTTTAAAAACTCGTTTTTCGTCCAAAAACACAGATATGTTTTCATCCGACATATTTTTCAAATCCGCCTATAGTTTAATTAGCTCCAGCTTTTTATCTCCCTTATATTGAACGTATTATATAAACTCACATTAAGAATACCTCAAAATCTGAAGTTCTCCTTGGTTATCCTACCTTATGTGAGAGGGTGCCGGAATAGATTTTTAGTATAAGTATTTTTGCATAATTTTTTACTCAAAATAACTCGATTAATAGGATAAAAACAACAAAAAATTGCTTTCTCATTTAAATGTGATTTACAGTATCCTCTAATATAAAAGATTAAAAATAGTGAATTAGAAGTATTATAAGAAAATAATGCTTCTTTATTTTGATAGAGCTATCTCAATTGATGAGACGTTTGATGATCTTCCTTCTTCGTTTGTAATTGATTCTGTTCCTATTCTTATTTCTTTGATTTTTGCATCTGTTACAAACCTATTTCTTGTGATTTCTGCTGCATCTACCGCTCTACTAATGGCTCTGCCTCTAGCTTTTATTACTACTTCAGTTGAACCGCTATTAAACTGTGTTACTACTGCAAGTACATAACTCATTGGCGGTTTGTTTCCAACATATATGACGTTTTCTTCTTGTGCTTCTTCTTTTGCTGTCATAAACTTTTGCCTCCCTGTTGATTCATTGTTTTTATACCCTACTATCACCATTATTATTTATAAACATTTCGTATTTTCATATCTTATTTTTCATTTATTTTTAGCAATTTTTTTAGTTTATTTAGCACGTTTTCCGGATTATTTCCCAACACACGTATCATAGGTTCTTTTCCTATGCTGCCTGTGTCATATATAATATCAGGCACAAAACCTAGTTTTGAAATAGCATGCTTTGTACCCCATTCCATGGTTGAGGTAGCATTTGCTAGTTCATTTTTTCTGTTAAAAGAACCAATACTAAAACCTGCTTTTTTACACATCTCCATAATATTTTTTGAATAACAGATATTTAATGCAGATCGAACATTCTTATCAACAGACATTGCCGCAAGAACAATAGAGGCAACATGTTTTGATGTTCCAAAGTTGATATCCTCGCAAAATCTTGTTTTATCTTTGGTTTTTAAAATTCTGCCATTGATAGCACAGATATCTTGCAGTTTTTGTGCATTTTTTATTGCATATGCAAAATTCATTCCCACTTCAGGAACAAAAGTAGGTGGTAAAATTGAAACAAGTTTTTGAATAGCATTTTTTAACTCAAACCATACATCAAAATACGTATTATGGGGAAAAGTGGCCGGTATTATCGGTTCACAAGAATGGTTTAGTACATCTGATCCTTTACCTGGTATATACCCTTGATTTATCATATCCCAAATAATATATTTAGCTTTTCTAACTGCTTCAACAGGTGTTACCCCTAGGGCAAGTAAACCAGTTATAATAGCTGATAAAGTACACCCAGAACCATGTGCTTTTTTGTTTGGGATGCGTGGAAGAGAAAACTCATAAAATTTTTTACTATTATACAAGATGTCGATTGCGTTTTTATTATCTAGATGCCCACCTTTAATAAGCACATATTTTGGGCCAAAATAAAGTAGTTTTTGACAACTTTTTTTGATATCTTCAATTGAATTTATGCTGAGACCCGTAAGTTCACAGGATTCTGGGAGGTTTGCTGTTAACATATAAGTTTTTGGTAAAAGATATTTTTTAAATGAATTAATGAAATCATTTTGAGATAACGTGTCTACACTTGTGGCTACCATAACAGGATCTACAACCGGGGATAATTTATATTCTGAAATTTTTTTAGCAACACACTTGACTATCTCTTCATCAAATAACATACCTGTTTTTACTGCATCAATATTAAAATCTTCAAACAAAACATCAATTTGGTTTTCAATTATTTCAACAGGTAATTTGTGTATCTTTTTAACTTGTTGAGTGTTTTGTGAGGTTATGCAGGTTACTACCGTTGTTCCATGTAGTCCAAGAAGAGAAAAGGATTTCAAATCTGCTTGAATTCCTGCCCCGCTTGATGGATCAGATCCTGCAATACTAAGTGCAATTTTGTTTTTCATTTGTACTTCATATACTATTTTTAATTTATATTCATTCCTTTCTCAAAAAAATATGATTCAATCGCGTGGATTGAGAGATAATCAGTTATTCTTCTTTCACATATGGTATAAGATTACCATCATCCTGCTCTTCAAATAATGGAATTTGTTTTGGCACTGATTTTGGTTCATTATGCATCATTTTATTTTGTGCTTCCATTTCATTTATCCCTCAGGGTTTTCTGATTTTTAAAAAGCAATGCCATCTGGAAAAAGTGCAAATATAGTCGTCATAACGGCCATTAAACCTTTGTTTTTCTCTCCAGACTTTGCAGTAATTGTGGAATTGGTACAAATACTTTATTATTTTTACAATATTTTGATTAAAAGACAATATAGTTATTTAGAAAAAGAAGGAAGGCTGGTCTCACTAGGAGGGATGGGATGCAATCAAAAACTACCAGCTCAATTCCTTCCGATTGCCATAAAATAATTAATGTTTTAAGTACCTTTTTCGCAGATGAATATGTAAATAGATATGTAGATAAACTATTATCATTATGCTTTTTAATCCAAAAACTTAGGGATTATTAATTGAATTTTTTTAGGGAAAAACAAAAGCAACTCTTATTAAAAGATACCTATAAATTTAAGGAAATTTGTTGTTATTTTGTTGATATTTTATATAAAAATTATAACCTTAAATAAAGTAACATTAAGAACAGAAAGAAACTCTAGAATGACATATAGAAATTTCATTATAGGAAAAATTATGAAAACTTTTTACCAAATAATGGAATTTCTAAAGGTAGGAGGAGTTCGTTATATTTATATTCTATACTCTTTTACTCCCATCTGGGGAAATTGTGCATAATCTACTTATTTGGTGTTTATAATGATAGATTTAACTGAAAATAAAGTAGGAAAGCAAATTCTGCTATTGGGAAATGAAGCTATTACAAGAGGAGCACTTGAGGCAGGAATAGATGTTGCAACGACATACCCCGGAGCACCTTCTTCTGAGATAGCAGATACATTTTCAAAAATTGCAAAACAAGCTACAAAACAAAACAAAAATCCTGGATTTTATTTTGAATATTCAACCAATGAAAAAGTTGCATTAGAAGTAGCTGCTGCTGCCTCATTTTGTGGCTTAAGAGCACTAACTTGCATGAAACACGTTGGACTTAACGTAGCTAGTGATGTATTTATGACATATCTTTACATGGGTTGTAAAGGAGGGCACATTATTGTTTCAGCAGATGATCCATATTGTCATTCTTCCCAGAACGAACAGGACAATAGATACTTTGCTTTATTTGGAAATGCACCTATGCTTGAACCTGCAACACCTCAAGAAGCAAAAGAAATGACGAGAATAGGGTTTGATATCTCTGAAGAACTGCAACTTCCTATTTTACTGAGAACAACCACTAGATTAAATCACACAAGAGGTTCTATTATCTTAGACAATCTACAAAAACAGCGAGGGAAAGGACATTTTGAAAAAGATCCGTTATTTGCTCTAATACCTGTTACAGCAAGAGTAAAACATCCGGCCTTGTTAAAGAAAATGGAACAGGCAAAAAAAATATCAGAAAAATCACCATTTAACACCATTCTTAAAATTGGAAAACCGACTGATATAGGAATCGTCGCATCAGGAGTTTCAGTTAATTATGTTATAGAAATAGCAGAAGTCTTGAAGCTTGATGTTAAAATTTTGAAACTAGGTATGACTCATCCTATTCCGCGGAAAATGTGTGAACAATTTATCAAATCATGTAATGTCATAGTTGTGGTAGAGGAACTTGAGCCGATACTAGAGTGGCAATTCAAAACAATTGCCTATGATATCTATTCCGACATGAAAATATATGGAAAATCAACAGATCATTTTTCCAGATTGTATGAATACTCACTAGATATTGTTGCTGATGCATTTTCAAAAATATTCAAGGTTAAAAATCCATACCAAAAGCCAGTACAACCAAAATTAAAGCTCCCTAGCCGTCCGCCTTCCCTTTGCCCAGGATGCCCGCATCGAGCAACATACTATGCAGTTAAAAAAGCAGCGCCCAAAGGAACCATTTATCCGACAGATATTGGTTGTTATATATTAGGCAAGGCCCCTCCATTAGAGATAGCAGATCTATTGTTATGTATGGGTTCAAATGCAGGGATTGCATGTGGGCTTTCCATTTCTACTGAACAAAAAATCGTTTCTTTTATGGGGGATTCCACTTTTTTCCACTCGGGCATTCCACCAATTGTGGATGCTGTACATCATAATCACAACGTTGTTATAACTATTCTTGATAATCGAACTACAGCGATGACAGGTCTTCAACCACATCCAGGAACAGAATATGATGGTATGGGAAGACCAGCCAAGCTCATTAACGTGGAGGACGTCGTTAAAGGATTGGGTGTAGAACACATTGAGATTGTTGATCCTAACAATATTAAGGATACAACAGCCGCTTTTAAGAGAGCGTTGGATTTTAGAGGACCGGCAGTTGTTGTAAGTAAATCGCCTTGTATTCATCTAGAGATTCAGAGAAAAAGAAAGTCAAAAGAAAAAAAATCTATTTATTATATTGACCAAGAAAAATGTAACCAGTGTAGAGAGTGCATTGTTAGATTTGGATGTCCGGCAATTTACTATACAGAAGAGGGTAGCATACGTATTGATGATTTACAATGTAATGATTGTGGGAATTGTGTGCAAATCTGTCCGTTTGATGCCATCTTTAAAAAGGAGGGAAATAAACGAACTATAAAACAAGTATTGTATTAACAGGTGTTGGTGGACAAGGCATAATTACAGCAGCAAATGCTCTAGGAAAAGCTGCAGTGAGAGGAAAAATAAACGTCTATGTTTCTGAAGTCCATGGGATGGCACAACGTAGTGGAGCCGTTATCTGCACAGTAAGAATTGGTGATGTCTTTGGTCCAATGATTGCGACCGGTACAGCTGACGTTATTTTAAGTACAGAGCCGATTGAAGCATTACGCAATATAATGTATGCTAGTAAAAAAACAAAGGTCATTACTGACATTAATCCTGTTATTCCTTTTACAGTTGCTACAGGATGTGAAGAATATCCAAATCTAGACGATGTGTTTCAAGAGATTAGTTCCTATGCTGAATTATTCTTGATAGATGCTACGGAAATAGCGAAAAAATCGGGGGACGTAATTTCAAAAAATATTGTAATGCTTGGCGCCCTTGCAGCTACTGATGTTTTACCTTTCAAATCTGAAATTCTTTTAGAAACAATTTTAGATAATGTTCCTTCAAATTACAAGGATATAAACAAAAGATCTTTTAAAGGTGGTATGAAAGCCATTAAAAAATATTAGGTTTCTCTACTTAATCTCGCAAAATAATTCATTTCTAATTAACTTTTTATCTCCCCTTAAATCCAAAAACAAAAAAGGAGATTATGGTAGAATTTATACTGGGTAGAAACTAAATAAAAATTTTAAAACGTACACTTTCTCGAAAATTTGAGAAGTTATAAAAAGGTCAAAAGCATACTTAAAAAACAGTATTTTAAGTATTTAAATTATAGGAAGAAGGGAGCGGTGAGGTGGTGAGGAGATTTGAAAAAAATCTCGCGCTACCCTCCTTCCCAGATATATATTGAAATTATTAGTATATATATTTTGTTATATAATTGATATAATAATAGGATTTACCTTAAACACACAGGTGAGATAGTAGTGTCCTAAAATATTTAATATGCACAAAATAGTATGCTTCCAAGTAAAAAATTTATCTTCGTTTTCAATACCGGTATATTTTACCACAAATCCAAGGGTTATTATCAAAGTAGAAAATGTAAAAAGAATTTAATAAGGAATAAATGTAATAATAACATATCATTAGATATTTTATGAAGTAGTATTAAACAAAACAAATGTTGCAAAAAGTTTTTATACTATTTTTACATATTTTATATTGTAATGGGGGGTCTAATACAAGAAAGATTTCTAAACAAATTATTTTCCATCCTTTCCTCCTTTCCTCACATAGGCCCCTCACAACCTCCCTCTAAATGATTATAGGATAGATGTAGAAAAAAATGGCTCGATTCAGATTACCTTTTTATCTTCTCCACCAAAAGGTTATCTTACTAGATTTTGTCGAAACATTATTTAGCAGTTTGAGGGTTTTGTTTTCTTGAATGAAAAGACAAATCAGAATTCTTGGAATCGATGATTCCCCATTTACGTTTTATGATAAATATTGTATAGTAATTGGCGCAGTAATGCGAGGAGGGGAATATCTAGAATGCGTTTTAAGTGATCGTGTAGCAATCGATGGAAACGAAGCCACCGCCATATGTAAAGAAATGATACAAAATACAAAACACAGACAACAATTAAAAGTGGTGATGCTTGATGGGGTGGCTCTGGGTGGATTCAATATAGTCGACGTTAATGAATTATATGAATCTACAAATTTACCAATAATTACAATCACAAGAGACAAACCCGATTTTGATAAAATCAAACTTGCATTACATAAGAATTTTAATGATTGGGAGAAACGATGGAAGACTATAAAAAAAGGGGAAATGTATACGGTGGAAACGAATCATAATCCAATCTATGTAAAATGTGTAGGCATCGATATTGAGGATGCAAAAGAAATAATAAATCTCTCGACGATACGAGGTGTGATACCTGAACCAATACGAGTAGCTCATGTAATAGCTTCTGGAATTACAAGAGGTGAATCTTATGGGAAAGCCTAAAGCACTAGTAGATAAAGGAAAATGTCTGGCTTGCGGGGGATGTATTTCAGTATGCCCACAAGATGCAATTGTGATGTGCTCCAGTAAAGCAATTGTAAGCAAAGAAAATTGTATTGACTGTGGCATTTGCATTCAAACTTGTCCTGTTGGAGCAATCGATAATGAGGAGTATTAAACATGAAGTATGATGTTGTCGTGGTTGGAAGTGGACCAGCAGGGAGTATATCTGCAAGATTTGCGGCAGAGTCAGGAGCTAGTGTTCTAATCATAGAACGAAGGCAAGAAGTCGGTGTTCCTGTTCTTTGTGGTGAAGGCATTAGTAAAAGAGTTGACGAGTTTAATGTTCTAGAAGGAAAAAGATGGATCGCAAATAACATGGATGGTGCTCGTATAGTTTCTCCAGATGGAACAATGGTAAAATTGGCTGCAGATATAGCTGGTGATGAAACAGGTTATGTACTTTATCGAGATATTTTTGATCAAGAACTGGCGCGTGGTGCAATTAGATCTGGTGCAGAACTCATGCTTAATACCTATGCTGTTAACATACTTAAAGAAAACGATAAGATCAAAGGTGTAAAAGCCAAACAATTTGGTGAGGAGTTTGACATTGAAGCAGATATCGTTGTTGGTGCCGATGGAGTTGAATCGAATATTGGCAGATGGGCCGGAATGAAAACAACATTAAAACCATATGACCTAGAAACCTGTGCCCAATATACACTAACAAATGTTGAGTTCGATAGAACGTACTGTGATTTTTACCTTGGAAAAAAGATTGCACCAGGCGGTTATGTATGGGTATTTCCAAAGGGCAAAGATATTGCCAATGTAGGGATTGGTATTCTAGCAAGTCTAAGTGAACCAGGTATGTCATTAAAACTTCTTGATAAATTTATTAATTCTCACCCTGATTTAAGAAACGGAGACCCGCTCCGCTTTCTTGCTGGCGCAGTCCCGGTTGGCGAACCAATTGAATCAGTAAGAGATAATCTGCTTCTTGTAGGTGATGCAGCAAGACAAGTTGATCCCATAACAGGGGGCGGACTGATGGCCTCGATAGAAGCTGGGAAAACAGCTGGAGAGACAATCGGAAAAGCAATTGATGAACAAAGATTTGACAAGGAAATGCTCGTATCATATGAAGAAAAACTAAAAAACACATTATATAAAAAATTAAAGAGAAACTATGCGGTAAAAGAAATCTTGCTTGGTATGGAAGATAAAACATTAAATATGCTTGCTGATTCGCTAAAGGATTACAAATTTGATGATCTTAGCACATTAAGCCTTGTAAAGGCATTGGTTTCAAAACATCCATCACTCCTTATAAAATTAAAACCTTTTATTAAACTATCTAGATTGTAGGAGATAAAAATCATGAATTGGGGAATTATTTGCAAACCAAACGCAAAAAAAGCTGTTTCACTAGCAGTTAGTGTCAACGAGTTTTTAAGTGAGAATGGAAAAGTTTTTGCTGAAAAAAGTTATGCAACTTATGCAGATTTAAAAAGTTACAACTTAAAAGAAATCAACGAAAAAGCAGACATTGTTGTGACTATAGGTGGAGATGGGACAATACTCATGGCTCTTGAAGAAATAGAAAAACCCATCTTTGCAATAAATTCTGGTGGTATGGGATTTCTTGCAGAAGTTGAGTCAAAATATGCAATAGATGGACTAAGGAGGATTATAGAAGGCAACTATAACATCGAGGAGAGAGCAAAATTGAAAATAACTTTAGACGGGAAAAGACTCACCGATGCTACAAACGAAGTTACGGTGCAGACAGACAGGATTGCAAAAATACTCTACTTAAAACTTTTTGTAGATGAAGAGTTGATTGAAACGATGGGAGCAGATGGTATAATAGTCGCCACCCCAACAGGTTCAACCAGCTATTCTCTAAGTGTTGGAGGGCCGATAATGGATCCAACAGTTAACGCTATGATTATTGCACCACTTGCCCCTTTTAAATTATCTGCTCGCCCATGGATTGTCCCCTTAAATAAAAATATAAAAATAACTCTATTAGCTAAGAGTAAGGAAACTAAGCTTGTGATTGATGGAAGAGTTGCAAAGGTTGTTACACCAGAAAGTGATATCGTCGTAACTGGCTCAGAAAAAAAAGTACGATTTATAAGATTTGGTGAAAGCTTTTATCAGATGGTTCGGTTAAAACTAATACGATAAAATGTCTGTTTTTAGACGGAAAAAAGAAAATGATTATGCATCAATTGAATGGAAAATTAAAAAAAAATGTCTAGACCTTATTTTTGAGTGTGCTAAATCAAATTTTCCAAATGAATTCGGCGGATTATTAAGAGTTGATAGCTTATCGAAACATACAATAATTGAAGTTATAATTTTACCCGGGACCATTTCTGGTGATTCTCATGCAATATTTAAGTTGCATATGTTACCAATAGATTTTAGCATAGTTGGTACTGTTCATAGTCATCCAACTCCAAATACAAGACCTTCTAAAGCGGATTTGGCACTTTTTAATAAATATGGGAAAGTACACATTATTGCAGCAAATCCATTTAACGAATCATCATGGAATGCATACGATTATTTAGGTAATGAAATAGAAGTTGCAATTGTTTAAAAAAGATTTTATACATTAGATTATCTATCAAAAGTGGAGAGATATGGCTGTTTCACCGGTAGATGTTGTGATTTTTGCGCCACTAGCACCTTTATTTGGCTTATTACTATTTTGGTTTATTCAATTAGTGTTTATCGAAAGTCAAAAATATCTACTTTCAAAAATATGGGATCGACATAAACCTTTATGCAGATTCACAAATTTCTTGGGGATATTATACCAGACAATATGTCATGCTCTTGGATATACAGTGACAAAAAGTGGTATATCAAACTTTTATGTTAGTATAAATTATGGAAAAGTCGTGCCAAAAAAAGAAAAAAAAGGGATATTTGAATGGATGTCGAATTCCTTTCTTTTCATGGGGCCCTTTTTTATACCTGCATTACTCCTTCTCATCTGCTTTTTTTTGATAATAGGTAGTGGCGTTGATATTGCACAATCTATAGAGTATACCTTTGCAGAAGGAATGATTAACTTTGGTACAAACCTCTATGCCTTCTCGGAATATCTTTTTAGTTTCTTAATAAGCATCGATTTATTACATCCCGCCCATTTAGGATTCTTGATTTTGCTTATATTTCTTGGAATGGGAATACGGCCAAGTTACATTGATCGAGAAGAACGAATAAAAGTCGATATGATATATGATCTGAAAAACATAAAATCCCATATAATGCATAAACCCTTATATCTAATACTCTTGTTTTTTATAGCATACCTGTTTTTCTATGTCTCATTCCTTTTTCAGCAGAACTGGTATGTAGCCTTGTTTTCAATATTTGGCTGGTTGTCAATCATTGCCATAGTCTCGTTATTGATTGCACATATGATTATATTGCTAATAAAAACTACAGACAGAATGGCAACTTATCGGAAATTGTTACTATATCTAACTATTCCAATTTCTTATATTTTTATGCGAATTGTATTTTTCTTTTTCCTAGTTGATTTTTCAAAAAGTGTCTCCCTACTAATCATGGTATTATCAACAATTGTAGTACTTTTTCTTATGTTAAGATACAAGACCAATAAACTTAAAACCATAGCAAAGATGAAACAATTGAGGGTTGAGGATGATTCAAAACGACCTATTAGAAAATGAACAAGTTGAGAAGATACTATCACCACATCCGCTCTCCTTTATGAAACTTCAATCGCTCTGTTTATTTTTAATAATATGGGGTGTTTTAGTTGGATGGTTGGTTAATTTTTCAGAGTATAAAGATTTGTTTAGTAGCAATGAATGGTTTCCAGTACTGGCATGGGGCCTTGTGTTATTGTTAGTTGGTGTTATCGCGTCCTTACTCACTATTAAATGGAGTATTTTCTTTTTTTATCTAGGAATGTTTGCTGGAGGTCTTGGTCTTATGTTATCGCAGGGATGGCTAGCTGACTCTGGTGTTTTCATTCCATTTTATTCGGTGGCTATCTCGATTATTGGTTTTTTAATTGTTGAATTATATCGTAAGTCACACAAATATATTATATCTAATCTCCGTGTAATCTTTAAAGGAGGAATTGTGACAAAAAGGGAAAGAACTCTTAGATATGATAAGATAACAGATATCAATGCGAAACAAGGAATATTGGGACAAATTTTTGGTTTTGGTACTATTATTCCTATCAGTCAATCTGGTTTTGGTCTTGGTAGCGATCAATCGTTTGCTGCTGGAGGAGTGGAGTTAGGTACAAAAAAAGCTGGATTTTTAGGGTTATTTGGCGGTGGTAAAGAAGTGCAAACTCCAAGAGCAAGAAGCTATTATGAGTTGCATGGTGTTCATCCTTACAAAGAAATAAAAAACCTGATTGAAACTATGGTTCAGAGCAACGTAATTACTCCCTATCAACAAGAACAAGTTGAATTTCAGAAAGAACAGGTAGATGTACAAAAACAAATGAGAGATCTCCTTAAGAAACAGATTGGGTCAAAAGAGGAGCAAGAAGAAGGACCTGAATCATAGATAGGTATATTTATAATCTAAAATTTATTTTCTAAAGAAATATGGTACCAAAAAAGGTATTTTTCACAAAGGGCGTAGGAAGACATAAACATGAACTGCAAGCTTTTGAATTAGCTTTGCGTGACGCAGGAATAGAAAAATGCAATATTGTTAGTGTTTCCAGTATAATTCCACCAAATTGTAAAATTTTTTCACGGGAGAAGGGGATGGATTTGCTCAAACCAGGTCAAATAATATATTGTGTAATATCCCGAAATAGTACAAATGAACCGAATAGGTTGATCGGCGCGGCAATAGGTGCCGCCACTCCAAGAGAAAAAGATTCATATGGATATATATCTGAGCATCATAGTTATGGTGAAATAAACAAGAAATTAGGAGATCATGCCGAAGATCTAGCAGCGACAATGCTTGCCATGACCTTGGGTCTGGACTTCGACCCCGATAAGGCATGGGATGAACGAAAACAAGAATATAAAATGAGTGGAAGATTTGTAAGAACACAAAGCGTCGCACAAACAGCAAGGGGAGATAAAAATGGTCTATGGACGACAGTAATAGCTGCCGCAGTTTTTTTAGAGGAGTAAAAATTGATATGAAAAAAAGTAGGTTTTTACAAAAAACAAGAATTTATCCAGAATTACCAAGACAACCAAATACAAGCGTAATAGATTTGTTTAAATATTATACTTACTCAGGAGCATACAATGGAGGAAGGCTTGCTGAAGCATGTCAGATATACGAAAAAATGATAGAAGAAGATGCTACGATTTGTCTAACCCTGTCTGGTGCATTAACTCCCACTGGACTTGGTGGTTTTATCAATCAACTTATAAAAAATGGGCTGATAGATTTTATAATTTCTACAGGTGCAAATTTGTATCATGATGTGCATTTTGCCCTTGATCTGCCCGTTCATCAAGGAGATTTTAGAGTTAATGATGTGGATTTGTTGAAAGAAAAAATTGTAAGGATTTATGATATATTTTTGCCTGAAGAAACATTACTTAAAACAGATGAATTTGTTCAAAAAGTTAGTAAAGATTTTTCTCCTGGGGAAACAGTTTCAACAGCATGTTTCCATCGTTTCCTTGGGGATGAACTAACAGCAAAAGTTACAAAATCTGATTATTCTATACTTGTTACTGCTGCAAAACATGACGTACCAATATATACCCCATCACCAGGTGATTCTTCTATTGGTATGAATCTTGCTCTCCTTAAAATGTTGAATAATGAATTGGTTATAGATACTGATTTAGATACTCTAGAGACTGCAGCAATAGTGTTTGATAGCAAAAAAACAGGGGCAGTTGAGTTGGGTGGTGGTGCTCCCAAGAATTTCTATATGCAGGCTCAACCTATGTTAAGTCAGATTATGAATATTGAAAAGGGCGGACATGATTATTTTATTCAAATAACCTCAGATGCTCCCCATTGGGGAGGTTTATCAGGTGCAACACCATCTGAAGCGATTTCGTGGAAAAAGATCAAACCAAATGATGTTAAAAATGATGTTGTTGTATACTGTGATGTATCTATCGCTGCTCCACTTATTTTCTCATATATTTTATCAAAAAAACATAAAAGAAATTTAAAACGATTATATACAAAAAGAGAGGAGCATTTAGAAAATCTTAAAGACAGGTATAATAAATAATTATTTTTAACAAAGGAGTTTTGGCCCTAGTTAATCTTTTAAAAAGAATTTATATGTCTATTGTCATTAACCTTGATATGCAAAGGAGTAATATCATGATAAAAGATTTCGTAAAATGGTTTGAAGATCTTAAAATTGAAGATGTTCCATCAGTTGGAGGGAAAAACGCATCTTTAGGAGAAATGATAAGGAGTCTTGATAAAAAAGGTGTTAATGTCCCTTCTGGTTTTGCAATAACCGCCTATGCATACAAATATATGATTGAAAAAGCAGGAATTGATGTAAAAATCAGAGATATCCTATTTGATCTTGATACTAATGATGTTAATAATCTTGCGAAACGAGGTAAAAAAATAAGGAATCTTATAAAAAATACTCCCATACCACCTGAATTAGAAGACGAGATTCGTAAACAATACCAGGAAATGGAAGAACGCTATGGAAAAAATACGGACGTTGCAGTGAGAAGTAGTGCAACTGCTGAGGACTTACCAGATGCAAGTTTTGCGGGGCAACAGGAAACATATCTAAATGTTAGAGGTGAAGATGAACTTCTAGAGAAGGTGAGAGATTGTTTTGCATCTCTGTTTACTAATAGAGCAATATCATATAGAGTGGATAAGGGATTTGATCATTTTAGCGTATATCTCTCTGTTGGTGTGCAAAAGATGGTGCGTTCTGATCTTGCGTCATCTGGTGTTATATTTTCTATAGATACAGAAAGTGGTTTTCAGGACGCTATTTACATTACTGGAGCGTACGGTCTTGGAGAAAATGTTGTTCAGGGTGCAGTAAATCCAGATCAGTTTTATGTTTTCAAGCCAACATTAAAAGAAGGATTTAAACCCATAATTGAGAAAAAAATTGGTTCAAAAGAGAACCGTATGATATACGGAGAACAAGGAACTGAACAGCAGAAGGTTAGCGATGAAGATAAAAAGAAATTCGTCATTAATGACGATGAAATACTCACACTTGCAAGATGGGCGCACTTAATTGAGGAGCACTATGATAAACCAATGGACATCGAGTGGGCCAAGGATGGAAATACCGGAGAGCTGTTTATCGTGCAAGCACGGCCTGAAACTGTTCATTCCCAAAAAGATGTGGCATTGTTAAGAACTTACGTATTGGAAGAAAAAGGAAAGCTAATTGTTGAAGGAGAAGCAGTAGGCAGCAAAATTGGTCAAGGAGAAGTCAATGTAATTAAAAACGCAAAAGACATTAGTAAATTCCAAAAAGGACAAGTTTTAGTTACTGATATGACAGATCCTGATTGGGAGCCCATAATGAAAATAGCTGGAGCAATAGTGACTAACAGGGGCGGTCGTACCTGTCATGCTGCAATAATTTCCAGAGAATTGGGAATTCCTTGTGTCATAGGTACAGGGGATGGTACTTCAAGAATTGCAAGTGGATCGCATGTGACTATTGATTGTTCTGAGGGGATTGGCAGGATATACAAAGGTTTATTGAATTTCAGAGTTGATGAGATGAAATTAGATGACATTCCAGAAACAAAAACAAAAATTATGATGAACGTAGGTGTTCCTGAAAAAGCATTTCAACAGGGACAATTACCTAATGATGGTGTTGGACTTGCAAGAGAGGAATTTATTATTAACTCGCATATTGGTATTCACCCTCTTGCACTAATAGAATATAACCAATTAAAAAAGAGAGCGCATAACGACCCAAAAATTGCAGAAGTTATCCAGAAAATTGATGAACGAAGTATTGGCTATGACGACAAAGTAGAATTCTTTATTGACACATTAGCGAGAGGCATTGCAAAGATAGCATCTGGTTTCTATCCAAATGAGGTCATTATGCGTATGTCTGATTTTAAAACCAATGAGTATGCCAATCTTATCGGAGGATATCTCTACGAACCTGATGAAAATAATCCCATGATAGGATGGAGGGGTGCATCCCGATATTATGATAAGAAATTCAAACCAGCTTTCGGATTAGAATGCAAAGCATTAAAGAAAGTTAGAGATGAAATGGGGCTTACGAACGTAAAGCCTATGATTCCTTTCTGTAGGACCCCTGAGGAAGGTCGAAAGGTCATTGGAATAATGAATGAATTTGGCTTAAAACAGGGAGAAAATGGCTTAGAGATATATGTAATGTGTGAGATTCCTTCAAATGTTGTGGTTGCAGATCAATTTGCGGACATCTTTGACGGATTTAGCATTGGATCAAACGATTTGACGCAGCTTACACTTGGTCTTGATAGAGATTCGGACCTTGTTGCACATATTTTTGATGAGAGAAATGATGCAGTAAAACGACTTGTTTCACAAGTGATTAACATTGCACACAATCATGATCCAATGAGAAAAGTTGGTATCTGTGGACAAGCACCATCTGATTTTCCTGAATTTGCAGAATTCCTTGTGGAATGTGGTATCGACAGCATATCACTTAATCCAGATACCGTTATAAAAACGAGACTAAATATTGCTGAAACAGAAAAACGCCTTGGAAGATAAAAAAACCTAAATATTTATTCAAGTTTGCTTCTAATTTTATATGATGAGCATTCTGAAAGATTTTTATTGGTGATATTAGTTTATAGATTTATGGAAATCATCCCTTTAATCCATCTAAAAAAAAGAAAAATAGTTACAGAGGAAGAAGAGAAAGGGCTATCTATTAATGAGATATTGGAGCAAGTTTATAAAGATGAGAAAATCTACGTTTTAGATATTGACGGGATAGATAAAAATAAACCAAATCTATGTTTGTATCCTAAATTATTAGAAAATCATAAAATATGGATTGATGCGGGACCCCGTGTTCTTGGTGATGTTGTTGATTCAATTATGTCAGGTGCAAATAAAATTACTATTAGGCAAAAAATATGGCCTGAGCCAGATCTTTCTAGTATAAAAGAGATTACCGAATGCAAGATATATGTTGGCATTGACTCTGAAAATCAGAATATGCAAAGAATTGAATTTTTTTTATTAAATAACATCGATGGTTTAGTAATCTTCAAAAATAAAAATAAGATAGAGACAGACTTTAAATATGGTAGTTATCTTAAAAATTTATGTTTAAAATATAAAATATTTGCATACGATCCAAATCCAAAAAATTTTTCTTATTGGGAAACTCTTGGTGTTGCAGGTTTGTTGGTAGATATTGGAAAGACAAAGGAGTTTAAAAGAAATGAATACTGAGGCGAAAATCATCATTTCTTTTTTGTTCAATCGCAGCGGAAAGAATCAGTTAACAGAGTCAGAGATATATCTTCCTTTATCTATTGAATTGGGGTGGTTTTCTACTAAAGAGGCCCATAAATTTGTAAATAATGCATTAAAACAAAAACTTTTGATAAAAAAAGAGGATTTGTTAATTCCAAGTTTTGATATTGGAAAAATTAGCATTCCTATTGGTTTTTATCCGTCAAAAAAGATTTTTGCAGAAGAAAAAAACGAAATAATGCATAATAAAACCAATGTAATCGACACAATTGTATACCACATTATCGAAAAGAAAAATCAAGATCGCAAAGAAATTATCGAAAAGATAACACATATCGCATTGGAAAAGAATATTCTTCCAGAGGTGGCTGCATTATTAATTGGGAAAAAATACCATATTGATATAAAAGATAGTTTTGAGCTTATCGAAAACAAAATACTTAGAGAAAATGAAGAAGAATAGGAATTAAAAGTAAACCCATACAATGACTTCTTCTTATTCCCCAAAATATAGGTAGGAAACCAATACGTGTCGCGGTAATAAGAATTAAAACACCCATTATACCAGTAAATACGAATACAAGTATCACAATTAACGCAACGGTAAGATTAACTAACAAAGAGATTGTTTTTTATATGATCAAACTTTAAATCTACTTTCGGAACTACTGAACTTGTAGAAAAATTTATAATGCATTTATTCTTCTGCCAAACTTAATTAATATGGTGGGAATGTAAAGATGCAGCAAAATATAGTTCTAAAAGTCTCTGAGGCTTTCCAACAAGATGTTGGGTACGGTAGAGCCCGTATCGACCATCAAACGCGCATTGATCTTGATTTATCTATTGGAGATATTATCGAAATTGAAGGTGCAAAAACAACTGCCGCTTCTGTTTGGAGGGCTCATCCATCAGATGAGGGCAAAAAAATAATTCGTATTGATAATTTGACGAGAAAAAACGCTGGAACAGGTTTGGGGGATCGTGTAAAAATAAGACGAGCAGAGGTGAAAGAGGCAAGAGAAGTTGTTTTAGCTCCTTTAATGCCCGAAGGACAGCGAATTGAATTTGGAATGGGGATAGACACAATAATTAGAAAGAATCTGTTAAGACGCCCCATAACCAAAGGTGATGAAATTACTATACCGGGTATCGCTTTTTTTGGAAATGCACTTCCTTTTGTAATTGTTGATACAAATCCCCATGGGATCGTCTCAATAAATGAAAGAACAATGCTTCGTGTCAAAGAAGAAGCCGCAAAAATCGCAGAAGAAGAAGGCCCAAGAGTTAGCTACGAAGATATTGGCGGCCTTTATAATGAACTTGAAAAAGTTAAGGAGATGATTCAACTTCCGCTAAAACATCCCGAAGTTTTTAATCGGCTTGGTATTGATCCACCTAAAGGTGTTTTGCTTCATGGTCCACCCGGAACGGGAAAGACTCTCATTGCAAAAGCCGTTGCCAATGAATCTGGTGCAAATTTCTACACTATCAATGGCCCAGAAATCATGAGTAAGTTTTATGGACAAAGTGAGGAGAATCTTAGGAAAATCTTTGAAGAGGCACAGAAAAATGCGCCATCAATAGTATTCCTAGACGAGATTGATGCAATAGCCCCAAAAAGAAGTGAAGTACATGGGGAAGTTGAACGACGTGTTGTATCACAGCTTCTAACCTTGATGGATGGGCTAAAAGGCAGGGGAAAATTGATAGTTATCGGTGCTACAAATATACCTGATATTTTAGATCCTGCATTAAGGAGGCCAGGAAGATTTGATAGGGAAATTAGAATAGATGTTCCAGATAGAGAAGGCAGGAAAGAAATTTTACAAATTCATACGAGGGGCATGCCCATTAATTCCAACATAGATGAATTTTATACAGGACAAAAAGTAGATACAGAAAAGATAATGGGCTTAATTAAACAAGGTATCAAAAAAATTCAGGTATCTGATCTTCTAGGAAACCTATTGAAACAAAAAGGTAAAAACAGAAGGGAGGCTGTTGGAGATTATATAAAGATCATTTTTAATAGATTTAAGGATGAGCTCCCTGCTGAATTTTATGAAAAATTAATAAAGCTGCTTACTGATGAAATAACCAATTTATTGCCTTATGACGCAGAAGATTCGGAACTGGGATTAAGAGCAGAGCATCAAATAGAAGAAAGACTAACGTCAATACAAAATAACTCTGAAGATTTCGTAAAAAGTATCGCCAAGGAAATTATTCTGGATGAGACAGCAGATATAACATATGGTTTTGTTGGAGCAGATCTTGCAGCACTTGCACGAGAGGCTGCAATGAATGCACTAAGAAGATATTTGCCAGAAATAGATTTAGAAAAACCGATACCTCCTAAGCTGCTAGAAAAAATGGAAGTTTCGTTGACAGATTTTAAAAATGCACACCGAGGAATTGAACCTTCTGCTATCAGAGAATTTTTCATCGAAGTTCCAAAAGTTACATGGGGGGATGTTGGCGGATTAGATGAAATAAAGCAGAACCTCAGAGAAGCGGTAGAATGGCCGCTAACACAACCTGAAGTTTTTAAAAGAATGGGAATTGAAGCGCCTCGAGGGATTTTATTGTATGGACCGCCCGGTACGGGAAAAACATTACTTGCAAAAGCTGTAGCTAACGAGTCAAATGCAAATTTTATTTCCATAAAAGGACCTGAAGTTCTTAGTAAATGGGTAGGTGAGAGTGAGAAGGCTGTTCGTGAATTATTTAAAAAAGCTCGTCAAGTAGCACCAACCATAGTATTTCTTGACGAACTTGATTCCATTGCCCCTAGGAGGGGGACATATGCGGGCTCTCATGTTACTGAAAGTGTGGTAAACCAAATTTTAACAAGCATTGACGGCCTTGAAAGTATGGAAGGCGTAGTTGTTATTGGGGCAAGTAACAAACCCGATATGTTAGATCCTGCCTTGTTACGACCTGGACGGTTTGACAGGTTGTTATTAACTCCAGCTCCAGATGAAAAATCCCGATTTGAAATATTTAAAATCCATACTAAGGAAATGCCGATAACTTTGACAGAAGATGATGCTAGAAAAATTGTTAAAGAATTCGAAAAAGAAAAAATTGTAATAATTAAAAGAAGTGGCAATGGAGATAATTTGTCTTCGTCGGATTTGGAAAAGGTAAATAAAAAGGATTCTAAATCTGCGGTAAACATTATAGATTTGTCAGATAAAGAAAAGTTGTTATATTTCCTAGCAAATAAAACCGAAGGCTTTTCCGGTGCCGACATAGAGGGCCTTTGTAGAGAGGCAGCAATGCTTGCATTACGTAGCGATATCAGAACAGGCGAAGTTACAAAAAGTCATTTCGAGCAGGCCATGAAAGGTGTAAGTCCTAGCATAACAAAAGACTTAATCAATCATTATGAAAGACTTAAAGAAAGCCGAACTACGGACATAATGAGAGATGACAAAGGCGGAACCGAATACGCATAGCCAAAAAGGATAAAAAAGATAGATACATACAATATATGTAAGTTTATAATAAAAAGGAGGGATATATAATGAAAGTTCTTGAAAGTGAGCTTAGAGGAAAAACTGTAATGAGTGAGGAAGGATTGTATCTTGGTATCTTAAGAAATTCTTTAGTTGATGAAAAAACAGGATCGTTATTAGGTATTCTTATAGAACCTTCTGAAGACATAGATCCAAGATTGTATCATTTAGATGATATGGGACATCTTATATTTCCATTTGAAAGCATAAGATCAGTAAAAGATGTTGTAATAGTTGGAAGTTAAGAGTCTTAGATACCGTTTTTGAAATGACTTCATCTTATTTTATAGTATTTTATATGTTAAAACTAATTGATGATTTAATAAAGACAGACCCCTTTGTTTCGTTTGGAAATATATAAAATAGGTATTATTAGTCTATTTAATGAAAAGATGTAGTATTTCCTTATAGTTATTTGATTTACAATATTTGAATATTTCGATTTTTAAAATTATAAATATAGAAAAATTTTAAGATTTAAAATCATTTTCAAAAATCTCCACACGAAATGGTCCCCCCTGCTATTTCCCTTCTCAACGGATATAACTATCTATAAAAATTTTTACACAAAATTTATTATATAGTTATCACTTACCAAAAAATGAGGAGGCTCGTTTTACGATAGAAGACAACACAAACGAAGACATATTTGGTTATTTGCTAAAGTCTGAAGGGGTATTCATCGACAGGGAGGTAATGAGACCATCATATACGCCAGAGATTTTACCTCACAGAGAAAAAGAAATAAATGACCTTGCAACCGTATTAGTACCTGCTTTGAGAGGAGAAACCCCATCAAATGTATTCATTTATGGTAAAACTGGAACAGGTAAAACGGCAGTAGCAAAATTTGTAGGGAAAGAACTTTTAAAGAAAGGTGAAGACACCCATACAAACGTTAATTTTATTTATATTAATTGTGAAGTTGTGGATACGCAATATCGCCTACTTCAAAATATTGCTAATCATTTTATTAATGAGTGGAACGACCACATCCCTTTTACGGGTTGGCCAACCGATGAGGTATATTCAAAAGTAAAATCCATGATGGATAAAGAGAAAAGCGTGACTGTTATAGTGCTTGATGAAATTGATAAGCTCAAGGGCGATGAAGCGTTATATAACTTATCTCGTATTAATTGTGAGCTTGAAAATGCCAAAGTCTCCGTTATCGGAATTTCAAACGATTTGAAGTTCACGGAATTTTTAGATCCAAGAGTAAAATCAAGCTTGGGTGAAGAAAACATGGTTTTTTACCCATATGATGCTGAGCAATTGCAGGACATATTACATGATCGTGTAGAGAGGGCGTTAAAGCCAGGCTTGATAGAAGGAGAAGTAATTCCATTATGTGCAGCATTATCTGCTCAAGAACATGGTGATGCAAGGAGAGCTCTTGATCTTCTGAGGGTGGCAGCAGAGATGGCAGAACGTAGTAAATCTCTAAAAATAACGAGACATCATGTAAAAACAGCTCAAAATAAAATTGAGATAGACCGAATAATTGAAGTTGTACGTACCTTACCAAGTCAATCTAAATTAATAATTTATTCAATAATATTGCTCGATAAACAAAACAAAAAAGCAGGCGGGACCCAGGCGATGACCACAGGAGAAGTATATGAGATATATAAAGAGCTATGTAAAAAAACACGATACAATTGTTTAACTCAGAGAAGAACTGCCGATCTGATTTCTGAGCTCGATATGTTAGGGATAATTACTGCACGAGTTATTTCAAAGGGAAGACATGGAAGAACTAGAGAAATCCAAATGTCATCATCTTCTAAAGATCTGATAAATGTATTGCAGGAAGATGAAATGTTCAAGGAATTCGCAAACTATAGTATAAAAGGCCAAACAAAGCTAATGATATAGGATTACACTTCAGGAACTATAATAAAGGTAAATCGCCTGTTATCTGATCAATCAAATTATTTGGGGCAGGACCCAGCCCAAGAACTGTTTTAGTTCCTTGAGGTATTTCAGTATGACCTGCATCTTCAACAATATTTGACGTGATCCCAAGACGCTCTGCTCTTTCTTTGAGTGAGGAAAAAGCATCTAAACATTCGACCTTAACAATCACTTTTTTAGCACCCTCGTTTTGCCAGTTATTAAACCATTTAGGATTGGTTTTCTTTGTTAGCAATGTACATATAACTGCAGCATGAGCTACTTGTACAGCGAGTTTTCCTAAAGAAAGGCTCAAATCTTCTCTAGTAACAACTACCATTTTATATTCAAAATCCATCTTTCTGTCCTTTGGGTTTGTCTTTTTGATTAATTTCGCGAAAAGATTCTTTTCGCCACTTTTCCCCCATTTCATATGCCTTATCAAAATCTACCAATCCCTTAACTAAAATGGTTTTTCCATCATCTTCTATATGTTTGAGAGGAACACCAAGAAAGTTATCATCGGATTTTATAATAATTATGTCCCCATCTAAAGATACGCTCTCTCCAATTTTCCTTCCAGTGCCGTCTTTTACAAATCTACATAATAAGTTATTATGCTCCTGATCAGATTCTTCTTCTATTTTCTTGCTTTTTTTCCTAGTAAAAAAGAATATTCCATCTAAAATTTCAAACGTGACTAGCAAAATACAAGACAATGTAATCATTAGGCCACTAAATCACCGTTTTTGTTATAAATCTTTGGTGGCATTCTATTATGCGATGGAAAAATACGACGTAGCTGTTATTGGCGGTGGGCCGATTGGTGGTTATATAGCAAAAAGAATAGCCAGAGAAGGATTTAAAATCGCTTTATTTGAAGAACATAAAAGAATAGGGTTGCCTCTGAAATGCGCTGGCTTAGTAACATCGAGGATATTTAGAATTTTAAATTTTCCTAAAACAAAGGTTGTTCAAAACGAAATCTATGGTGCTCATATCTATTCTCCCTCTGGAGAAGTAATAACAATAGGTGGAAATAAAGTTCATGCTCTTGTTATCAACCGCTCGCAATTTGATGAAGAGATCATCAATAACGCTATAAAAAATGGTGCTGAAATTTATTTAGAGAGCAGAACAACATATGCCAAAAAAAGAAATAATACTATTCAACTAGATATATTAAAAAAAGAAAAAACAAATCAAATAAATTGCTCTCTACTTATTGGTGCAGATGGTTCAAAATCAAAAATAAGAGAAGTTTTTAGATTTCCCCAACCAACCGAATTTTTAAAAGGGATAGGTGCAGAGGTAACAAACACTAACTTAAATCCTAAATTTGTAGAAATTTTTTTAGGACAAAATATCGCCCAAGGATTATTTGCTTGGATCATTCCTATAAATAAAGACGGATCAGAGGCCCGAATCGGTTTATGCATTGATAGCAACTCAAAAAATACATTAAGACAATGCTTTAACCGTTTATTAAAAGTCAAACAATTACAAAACGTAAAGATTACAAAACATATTGGTGGATACATACCCTTGGGTCCCCTTAAAAAAACCGTTGAATCAAACATCATGCTTGTAGGTGATGCTGCAGCGCAAGTAAAACCGACTTCAGGAGGGGGCATATATCCTGGTTTATTATGTGCCCAATGTTGTTCCTCTGTAGCTTTGGAAGCGTTAGAGCTTAATGACTTTAACAAACAAGTTCTTAATAAATATCATAAGTCGTGGTCTAAAGAAATAGGTAAAGAATTATCATTAGGTATGAAATTTAGAACAATATTTAAAAATTTTAACGATAAACAACATGATAGATATATTAAAAAGTTTAACAATAAAAAAACAATTGATACTATAAATAAGTATGGGGATATTGATTATCCATCAAAACTTGCCATTCCATTATTAAAAAACTCTCCCTCGCTTTTAAAACTTCTGCCCTCGGCTTTTAAACAAAAGAAAAAATGAAAACTATTTGGTTGAGGGAGGTGGTGGAACATAATAATCTTGATCCTCATATCCTGTTGATTCTGTATCGTCTTTTGTGATTTTTCTTCCTTTCTTCTTTTTTCTAATTAAATATACTATTATGATGAGAATCACTACAAGCACCAAGCTAAGTATACAAGGTAAAAACAACCCCAATATATAAATTGAAGAGGCATAAATTTCACATAAAACAACATCTCTTTTTGTCTCCTCATCAACGTCAAATGAAAGTTCCACATATTCTCTTCCATCGTTTGTTTTTCCTTTTATCAATGATTTATTTAAAGTATCTTTTGCATTTACGGATATTCCCTTTGGGAAGGTTATGCGATATGTCACACTCTGTTTTTCTAAACCTTTAAGGTTAAACAACTGATTAGAGATACTAATTTCAGGAGGCCAAAAAGATAGATTAAAAGCAACAGGATATATATTATGGGCATATGTCGAAATAGTAATAGGGACCACATTGTCCATATTAGAAATATCTCCGTCCCAATTTAATGAGTTATAAAATACGTCTTTATCGACAACACCTTTTACTTCCAAATTATTTAATATATCAGAGAGCCTTAATTCAAAAATATCTTTTTTATTTGTTAAAAAAACATCAATATCCTCCTCATTAAAAACATCTTCTTCAGCACATAACCTAAAAGCATCGGAGTTAAAGTATGTTAAATTGATCTTATCAGAAATTTTAAATTCTTGAGGAAAACTTGATACATAAATATAATTCTCTTCATTCAAATAAGAAGTTGCAGTTAATTTAGTTTTTCCAGAAAAAAAACTGGTAATATCCAAATCCATGTTGCTTATATCAATTTCAATTAGCGTATCTATGTTTTCCTTTGAATATTCTGGAATGGGTCGGAGATCAGAAACAAACTCCCCAGAAAGGGGATTACTTGAATTCCAACTGTAAATATTTTTTCCTTCTAAAGAAACATTGTTTGGAAGATGCAAAAATACATCATAAGGATATCCTATCTCACCAAGCCTGTCTCCAAAATTAATATCCCCAGTAGAAATATTTGCTGTTGCACCTGCGTTAACAAGACCAAAAAAAGCTCTAGATGACATGTCACAAATCAACAGGTTTACATCTATATCTATCAATTCAGCTTTTATCGGCGGATCATCATCCATGCTGGTTATATTATACGGAGTTGAACAATTAATTGTGGTCTCAAGGTTCCAGTTAAACGACATTTCTAATGACTGGTTAAATGATGAGCTTTCAATCGTTGTTATTGTATTTTGTTCTATGGATTTTATTGTTTTTTGATAAAGATCCTCCCATGAAAGAAGTCCGTTATCGATAAATAATCTTATACCATCGGACGAGACAAAATCCAATCCATTAATAAAATCAGGCAAAATATCATGTTCTTGTAAATCTACATTTTTTGTTATAATGATAGTGTTTAAAGCAATGCTGTTAATATTGCTTGTATCTAATTCAAATTCCAGACGAATGTCGTCAACCGTTAATTTAGGTGTTGTTGGTTCAGTCAGCTGAATTGATATTTCTGCTGGTAATTCAGGATGTTGCCCATCTCTATTTTTCACCTCCCAAAGGATTCTATTATTTTCTGCAGATCCTGTCGTTGATCTGTACTTCATAAATTCTGGTAGAATTATAGTATATGTGTTATTCCATCCATGCGCTGCATGAAGACTAAACACATAATATACAATGGCATCCATATCTAAAACACCGTTGACTAGATCATGGGAATTTACTGTTTCGTTTATGCTAAAAAATGGAGAAGTAAGATTTACGCCGTAATCTTCATAAAATACTGTATCTTCATATGTGGGCCTTGTGTTTAATGGAACAACATTTGCATTTTCAAACGTCATTACTATTTGATTTTTTAATAAATCATGTAGAGTTTGCATTATCCCCCCCATGATTATTATGTCATCATATTCCACACTTGCCGCCAGATCTTGTATTTCGTTAGTGCCATATGTAGTTTCAAAAGCTGTTATCTCACTGACATCCATAGTAACACTTATTTTCAAATCAGTCCCTGTTATAAATTCAATATCAAAGTTTGCGTCAACCAAGCTATCTAGATTATCCTCTGCAGATGTATTGGTGACAAAAAGAATCAAAAAGATAAAGCATACACCAATATATATAGCTATTAATCTACACAACGCTTTACTTAAATGCACACATCCACATCCTTCCAAAAAATAAGCAAAAACTCTTATAAAAACTTTCTTACGAAACCACTAAAAATACATTAACAATTTACGATTGTTAAACTATGTATATACTTGGTGGTACCTCTTCTAAAGCAATAACAGAAGATCTTTCTAAAGAATTAGATCAACCTTTAGCAAGGACAACGCTCAAACGTTTTCCTGATGACGAGCTCTATGTTCGTATTTTGGATAACATTGAAGGTGAAGAAGTAATCATTGTTCAAACAACATACCCTGATAAAAATATTGTTGAACTTCTACTAATCCAAGATGCTGTTTATGAGGCAGGTGCGAAAAAGGCTACAGTTATCCTTCCCTACTTTGGATATAGTAGACAAGATAAGAAATTTGAAGAGGGAGAGCCAATAAGTGCAAGAGCTATTGCAGAACATATTAGTTTACATGCTGGTTGTATAATCACTGTAGATCCACACAAAGAACACTTACTTAAATTTTTTAATATACCTGCCTATAGTTGCTCAGCTGTCTCAGAAATAGCAAAATATCTTAAAGAGAAAGATATAGATTTCGTGCTTGCACCAGATAAGGGAGCAATGGAACGGGCACAACATGCATCTGATATTATTGGATGTGAATATGATTATATGGAGAAGACACGCATAGATGGCAAAACAGTAAAAATAAAACCAAAGAACCTAGATGCCAGTAATAAAAAAGTAGCAATAATAGACGACATTATTTCAACAGGCGGGACAATGGCTAAAGCAATAAAAGAGCTAAAAAGACAAGGGGCCAAAGAAATATCAGTAGCATGCACTCATGGCTTATTTGTGGGCGGAGCAAAAGAAAAAATCATTTCAGCAGGTTGTAATGAAATTATCTCTACTGATACCATCAAAAATGAATTTAGCAAAGTTAGAGCTGCACCTTGTATTTCAGAAGTTTTATTGAAAAATCTTCATTAAATTGAGAATATAGATACAATATTGGAGATAAGTTATTTATAAGACTATAGATTTACGGTTGTGTTTACCCCTAGGTGATAGTGATGCGAAAAAGAGCACAAAGAAAAACACCTTTAGTAGAAACAACACAAATAGCAAAAAGAGATAAACCAGAGAAAAAAAAGATTACATTTAAGAAGAATTGGTGGATTGCAGTTTCGTTAGTTGCTATATTTTTTATAGTACTGTTTCTAAATTCATATTTTAATATTATCTCAGACGTAGCAATTAATCCAGAGGGGGACTCTCTTAATACTAAGTTCTATCTATCTGGTCCAGACCCTTATTACAACATGAGGTTAGTCGAAGAAACTGTTAAAACAGGACGTTATCCGTTTTATACATACGGTGAACTTGATCCTCTTCTCAACTATCCTGTTGGTCGGTCAGGGGGTGGAAGAGCGCCGCTATTAAATATGCTGGCTATTGGTTTTAGTAGAGTCCTTACGCCATTTATGAGTGAAATGGATGCATTAGGTTATTCCATGCAGTTCGTACCTGCATTATTCGGTGCTTTACTTGTGCTCCCTGTCTATTTTATTGGAAAAATACTTTTTGGTAGGAAGGAGGGACTTGTTGGGGCACTGTTAGTTGCAATAGTCCCAATTCATATTGGTTCAGGACACGGCTCAGCATATGGATTGTTCGACCACGATTCTTTCAACCTTTTATTATTTTTACTAACATTTTTATTTTTAATTAAAAGCGTTAAAGATAAAAATCCAAAAAGATCGATATTATATGCTCTCCTGTCAGGAGTTTCTTTGGCTGCTCTTTATATGGTGTGGGTGGAGGGATCTTTTCTATTTGTGGTTATTGCAGGTTATGCAGTTGTACAAATTCTTTTTGATATATTCAATAACAAAATGAACTCGAGCGTAGTTCGAAATTTAACTATTATTCTGTTTACAGGTTATTTTGTTTCTTTGCCGGTTTTGTGGAGTCGATTTGGTGGATTTGCCCCTGATCTCCCATTGTTACTAGGTATTGGGGTGGCACTGTTTGGGTTAGTATATATTGTTCTAGACAGAAAGAAGATTCCTTGGATCGTATCATTGCCCGCTATTTTTTGTGTAGGGGGCATTGCTGCAGCAGCCTTATATTTTATCAATAATTTAGTATCCTTATTTTCATTTCTTTCTCCCCTTAGGAAAATTTCGGAGATTTTATATGGTTCTGGAATTTATGGAAATAAAGTTGACTTAACCATTGCAGAGGCAGGTACGTATGGTATTAGTAGATCTGTTATGTCATACGGCCCCGCTCTTTATTGGCTTGCATGGGCTGGTCTCGTATTTCTGATTTATTATTATTTCAAACAAAAGGGACGAAGGGATTATCTTTTTATTATCACAGTATTCATAATAAATATTTGGCTTGCTGGAACGGCGGGTCGGTTTTTAAATGATATGGTTCCATTAATTGCTATACTAGCAGGATGGATAATATGGTTTGTTGTAGCTAAAGTTGATTATAAACAAATGTTGAGAAACATAAGAAATGCGGGAGGAGGTTTGCGAGGATTTAGAAGAGGAATAAAAATATACCATGCTTTAGGTATCTTTTTTGTTTCATTGTTGGTTATATTGCCTAATGCATTTCTTGCTCTCGATGCAGCGGTGCCATCAGCAGTTACAAAAAACGGTACAAGTAATATGAAAATTGATTATTTTGGTGAAGATCACTCTAGTGCATTTGGATCGAGTTCATATAAAGAACAATACTGGATAGACGCTTATGCTTGGTTAAAAAATCAGGATGTTGATATCGAGGACCCTGCTAAAAGACCTGCTTTTATTTCATGGTGGGACTATGGTTTCTATGAAGTTGCTGTTGGTGAACATCCGACAGTGGCAGATAATTTCCAGGATGGTATACCTCCAGCAGCCAATTTCCATACTGCGAAAAGTGAGAAAGAAGCAGTAGCAGTTATGATAGTTAGATTGTTAGAAGGAAATAGAAGAGACAACAATGGAGAGCTTTCAACCGAGGTTGTACATGCAATCCAGAAAAATATAGGTGAAAATGACACCAATGATATTGTAACATGGATAGAAAATCCAACTACCTCTCCATCATATAATACTCCTATAGGTGAAGAATACGACGAAGAACTAAGTAAAGATCTTTTTGTAGGAGAACAATGGGTAGAAAATGCAGTTTATCATGATATTACTGAACGGTTGAATAATACATTAGACGATGATGGTATTACTTGGCTTTATCACGACATTCAAGAGGCAACTGGTTATAGTATTCGCTATTATGGTGTTGAAGGTTACGACCGAGATATTTTTAATATATTTGCATTTTTAGGAGATAAAAGTCTTGTTTTGCATGCTCTTAGATCAGGAGTTGGAACACAGTTCCCCAATCCTGAGGATGATTTTGTTCAGGTTAAATGGGCCGGCTATTATATTAATCCAGATGGTTCACAGGGGCAAGATGGAGAATGGACTGCTGAAGAACTAAATGAGATGTCTAAGGAGGACAGAGATCGTATTGCTATTACGGACACTCCATCTGTGAATAAACCAGATTATTTTAAAACTATGTTTTATAGAACATACATTGGAAACATACCTGAAGAACTACAAAATCAAATTTCACAGTTACCCTGTTGGGGTATGAAACATTTTTCCGCTGAATATATCTCAGAATACCCATATTATGGATCCGGGAGAAGTGCAGTTGTAATAGCTAAATACTATGAAGGTGCAAAAATCAATGGATCATTGGAGTTTAGGGGGGATCCATTACAAGGTCAAGTGATTGTACAAAAAGACATTTCTATATACGGCACTTCTTTTCCTATAGATCACGATTTAACTGATACCGAAAATGGAACATTTAGTTTAATAGCACCTGCTGGTAATATTACATTACAAATTCGGAGAAATACAGAACTAGGAGCAAATGCATTTGTCATGAAAACTATAACCTTCAACAGCACCACTGATCTTGATTTAGCACCCATTACAGAAGATGAGGCAATGCGTACCGAAGGCACCAACTATGAACGTGTTGTCAATATTACAATAGATCCTGCTGACATTGAAGGCTATGTGTATCAGAACAACGACAATAATGATGATTACAATACTTCAAGTGATGAACCCTTAGCAAATGCAAAAATAAGTTTAATAGAAATGGAAGAATTTGATCCAGAAACAGGGCAACCATCACAATTTGGTAGTTTTAATGAATTGACCACAGACGAAATGGGATATTATAACACTTCTGACTTAAAGCCAGGTATTTACCTCATACAAGCCATACTCGATGATTTCGTTATTCATGAGAACTACTTATTTATTTACTCTGGAAACAATAGTTATAATATTTCAAAACCAAAGCCAGCATCAGTTAAAGGTACAATCTATTTCGATGAAAATGAAAATAACGAATTCAATATTGGAGAAGAGATGAATAATGTAGATGTTGAAATTCTATATCCGAAAGTTGACGGGGACAAAAAACATGTGGATTCAATTACAACTGATGAAACAGGAACATATTCATTTTCATCATTGATTCCAGGTAATTATTTTATTAATGCATCGAAAACCAATACTACAACAGGATATCTTGATTATACTATTGAGGAAGAAGTAACATTAACGGAAAATGAAACAACGACATTTAATGTTTCAATTAGATACGCTCCAATCGTTGTAAGTGGATATACAGAACACGAGGACCAAGTCATTGAAGACATCTTTATAACATTCAATCCGGATGAATCTGTTGCAAATAACACCGCACAACGAGTTTCAGCTACCTCTGAGGAGGATGGGCAGTATATCGCTGAACTCATGCCTGGATATTACAATGTTTCAGTAGATGTAAGTGCAGAACAGGGAACCTTTTCGTTTGAAGATCAATTGCATCTTAAATTGGGTGAAGGTAAAAAATCTTATGATATTTCTCTAACAAAACATTCTTTTACTACAACTGGAAGTACAACATACGATGGTACTAAAATTGGTAATATTACAATTCGTTTTTCAACTGATACAGCCGTTGAAAACAATACAGCGGTATTCGCTCAAACAACGTCAGATGAAAATGGATCGTACATCGTTGAACTACTCCCAGGATCATATAATGTAACAGTGGATGAATTAGTTAATGAAAGCGGTCAAGATGTAACATATACCTTCACTGGACCGTTAGAAATACAGGCTGCAACATTATTTGATATTGCATTGGCTAGGGAAGAATCACTATAAACAGTGAAAAAAATCTCCACCAAATTTTATTTAACACCATTGCAAATACTTTTTATCATGCTTAGCTTAGATGATGGAATTAAAGCAGTGAAGTTAGCTAGGAACGTCATAGAACAATATGTAAAGAATAATACTTCACCTGCCCCTGAATTGACGGGAATTTTTTCAGAAAAACAAGGTGTATTTACCACTCTTCATACATTTCCTGAGCACGACCTACGAGGATGTATAGGGCTTCCTCTTCCGATAATGTCTTTGAAAGAGGCTATAATCGAGTCAGCTAAATCAGCCACTAGAGATCCTCGTTTCCCTCCTTTAGAGGAAAATGAGATCGATAATATAATTATAGAAGTCACCATTTTAACGAAACCTGAACTTATTAATGTAGATCGACCGCAAGATTATTTGTCAAACATTGAGATAGGAAGGGATGGACTTATAGTTGAACAAGGATTCTATAAAGGATTACTTTTGCCTCAGGTTCCTATAGAACAAGGGTGGGAAAAAGAAGAGTTCTTATCTCATACTTGTATGAAGGCAGGTTTACTCCCGGATGCATGGGCCGATAAAAATACAAAAATATTCAAATTTAGTGGGCAAATATTTACAGAGATTGAACCAAGAGGGAAAATTAGGGAGAAAAACTTGGATGGAAGTAACAATTGAAGGCAAAGCCTACATAGACGCCGATTTCGTGGATTGTTGTATAGGGATTGAAGATGGCAGGATATCTGCCATCAAAAAGATACTGAAGGGAGACCTGCATTATAAATTTAATTCTAAGCTAATTCTTCCTGCAGGTATTGACATTCATGTCCACTTTCGTGATCCTGGTATGACATATAAAGAGGATTTTTCTACAGGATCACTAGCTGCTGCATTTGGAGGCGTATCATGTGTTTTTGATATGCCTAATACAATTCCACAGACTACGTCTTTGCAGACTCTCTCAAATAAAATTATATCTGCAGATAAAAAAGCATATGTAGATTTCGGCGTCTATGTTGGCATTACAGATAGCAATGTAGACAATATTGAAAGGTTATACAAAAAATGTAGCGGATTCAAGATTTTCATGGGGAACACTACAAATTCTTTAAATTTAGATGAAAATAATTTAAAACAAGCATTCAAAAAGATTAACTCTACTAGCAAGCCTGTCTTGATACATGCTGAAGATATTACATGTCTTAACATGCATAAGATGTGGGAAAATAATCTCATTGATCATCTTCGTTCTCGTCCAGCTGCGTGTGAAGAAAATTCTATAAAAAGCATATTAAAAACAGCGAAAGACTGTAGTAACGTAAGAATTCACATATGTCATCTTTCTTCATTTGGAGGACTGGATGTGCTAAAAAACAGATCAAAAAATATCAGCGTTGGCGTTACACCTCATCATTTGTTGCTTAGCGTAGATAAAAATCTAAAATCCCAAACATTGTATAAAGTGAATCCACCAATTAGAACAAGTTTCGATAGAGATGCCTTGTTTGAAGGAGTAAAAAATGGTTTTGTTGATATACTGGAATCAGATCATGCTCCTCATACTTTGGAGGATAAAGCGGGGGAATTTAATTCTGCTCCTTCTGGCAATCCCGGTGTTGAGACAGTTTTTCCTTTGTTTTTATTCTTAGCTAAAAAAGGAAAGTTATCTTTTCAACGGTTAGTTACGCTATTTTGTGAGAACCCTGCTAATTTGCTTGGCGTATCAAAAGGTAAGATAGAGGTTGGGAGGGATGCAGATTTTGTTATTGTAGATCTTAAGGGGAAATGTAAGGTTAATTCCGAAAAACTTCATTCTAAATGTGGTTGGTCTCTTTTTGATGGTTGGCCAGCAATATTCCCAACCTGTGTTTTTATTAGAGGAGTAAAACTTATAGAAGAGCATGAAATCCAGGTGAAGCAAGGTTTCGGCAGATTTGTTGGTGATAAAACATGATAGGTCTACCTCAGTGGTTTCAGATATTTTTCTTATCTATGATACCTTGGCTTGAATCTCGATATGTTATTCCATTGGCTATATCTAGTTTTGATTGGGAGTGGTGGCAGATTTTTCCTATTGCTGTAGCAGGTAATATGCTTCCTGTTCCGTTTATTCTACTGTTTTTTAAATTTGCTGAGAAGTTTTTACGGAATTATAAATTTTGGGCGAGGATTATGGATTGGCTTTTTTCAAGAACTAGAATAAGAGCAGACAGTAAGATTCGGAAATATGAGTATCTTGGTTTAATCTTGTTTGTGGCTATACCGTTACCGTTTACAGGTGCTTGGACTGGTTCTTTAATTGCATATCTTTTTGATTTGAAATTTTCTAAGTCCTTGCTTACGATATTTATTGGAGTTATTATTGCCGCCTCTGTAATGACGTTTCTTACTCTAACTGGGCAATATATTTGGTTTTCATTTAACGGCTAAGAATAATGAATATAGAGAAAGGCATGTCTATGGATGAAAAAATAAAGATGCTGGCTCATAAAACCGTTGATAAAATTTATAGAAAAGTTAGAAGGACCTGTTTAACTGAGTTCCATCGGTTGGGAACTAATATCGGCATAGGTGCTGATGGTACTCCTACGAAGTATGTTGACAAGGTTGCCGACGATGTAGCATTGAAAGTTATCAGAAAATCAGATGCAAAGGTGAATATTCTTAGTGAGGAGTCTGGTTTTTTAAATTACGGTGGTAATTATACTTTTGTCTTGGATCCTGTTGATGGTACCCGTAATGCGTATCGAGATATACCGTTTTATTCTGTTTCCTTGGGTGTTGGTAAGTCGATACTTAGTGATGTTGAATATGGTATTGTTCAAAATATCCCAACCGGAGATATTTTTATTGCTGAGAAAAACCATGGTGCTTTTCTGAACAATAAATGTGTTGGCGTTCCAGATTTACCTTCAACTGATCTTCTCTCATCCCTCTCTCTAGGTAAAAATTTTGATAAATTAACACTTTCTTTAGCTAAGAGAAATATTGTTCGTTCTCTTGGTTCTGCCTCTCTTGAGATGTGTATGGTTGCTATTGGTGCGTTGGATTATTATGTTGTTGGTAGGGAATATATGCGTGTGACTGATATCGCTGCTTCTACTCTTATTGTACGTGAGGCAGGTGGTGTTGTTACAAACATCTATGGTGAAAAGCTAGACATGCCTCTTAATTTAGATGAGAGAACAAGTGTTATCGCAGCTTGTAATGAAGAATTAGTTCAAAAGATTATTTCTTAACGTAAACATTTAATATGGTTGAGTTCAATTTCGGTACAAATGACCATCGCTGAATATATTGTTAAGATGACGAAGAAAAAAAAGTTACATTTTTCTTTGCTAGATCCAGATAAACAGAGTCCTGAAATTGCCGGCTCTATCGCAAAGACAGCGGAGGAGGCAGGCAGTAGCGCTATCATGGTTGGAGGTTCTACATTAGTTTCACAGAGGCAAGTGGATGATACAGTTAAAGCGATTAAAGGGAACACTGATCTACCTGTTATTTTGTTCCCATCTGGTGCTAGGTTTTTGAGTAAATATGCTGACGCTATTTTTTTTATGAGTCTTTTGAATTCTAGGAACTTGGATTATGTTATCCGGGAGCATGTCAAAGGGGCGCCTTTTGTGAAACATACCGGCGTTGAACCGATCTCGATGGGATATGTTATTGTTGAACCAGGTATGACTGCAGGTAAAATTGGCGAAGCAGATTTAATAAAAAAAGATGATATCGAAACAGCAGTTGGATATGCCCTTGCGTCTCAATATCTAGGTATGAAATTGTTTTATCTTGAGGCAGGATCTGGGGCGTCTTTCCCTGTGTCTAATAAAATGATTAGAGCCGTCAAAAAAAGTATTGATATCCCTCTTATTGTTGGTGGTGGTATTAGAGCTGTAAAAACGGCAAGACAAAAAGCGCAAGCTGGAGCAGATATTATTATTACCGGTACAAAGCTGGAGGAAGAAAAAAATTTGAAACAGGGTTTAGCTAATATAATAAATGCTATGGAGGATTAGATTTTCATGAGAGTTATATTGAGTATAGGAGGGGCTTCTGGAAGCATTTATGGTATTAGATTATTTGAGGAATTGATTAAATCTGATGTTGAAGTGCATTTAATTGTATCTAAGGGTGCAAAAAAAATATTGGAATTTGAAACAGGATACAACTATGAAGATCTGAAAAAGAAAGCGAGTTTTTGTTATGATAATGACGATCTGTTCGCTCCTCCGGCAAGTGGAAGTTTTCAACTGGATGCCATGGTCATTATTCCTTGTAGTATGAAAACGTTGTCTGCTATTGCGAATGGTTATGTCGATACGCTCACATCTAGGGCTGCTAGTTGTTGTTTGAAAGAAGGAAGAAAGCTCGTTCTTGTTATAAGGGAAACACCTTTAGATCTACCAGGGATCAAAAACATGCTTTTAGCTAAACAAAGTGGGGCTGTTATTCTTCCTGCAATGCCGGGATTTTATCATAAACCGAAGAAAATCAGAGAATTGGTTGATTTTATCATGGGTAAAATCTTCGATCAACTTGGTTTAAAACATAATCTGTTTAAAAGATGGGGATAATGCCCTATATAATACATATGTTAACAAAATTTTTGAATATTTGTTCACCATATTCAGTGTGTTCAACTTCTGGATGAAATTGTAGACCATAGAAAGGTTTTTCTTTATGACGCATTGCCTGTATTTTACAACTTTCGCTTTCGGCTAGTAATTCAAATTCTTTAGGCAATACAGATACCTCATCGTTATGTGATTCCCAAACAATCGATTCTCTGGGCACTCCTTCAAAAAGAGGGTCGTCTTCATTAAACAATGTTAGTTCTATTTTGCCGAACTCAGGTATTTTTGAAATTTTTACTTCTCCACCAAAAAAACGTGCCATGAATTGATGTCCGGCACAAATGCCAAGAATTGGAAAATCTGCTTTTTCAAGATATTCCGCGCAATTACCTAGTTTGCTCGATAATCCTATCCGAGGGGCACCACCAGATAAGACCAAGCCATCAATATTGTCTTTGACGATTTCATTTAAAGATGATGTATTTGGAACTATTTTTGTATCAACATCAATATCTCTAAGAGTACGCCATTCTCTATGAGTCCATTGTCCCCCATTATCTATAACGTAAATTCGTACCATGCTGTCATTCTATAATGTATTCTTATTTATTTTCATTCCCATTCTACAGTACTTGGAGGTTTATTTGTAACGTCATATACGATACGGTTAATTTTCTTTCCAAGGACGTTTGTAATTTTAGTTGAAATATTGTCAAGCACTGAATGAGGAATATTGCTATATGCACACGTCATTGCATCAATGCTTTGAACTGCACGAATTGCTATCGTATATCCATAGGCTCTTTGATCTCCATGTACTCCAACAGTTTTTATAGGGATAAGAATTGCAAAATACTGCCATGGTTTCTCCATAAGCTTTTTTTCTACGGCATTTTCAATCTCGTTTTCTACGATATAACATGCCTCTCTGACAACCTCTGTCCGTTCAGGTGTTGCCTCACCTATAATTCTAATTGCTAAACCAGGACCTGGAAACGGTTGGCGTTCTGAAACAGGTAATTTCAATGCCCGTGCGACCTTTCTTACTTCATCTTTATACAAATCTCGTAGTGGTTCTATCAGCTTTACCTTCATTTCCTCTGGTAGACCACCGACGTTATGATGTGATTTAATCGTATCTCTAAGATTATCTCCTGATTCAATCCAATCGGGTGCAATAGTGCCCTGTACAAGATATTCTATATTTTCTTCATCAGCAGCTTTTTCAAACAGCCGAATAAATCTCTCTCCTATGATTTTACGTTTTATCTCAGGATCCTCTACATCTTTTAAAGAATTATAGAACTCTTTACTAGCGTCGATTAATCGATAGTTTAATCCTAATTGTTTCATCAATTTTTTAACGTTTAGTGACTCATTTTTCCTCATATACCCAGTATCTACATGAACTGTTAATAACCGATCACCAATTGCTTTATTGACAAGAGTTGCACAAACAGTACTGTCTACTCCTCCAGAGAAGGCAATTAATGCTTTACCTTTTATTTCCTTCGCCAATTTAGCAATAGATTTTTCAATGAATTTCTCGGCATCAAACATTATTTAAACTCCTATTTTGAAAGTGCTTTAATTCTCATTTTCTCCCTATATGTCTTAAGTTTTTTCATTAATTTCGTATCCTTTAATGAAAGTATTTCGATTGCAAGTATTGCTGCATTATCTCCTCTGTCAAGCCCAACTGCTCCAACCGGTATTCCTGGAGGCATTTGAATAATTGAAAGTATGGCATCAAGATTTACCTTTCCACTAACAGGAATCCCAATTACAGGTTTTATTGTATGTGCTGCTATACTTCCCGGCAATGCTGCAGCAAGACCTGCTATGCCAATAAATACGTCTGCATCGCTTTTGTCAACAACATCCCTTAAGACATCAGGTGTTCGATGGGCCGATGCAACTTTTATATTATACTCAATTCCAAACTCATCAAAAATTTTCTTTGCTTTTTCGGCAACCTGCATGTCTGATTTCGATCCCATTATTATTTGAATTTTCATGTTCTCAAATCTTGAAATGTTGTTAACGTATATATAGTTTCAATTTAACAATTTGAATATCGTAAATTAATTATATAAGCTTCTTATGTTGATCCTTTAAGTATAAAAAATGTCAAAGACTCTAATAATATGTGAAAAAAATATCGCTGCGAAAAGAATCGCTTATTTTCTTTCCAATGGAAAAGCAAAAAGTACAATGATAGGAAAAACACCAATTTATGAATTCACAAAAGATGATGAACTATGGAAAGTGGTAGGTTTAAGGGGACATATTATATCTCTTGATTATCCTGCAGGGTACAACAAATGGACAAAAATATCCCCACACGATCTCATTAATGTGGAACCATGTAAAAAAGTTAGTGAAAGTAGTATCGCATCATCATTAAAATCACTTGTTGATAAAAATCCATTTCTAATTATTGCAACAGATTTTGATCGTGAGGGTGAACTAATTGGTGTAGAAGCCATAAACCTCATTAAAAATTCTAATAAAAACATCGATAAAATAAAACGCGCTAAATTTAGTGCAATAACAAATCAGGAAATTACAACTGCTTTTGACAGGCTAGTAGAAGTTGATTACAACCTCTCTAATGCAGGAGAAGCACGACAGCGTATAGATCTTGTTTGGGGCGCTGTTTTAACAAGATTTATTTCTTTAACTTCTCATCGCTTAGGAAAGGATTTTCTATCAATTGGAAGAGTTCAATCACCAACTTTGTCACTTCTCGTAGAAAGAGAAAAAGAAATTAAAAATTTTGAACCAAAAATATTTTGGAAAATTATTGCTACTTTAAAAAAGGAAAAGGAATTTGATACAATCCATAGCGCAGGGCAATTCTGGAAAGAAAAACAAGCAAAAGGTATTTACAATAAGATAAAAGATAGCAAAAAAGCAAACATTAACACCGTAAAAAAAACTATAAATAAAGAAATTCCGCCTACACCTTTCAATACCACCACTTTTCTTCAATCTGTATCTTCACTTGGAATTTCAGCAACTAAGGCTATGAGTATTGCTGAAGAATTATATGTAGCTGGTTTGATTTCTTATCCTAGAACAGATAACACTGTTTATCCACCTTCATTGAACATTAAGGGTATTTTGGAAAAGTTATCAAAATCTTCTTTTTATAAAGAAGTACAAGAAGTCATCGATAATGGTAGACAACGACCTACGCGGGGTAAAAAACAAACAACGGACCATCCTCCAATACATCCTGTTGGAGTACCTTCTAATAAGAAACTATCTGGTGGTCAAGAAAAGATATACGAGCTTGTTTGTAGGAGGTTTTTGGCAACACTGTCGAAGGATGCCATTTCAGAAACTTGTGATGTTTTAGTTGATATCTCTGGAGAAAGCTTTAAAACCAGTGGCTATAGGTTGATTGAACCAAACTGGAGAGGAATATATACCTATTTCAAAGAAAAAAGAAAACAACTTCCTGAATTAGAAAATGGAGAGATAATAGAAATATCTCAAATCAAGCTAAAAGAAGATAAAACAAAACCTCCAAAAAGATATTCTCAGGGTTCCCTAATAGCTAAAATGGAACAACTTTCTCTTGGTACAAAATCAACACGTCATGAAATTATTAATAAATTGTATGGAAGAAAATATATTTCAGGTTCGCCGCCAGTACCAACATCCACAGCGTTTGCAGTAATTGGAGCTTTAGCAGATTGTGATGTAATTAAACCAAAGATGACGTCTGCATTAGAAAATGATATGAGTGCAATAGCTGAGGGAAAGCGAACTCTAGAAGATACTGTAAGAGAATCTAGACGAATGCTTACAAAAGTAATGAAATCTTTAGAAAAAGATAAAGACAAAATCAAAACAAGTATTCAAAACGCCCATAAGGAGCAAAATACTGTAGGAAAATGCCCTAAATGTGGAAAGGACATGATTACGAGAACCTCTAAAAAAGCAAAACGTTTTGTAGGATGCACCGGATTTCCTAATTGTAAAAACACCTATTCTTTACCTCAAAAAGGGGAAATTATTACGACTGACAAAGTATGTAATACATGTGGAACACCTATTATCAAGGTTATAATGAAAGGTAAAAAGACATGGGAGCCGTGCTTAAATCTAAATTGTCCAACTAATAAAAAGTAAAGATCTTTTATTTCCCTTCGATATTTCCTTCTGTTCCATCCTCTTCGTTGCTTTCAATTATCTTTGCTACAGAAACGACCTTGTCTCCTTCATTAAGTCTCATTATTCTAACGCCCATCGTATTTCTTCCTTGTATACGAATATCCTTTACAGGAACCCTTACTATCATCCCATTCTTGGTTGCTAGCATAATTTCATCCTCATCAGTTGCTTCTCGCACAAAGAGAACTTTCCCATTTCTCTCATTTGTAATTATAGTTCTTACTCCCTTGCTTCCCCGATGTGTTTTTCTATATTGTTGAATAGGTGATCGTTTCCCAAATCCATTTTCTGTTATTGTAAGTAGATTCCCTTCTTCACCTACAACTGCCATGGAAACGACTTTATCGCCTTTATTTAGACGAATGCCTCGGACACCTCGTGTCGAACGTCCTATTGGCCTTGCTTCTCCTTCGTCGAATCGACATGCTTGGCCATCTGCTGAAGCTATCATAATAGTTTGTTTCCCATCTGATAACTTGGTATTAATAAGTTCGTCGTCTTCATCTAAGTTAATTGCTTTGATTCCGTTAACTCTAATATGCTTATATGCAGATAAAGCCGTTTTTTTGATCAAGCCTTTTTTAGTAGAAAATACAAGGTAATGTTCATCGTCAAACTCATGAATTGGTATAGCTGTTTCTACAAGTTCTCCCTCTTCTAACCGTGGCAGGAGGTTTATTATTGCTTTACCCTTGTAATGTCTACCCCCTTCTGGAATTTTATATCCCTTTAACCAGAATGTTTTTCCGTGATTTGTGAAAAACATGATATTATCATGTGTAGAGGTGATAAACGAGTCAACAACGATGTCCTCCTCCTTTGTTTTCATCCCTATAAGTCCTTTTCCACCTCGATGTTGTGTCCTGTATGCTTCAGTTGGAATGCGTTTAATGTAACCGCTGTCAGTAATAGTTATAACCACATCTTGCACAGGGATAAGATCCTCAACCTCAATATCTATTTCGCCTTCAACAATCTCGGTACGACGTTCATCTCCAAAATTTTCTTTGATCTCAAGAAGTTCTCGCTTAATCTCGTTAAGGATGTTTTGTTTGGCGCTAAGAAGTTCTTCCAGTCGTTCTATTAATTGTTTTGTTTCATTATGATCCCGTTCAACAGCCTCTATTTCCATGCCGGTTAGCTTTTGTAACCGCATATCAAGAATTGCTTTCACTTGTTTATCAGAAAAATTAAAGCGTTTCATAAGCTGTTCTTTAGCTTCTTCAGGTTGTTTACTTCCCCGGATTATCTTAATGATTTCATCAATGTTTTTGAGTGCAATCATCAATCCCTCAAGTATGTGCATTTTCTCCTTAGCCTTATTAAGATCATAAGTTGTACGGCGAGTGATGACTTCTATCCTGTATTCAATATATTGCTGAATGATTTCTTTTAACGTAAGTATCTTTGGTTCTCCTTTAACTATAGCAAGGTTCAGAATTCCAAATGTTGTCTGAAGGTCAGTATGTTTAAACAATTGAGTAGTTACGACATCCTCAATAGCATCGCGTTTTAGATCGATTACAATGCGCATACCTTTTCTGTCACTTTCATCTCGAAGATCAGAAATTCCTTCGATTTTTTTGTTTTTTACTAATTCTGCAATATTTTTCAAAAGATTTGATTTGTTTACCTGGTAAGGCAACTCAGTTACAATAATTTTCTTCTTTTCTTCTCCTTCGATATGCATTCGTGCACGAATGCGTACAAGTCCTCTACCTGTTGAATAAGCACTTAATATCCCCCCTTTTCCATAGATGATCCCACCCGTCGGAAAATCTGGACCTTGGATAGTATTCATCAAATCTGCGGGAGATATTTCTGGATTATCTATCAATTCAATAGTACTCTCTATTACTTCTGAGATATTGTGTGGGGCCATGTTTGTTGCCATACCAACTGCTATCCCTGATGCTCCATTGATTAGCAGATTCGGTAGTTTGGCTGGCAGCATCACAGGTTCTTTTAATGAGCCATCAAAATTATCAATCCATTCCACTGTATCTTTATCGATATCTTGAAGCATAAGTTTTGCAATCTTTGACATCCGTGCTTCTGTATAGCGCATAGCTGCAGCTGCATCTCCATCTACAGAGCCAAAATTCCCTTGACCATCAATAAGCGGATACCTCAAAGAGAAATTTTGTGCCATTCGCACCATAGAATCATAGACTGCTTGATCTCCATGTGGGTGATATTTACCAAGTGTTTCACCGACAACTCTTGCAGATTTTTTATAAGGTTTTTCATGGATTAAACCCATGTCATTCATCGCATACAAAATTCGCCTATGGACAGGTTTCAACCCATCTCGTGCATCCGGAAGAGCTCGACTCATTATAACGCTCATTGAATAATCAATAAATGCACGTTTCATCTCAGATTCAATCGCACGAATGTATTCTTTTTTAACGGATTCATCTTCAGTCATTACATGTCACCTATATATCAAGATTAACAACGTCTTTTGCATGGACTTCTATGAACTCTCTTCTAGGTTCCACTTTTTCACCCATTAAAATAGTGAATAGTTCATCTGCTTCAACAGCATCATCAACCGTCACCTTTACTGTCATTCTATTATCTGGATCCATCGTTGTTTCCCAGAGTTGTCCTGGATTCATCTCTCCAAGGCCTTTATAACGCTGAATACTTACACCCGTTTCACCCATTTCTTTCATTTTTTCTAACCGTTCTCTATCAGAATATACATAGGCAACTTGTTTCCCCTTACTTAATTTATAGAGCGGAGGTTGCGCAATATAAAGATATCCTTCCTCAATAAGCGATCTCATATAACGGAAAAAAAACGTGAGTAATAATGTTCTAATATGTTCTCCATCAACATCAGCATCTGTCATTAGAATTATCTTGTGATATCGAGCATTTTCAATGTTACACTCCTCTCCTATTCCAGTACCTATAGCAGTTATTAAGGCAAGAATCTCGTTATTTTTCAATATTTTATCCATACGAGCTTTCTCAACATTTAGTATCTTTCCTCTTAATGGTAGAATTGCTTGAAACTCTCTATCTCTTCCCTGCTTAGCACTTCCCCCTGCAGAATCTCCCTCTACAATATATAGCTCTGTTTTGCTAGGATCTCGACTTGAACAATCAGCAAGTTTTCCGGGGAGGGCAGACGATTCAAGAAGCCCCTTCCTTCTTGTTAATTCTCGTGCCTTTCTAGCTGCATCACGAGCACGACTTGCGGTTATTGCTTTTTCAATAATGGTTCGTGCAACAGTGGGTGTTTCTTCAAAGAACTCACTTAGTTTTTCATTTGTCAAGCTCTCGACAATTCCACGAACTTCAGAGTTACCAAGTTTTGTTTTTGTTTGTCCTTCAAATTGGGGATTTCTCACTTTACATGAAATGACAGTAGTGATCCCTTCCCTACAATCCTCTCCACTTAAGCTAAAATCCTCAATATCAAATAGTTTATTCTTTCTACCATAATCGTTAAGAACTCTTGTAAGTGCACCTTTGAAACCAGAAAGATGAGTGCCCCCTTCGTGGGTATTTATATTATTAGCAAATGTGAAAATATTCTCCGTATAGCCATCGGTATATTGAATCGCTATCTCTACTTCAACGTCTTCTTTCTCAGCCCAAAGATATATTGGTTTCGGATGAAGTGGTGTTTTATTTCTGTTAATATGTTGAACAAACTCGCGGATACCTCCATCAAATTTAAATGTCTCATTTTTTCCACTGTGCTTATCGTTAATATCTATTTGTAATCCTGCATTGAGAAACGCCATTTCTTTTAATCGTGCTGCTATAGTTTCGTAATTTAGCTCTGTTGTTTCAAATATGTTTGGATCAGGAAGAAAAGTAATGATTGTACCGTTTTTTTCTGATTTACTAATTTTTTTCAACGGTTCTATTGCATTGCCATGATCGTATTTTTGATAGTATTCTATTCCCTCTCTTCGAACCTTGGCTTCTAACCATGTAGAAAGTGCATTAACAACAGATACACCAACGCCATGTAAACCACCAGATACTTTGTATGCCTGACTGTCAAATTTCCCTCCAGCATGGAGAGTCGTCATGACAAGCTCTACACCTGATTTTTTATATTTTTTATGCAATGATACAGGTATTCCTCTACCGTCATCTGAAACAGTTACTGATCCATCCTTGTTTAAAGAAACCCCGATCTTGGTGCAATATCCAGCAAGTGCCTCGTCAATGGCGTTATCAACCACCTCGTAGACCAGATGATGTAACCCTCTTTCCTCTGTACTACCTATGTACATAGCTGGATTCTTCTTTACGGCTGCAAGCCCCTCTAGGACCTGTATTGTATCAATATTGTAACTATCTTTATTTTCAGTTTTTTCTTTGGTCATAACCCTTCACTTATGATTGAAAACATACACTAATTCGCCTAATTTTTTCAGGAATTTTTTTATCCCATCTCCAACTTGAAATTTAGTTATTATTCATATGGAGTAGATGCTAATAAATGTTACTGTTTGAAGGTAAAAAAACTATAAATTTTAAAGGGATATTATTACCCATTGAAATACCTTACACAATGAAATTTTTTACTTTTTTTGGTAACAATTAAATAATATATTGGGATTAACTTTTTTGGAGGAGACTTTGAAATATAAAATTGTATTTATTATTGCGATTTTTGTCGTTTCCCTATTATTTGGAAATTTTGTCGAAATAGCTGATGCAGCTGATGAGGATATCGCACAACAATATGCCCCAACCTTTTATTTTGAAAAAGATGAAAAAAGTTTTCCTGTTGATATATCATATCATATTGAAAATTCGTATCTCTATGAAGTTGATTCTGACAATTATGAAACCTCACCTACTGCTGAGAGCATTGCAATGAATACATCAGAGAACCATTATCTCGATAACCAGATAGGTTCAGTGGGTGATGATAACATCATTAATGATTATCAGAGCAAAATGAATACCATAGGCTATACAGTATATGTTCGTGTATATCCAACTGGTGCTAGAACGATTATACAATATTGGATGTTTTATGCTTTTAATAAAGGAACACAGAATCAACATGAAGGCGATTGGGAGATGGTTCAGGTTGTTCTCGCTGCTGGGACACCAACGCATGTTATGTACAGTCAACATCATGGTGGACAGAAAGCAACATGGGACCAAGTGGAAAAAAATGGCGATAGTATAAATGTATATGTTTCACGTGGCAGTCATGCAAATTATCTCCGATCATATTCGGGAGTAGTTGGAGTTGCAAATGACCTTGTCGGAGATAACGGGAAAATAATTACTTTAACAGATTATAATCTCGTTATGCTTACGAATCAATCATGGCTTAATTTTGCAGGTCGATGGGGAGAGTATGGTACCACTGAAGATAAGGCAGCAGAGGCAGCACTTCTTGGGCAGGCCGGCCCAAATGGCCCTATGTTTCGGGAAGATGGAGCTATGTGGAGTGATCCTCTTGGTTGGGGAGATGGTCTTGTGCAGGCGGACAACAATATATTTATTTTGGAATTGATACTTTACAATTTTGTTATTATTTTTATCATATTAACTATTGTGATTCTTTGTGTACTTCTGTTTCGCATTTATAGACGTCATAAAAAAACAGGTCTTGGCCCACGAATTCTTTCAATGCTTTATATCGATGGTCTTAATGCAAAGAGTATAGGGAATATACTTTGTATTGTTGGTATAATCATTGCGATATTTTCACTTATTAATCCATGGTATGAAATTTCTACCGACATTGGAATTAGTGGTTATGAAACTCATGGTATGGCAAATATGATGACAATTGATGGAATAAATGGTATTCAGGTGCAAGTTCCAGGTTTAACAGGTACTATTCCTATGGGTTCATTTACCGTTCCCTTTTCACTTTTAATTGCTATAAGTCTACTATTTCTCATAATCGCTTCAATAGGGGTTGCGCACAGTAAAAATTTGGGTAAAAAGTATGTATATCGTGGAATCAGACTTTTCATACCTATTATTTTAATAGTTATTATCATATTAGCTTTGAGTGCGATTCCATTTGAATCTTTTGCAGATACTGGTGATGCAAGCATAGATATTGGAGAAGTTATAGGTGCTATTTCAGGATCTCCTTTTGTAGGACAACAAATTGTTTCAATTCCTGAAGTCGAAGGTCAGGTAGAGCTGCAATGGGGTTTTAGTTTAGGCGGATATTTGCTCATTATTTCTGGTATCATACTGATCATATCTGGTCTTTTGGAGTTTAATGCTAACACATCCTTTTTCGAAAGTAAAATCATTGAGAAAAAACGTAAAGAAATAAAGGATAAATCTGAGAAACCTGAAGAAAAACCAAAGTTAGAAGAGCTCGTAACCGAAGAGGATAAGAAGAGGAAAGAAAAGTAAATATTGATTTAACTATATTTACATTCGTTAATACTAAAACAGTTTTCTGCATATAAGAAATGAGGAGTTTTATGATTATTAACGCTGATTTGCACATTCATTCTCGTTTTTCAGGTGCTACAAGTGAAAAAATGAATATCGAATCACTCTCTTTGAAAGCTCCTCTCAAAGGAATACAGCTTTTAGCTACCGGGGATTGTTTGCATAGTGGTTGGATAAGAGAAATAAAACAGTGCAGTGTCGTTGAAGAAGGTACTTTTGAGTTTAATGGCCCACGTTTTATACTCAGCACCGAAATAGAAGGTCTACGTAGAGTTCATCACCTGATGTATTTTCCTAGTTTTTCTACCGTTGAGGATTTCAAAGAAAGAATTAAGCCCAAATCAAAAAATCTTGAAAGTGATGGCAGGCCAAATGTTGACATGAATGGGGAGGAACTAGCAGAACTTGCAAGGGATGTTGATGCCCTGATTGGTCCTGCTCATGCGTTTACTCCATGGACTGCCATGTATGCATATTATGATTCTCTAAAGGAATGCTATGGTGATCTTGCTGATTATGTATCATTTGTTGAGTTAGGGCTTAGTGCTGATACTGACTTTGCAGATAAAATACAAGAATTACACCGCCTAACATTTTTAACCAATTCTGATTGCCATAGCCCACATCCAGTGAGGTTAGCACGAGAATTTAATCGATTCGAAGTAAACGACGCTACGTTTGATGAAATTAAGAAAGCCATTCTTAGAACAGGAGAAAATAAACTTATTTTAAATGTTGGTTTGCCACCTCAGGAAGGTAAATACCATGAGTCAGCATGCAGCTCGTGTTATACCCATTATACGCTTGAAGAAGCACAGCGAAGACGATGGAAGTGCAGATGCGGGAAACGAATAAAGAAAGGAGTAAAAGATAGAATCAATGAGAGAGCTAACTTTAAAGAATTACAACATCCTGATCACAGACCTTTATATGTTCATCTTATTCCCCTGGCTGAGATCATTACGAAAGCTGTGGGGCAACATAACCCGTTTACACAATCAGTAACTAAACGATGGAATGAGCTAATATCTGTGTTTGGGAGTGAGATAAACGTATTACTTGATGTAAATATTGATGATATTGCTAGGGTTACCGCGCCAGCTATTACTGAGGCAATACAAGCATTTCGTGAAAACAAAGTCATCATTCAACCAGGTGGCGGGGGGCAATACGGAACAATAAAACTTCCAAAGGAAGGAGAAGCAATTACTGTATCTTTAGGTCCAGAAGACACACAAACAAGTCTTTTGGATTATTAGAGGTGATGTTTTTTGGATTACGATATTGCAGAACAGAAAATTAAAAAAATTATTTCGGAAAGCGATCCTTCTCACTTGTTACAGAATTGTCTAGAGTTTCTATATGAAAAATTTGCTAAATACAGCTGGATCGGTATTTATCTCGTAAAAGGAAATAATTTGATACTTGGTCCTTGGAAAGGTATGCATCCTACAGAACATACGAAAATACCTATAGGAAAAGGTATTTGTGGAGCTGCTGCCAAAACTGGTAAAACTGAATTAGTTACTGATGTTTCTACAGATAACCGATATCTTTCATGTTTTGCTTCAACACGATCTGAGATTGTCGTTCCAATAAAGAAGAATGATAAAATAATAGGAGAAATTGATATAGATTCTGATATTACAGATGCGTTTGACACTCAGGACGCTGTTTTTTTAGAGAAAATTGCCAATATGCTTAGTAAGCATATCTAGTAGATAATGATTTTTCAGCACTCAAGATCTTCATCATAGCCTTATAAGCTCAGAAAAGGTTCGTTCATCACTATATCGATAATCAACGTTTAATGATTTAATATTTATCCTTAGGTAGATTGTCTTAAAATCTGGAGTTTGTGAATGTAAATCTTTCCCCATGCGAATGATATGACTGATCCAATTAGATTAGCAGTTACTAGGGACCACCATATTCCTATGATCCCTGCGTTAAAGTAATAGGTGGATATCAATGAAAGAACAATGGAAAGTACTATAGTTCTTAGCAGGGTTGTAATGAGAGCGTAAATTCCTTTTCCTGTTCCTTGGAACATAGCTGATGATGCAATACCAAAGGCAGCCCCCGGGTAAAATAAACAGGTAATTTTTAAAAAAATTTCAAGATCGCTTTGAATTCTAACTGCATCAGGAGTCGTTGTAAAAACTGCTGTTATTAAAGGTGCTATTACAAATATTGTTATTCCTATAAAGATTTCGATAATAAGACCGATCTTAATAGCATACATATATGTCGTGTTTAATTTTTCATATGAACGTGCCCCATAAGCCGCACCCGTTACAGATGTTACAGCAGTTGCTAAACCTAGAAGAGGCAGTATTGCAATCATTGCTACTCTCCAACCAGTATTATAAATCGCAACTCCATCTTCACCGCCGCCCGCAATATTGATAATGATAATGATAACAAGCATCGTGAATGACATGGATAATTGTTGAAATGATGCGGGTAGACCGACCCTAAAAATATCCTTTAAAATATCTTTACTGAACTTGAAATCATGAAATTTGAATGATACATATGTGTCCTTTCTGAAGAACAACCAATATATCAGTATTGTTGAAGTTATACCCATCGATAGAACAGTAGCATAAGCCGCACCTGTAACACCAAGGCCAAATATGTAAATAAATATCGGATCCAATACAATATTCAAACCAGCGCCAAACATCATAGCATACATAGCTCTTTTTGCATCCCCTTCTCCCCTAAGAATTGCATATGCAACATTTGTGAAAAATATAACAATACCGCCAGCGAAAATTACTCTACCATAGGATATTGCCATGTTAGCAGTTTGCTCAGCGCCAATCGAAATAAAGATCCTATCTGCAAAAATATAAAGCAGAATTGAAAAAATTATTGCAATTAACAATATAACTATGATCGAATGTATTGCAATATTATCTGCGCCTTCTTTATCCTTAGCACCAATTCGTCTAGATATTGCAGATCCTCCCCCTATGCCAATTCCTGTAGAAATTGACATGATCATCATAAAAAAAGGCAGAACAAAACCAACTGCAGCGAGTGCACCAGTGCCAATATCTGGAACATCAGTTGCAGAAAAAAAATCTGCACCAAAACCGGAAACCCATAGGGCATCAACAAGATTATATATGGTGTGTGCAGACATTGCTATTATCATTGGGATAGCAAGCTTAATGACAGCTTTCTTTGGTTCACCAAGTAGTGTTTTAACACCTTGAGTTTGCATATCGAGCTTTGATAATGTATCAGTTTTAAATAAAGCGCTGTCGTTCACGAAGGGGGGGTAATAGTGAGTTCTATTTCAACATTGTGATAACTATCGAACACATAGCAAATAAAATGAGGGATCTTAATGAAAAATTTCAGCGAAATTTAAAATAACTTAACAACTTCGTTAGTACTAAATTTTATTATAAAAGTTTTGTACCATAAATTATAAGGATTTTAGATTATATATTTATTGTGTGGTGAGGAGATATCATATATATTTTTAGGGAAGGAACGATTTAAAATGGATTTATCATAAGTTAATTATTTATAATAAAAGTAGGCTTATAAGATAAGAATTTATTTCGGAATTGTAAAAAGTATGAAAGTAAGAATATTAACAGTAGGATTTACAGTTTTATTATTAATTGTAATGTTTAGTGGGTGCATTGAAGAGAACCCAAAGTTGATTTATGTTGATGATGATGGAGGAGCAGATTATACGCAAATACAGAAAGCTATTGATGATGCATCTGATGGAGATACAATCTTTGTACATAATGGAACTTATTATGAAACACTGATAATTAACAAATCAATAAATCTCATAGGTGCAAGCAAAGATAAAACAATTATTGATTTTCAAAATACCAATAAAATCAATCAAAATAATATAGTTTTTATTGAGGCAGATAACTGTACAATCAAAGAGTTAAAAATAATTGGTATTGGTACCACTGATTCAGATACAGTAGGAATTAGCATCAACGCGTCATATAACACCATTTCAAATAATATCATCTTGAATAATTATAAAGGTGTCAATATCGGGGAGGATACAAAAAATAATGATGTTTCTTGGAACACTGTTTCAAATAATTGGTATGGTATTGCTACACGTCACTCAGATAATAATAATATTTCAAAAAATAACATATCATTAAGTGGTTTATACGGCATTTATTTATCTGTTTCAGAAACTAATATCATTTTTGGTAACACTGTTTCTTATTGTGATTTTTATGGTATGCGAATAAAAGCTTCAGATAATAATAAGGTTTTTAATAATATAGTAGCTATGAACAAACGAGGGATGTATTTATGCTGTGGGGCAGGAAATAACATTATATATTATAATACATTTAAACAAAATAGTGAATGGAACGCACGCGATGATGTCGTTAATCAATGGGATAATGGTAGTTTTGGAAATTATTGGGATGATTACACAGGTCTAGATAATGATAGTGATGGAATAGGGGATATTCCATATAACATATCTGGTGGAAACAATCAGGATAGATATCCATTGATGAACCAATTCAATGTATAATCTAAAAAATCCACATTCTTTATATTTTTAACAAAACATTTAAATTATCTGATAACATTTTGATACATGAAGAAAAAACATGCAGAAAAATAATTTCTTTGTGAACTTTTTAACGGTTACGTTGGTTATTATTTCGCTTATAATGGCAAACAACGTAAGCGCTTGCGATTGTAACATACCTGAGCTATCTATGAATGTACATGAAAGGTTTAATCATTTTGTGAGCCTTATCAAGATGGATATTGATGGAGGAACTCCCTCTGAGGGGCTTTCTAGTGCAGATATTACTGCTTTACGTAAACAAGTAGAAATCGAAGAATGGACATTCACTGTGGGTGAGAACTCTGCTACAAAGTATTCGTTAGATGAACTATGTGGATTAGTAGAACCAGAAAACTGGTGGATTGAGGCTAAATTTGATCCATGTACACCCAATCGCAATCTACCAGATTATTTTGATTGGCGTGATTTTAATGGTTGTACTCCCGTTAAGGATCAAGCTTCTTGTGGAAGCTGCTGGGCATTCGGCACAGTTGGTCCGCTTGAATGTAACATACTGATAAAGGATGGTGTAGAAACGAATCTATCCGAACAGTGGCTTGTCAGTTGCAATTCTGATGGATGGGACTGTGATGGAGGCTGGTGGGCCCACGACTATCATCTGTGGAAGACAGATCCTTGTGGCGGTACTGGAGCAGTGTTAGAACAATATTTTTCATATACAGCAACTACTGCCCCATGTAATTGCCCATATCCGCACGATTATTTGATTGACGACTGGGCTTATATTGGCGATGACAACAGTATCCCACCTGTTAGCAACATAAAGCAAGCGATCATGGACTATGGTCCGGTGTCTGTTGCAGTACATGCAAATTCAGCTATGCAAAGTTATATTGGTGGGATTTTCAACGGATGCGTAAGCGGCGAAATCAATCATGCAGTCGTACTAGTAGGTTGGGATGATAACCAAGGTGCTAACGGTGTCTGGTTCATGCGTAACTCATGGGGTACTAATTGGGGGGAAGATGGAGGGTATATGCGTATTCCATATGGTTGTTCTGGTATTGGTTATGCTGCCTGCTATGTTAATTATTCCGCCAGTTCATTAATTAAGATAAATCTGCCCGATGGTATTCCAGAGATCATTACTCCAGGCATATCTACAAATATCACGGTACAGATTGAAGAAATCAATGACACTTATATTCCAGGGACAGGAAAACTTCATTATCGTTATGATGATGGAATGTATTTCAACTCAACACTGGTATCCGTGGGTGGTGATCTGTATGAGGCCACATTGCCACCAGCAGCCTGTGGTGACACTCCTGAATATTATTTTAGTGCAGCAGGTAACTCTAGTGGAGCAAAATACAATCCAACCTTGGCACCTATTTATAATTACTCTTCTCTTGTTGGAGAATTTAATCCTGTATTTGCTAATAATTTTGAGACTGATCTTGGCTGGACTGTACTAAATGATCCAAATCTTACTGATGGGGAGTGGGAGCGAGGGGTTCCGATCGGCGGTGGAGATCGTGGTGATCCACCAACCGATTACGATGGCTCTGGCAAATGTTATCTAACAGACAATGAAGACGGTAATTCTGATGTTGATGGTGGGATCACGTGGTTGATTTCATCATCTATGGATCTTAGTGAAGGCATCGACGCTAAAATTGAATATGCCTTATGGTATATTAACAACTTTGGAGCCGATCCAAACAACGATCTATTTAAAGTCTATGTCTCAAACGATAATGGTACAAATTGGACGTTGGTTGAGACAATTGGACCTCAAACTCCAATTCCTGTAGGATGGAACGAATATAGCTTTATGATTGGAAATTTTGTCGCACCAACGAGTCAGGTTAAAGTTCGATTCGAAGCCTCAGATCTCAATGACGCATCTGTTGTTGAAGCAGGTATTGATGATTTTCGTGCCACTATACAAAAATGTTCAGATCTTTTACAAATATCAAATGTACAATCAGAATGGAATTTTGTGTCGTTGCCATTTAATCAATCAGTTAATAAAACAGATATTATTGTGAAGTATAATGATTCTGAGTATACTTGGCAGGAGGCAGAAAACGATGATATCATTCTTGGATATATCTATCAATGGAACAGAAGTAACCAGAATTATGAATCAATAGATGCAATTGATCCTGGATATGGTTGCTGGATGTACGCATATTATGATTGTGAACTTTTAACACAAGGAACTAGCAACTTTGAAAATGATAACTACATTACAGATCTTCTCATCAATTGGAATATTGTAGGATTACCTGATGATAACCCGGTGCACAAAGGAAATCTTACAGTATGCTATAATGGAACGGAATATACCTGTCAGGAAGCGATAAACAATAGTATTATTCTTGGTTTTATTTATGAATGGAATGCAACCAATCAAAACTATGAAAATACAGACATTTTACATCCAGGAAAAGGATGCTGGATGTACGCCTATTACAACTGCACACTTTTGCGATCTGAGACATGATGTACCTTTGTTAAAGAGATATGTGTTATAAAATTATGGTTTAGGAAGGTAATTGTAGATGTGTGATGAAAAAGGTTGGGAGCATCTAGAAAAGAGGAGGAGGAAAAATTAAGAAAATAATAAATGAAATTGTAATTTGAGGAAAAGATGGCTGAAAAATACACTAGGTTCAATATCACAATAAATGACATAGATTTCGGGATGATTCGAAAAGACGGTAAGTGTTGGATAAAAGTCGTTCCTATAACTCAATCATCAACTCCATCTAGTTTACACATTATTCTAAATGGCAGGGAGCATCATTGGGATATTTATGATGAATCTGGGAGGGATAAGCACATAGTCTACTTCGAAGGTTATAAGAGTTTACCGAGTTTTTATCTAAAATCAGAACAGAATTGCTATAAAATTGATTGCAATCATGAAAGTATTAAGGTACTTCCAATTACAGAAACTCACAAGATGAACATCTATATAAAGAATAAATGTAGTTGCAACTCATCAAAGGCATCTTGTTGGGCCGTTGCAATTTATACTACAAGCAGAGGCGAAAAATCACCTTTTAACGAGATGTAAGAAATCTAAGTATAAGTGTAGTAAAACATGGTGAGGGCTTTTAGAAGATATACAATAAAATAATGTCATAAAAACCCGTCCTCAAAAGTGGGCTCGGAGAGATTTGAACTCTCGACCTCCGCCATGTCAAGGGTTATCAATGTGCCTGATGATAGACTAAATGAATATCTTGATACTGTTGAATTGAGTGGTGTTACATATGGGCACATCAAAGAAGTAAAAAGATTTCTGACTAATTATCTAGCACACCTTGATTATTCAATAGATAAAGGAAAAAGTCTCCAATACTTTAAGCAAATAAAAGAAAATAATTCAATATCGTATTATCGAAAACAACTCTATCAAATACTTAAGTTTCTTACCTACCTAAAGATAGATTGGTCAAAAGATATAAAACCACCAGCAGACCCTATTTATTATCCAAAAAGAATATCACAAGAACTTATACATGAAACAATTCGACAACTTAGAGGAAATAATAGATTTTTACAATATAAAGCAATGATACTCCTTGGAACCTCTTCCGGAATGCGACCACAAGAAATATATCAGTTAACTACAAACGATATTGATGTTAAAAATAGGATTATCTACATTAATCACAATCCAGAAAATGGACAAACAACAAAGACAAAGAAGAGCAGAATCACCTTTATTACGGAGCAAGCACAACAGGCACTATCTGAATATCTTACTCACTTTGAAAATGATAATACAATTACTACACTATTTGCCCAAACAAGTATCAAACGAGTCTTTCTTAAGATACCATTGAGAGTAAAAGACCTCCGCAAGTTCTTCAGTCAGGAGTGGGACAGGCGTGGAGGACCAACATCCATCAAGAAAATCCTCATGGGGCATAGCCTTAGAAATGATGTGGACCTCATGCACTATAACGCTCAATCTCCAGAGGATCTTAAACAGATATATGACAAAGTCATGGGGATATTAATACTAAAAGATGATTAATCTCGATAGACATCACCAACCTCTAAAGGAGCTCTATCATTCAAAAACACATCTATCCAAACTGATTTAGATGGCTGCAATACAGTAAAATGAGAAACATTATAGGCATTATCTAGCGTGACGTTGAAGGTAAAATTCCCTTCATTCATTGAATAAAACCAGAATCTACTCTTTGGACACCAATCAAAACCTCTGTCAATACTAATTGAATCATCGGCACTAACATCAAACGTCTCATTGTAAAGCAAGGTATTATTAGAATCAAATATTTCAACACTAACGGTGTGATTCATATCATCGAAATTAATAATTCTAAACAAAGGTGCAGGATAAGGGGGTAGAATCATCATAGGTAGGATGATAAACAGAAATACTAAAACAGATGTTATTATCAAGGTAATAATTCCCAGTTTACGAATAGTCTTGCTTCTAATCATTTACCTACCTAATCTAATCATCTCAAACACAACAGATATCTTAAATATTTCTGGTAAATTAGATACCCCCATAGAAAAGTGAACGGATTATAAGGAGAAAAGTGCCATAAAAGTGAACAGGACAAAACTCAACAGGAGGGGCAATCTGGTTTTCGTATTATATATAATAACATCACATCTAGGGGCATAAATAGATGTGTGTGATAGATTAGTGTGTGTAAGACCTATTATGTGGCTATATATCTAGGGGTAACGCACGCAGAATACCCATTTCCTTCATTATACGTCATATATAGTTATTCGATAGTCTAAGAATCACTACATATAGTGACAAATCCTTAACGTGAGAAACTGAGGGAAATCATCATCTATCTGGTTTTTAGCCCAGAAGAATCTATGATTTGTAATAATTTTTAATTCATGGCTGTTCAACATAATAATGAATTCATGTCGCACACACTATGGTAAAAATGCCATTTTCTATGATTTATCAACATAATGCTGCCGTAAACAATTGTAATAGTTGAATATAGATGCCTAAGAGTGGAATAATAATAAAACAGACAAGAATCCCTTTAATCCCATGACCAAATGTAAATGGACACGTACATGTAAAACAAGTACGGACCGAAAGTCTACTATTAGTTTCAGCATCGAACATTGGTATTGGTTTATCACTAATTCTAAGTAGATTAAATGTTTCTCTTATTTCTTCAGGATTTATATCATTAAATCTTTTATCCTTTTGTACATGGTTAATTATGTATGCAATGAATTTCTCAAATGCTTCATCATCCATTTTTCTAATGCTATCAACAACTTTCTGAACCACTACCGTTTTATCATCCCGTTCTGGAAATGGTAACGTATTTCCTTTACCAACATACTTACAACTAATTTCCTTGCTTTCTTCACCTATAGCCCTATTAGTTCTTACTTTAAACAATGGTGATACTCTAGTAATAGTAGTAGATTTAGTGGTTTGATAACCAACTACACCTGTAAATGACACCAGAACGAGTATAATAACGGCTCCAATACTACCTATTAATATCTTCTTATTCATTACCTTCCCTCATATTTCTATATATGTTCTAATATAAATGTTTTTAGCCTAGAAGAATCTATGATTCCTTAAATGGTGGGTTGAGAAGGACAAAGGATCCATGTTCCAGGACGTGGAGGTACAATTGCACACAATATCTCTACGATGAATATGAATGGAAATAAGATTAAGAATAATAGCTGTGATATACATTTAAGAAAACCATTAAGCCCACCACCAAATGTACTACAATTTGCGATTGATGGATATTTGTTATCTGTATGCATATCTAATATTGGTATTGGTTTATCGTTATTTCTAACCTGAAAGAGTGCTTCTCTGATTCTACTGGGGTTTATATCATTAAACTTTTTGTCCTTTTTTGCAGAGTCAATAACAGATGCAATGAATCTCTCTAATGTTTCATCATCCATCGTTCTTATACTATCAATAACTCTCTGTGTCAATACCACTCTATCATCCCTTTTTGGAATTGTAATCAGAGTTGTTTTTCCTTTTCCAGCATAATCACAAGCAATATCCTTACTTTCTTCACCTATCGCCCTATTGGTTCTCACACTAAACAATGGTGATGCCTTTCTAGAATTAGATTTAACACTACTATATCCTACTACGCCTGTAAACGACACTGAAATGAGTATTACAACTGCTATTATACTTCCAATAATTATTTTCTTTTTCATATTCTATTACACTCCTATTTCATATAGTTCTTTTGCTGGTTTTGTATCAAAACTAATCCATGGTATAGCAATTACTATACCTACAAAACCGTAAAAACCTATAAAAATTAATCCGAAAATGAGTTTTGGTAATGTTCTAGGTCTATTCCAATAATTCCCTATCCATTTATTACTCCAATCACCTCCACAATAAGCGTGTGGTCTATTTCCAAGAAAATTATTTTTTGTTATTGTGTTATTACGAGATAAAAAAGCATGTTGCCAAATTATTAAAAACCTAATTAACACACCATATTTATTGTCCGAGATGATATTACCTGATATATTGTTCTCATTTGAACCACCAACATATACACCATTATTTTCATTAGATATTGTGTTACCAATGATAGTGTTGTAATCAGAAAGGCGAAGGGATATACCATTATCAGTGTTAGAGGTGATAGTATTTCCTTTAATTGTATTATAATAGCTATTAACTACAGATATACCATTACCCTTGTTAGAAGTGATACTGTTCTCTTTGATATTGTTATAACTGGTACCAACAAGGTATATCCCACAATAGTTGTTAAAAATCATATTGTTGTGAATAGTGCTGTAATTTGATTCTATTTCAATTCCATTCAAACCATTTCGTATTGTAAATCCACTGATGTTCACCCAATCAGCAGAAATGTATACAACATCTCCAACAGTCCCACCACTGTCAATAATTGTGGTATTCTCATCTTCTCCAATAAGACTAATTGTTTTGTTGATAATAATATTCTCATAATACGTACCATTAGGGATATATATTGTATCGCCATCTGATGCATTATCTATTAAACCCTGAATATACCCAGGAGAGATTGAACTAGTAAAGGCTATCTTTTCCTCTATAACACTAACAGTTGATGGAATGACACCAGCTCCAACAAACAATAATATTATTCCAAGAACAAGTCCTTTCCTTCCTATATTATCTTTCATTTCCTGCTTTACCTCCCTTAAGTAATAAAATAAGATTAAGTAAATATATACTTTCTAGGTTTAAATCTTTCTGTAAGAATTTTATTGCAACAACTGTAACAAAAAGAAATTAAAAAGAAAATGCGTTAGAGAGTGATTAAAATAATATTTACTGCTAATATTTTTTTTGGTTTTTAGCCCAGAAGAATCTGTTTTGAATCTAAAGAAGGTATTTTAGACTGCAATGCAATAACATCCTTCGGTAGGAAGGTTATAACAAGTATAACTCGTAATCCATGCAAATATAGAACTATAAAGTTCCCATAAAATTGAAATTATAGTTAAAATAATACATGGAAATTGAAAAGATGTAATAAAATCTAAAGTGTCTACACAGGTTATAATTGTATTAAGAATATTCTTCGTATTATCATACTTTAAATCATTTGGATTCCTTCTAATATTCTGTAGAGCCTGTGATATATTTGATGTTTCTTTACCAGTCATTCCCTCTTGGTTTTTCAGGCGTAGGATAATTCGTATAACGAATTCGTTGAATACCTTGTCATCCATTTTATTAATGATATTTATACCCTTTTGAAATGATGCCATTCTAACATTTCGTTTTGAAATGAATAAATTGCCTTCTTCTCCTTTTCCAACATAATCACAAACTATATCCTTACTATCTCTATCTATTGCTCTACTTATTCTCATGTTGAACAATGGAGAAACCTTCACATCAGAACTTATGCTTCTATATCCAATTACAGATGTGAATGATACAAGAATAAGTATAACTACGGATATAATAGAAACTAATAGTATCTTTTTATTCATTCTAACTATACACCTCTGGTGACGAGATGTCATAAGGTTCTTTTGCAGGAGAGAAATCAAAATCAAAAACAGGTATAATCATTAAATAACCCTGCCTAAATGGTATTCCTGTAACTCCTCGGATTATTTTTGGGAGAAATCTTGGTCTTCCCCAGTAATTACTAATCCAATCATTGTCATGACGAGGTCCAGTATATGAAAAATGTGCTGTCATGAAATAATTAAGATAAATATTGTTTTTAGTGATGATATTATCTGAAACTTGCTCAATAAGAAATCCTATTCTGTTTATAGCAACTCTATTTAATTTTATTATGTTATCAGATGCTACTATCTCTATACCAATCGAATTATAGGTTATTATATTCCCTTGAATAGTATTATCTCTACTTGATAGGTATATCCCTTCAGCATTCTCATGGATATTATTATTTTTAATTATGTTACTATGAGAATTTATCTTAATACCAAAATCACACTCAAGTATAGTATTTTCCGAGATAGTATTATTATTTCTTCTTATTAAAATACCATAATTCACATAACCAATAAAATTCGATGATATGATATTCCCAGTAGAATAAATATCAATACCATTATAACCTATTATTTTATTTCCAATAAGAGTATTATTATTTGCGTTATTGAATAAAAGAATACCGTTTGAATT
>CP070724.1:1848764-1888506 GCA_020350825.1 Thermoplasmatales archaeon | reverse complement strand
TTTGTTACTCCTTAATTGATGAATAGCAGTTATTACTTCATTGATATTTACATCATCATACTTATCATTATTTTGCATTTGATTGATTAACATATTTAGATATACATTGAATATCTTATCATCCGTCTTACTGATTATATCTAAAACCTTTTGAATTCTAGATGTTTCACTATCTCGTTTTGGAATTGATAAACTATTTTCTTCTCCTTTTCCAACATAATCACAAACCACATCCTTACTATCCTTGTTTACTGCTCTACTGGTTCTAATACCAAACAATGGGGAGTTTATCGCAGAAGTAGATTTAACACTATGAAATCCAACAGCAGAAGTAAATGATACCAGTATAAGTATCACAACTGCTAGGATACTACCAAGGAATAACTTCTTTTTCATAGCCTTCCCTCATATATTTCTATAGATGTTCTAATATTTAGATTTTATCTAGAAGAATCAGCATCTAACGAGGACACAAATTAGTTGGACAAGCCCCTATGGGTAAACAGGAAAACAATGAAGTAGGGTTGTTATAAATCCAATTATTGAGGCTGCAATTTCTATTAAAATATTCGCAATATAACATCCTGGAAACCAACGACATGAAACAGGCTCAACAGTCTCATCTATAAGAATATCTTTTTTGTCGTAATTCTTCAAAACATTTGGATTTGACCTTATATTATGGATAACCTGTAATAGATTAGATATTTCTATGTCATTCATCTTACTTATTATATCTAAAACCTTTTGAATTCTAGATGTTTCAATATCTCGTTTTGGAATTGATAAATCGTATTCCTCTCCCTTGCCGAAATAATAACATCTCAAATCATTACTTTCCTTGTTTATTGCTCTACTGGTTCTAACAGTGAATAGGGGTGATTCTTTCACATCAGAACTTATGCTTCTATATCCAATTACAGATGTGAATGATACAAGAATAAGTATTATCACAGATATAATACTACATATTAGGATTTTCTTATTCATTTTATTTCACATTCCTATGTCATATGGTTTATTATTTAATCATTATGGGTATGGATCAAGTGGGCAATCTAATAACAAATATAGTGCCATGCAGAGGAGACTAAGAGGAGTAAATATTGTCCAAAGCACCCAAAATATTATCATATCTGGTTCAAAACTATTTCCCATCAAACCAAATCCAATAAATGCAACCCATAATGAATCGCAAATAATATCATGTAAAGAGAGTTGTTGCACTTTTTTTCTTAAATCGTCATTATGTTCTACTATATTAATTATTTCAGAAATATGGTCTTGGTTCGCTAATTCGAATAATTGTAAATTTTGGTAACAATTTTTGGATTTCCCTGAGGATATAGGAGATTGAAAACTGTTAAAAGTGTAGGTTTTAATCATCTTTTTCCGATAGTTACCTAGAATATCAGATATTTCAGGTTCATGTGATAATTCGATAATAGAACTGATAAACCCACCTATTTCTTTTCGAAAAACAGGGTAATTGGTTTTTGCATTAATACTCGGTGCAAAAGCAAGTCAAATAAACAATAGGATAACAGCAATTATTACTCCTTTCTTGATAAAGTTGTTCATACCTTTCCCCCAATTATCTATATAGGTTCTTGTATTTAGTTTTTATCCAACAGAGGTTATATATGAAGAGGGGTTCTGTAAACATTTATATACCCAAGCACCTATAGATATAAATGGGAGGAAATGGTAAAGATGAAGTATGTCATCCCAATCCTGATAGTCCTGTTATTGTTGTCTTCTGGTTTTGTAGGTGTGTCAAACACTGTAGAGGAACAATGGGTTAATACCGAGGATATGGTGGAGACAACTGCAACTACTTCTAATGGTCCGATGGATTCCCCTTGGTCGATGTATTGTCACGACACACGTCATTCAGGACAGAGCCAGTACAGTACTGCTGATAATCCTGGTCTTGAGAAATGGAGATTCTTTTTAAGTGATTGGATGGAAGAATGCCCCGTTATTGATAATGATGGAACGATTTATGTAATGGGTGGAAATCGTTATTTTTATGCAGTTTATCCAGATGGTACAGAGAAATGGAAGTTCAAAATAGACGGGGTGATTGATGGCTCTTCTCCCGCTATTGATGAAGATGGTACTATTTATGTTGGTGTATGGGGTGACTATCTTTATGCAATTAATTCCAATGGAACTGAAAAATGGAAGTTCAATGCAAATGGTGCTAATATCTTTTCTTCTCCAGCTATTGCTGAGGATGGAACCGTTTATTTTGGAACATTGTGGTCTCTTGGAGATGGTGGAAAGATACATGCTGTTAATCCTGATGGTACTGAGAAATGGAGGTATCAGACTGGAGATGCTATTACTTCTTCCCCAGCCATTGGAAACGATGGAACCATCTATATAGGTTCTCAGGATCATTATGTATATGCTTTGTATCCTAATGGCACCCTGAGATGGCGTTTTAAAACAGGAGATTGGGTATCGGGTTCTCCATCAATAGGTATTGATGGCACTATCTATATCGGATCATATGATGATTTTCTTTATGCGTTATATCCAAATGGTACAGAGAAATGGAAAGTCGGTACAAGTTATGGAATTTCTGGGACTCCCGTTATTGGAAACGATGGAACTATTTATGTCGCAACTAATAAATTACGTGCATTTTATCCTAATGGTACACTAAAGTGGAGTTTTGATTTTGTAAATCGTTATGCAGGTTGGTCTTCTCCTGCTATCTCAGCTGATGGAACTATTTACATTGGTGTAGAAATTGGCAATATGGCTGGTGGTGAGATTATTGCTATTAACTATAATGGCACTGAAAGGTGGAGGAAAAAGATTTCAGATGCATGGGTTGACTCATCACCATCAATTGGTGAGGATGGAACTGTATATATCGGTTCTACTTTTGAAACGGATAGAGGTTATATCCATGCTTTTGGACCTGTAGAATCAAACAGTCCACCAGAAGCACCAAGTATATCTGGTACAATCAACGGTGCAGTAGGAGAGGAGTATTGGTATAGATTCCGTGCTGTCGACCCTGATAATAACCCTGTTAGCTATTACGTGGATTGGGGAGATGGTACTAGTGGTTGGGTTGGAACCCGTGCCTCTGATGAAGTATGTTATTTTTCACATGAATGGACTGAAAAGGGTACCTATAACATTAGTGCTAAGGTTAAGGATACTTTGGGTGAGGTAAGCCCGTGGGGTTATCTTGAGGTCACTATGCCGATGAACCAACAAACAACATCTAGTAGTTGGTGGTTCATGAGGTTTTTACAGAATCATCCACGGATGTTCCCAATACTACGACAATTGCTTGGTTTAAACTGAAATTTTATATGTACCAACTATTAACGATTTATTGTACAAAATATTTTTAAATAGTAATGTGTTTACACATTGTATACACATTATGACTTCAAGTAATGGATTTAGCATTTATTTAGATAAATACAGTAAATATGTCATCTGTCAACTAATTGATATTAAAGGAAAATCTCAATCAGATGTTACAAATTTTATTATAAAAGATTGGATTGGTGATCATTTTGAAGAACTGAAAGAATATGGGATAACTGTGAAAAATGCAAAAAAGGAAGATAAAATATGAATAAGCAAATTACTTTTAATTTACCTAAATTAGAATATATAAATGATAATCGACATAATAAGGGGAGTAGATTATGGGATTAAACAACACAAATGGAAACATGTACCCATGGGTATCGCATACATGGAATCCAATAGCTGGTGAATGCAAACATGATTGCAGTTATTGTTATATGAAAAAGAGTTTTCTTGGACGATTAAAAAAATATGAAGGAGATGTACGATTATCTAAGAACGAATTGAAAACAGATCTGGGTGAAGATAGAACAATATTTGTAGGATCAGCAACAGATGTCTTTGGACATTGGGTTCCAAGCAAGATTATAAGTACCATTCTGAATTATTGTAACAAATATCCTAACACCTACCTTTATCAAAGTAAAAATCCTAAGAGATTTGCAGAATTTCTTGATATAATACCAAAAAACAATATACTTGCAACAACACTTGAAACGAATAGAGATTACCTAATTTCTCAAGCACCAAAAACATACCAAAGATTTCAAGATTTTGTCATATTAGATCATCCAAGAAAAATGATTTCCATCGAACCCGTTTTAGATTTTGATTTAGAGAAAATCTTATCTTGGATAAGAAAAATAAATCCAGAATTTGTAAGCATTGGTGCCGATAGTAAAAACAATGAATTGTATGAACCTCCGTCTGAAACAATCAATATGTTGATAAAAGAAATCAAAAAATTTTCAGTAGTAAAGGTAAAAAAGAACTTACACAGAATTTTATAAATTCATTCAAAATCAAATAAAAAAGTCTGACCATCTTTTTTTGCGTCAGACATTGTTTTTATCACATAATTCTTTTTTATCCATTCTTCTTCAAGAGTGTGGACATATGAATTAATATTCTTGTACCAATCATCTACTTGTTTGCTAAATGTGGCAAACAATAAGTAATAAATTGGAGCGTTACTTTTGGTGGATTTTATCAAATGATAATTACAATAATATCCAAGTTCCTGAAGTTTTTCAAGGTAAATGTTTAATAATATTTTATAAGATTTTTGAAAAGGATCGGTAATAATTTCATTTATTTTATTTCTATCATAATTTGTACCAAGAAACCTATTAATGCTTTCAACGTCCTCTTTTTGTAATCCTCTCTTAAATGCCATATATATTGAATTAAGCATTAAATTAATGATTAATTCAGGCATCCTACCAGACTTTTCATCCTTAAATTTTGCTATTGCTTCAACAGTAGAGAAATTTAGTTGAGAATGATTTGTAGGGTCTATATAGAATAAGGACGGCTTATTTGGCTTATCAATTAATTTTAAAATATCTGTGTAACTGATATTAGCATTTTTGCTAAAATATCCCTCAATAAATTTCGTATATCTTTTATTTTTAATTTCTTGCATTAATGAATTTATATTATTTTCACTAATATCATTAAATACACATTTGAGATTAAAATTTGCATCATCAGCATGTCTCATCAAATCAAAGTAAGATGGTTTCCAATTTCTCTCACTTAAAGTTCTTGGTAAGATTTTCTCTAAATCAGGATCAATTTCACTGCAAAAACAACTTCCATCTCCTGCAAATAAATCTACGTAATATAAAGAATAGATATTTCCACTTTTAAATGCATTTTTCCATCCCCCTGAAAAATAATATGAAATAATTTTGTGTTTTAATTTCGTATGTAATTTTACATCCACTGAGATTCCTTCATTAACTTTTCCTTCTTGTTTCCCATGCTTTCTTTGCCGCATTACTCCTCTTTTTTTGTTCGGATTCCATCCACATAGTAATTGCTTCAATTACAACTTCTCTGATATTTCCTCGTTTCATACCTTTACTTTTAAAAACTTCATTTCTGAATTGTTCTTCTAAATCATCTGGGAGAATTACTTTGATAGCGCCCATAGTATCATTTTTTAAAAATACAATAGAGGTATTTATACTTTTACCCCTAAACCCATAAGTACAAAGATTTATATAGTAATAAGATATATAGGGGTATAAGGGTATAAGTACCTAAAGGAGCGGATACTCCTTTAGGCTTAGGAGATTAACGAATGCGAGCAAGCAAACGAAATATCTCCAAAAAAAACATAGAACTGGAGATTTATAAAACCTTCGAACAGGTAAAAGAAAAGAAGAATATCAGCATAGCTGATTTTCTAAATAAGCTAGAATTAGATTTCGATGACGTTTCTTACAGGAGGATAAAGTTCTCCTATAAATCGCTCTTCAAACTCATATTATATCAAAATCTAAAAGGAATAAAATTTCATACCAAACTAACAAAACACTTAAGAAAAAATGTTTCTGATCGATTCAAACTCGGATTTACAAAAACACCAGATCGAAGAACCATTGGCTTCTTTCTTCATCATATTCTAGATAAAGAAGCAAAAGAACTGTTACAGTTTGCAACAGATAAAATCGAGGAAATCTCTGAAAAATTCAATATCCTCCTTGATGTAAAAATACTTCAACCTGAAAAACCAAAGAAAACAACCAAAATAAGAAACCAAGATCTCCAGAAAAAAGAGAAAACCAGAGAGGTTTGTCGACTAATTAAGAAAAGGTTCTCGCCATTTATCGACCTAAACCTCAAAAACAATACTCTTTACAAAAAGAATCAATTCATAGACCTACTCATACATATGGGTATGACTAGAGATTTCGCAGAGAATGGAAACAAAACCTTCAGAGAACTAAGACAATGTGGATGTCCTGATGCAGACACATTGCTGTATCATTTGAAGAACTATCCTAATCGCAAACAAGTGCATAAAATGTTCATCACATTGTTTGAAATTGTATGGGAGATGGCAAGAAAATCCAACATCTTTGACATACGAAAACGATATGACGTAGCCGTTGATTTCACCGAATGGTACTTCTATGGAGATAGAAGTACTCCCATGGTTGTCGGAAAAGAACCTGACCGAGGAACCACAAAATGCTACAAGTTTGCAACAATAAACATCGTTGAAGCGGGTAAACGGTTTACCCTATTAGCTTTGCCTGTAGGACCATTTGATGAAAAAGAAAACCTCCTCAGAAAAATAATAAGCTATGCCCAAGATCGGATTAAGATAAGACGGGTTTATGTTGACCGAGGATTCTTTGATTCAAAAGCCATCAAATTATTCAACAGTTTCCATCTGAAATATCTGATGCCAGCTACAAAGATTCCAACGGTAAAAGATGTGATGGAGATAGCGGCTGTACCCTCAGTAATCATCGACTTTGAAATGAAAGATATCACATTCAACCTAGTTATAGTAGAGGAAGAATTAGAGAGAGGACAGAAGGTAAAACGGGCATTCGCCACAAACGAAGAGTATGATGAAAATGATGTAAACCTAGCTGAGAGGTTATTCAATTTATATGGAAAACGTTGGGGAGTAGAAACAAGTTACAAAGTCAAAAAACATTCATATCTACCTAAGACAACCTCAAAAAAATACTTGATACGATTGTTTTATTTTATGTTCTCTGTCTTGTTGTATAACCTCTGGATTTTAGCTGATATATTAATATGGCTTGCACTATTCGGATTTATTAAGACAGATCATCTTGTTACTTCTAAACTGTTCGGAACAATTCTTTACACCGTCGATCCAGATTCAGGAGGATAACAAGTATGTTACCTGACTCATTTTACATCTTTTTAGTTAATATAGAGTAGATTTACATCTGGGATTTTATGTTTTTGTATATCTTTTGTATCAGCTTTTCGCAGATTTGCCGTTAAAATAGATCGTTAGATCTGTCTTGAAAAATGAATTTTAGCCCGATTTTGCAATTTTTAATTCTACTTTCGGAAGTACTGTTGTGGTTAAAAAGTTTTATAAAGAAAAAAATACTGACCATATCTTATGAGAGATTTAACTAAGGCTCAGATAACAATTGGATTATTGGCTTATTTTGCTACTATATGGGATTTAATTCTAAATCGAGAGTACTCAAATTTAATAAATGCAGTTGGTGTAATAATTCTCCAACTTGTTGTGATTCTGATTTTATCCTACGTAATTTTGGCTTTACTAGAATGGGTAAAGATATTTGACTTAAAAACAAATTCAATATTAACACTGCTAGCACTAGTTACAGTACGAATATTATCCTCTTTATAGATGGTTCCCATCTAAAAATAAACTTTTTTGTTTTATGAATTATTACGTTTAGTTATATCCTTAATAATGTGGACAGAACCAGAGATTTCTCCCTCTTCATCAAAAATTGGAGATGTTGAAAACTCTAGATGTTTTCCTAGATGTGGTTCAAAGAATTCAACAATAAAGGATTTTTTTGTTAGTTGTAATTGTTGGTATGGACAATTTGAATGTGGTTTTTTTGCACCATGGATTATATTATAGCATTTTTTTCCAATGAATTTCTCAGGTTTATCTTGTAAAAATTCAGCAAAAGCTTTGTTTATCTTGATAATATTAAAATCTTTATCAAGAATAGAGACCATTTCTGTTATTGAATCGAATGTTGTTTCCCATTCTCTAATTGCTTGTGTCATTTTTCTTTCTGTTCTTTTTTGCTGAGTAATGTCCTTGATAATCAGGGTTACTCCTGGTCTCCCATCATCAAAAGTCGTTGGAATATGTTTTATTTTAAAATAATTTTTCTCAGATCTAATTTGAACACTTGTTTCTATTGTCGTTTCTTCTCCATCTAGAGCATTATTTATGCTTGTTAACACCTCTGGAATTTTAAATAATTCTTTCGAAGAATCATAGATTCTATTACCCAGAATAGACTCACGTTCAATATCCATCAGATTTAGAAAATTTTCATTTGCCTGTATGATTCTTAGGTCTCTATCCAACAGTACTATAAAATCTGATGTAAAATTTAACATAGTCGATAAGGGAACTCTTCTAGATGGAAAAAATACTTTTGCTGGACCAAAAGTAACCATTTCTACGTGTCCTGAAATCAAGAGAATATCCAAATATTTTGCGACAGAATTTCTATTGATCTTCATTTTTCTTGATATATCCGATACAGTCATGCCTCTGGGATTCTTTTTTAGAATACTTTTAATTGATGCCAATTCTTTTTGATAACTTTCCACAAAATTAGATGAAAACATCACTATTTATGCATTTTGTTTTTGTTAATCACTTATGCCATGCAAAGGCAGAAAAATTTATATATTAATTAATTCATCCAGGTTTTGCCAAGCATAAATGCATGGCGATAGGCGGTGAAGGGATAAAATATGAAGAAACTTATCACCCGCTCAGTGGTCACTCTAACTAAGCGTAAGCTCTACAATCCACATACAGATTATACTGAGCAGGTAAATATTGGGGGGAAATAATCCACGTGTAGCGTTCACCAGAATTAATAGAACCCCATCTCAATGATGCCATCATGTCAAAGAACACGCTAGTTTACAACTCTTCCTCCTAAAAATGAGGTACCTCTTTCATCCACGTGCATCCTATCTCTCCTTTTTCAAGGGGTACCTCCATCCCGTCCAAAAACCAGTTGTGTCTATCCTTTATATATTAGAAATAAACACTCTATGTTACATACGCTGTCTATAATAGTCCATATAAGAAATTGTAAAACTTAATATAGATAAATTTATAAAATTATAAAACATTTTAATATTAAGTTAAAATGAAACAGTTACAATATAAAGTATTGGGTGTTGCATTCGTTTTCCTGTTAATAAGTTCTGTAATTCCATCAACAGCTTCTTTTTCGGAAATAAACAGCAAATATCTAGATATATCAAAGGAAATCAATCAGACGGGATTAATCAATGTTGACCCAAAGATAACAACTATTCTTGATATGATAAATGAAAGTCTTTTGCATGAATATCTGGAAACTTTAGTCGGATACGGACCAAGATGGACAGGAACTTATAGTTGTCAAAAATCGGCTGAATATATATTTCAACAATTCAACGAAATGGGATTAGAGACAAGATATCAAAACTGGACTGTGTTTGGAAATAAATATCACCCTAGGATATATAAGAGCCAAAATGTTGAAGGAACATTGAGAGGAAATAATTCAACCAGTGATAAGATCATAGCATTTAATGCTCACTATGATACTGTTAGAATTTCACCAGGTGCTAATGATGACGGATCTGGCACAGCAGCCGTGCTTGCCACAGCTTATATTTTAAGCCATTTTAAATTTGAACACACGTTAAAATTTATTGCGTTTTCTGGAGAAGAGTTAGATTTACTCGGAAGTCGTACATATGCTAAAGAAACATATGAAAAAAACGCTAACATATTGGTCGATATAAACGCTGATATGATAGGACATGCAGAAACTGCTGAGGGGGGGAGAAGGATGGGTATAAGAGCAACTGAAGATGCTCAGTGGATATTAGATATAATTGAAAACTTAAACACGTATTACAATATTAATTTTCAAATAAATACGGGTGAAATTGACAGAGACGGTCGTGGATGGAGTGATTATCATTCCTTTGTTGAATATGGATATGAAGCATTAGCCTGCTGGGGTGGAGAAGGCGATCCTAATATGCATACTCCCAGAGACAATATTGACAACGTTAACCTTAGTTATCTTGTAAATACGACAAGAATAATCGCTGCTACAATAGCTTATCTTGCAGATAATTATGATACTTATCCCCAAGTAAGGATTGTATCTCCAAAATTTGGAAAACTGTATTTTGAGGGAAGAGAAATTTGCGATATCGGGGACCTTAAAACAGCAGTAATAAATTATATTTGGATATGGACAGATGTGAAATTTGCAACTGTTCCAATTGAACGAGCAGAATTTTATTATGACAATTTATTAACATATACTGATACCGATCCGCCGTTTAAATGGAATTTCAATAAATTATCAATTAGAAAACACAGAATTACAGTTGTTGTTTATGATGAGCTAGGAAGAAAATCAAGTGACTGGAGAGATATTCGTTTTATAAATCTGTTTAAAAACCGTTAAAAAATTATTCTTAGGCTTTTCCGTTTTATTTTTGAAATTTTAAAATCAATTTAAACCAGTTTAGATACTTTCTTAATAAAGCTTAAAGGTTATTAGCAATCCTATTCCTTTTTAATGGTTAAATACATAATGTTCTCGAACAATGAAACGCGGATTATCATCATTTGACATCTATGTAATTATTTCAGAACTGCAAGATCTCAAGGGGTGTTACATAGATAAAATATATCAACTTACTCGTGACTAGTTACTTATTAGACTAAATAATAATAAAACAAGCCAAAAAGAAATCGTTTTTATTAGAAATGGGGAGCTATTGTTTAGAACACAAAAAAAGTTTGATGTTCCAAAAAATCCCTCAGTATTTGCAATGACTCTACGTAAATATTTATTGAATGGAATAATTAGCGAAATAACCCAACACGAATTTGATAGAATAATAAAGATAAAGATAGGAAAGAAAGAAGGAGAGTACACCCTCGTTTTCGAACTTTTTGCCAATGGAAATATCATATTATTAAACCCTGATGAAAAAATAATATTGCCACTGATAAAACAGCGTTGGGCACATCGAACGTTAAGATCTCATGAAACCTATGTTTTTCCTCCGTCTCAGATCAATACTTTTAATCTAGACCAAGAAGAATTTATAGCTCTGTTGAAAAAGAGTAAAAAGGATCTTGTAAGAACCTTGGCTGTAAGTGTCAATTTAGGTGGTGTATATGCCGAAGAGATATGTCATAGAACTGGTATTGATAAAAACACAAAGATTCAAGAATTAAGTGACGTATCTATCAAAAAAATTTTTGTTTCCCTACAAAAATTTTTGGATATTTTTAAAGAAAAATCATTCCAACCAGTTTATGTGAAAAAAGATGGGATAATAATAGATATTTTACCAATACCGTTTCATAGTTATGAAGAAAGTGAATTTGTTAAAATTGATAGTTTCTGTAGAGGGCTTCAGGAATTTGTTGATGTAAAGAAAATAAAAAAACAAGAAAAGAGTAAACATCAGGTAAGAATCGAGAAATTGCAAAGGCAGTTACTACAACAGAAACAGATTATGGATGATTTCAAGAAGAAAATCGTGCAAAAAAAGATCGAAGGAGATAGTATCTATCTAAACTTTCAATCATGTCAAGAACTGCTACGTGATATTGTTCTTCTGTTACAACAAAAAGAGAAAGAGGAGAAAATTAGACAGATAAACGAGATAGGTATTGTAAAAAATTTCGATCCTACATCAAATGAACTTATTGTTATATTGCAAGATGACAAGAGAAAAAAAAGAGAAGTGAAATTAGATTTTCGTAAAACTGTCTCAGAGAACGCAGAAGAAGCATATCGTGCTAGTAAAAAGTTTCAAGAAAAATTAAAGGGTGCACAAGAGGCATTTAAGAACACAAAAAATGAAATTAAAACATTAGAAGAAAAAGATATTATTAAAAAAGAAAAAGAAATCAAAAGTGAAAAACAATTTTGGTTTGAGCGATTTAGATGGTTTATATCAACAGAGGGCAATATCGTTATAGCAGGGAGAGATGCAAAGAGCAATGAGCAGGTAGTAAAAAAATATCTCAAAGAGGGAGATAGATATGTGCATGCTGACATTCATGGTGCTCCAAGTTGTGTAGTTAAAAGCATGGACATAAATGATAAGAAAATCCCAATCTCTGAAAAAACACTCGAGGAAGCATGTTTGTTTGCAGCTTCTTATTCAAAAGCCTGGAAACAATTTGGAGAAGCGCAAGCGTATTGGGTTTTACCTGAACAAGTGAGCAAGACTCCTCAAAGTGGAGAATTTCTGCCAAAAGGTGCATTTATTATCCGTGGAAAAAGAAACTACTATAAATGCAAAATAGAAGTTGCAGTTGGAGAAATTGAAATTAACGATACAAATAAGGTAATGGGGGGGCCACAAGAATCAGTGAAAGCAAAATCAGATAAATATGTGATTTTAAAATCTGGAGTTACTAAAAAAAGTGTTGTTGCTAATAAACTATCCGAGGTATTTAATGCTTCTACACCAGATATTGAACGAGTTCTTCCACCAGGAGATATAAATATTATCAAAACCGTAGGATTTGAATTCAAATAGGTGGTGGATGTGAAAGCGCTCTTTAAAGATCTCAAGAAAGGTGAAATAAGACTCATTCCCGAAAACCTCGACGACATTTGGCATTTATATAATGTAATAGAAGAAGGAGACCTGATACGTTCTGTAACTTTTAGAACAGATGAGCAAAAAGATGATAAAATACGGTCAAAAAAAGCTGAAAAAAAACGAATGAAGCTTGGTATACGGGTTGAAAAAATAAGTTTTCATGAATTTTCAGATAGACTAAGAGTGCATGGAACAATTGAGGAAGGTCCTCAGGATCTGGGATCATATCATACACTAAATATCGATGCAGAAAAAATGGATAAACTATCCATAATTAAAAGTGAATGGAAACATCATCAGTTGGAAAGAATTGAAGAGGCGGTAAAACAACGATTGCAATCTATTCTGATTTTTGTGTCTCTGGATGAGGATAAAGCTACTATTGCAATCCTCCGGCAAAGTGGTATACAATTCATCACCGATATAGAATCTAAGAGATCTGGAAAAATGTATGAAAGTAAAGAAATTGAGCACGAGTATTATGGTGAAATAATATCTGTTTTAAAGACATTTAAAAAAAAGGAATCCCCTTTAATTGTCCTTGGTTCTGGCTTTGCCAGAGAACATTTTGTAAAATATGGCAAAATAAAGGAACCCGAACTATTTGAAAATTGTATAGGCCATGGAACTGGACAATCAGGTATGAATGGTATACATGAGGCGTTAAAGACAGGTATTGTAGAGCAAATAACTAAGAATAATCGAGTGTCACTTGAGACCCAGTTCATCGAAAAACTTTTTGAGGAAATAAAAAAAGACGGGTTAGCAACTTATGGTGAGACTGAAGTTAAAGATGCTTTGAGTAAAGGAGCGGTTAAAAGACTTCTTATCTCTGATATTTTAATTAGGAATGAAAACGGAGAAAAACTACTAAAACAAGCAAGAAAAACGGGTAGTAAATTTACAATAATAAATACAATGCACGAAGCAGGGAAAAAATTTGATGGGATAGGTGGTATTGCTGCTCTTTTGCGTTTTAAAATTTAGTTTAGATGAATCTTCCACTTCCAGTTCCAATTATCATGGATAAGTAGGGCGGTATATATCCCTCCTCTTTTAAATCATCAAAAGGGTTGTCATCTTCACCTAGGTCCGTTCCCTTTGTTTCCTCTTCTGTTAAAAAAGCACTATAGTAATCATAGGTTACTTTAATCTCAAAATTATTTCCCCTGTCAGAGAAATACTTCAAAGGTCTGCGAAGTGGTTCTCCTGTTTTTACCCTGACTGTTACATCAAAGGAAGTAGTATCCTGACCGGTAAACTCATTATAAACTATTTGCTCTGCTCCAAAAATATCCCCTGCTTCTATAGAGTCGGAATAAGGATTATCGTTGACTCTGAATGATAATGTTTTGTTTCCACCGCCCTTCCCCTGATATGATTGAGACTCACCATCCATTGGGGTGATTTCTGCGGTTAAAGTATCTAAACCTCTTTTTATTAATAGACCAATGGTCTTGTCATCCTGCCAAGTAATTTGAAAATCAACATTCGTTAAAATACTCCCAGTTGGTGAAGAAATGATGTAGGATTCACTGTACTGAGCATTTTTACCGACAAATTCTGAAATGATAGAAGAACTGGATTTTTCTTCCCAGGTAACTGTGTACATATTTTCACCAGTCATCAGGGGTCCATTGATTGTTGTATCGGGGGAGCTATATGTCGCAATACCAATTGCAGCAATAATTATCACAACAATTGCAATAATAATAATTAATTTGTCATTCTTTTTTAGGTTTATCATATGGCCACCTTTTATTACCAAGTATTTTTGAATCTAATAGTTTTTATTTTTTCGTACTTTAAAGTATGTTTCTACCTTTATTAAATTTTTCCTTTGTTTTATATATTTATAAAACTTTTAATTAGTAAAAATGATCGTTCTTATATCAATCGATAATAATAGGAATATTTGTATTGCATTGCTTACATATACCATTTTTAAAGCCAATCGTATTTGCTGTAAAAGCATAGCGTTCAACAACCCTGTTACCACAAGAAGGACAGAAGGTATTCTCATACTCTCCATGAGGGACATTGCCAATATAAGGAAATAGAATCCCAATATCTTTTGAAATTTCATAAATTTTCAATAATTTATCAATTGAAGTTGCTGGGACATCTGTCATCTTATAATCTGGATGAAAACGTGAGAAATGAACTGGTGTATCTTCCCCTAACTTTTCAACAACCCATTTACAAAATTTCCTGATTTCATCAAAAGAATCATTAATTTCTGAAATAACAAGATAGGTCACCTCAATATGAATGTCTAAGCTTTTTGCAATTTCACACGTGTTTAAGACCGGCTCTAAATGAGCTTTACATATTTTTTTATAAAAATCTTCATGGAACGCCTTAACATCAATATTCATAGCATCTAAATAGGGAGATATTTCTTTGAGAGGTTCTTCCTTAATATATCCGTTAGATACATACACAGTATATAGCCCTGCCTCCTTTGTCAGTTTTGCAGAATCGAAGGTGTATTCATGCCAAATTGTGGGCTCATTATATGTCCAAGCAATACCCCTACAACCATGTTTTTTGGCCAACTCTACTGCATCCTGAGGAGAAATTTCGTTTAAAAATATGTCCTCCGGAAGAGCTCTAGAAATCCCATAATTTTGACAATGATCACATCTGAGATTACAACCTACAGAACCTAATGAAAGGGCAGCTGAACCAGGATAAAAATGATATAACGGTTTTTTTTCGATAGGATCTTCTGCCACTGAAGAACAAGAACTATAAATCAAGGAATATAGCTTACCTCCCTCATTCTTACGTACTCCGCAAATCCCTCTTTTGTCTACATTTATTTTGCAGTTATGTGGGCATAGAAAACATCGGACCTTATTATTTCCGATAGACTCCCAAAACCTAGCCTCTTTCTTCATTCCAACTTTTCATAGAATATGGACTTATTAATCTTCTCCAAGAAACATTTCCCTATGACTTAAGAGGCGACCACGAAGGGGATACCTATCAGTAATCTGGGGTTGCATAGATTTGAATTCCTTGAAATTTTCATCAGTTTTGAGCATGTAACGAGCATAATAGAATGCTTCTTCAACAGAGATTTTCCCATCTTTAAAAACCTTAAGATATGTTGGCCTACCCATTTTCAGTAAACCCGGTTTGAATCCGTCCGCCTCACCCGTTTTCAATCCCTCAAACCAAAGCAAAGAAAACAACGGACCTTGTGTTGTACTTGCAAATCCTTTCCTAAATTTACTTGCTCCTGAAATAACTATTCTTCCAGGCCTGGGAATACCAGATCTAAGCATTAAAGAAGTAGGCAAGTTAAGGATGGTTTTATCGGCAAAACCACCGCAAAAACAAGCATCAACAATTATTGAAACTTTTGTAGATTTTAAAGGACCTAAAATATCTCCTATCTCCTTATCATTAATCATATCATCCCATAGAAAAATCTGGCTCCTCTCAAAAAGTTTACCGCCAGTAAGCGAATTATTTAAATTACCATAACCATGGTTGAAAATCCATATAAACACCTCACTATCTCTATGTTTATTTGATTCGTCTATTAAATGCTTAAAAGAGTTTACAACATTGTCTTTTGTAGCGCCACCGTAAGTAATATCATAATCATGGCTACGTTCCTGTAAAGTCTCTAGCTTTTCGCCATAACCATTATCTTTTCTGATCCACCCATCATCAAATAAAATAATTATGTTTGAAGTGGCGTAGTTACAATTCTTAATTAGATATGCCGCCATCTCTTCAGCCAGATATAATCCACCGTTTCCAAGCTTACTTTCATTCTCTATTGGAAAATTAGCAGAGGCAATAAAAATCGCCCATTTATGAGAATCAGATTCAACAGTTACAGGATTGCTAATTTCTAAAGTTAATGTTTGCATGTCAGAGTATTCTTCACCATCCCAAGATCTCGCATATACGGTGTAAACTCCATCTTCATATTCGTAAGAATACCAGTCATAACTCCATTTTGTGGTTCCATCTGCTATCTCCCATTCACCATCATCAATTTTTACTTCCACCCGGATTAAATCATCATCTCCATTAGGATCGGTAGAAGTACCACTTATCATAACGAGACTTGAAATTTTCTTATTACTGGTTGGATAACCAATTTTAATAACTGGTTTTTCATTAGATTTTTCTGTATCCCCCTCTAAACATCCAGAAAATAGAGTAACAAGTAATGTAACCACTATAAATATAGCAATCAGTGTTTTATCCATTATGCTCCTATTATATGTTGTTTCTAACCCTTTAAAATATTTGCTTAACAATTATTACCCATATTTACTAAATTCCAAATTTATACATGAATCTTAAAAAACCTCAAAAGGCATGGCTCGTAAAATGTTCATAGCCCTTGTTTTCAAGTGTTTTTTTAACTCTACCATCATTAATAATAATTTCCTTTTTTATTGTAACCTCACCAATGGCTATAAGATCCGTATCATTTTTCTTCAGTGCTCCTTTTGCTTTTTCAAATTTATGTGCTGGAATAGTAATTAAAAGTTCATAGTCTCCCCCAAAATGCAATGCTATGTCGTAAATATCCAAACCATTCTGCTCACTTTGAAGTTGAATCAATTCCGATGATATAGGTATGTTATAAAGGTCTATTTCAAAACCCACATTATTTAATTCTTGAAGTTGATACAGGGAAGAAGATAAACCGTCAGATATATCCATACAAGATGTTACACATTTTTGTCGTGCAAGCAGTCTCCCCTCTTTTAATTTTGGTGTTGGCTCTAATAAAGGCTTAGATAGGTCACTGTCCAGGGTTTTATTTTTCAAATTATAGTACCCTGCACCTGCTTTTCCCAATGTGCCAGTTACAGCAATAATATCTCCTGGTCTACTTCCTATCCTCGGCATAAATTTTTCTTTTTTAACAATACCAAAAGCTGTTCCACAGATAGTAACGACATCCGCTTCTTTCATATCGCCACCAACAATAGTTGTGTCAAATGTTGTTGCACAACTATCTGCTCCTTTTGTTAGTTCCTTTAAAAAAGACTCTGTTGTATCTTTTGGCAATCCAAAAGATAAAACTAGTCCCAGGGGTGTACCTCCTTTTGCTGCTATATCACTAAGATTAATTGCTACAATAAACCATCCTAATTGAAATGGTGTCATCTCCTTAGGTATATGTGTTTTTTGTGAAATCATATCTGTAGTAACTAGTAAATAATCCTCTCCAAACTCGAACGCAGCACAATCGTCACCAATGCCAACTGCAACATCTCCTCTAGATAATATATCGGAAATAAGACGTATAGCTCCTCTTTCTCCTAACTCCGAAAGTTTCTTCACAATAAGCTACAAGAAGGTCATTGTTCAAAAAGTTTATCATAACGATACTGTTTTAGCAGTATATTCCGTATGGGGCGATACCTTGAAGAAAATGACATATCGGGAAAGTGGAGTTGACATTGAAAAAGAAGAACAAGCAATAAAAGGAATGCTTTCAAGTATCAGATCTCAAAGGAAAGGAATCGGTAAACCTCTTGGCGGGCACTATGCAGGAATGATAGAATTTGGCGATTATGCGCTTGTGTTATGCACCGATGGTGTTGGTAGCAAAGTGGAAATTGCTTCTGAATTAAAGATATGGGACACGATAGGTATTGATTGTATAGCTATGAACGTCAATGATGCTATCTGTGTAGGAGCAGAACCTCTCGCTTTTGTTGATTATTTAGCAATAGATGACCCGAAACCAAAAATAACAAAAGAAATTGGAAAAGGTCTGCAAAAAGGTGCAGAATTATCTAACATTTCAATTATTGGTGGTGAAACAGCCTCATTGCCTGAGATTATTAACGGTTTTGATCTTGCAGGAACCTGTCTTGCCTACGTTAAAAAAGACGATATCATAACAGGTGAAAAAATTGTCCCCGGTGACGTCGTTATTGGTCTAGAGAGTAGCGGTATCCACTCTAATGGATATACACTTGCGAGAAAAGTTATAGAATTTTCAAACCTATCTTATAAAGACAAATTTCCTAATGGAATATATCCAGATAAAACAATTGGTGAAATCCTGCTTACACCAACAAGAATATATGTAAAGGAAATAGTGGAACTATTGAAAAAAGTAAAAGTGCATGGTTTAGCACATATTACTGGTGGAGGATTGCGAAATCTTCCGAGACTAAACAAAAACGTAAAGTTTGTTATCGAAGATCCTTTTAAACCACAACCTATCTTTAACTTTCTACAAAAACAGGGACGAATTGATGACAAAGAAATGTATCAAACGTTTAATATGGGAATGGGATTTGCTGTGATTGTATCAGAGAAAGACGTTGATAATACACTCAAGATTCTTAACAAATATGATTTTATTGACATCAAAGTTGTTGGAAGGATTGAGGAAGGAAGTGGTGTTGAAGTTCCCAAACTAGGATTGAAATATTGAAAAATTCATAGGAATAGGATATGGATAATTCCTACTATTATTGGTTGATGAACGAGATAAATAATCAAGGTATGTCTTCCAATATAACAGAAAAAACTTAGAGTTTTTACCGTTGATAGATCTTTTACAGCATATCTTCTTTTACCATCTGGATACAAATTGTTCCCTAAGAATATTCCTATTAATACAACACCAAACCAAGGTAACAGAGGATAATAATCAACGGTGTAAAAAGCGGTTGGTTTGAATCCTAACCATGCCAACCAGTAAAAATCAAATGTGAACGATTTGAGGATGAGTCCAAGGAAAATAAAAATCGATCCTAAAACGAGATTTTGTACACGAAATGTTAGAAAAGGTATGGATAAAATGATTGATATTCCAATGCAATGAAGTACCCCAAAGATAATAAAACCATTATCTAAATAAAGCAATGTACTGAGAGTGATCACAAGCCCTATTCCAAAAACTTTCAATCCACGGAGAATGATTTTCAATTGCCCCTCTTTTTTTGATAAGGTATTCTTAATTTTTGAAAACTTCAGTGTCAATGATATACCAACGAGGAATAAGAATGTCGTGGCGACAGTGTATGCAATGGGTAACATAACACCTGAAAAGACATTAATTTTATAGATATCAAAAAAGTTGAGATCGATAAGAATGTGAAAAAAAATCACCATAATGATTGCTATCCCGCGTATGAAATCAATTTCCCAAAATCTCTCTTTATAACCACTTTTCACAAGATTATTGAGAGAAATTCTGGGTTTATAAATCTGGTGATAAAATGAGAAAAGAGTAGCGGGGAATGGATTTGAACCATTGATCTACGGGTTATGGGCCCGTCGGGATTTCCTGACTACCCCACCCCGCTATAAACTATCATATCTGAGATTTTTTGTAATATAAAGACTTACTTTATAAATGTTATCGAGTAAAGATTCGAGAAAGAAAAAGATTATAAAGACCCGGATAAATGATGGATTGAGGAGTAAATGATAGAAAATCAAATTGAAACCCATTTGGTTAAAAAACAATCCAAATTTCCTGCTGTTTGTACTAATTGCGACAGTAAGATAGCTCCAGATAAGGTTTATTATTTGGAAGAAGGAGTAGAAGAACATATTCACTCACTCATTGCACGTAAATTTTGTTCTAATTGCTATTCAAAATATGGCGAACGTATTCTTGTTAAAGGAATGAAAGAATAAATCAGTAAAAAAAAATTATTCAAAAAGATTTTTGAGTGTTATGTACATTAGTGCTTCCTAAAATTGCAGGGGTACCCGAGCGGTCAAAGGGGCAGGGCTTAGGTGTGTTTATAGGTGTGGATAAAACGAATAGAACATCAGAAATAGTAACCTTAACACTAAGAGACCCTGTGACGTAGGTCTTCGAGCGTTCGAATCGCTCCCCCTGCACTAATTTGTATACTAGTTGTGAAAAGATGAAAATAGTAGCATTTACCGGGATGCCCTGCTCAGGAAAATCAGAAGCTGTACGCATTGCAAAAGACAAAGGAATCCAAGTAATCAGAATGGGGGATATGATTTGGGCGGAAACAAAAAATCAAGGTCTAGAACTGAATGACAAAAATGTAGGAGAAGTAGCTAATAGTATGCGTGATAAATACGGTAAAGATATCTGGGCAAGAAAAACAGTTGATTCAATTAAAACATTAAATAAATCAAATCGTATTGTTGTTGACGGAATACGTAATGTTGAAGAGATTATTTTTTTTAAAAAAGAATTAAGCAGCGATTTTATCGTTATTGCTATCGATGCCCCTGATAAATTGAGAAAAAAACGTGCTTTATCCCGTGGCAGAAAAGATGACAGCAACGATATAAAAACTATAGAAGAACGTGACAAAAGAGAGTTACGGTGGGGTATTGGTGAAGTCATTGCATTAGCTGATATTGTTATTTCCAATGAAGGAAGTATTGATGAATTTCGAAAGCGGGTTAAAGAGTTTTTACAAAAACTCTGAAAAGCGATAACTTAATCAATACATTCTAAGATTTTGCGCACAGATTATAATGTTTGAAGTAAAAGTAAAAATTATGCTTAAAAAAGGCATTTCAGATCCTGAAGGAGCAAATACGCTAAAGGCATTACATTTGCTTGGTTTTGATAAGGTTACAGACGCTAAAACAATTAGAACCTTCGATCTCTTAATAGAAGGTACAGATAAAAATAAAGTAAAAAATGATGTTGAAAAAATGTGCCAGCGCTTACTTACCAATCCAGTGATTCATAATTATGAAATAGAAATTGAAGAAAAATAATATTGGGGAGTATAGGTGGATTTAGACAGTCTTTTTAAAAAAAAGGATGCAGTATCTGATTGTTATATAATAGATATTTTTTCTGCAACTGATAATCAATTACAAGAAATAAGCAATAAAATGGGTCTTGCACTTGATAAAACAGAAATGAAACGTATTAAGGATTATTTCCAAAACAAACATAGAAATCCCACTGATATTGAATTACAAGCACTTGGACAGGCATGGTCTGAGCATTGTTGTTATAAATCTTCAAAGGTTCCATTAAAGAAATACATCTATGGTATAGAAGAAAAGAAAATAGTAGCACGTGAAGATGCAGGAGTCATAGAATTTGATGACGATCATTATTATTGTGCTGCATTAGAATCACATAACCACCCTTCTGCTATTGAACCATATGGAGGTGCTGCAACCGGTATCGGCGGAATAGTGAGAGACGTCGTGTGTATGGGTGCTCAACCTATTGCATTTATCGATCCATTGTTTTTCGGTCCTTTAAACCTTCCGTTTAAACAGCTTTCGAAAGGAGTAAAACATCCGCGGTATCTTTTTAAGGGAGTGGTTGACGGCATTCGTGACTATGGAAACCGTATTGGAATCCCTACATTGTCTGGTCAGGTGTATTTCCATGAGGGATATACAGGTAATTGCCTCGTTAATGTAGGCTGTGTTGGAATTATGAGGAAGGATGAATTTATCCATAGCAGAGCAAAAGCACCTGGAAATGTTTATATCTATGTCGGTGGAAAAACTGGACGGGACGGTATTCATGGTGTGACATTTGCATCAGCAGAGCTTACAGATGAAAGTGAAGAAAGTAGCAGATCTGCCGTGCAGGTCGGAGATCCAATTACAAAAGAACCTGTTATTCATGCAACACTTGAATGTAATAAAAAAGGACTACTTGAGGGTTTAAAAGATTTTGGTGGTGGTGGTCTTTCTTGTGTTTGTGGGGAACTTGCTTATTCTGCAGGTCTTGGTGCAGAAATCCGTCTTGATAACATTCCTTTGAAAGAAGAAGGATTACATCCTTGGGAGATCTGGATTTCAGAAAGTCAAGAACGTATGATGTTTCTTGTAAAACCTGAAAACGTAGAAAAAGTTCTTCACATCTGTAAACAATGGGATGTTACGGCGATTCCTATTGGGATTGTAATAAAAGAACAAATAACACGAGTTTTTTACAAGGGCGAGAAGATTCTTGAGATGGACATGAATTTTTTAACCGGCGGCCCTATTTATGATAGTTGTACTCGGCCTTTTGTTCAACCAAAGACGGATGAACATGAGAAAAAAGAAAAAAGTTTTAGGATGTCTGATCTCAACGACGTGTTAAAAAAACTACTGAGTTCTCCCAACGTTGCCTCAAAGGAATGGGTGATTCGACAATATGATCATGAGGTGCGAGGAAATACAGTCATTAAACCACTTCAGGGAAAACTTGGTGTTGAATCCCATGGAGATGCATCTGTTTTGAAACCTCTTGAGAACTCATTTAGAGGAATAGTAATAACAGCTGATGTTAATCCTCGTTTTATGGAACGTAATCCATATTGGGGTGCTTGTTCTGCAGTTGATGAAGTTTGTCGTAACCTTGTTGCTGTTGGTGCCAAACCTGACTCACTTCTTGATTGTCTTAATTTTGGAAATCCTGAGAAACCTGAGCGTATGGGTGAATTCTATGAATCATGTCGTGGTCTTGGAGATATGGCAAGAGCACTTTGTTTACCATTTGTATCTGGAAATGTAAGTTTCTACAATGAATCTATAAAAACTGCAGTTCCACCAACCCCTGAAGTACTAGGGATTGGAATCGCTTCCGATATTAGAAAATGCTTAACAACAGATTTCAAAAGCGAAGGAAATCCTATCTATTTAGTAGGAAAACAGACTGAAAAGGAAATGGGTGGTTCCGAATATTATAAGACATATGGGATTGACAGTGGAATCGTTCCTAAGACCGATACAACAGTGCTTAAAAACTGCATGAATGGAATTCTTGCTTCTATAGATAAAAATTATATTGTATCTTGTCACGACATAAGTGAAGGAGGTATAGGCATCTGTCTTTCAGAGATGGCAATAGGTAGTGACATTGGTGCAGTGATTGATCTATCACAAATCAGTCCAGGTTTACGAACTGATTTCAAGCTATTTTCAGAATCAAATACTCGCTGGATACTTGAAGTGAAACATGGAAAACACCGCGAGTTTGAATCTTTACTAAAAAAACATCATACGCTGTTTAAAAAAATAGGATCAACAAAAAGCAATACTGTCATTATACATGATAATAATGTCAGATTTGTTAGCCTTAGTGTTGATGATATCAGAAATCACTGGAAACAACCTATTTGGTCTTTAATGGGTTAATAGTAGATCTCTTCGATTTTACTTTCTGAGACTTCTTTGTTTTTTTCAATGGAAACCGTATTTTTTTTTCAGAAGAAGGTTGTTGATTTTCCTCTATTGAAACAACCGTAACAGTAATCATAACCTTTTTTCCTGCTAAAGGATGGTTAAGATCTAATGTAAGGGCCTCCTCTGTAAGTTTTGTAACAGTACCATAGTAGGTTTTACCTGAAGGCGCGTCTATTTTGACTCTTGAACCAACTTCCAAATTCACATCAGAACGAAAGACATCCTTTGGGACCTCTAGCACAAGATCATTTATATATGGACCAAATGCATCCTTCGGTTCAAGAGTTACCTTCTTTGTTTCTCCTTCCTTCATTTCCTTTAACTCGTTTTCTACTATTGGAAAGAACTTTCCTTCTCCAACGACTATCTCTATGTACTTTTCTTCTTCGTTTTTAAAACAAAGAACACCATTTTCTAATTTCGCCTCACATGATATGTTAACCTTATCTCCATCCTTTACAACCTTCATAATCTCTCCTTCTTTTTATTTTCTCACCTATGAAAACAGAGGTACATTATGTAGCAAAATGCATCCCTTTCATTTATTGGTTCAACTGACCTATTAATTAATTCTATTTAAATATTTGTAACTTCTTTTAAGAAAAGGAAGGAGTATAGTGGTAATTAAAAAATTAATAGAAATGAGATGCTTTACCACTATGTTGTAAATTCTAAAAATTGAGATGTTTATAATTTCTTTATATCTTTTGCATTCGGTCCTCTTTCTGATTCTTCGACCTCGTATTCAACCTTGTCTCCTTCATTGATGTATGTTCCATTTGGTATGGCTGATCGATGGACAAAGACGTCCTTTCCGTCTTCACCTTCAATGAATCCGTATCCTTTTCTTGGATTATACCATTTGACAGTTCCTTTCATTTTTAAACCTCCTTAGACGATATTGTCTAAGTCATAACAAAAGAACGAAAACAAAAAGTTTCAAAGGTTCGAATGAAACTATAAAACCTTTGTTTCTATTCATTTGCGATTATGTGCATTAACACACAATTTAAATAGATTTCTCTTATGTGATTTAATATTGGATTTTAAAAATTCTCAAATAAAAACCTCTTTTTCATCACAATATAATGTTTTCATCTCTTTATTATTACAAAATTTTGAAAAGTTAAATAGAAATAGAATCTACTATTCATGAACCGCCGTTAATTATAATAAATAAAATTAATACATCTAATTTTTTAGCAGAATTAAATAACTATTATTACATTCTAATAACATAACTATTGGAGCTAAAAACCATGATTACAAAAACATTTGCTTGTCCAGGTTGCAATACCCAAATTTCAAGTCAAGGTAACCCTGGGGATAAAATAAGAGTAGTCTGCCCTAACTGCGGTAAAAAAGGAATAGCAATTTTTGCTGTGGATAAAGCCGATTTAAAAACATCAACTGCACCTTCTTCAATAGAGGTTGCTGATCTTACCAAAAAATATAAAGATTTAACGGCAGTGGATCACCTTTCATTCAATGTGAGAACTGGAGAAATCTTTGGTCTTCTTGGCCCTAATGGAGCTGGAAAAACTACAGCAATAAAGGCAATACTTGGTTTAATTCATACCAACTCAGGTAAAATCAAAATCAATGGATTCGACATTAAAAAGGAAGACATTGAAGCGAGAAAATCTGTTGGATATCTCCCTGAGAGAGTTGCATTCTATAATAATCTAACACCTTTGCAAACGTTACATTTCTTCTGTGAATTAAGGGGTGACGATAAATCTGTTGCTAAACCCCTAATAAGCGAGGTTGGACTTGAGGGAGCAATAAATAGGAAAGTAGGGACTTTCTCGAAGGGTATGGTACAATTACTAGGTGTAGCTCAGGTAAGAATTGGGAATCCTCCAGTTTATATTCTTGATGAACCGATGGCAGGTTTAGATGCACGCTGGGTTAAAACTATTAGGGAAAGAATTAAGATGTTAAATAAGCAAGGTGCTACGATACTTTTTTCGTCTCATATCCTTAGTGAAGTAGAAAATATTTGTGATAGGGTTGCAATTATCGACAAAGGTAAACTTATAGCAGAAGATACAGTAGCCAATCTGAATAAATATTTACGTATTAAACCTCGTCTTGAAATTTCTATTCCTGGATTAAGTGGAAGGATTCCAGAGGTATTAAAAGATCTCAAAGATATAGAAGAGGTTAATGCAAAAGGGGACAAGCTATTTGTGACTTGCGAATCTTCTGTCCGTAGTCGAGTTATTTCTATGCTTGAGAAAACAGGGTTAAAAATAGATAACATTAAAACAATTGAACCTTCTCTTGAGGAAGCATTTGTAAAATTGATATCTGAGGATGAAGGTGATGCTTAATGACCAGGATTAACCCAAAGACAATTTATACTATGGCAAAAAAAGAATTCTTAGATAATATTAGAAATAAATGGATTATTATTTTAACAATTATTTTCGTAATCTTAATAATCATTTTTTCATACGTTGCAGGTGCTGGAGGGGAGGATATATTTGGAAGTATGGAAGCTTCTGCTATGGGATTACTTGTTGTTTCTGTTATCCTAATTCCTTTAATTGCAATTATTCTAGGATTCTCAACAATTTCAGGGGAAGCAGAAAGTGGAGCATTATATGTTGTTTTATCATATCCAGTCAGACGGATAGAAGTTCTAATTGGTAAACTTCTAGGACTTGGTTCAGTAATTATTGTATCGATTTTTATGGGATTTGGTTTTGGCGGAGTGGTCATAGCCACAACAACAGGAGGAGAATCTTGGGCAGGTTTTATTGGATTTATTTTGCTTAGTATATTTCTAGGATGGATATTTTTAAGTTTATCGATATGTGTTTCTTCCTTTTGTAAAAAACGTATTACATCTATTGGTGGAGGAATTGTATTATGGTTTTGGGGAATGATATATGGAACCGTAATTATAGGTATCCTGTATGGTACAGGTTATACATTTGATGACTTTGCAACAGGGAACATTCCTGATTGGTTCTTTAATTCTGTAGTTTTTAGCCCACCTGACTTACATCAAACAGCAGTTATGCGGGCATTTGGAATAAGTACAATTGACACGATGGGATACTCAATTACATTACCTGAATTTTTGAATATGGGTTTGTTATTAGTTGCCCATCTAATATGGTTTATAGTACCATTAATATTAGCATATTACTTCTTTAAAAAAAGAGATATTTGAAGCTGTAAAAGATAGAGGAAAATGACCGTTTTTTAGATAATATTCAAAACTAAAATATTCCAACTAATTTAAAAATCCAAAGACACTTTGAGCTTTCTATCATTTTTCCAAACTTGTATGTAGAATACCAAGGATATATTGGGCTTTGCATAGTGGTATTTTATTCTCTTCTTGGACAATGAGGTAATGTAAATTTTTCATCAAATTTTGGATGTGCTGCTTCCATACATTCCGTTGGGTCACAACAAGTATGACAAACACGTTTGAAGGCTCTGTACCGTATTAATTTGACATCTTTTGATATGAAGCCTTTTTTGATTGGTTCTTCATGCAATAGGTCAGTGCTTAAATATTTTTTATTATCATCTGGTAAAACTGTAGCAACCACAGCTTCACTACCTAATTTATTTTGAACCTTTATAGCACCCAAGAAATTAGCACCTGAAGAAATACCAACACCAATTCCAAGCTCTGATGCTAACTTTTGTGCCATTATGATTGCATCACCATCATCGACATTAATAATTTCATTTAATCTATCCAACTTTAAAATTGATGGAATAAATTCATCAGAGATACCTTGAATACGATGTTTACCTATCTTGTGACCTGTTGATAGAGTTGGAGAATTTGCAGGTTCTAATGGATGCAAGTTAATATTCGGATTCTTTTCTTTAAGAAAACATCCAGCCCCCATTATTGTTCCACCTGTTCCAACGCCTGCAATAAAAGCATTAGGGTGTAAATTTCGGAACTGTAACTGCCACCAAATTTCAGGACCCGTAGTCAAATAGTGAGCCATTACATTATCTTCATTTGAGAATTGACGAGGCAGAAATGAAGCTTTAGTATTTTTTTCCAGCTCTTCGGCTTGTTGTATACACCCTAAAAATCCCCCATCCTTTTTGCTTACAAGATTAATTTTTGCTCCTAATCCCCGAATAAGATTTATCCTTTCTTTACTTAGCCAATCAGGCATAAAAATAACTACCGGGTGGTCCAAAGCACGTCCAATTGCTGCAAAAGAGATGCCTGTATTACCACTCGTAGCTTCAATAACTATATACCCCGGTTTAAGGTGCCCTCTTTTATAGCCTTGTTGTAAAATATGAAATGCCATTCTGTCTTTGATACTTCCGGTCATATTTAGATGTTCAGCTTTTGCATAAATAACTCGTTTCTCGCCATGGAAAAGATATTCGATAGCTAAAAGTGGTGTGTTGCCAATGAGACTCGATAAACTACGAATTCTAGAGCAAACATCCTTTGATATCATGGCCGTTAAATTTCCCCCAATAATTTTTACAATGTTTCGAAATTGATACTTTTTAAGTGATAATACACCTTATATACCTTTTGATAACTTTCAAACTGAAAAAACTAAAGATATAATAGGCTTTCTACCATTATACTTGACAAGAAATTAATAAAGATTTATTAAGAAAAAGATGTTATTAACCTGTAATTTGAAGGAGGCAAATCTTATGAAAAAACAACTCTTAATTGTTGGAATCGCGTTAATGTTACTTGTTGTTGGATTAAGTGGCTGTGTTGGACCTCAAACAACTGATTATTTCAATGGAGAATATGAGGCTAATGAAAATACCGTTTTGAAGGCTACTACTCTTAACGGTCAGATTGAAATTTATGCGTGGGATGGTGACAATGTCTCTTTTAATGCCGTTAAGAAATCTTCCTTTGGTCAAGAAGAACTTGATAAAGTTGAAATCAATGTTATCGAAAGCGAGAATCAAATAGAAATCGAAGCAAAATATATAGGTCAGAGAACAACCACGCCAAGTGTTGATATGAATATTAAGGTACCACGTAATGTTACTGTTGACTCTGCAACAACTTCAAATGGAGCGGTGCAAATTTCAGGCACAAAGGGAAATACTTCGGCGCATAGTTCCAATGGAGCGATAATTATTGAAGATGTCGATGGTTATGTAAAAGCAAGTACAAGCAACGGTAATATTGATATACAAGGTACAACTGGAGTAGATGATTTGGAGACGTCAAACGGAAGGATCTATGCTGAGATATTTGACTTTAAAGATGATATCGATATACGTTCGAGTAATGGAAGAATTACCGTGTACATAAAACCTTCTCTCAACGCTGATATTGAAATGACAACATCCAATGGTCAAATTTCTATAAGTGGCTTATCATTGAATATAACAATTTCAGAAGAGAAACATAAGGTGGGGAAACTGGGTGATGGTGGCAATAAGCTAGATATCCACACTTCTAATGGTGATATTAACCTATACAAATTAGAGGTATAACTGCTATTTTATTAGATAATTTACGTTATATTTGTTAAAAACTGTAAATAAAAGTTTTTATGTAAAATATTCTACCTATTTTGTTTTTTTAATTAATTTTAGTGAAGATGATTATTTGTATTCCAGTTGCACCCTCATCTACAGATGCTCCCTCGTCGCAGTCTACTGTAAACTCTATACTTATCTTACCAAGACCTAGGAAAATCCCAGTTTTAACCGTTTCTTTCGCTCCATAAGCCATACTTGATATTATATTTCCCTTGTTGACGTTTATTAAATTGAGTATTCCTCCGGTTACCTTGATATTCCAGTCCACATTAGTCGCAGATCCATTTCCAACGTTCTCGAATTCTATGCTTACCCCTTTCCCACCTGTAATGGATATGATTTCAAATGCTGGTCCTGGTTCCCCTTCAAGTTTAAGAGATACAGGAATGATATCGGAATCATATGGATCATCTTGGTTTACAACCTTAATTTCTCCTAAGTATTCAGTATCCCTCTCATCAGGTGCAATAACTTCAACATTTACAATAACTGATCCCTCTTCAGGTGTCAAATCTTCACCGGATTCAGGGTCAAATGTCCAGGCTCCCCAATCAGGGTATGATTTTATCTCCCAGTTTAGCAACGAGGACGGATCGCCGACGTTTGACACCTCAAAACTACCCTCAACAGTTTCTCCTGGTTTAACATTGGTCCAACTGAGGGTACCATCGCACTCTAAATCAGCGTATAACAATTGGTTGTAATAGAGATAGTTACCAAGATGGTTATCCCAGTTGGAAACAACCATATCAATCGAACGAGAATAATTGTAGACTACCTCAATCGACTCAGTTGGAGCGGTACCGACCGTAATCCAGCCGTGTTCTCGACTGAATGTATATTCAGAGGGATTCAACGCAGTACCGTCACGAGCCACACTACGAATTCCTTGTATCGGTTGTTGTGGTAAATGAAAGAGCTTACGATTACCATCAGGGGAAAAAATCTCGGTATTGACACGCTCACAATGTGTCGGACCGACATTTCCAAATAAGATCTTCTCCACAACGCTCGTTCCTCCTGAGTTCCAGGAGGGAATCACGGGTAATTCTGATCCATCATTTATGAAAATACGGGTATAGTCCCACCATGCCCCAGTAGCTAGGTCAAGTTTGTTATCGCCATTGACATCTGCAAGAGCAACCGCCGAACAGTAGCCATCGTAATAGCTCCACGAGTAGGTAGTTTCAAAGAATCCTTCAGACAGACCATTATATTGTTTAAAAAGCCCGCTACCACCGAGTTGCATATTATCAGCGGCAAAAAGATCAAGGACTCCATCAATATTGACATCACCAACAGTCAGCATAATTCCGTCTTGACTAGAACTGTCTGATGTCTGCCAGCTTGCAGTTGTCTCAAGCATACCACCAAGATTACGATATATCTTGGTCTCCTGCCCTGTGCCAATCCCAGCTAGGTCCAACCAGCTATCATTATCAGCATCTACCCACAGTACACCTAAGTAGTGGAAAGTGTCATCCGATTCCCAACTTGCCGATGATTCAAGCGTGCCACCAATATTAAGGTAAACGTAATTTTTGTAGAAGTGTTGTGGACTGTAGGACCATCCAGTGGCCACTGCCAAATCTGGGCGTCCGTCGTTGTTTATATCGCCAAAGTCTACACCAAAAGCATTGCCGATAATATCTGCAGACCAATCAGGTAAAGAAGAGAGAACGCCGTTATTATTCAAGTAGACACGAGCGATAGGTCCAAATGTAGAGGATGTACCAAGATATGAGACTGCGACATCAGGCCATCCATCTCCGTTTACATCCGCGACATCCAGATGACCATTGTATCCAAGATCAGCTGATTGCCAACTAGCAGTTGTAGGGAATGCACCGTTTCCGTCGTTATAATAGACATTTAACCGCCCTTGCAATATATCATTACCATCAGCAACAACCAGATCAAGCCAGCCGTTTTGATTGAAATCAGCGAGCGCAGCCCCAGTACTGTAATGCGGATTATCCGAGATCCAATCCGGTGTAGATGAATAGACCGGTGGATCGAAGCTCAAAGGAAATCTTTCATTTTCCTTCATTTGTATCCCACTAATACTCGGTATAATATTTACTACAATAAACAAGATTAAGATGGTTCCAGTCATTATTTTTATCTTCATTTTTAGCTCCCCTATTAATTTAATATCAGAATACTGATATATAAAATCTTATCATAAAGTTACAAAGAAATTTTTTTTATATCTAATGTACTCCAATAATTGGAGTGTTTCTCCTTAAAAGCCCCTTTTAAGAGTCTCTTTATCCATTATATGATATAATTGATAGTAGTTTTTCATTAAGAAAAGTCAATTAATATTTACGGATAGAAAAGATTAGATCCTTTTCTCTTTGGAATTGTTTTTTTATAATTGTGGTTTGAGAATGTTGAAAAATCATAAATCCTTATATTTTAAATGTAGTTTCTATTCTGATTTTAATGTCACAGAATGCTAGAATCAATGAGGAAGGTTTAGAAGCATATCCAAAGGGGCCCATGATTCTTGGCAATCTTTTAATGTTAGTTTGGTTTGTTCTTGGAGCTATTGCTTGTTGGTACTTTTATCCAATCATGGGTTGGATATATATTATTGCTGCAATTATATTAATATATGTTGTACTTAGGAAAGTTGTCTGTCCTAACTGTTATTACTATGATAAATGGTGTGGCCTAGGATGGGGTAAACTATCTGCAAAAATGTTTAAAAAAGGAAAAATCGAAGATTTCCAAGATAGTGTTGGTTTGAAACTTGCACTTGCAACTTATGGATTATTAATGATCATTCCAATGATTTTGCTTGTTGTTTCAATTATCCAAGTTTTTTCATGGTATAAAATAATCGTATTGGTATTATTACTGCTAGTTTCGTTTTATAATGCTAGAATTGGTAGAAAACATTCGTGTTCAAAGTGTAAAATGAACTTAATATGTCCAAGTAGCGCAGTCAAGCAAAAATAATAATAAATATTAGATGTTTCCGATAATTAAATAAGAAATAGCTTTTGATTAGAGTCTTTATAGTCAATCATAAGACCCACTAGCATGTTTTTGATTGAAAAATTTTTAAATAAACAACTGTTATCATGAATGGGGAGATGCAATGATACATAAATGCCCTATATGTAGACACCAGCCAGTTGGATATAGAGATAGTGAATGGTACTGTCCAGAGTGCGGCTGGGAATCTGAAATAAGTAAGGTGGTAGTAGAGCAGACGGTTTAAATTCATTGCTCAAAATCTGTTGCCTTTTCAGAGGAAAAAACAGATTTAGAGATAGGTATCAATCTTTTCATCTTCTACTTCTTTATCTCTATAAGTGCAGATACTCTTCCTATGTTTATAACGTTAATGAACTCCATAGAAGCCCCTCCCGTTTATTGAAAGTAACGTAAAATTGCAATTAACCTTTTCAAATATAATTTAAAGTACCATGATTAGATGAAATTAATGTAAGAGAATTACAAAATTAAGTGCCTCTTAAATCTATTAGCGTATTTATTCTTTGGTTGTCGATATAGTAATCTAATGATAAGAATTTATTCGACTGCATGACTTCAAATACTTCTCTGGGTCCTATCCTAGATGTTGAAAAACCATTTCCCTTTAGGAATAATAATAACTCTATCATCGAGAAAACGATTCTATCTATTTTCTTTGCTACTGCTTTATTGAAAAACATGATAATACCGATATTATCAGATTCTCTAAATACCATTTTTGTTGCTACTCCATACAAGCCGCCAGAATGACCGATATAAGTATCTGTTAAAGTTGTCCAAATCTGGAAACCTAATCCATATTGAAATAAATAGGTGTCACTCTGATATTGTACGGTATGCATTTCTTCAACGCTTTCCGGAGAAAGGATCTGGGTATCGTCATATACTCCGTCATTCATATGAGCAATAAGAAAATGAGAAAGATCAACAACAGATGTTCTGAGTCCCCCCGCAGGGCAATTAATTACGTTATAGTGAATAAATGGATAATATTCTTTTCTTAAATACTTATAGGGCACAGCAACTTTACTGATATTAACATTAGAAAACTGAAAACTTGTTTCGTTCATTCCAAGTGGTTCAAAAATATTTTCCCTGCAATATTCTTCTAACGTTTGTCCAGATAATATTTCTACAAGATAACCCAACACGGCAAAGCCAATATTTGCATAATACATATCTTCGCCAGGAGGATAGTTGTTCCATAATTGTGGTCTATAATGGATACCACCAGGACCTAAGAGTTCTTGTAGAAAGGGATGGGGATATCCATTTATTGCTAACTCCCCCGGCACTGCCATGAAGAAGGTTGGTAGATCTGTTGCAAGGCTCGATTGATGGGCGAGTAGCATTCTGAACGTGATATTTTTATCAGGATATTTTGGATTTCTTAAGTCGAAGCTTAAATAATTATTTACATCATCATCCAAATCGAAATAGCCCTTTTCATAGAGTTGTATTATGGCAGTAGCTGTAAATGTTTTTGAAATTGATGCAACAAGGTAGATTGTTTCCCCATTTGCCTCTTTATTATTTTCTCTATCATATAAACCATAACCCTTAGCCAAAACAAGTTCATTATCTTTAATAATCGCTGTAGATAGAGCAGGCATATGAGCGAGTGACATCATTGATTCAATGAGGTTGTCAAAACGATCATCTGCCGTTAAAAGTTCTTCCGTGGTACTTGCTATAATGATGGATTCAATTTGTATTGGAACGGTTACACTAACTAAGAAAACTATGATACCAATAGCTATTCCTTTTCTAACAATTTCTTTAGTCATAGTATTTTTCTCCATATACTAATATTGATTTTTAATATATAATATTATCTTGTTCTTATTATCTTCAGATTTGTTAATACTTTTAACAGGGAAGAAATACAAGATATCATAGGAATACTTTGCAGGTTTCTACTCTAATTAGGATACAAAAATCATAGCCTCCTGATTTGACAAAAAACCTAATATATAGGACTATAATAATTCACAAATAATGTCTGCCCATTCATTTATGAAAAATCAATAAAATTTGCTAAAATGTAGGTTTAATTAATTTTTTAGATGAAGCCATTTTAAAAAATAGAAAGACCAGAATTTAACTGGCCTTTTTTAATTTATCAATTGCTTCTTCAACACCTTTACATTCGTTTTCTAACCATTTTTTATATTCTTCTAGTTTCTCCATTTTCTCTTCGGTAGTTAGGAATTGTCTTCCGCAATACATAGTATGACACATCTTTATCATCTCCAAATCTTAATATTGGATTTGCGATATCGCAAATGCGATATTTGTTTATATACTTATCGGTTATCCGATACTGGTTCTCCTATTCCCAAAATTTTTAATATCGCTTTTCCGATACCATATCATATGACACACTGTAAGATGAAAGGATTTCTCTCTTTTCTCATACTTTGGTTAGTCAGTAAAAAAAATATGACTGGAGTAGAAATAGCCCTTGAGCTTGAAAAAAGAAAAGGAAGTAAACCAAGCCCTGGTACAATCTACCCCGTCTTAAAAGATCTCAAAGACAAAGGTCTTCTCTCTGTTGATAAAAACAAGCGCTACTCTCTCACAAACAAGGGTAAAAAAGAATTAGAAATACACCTAAACACTTTTTTTGAAACATTTTGCGATGTTGACGAAATGCGATCACAATGCGAATGTAATAGATAATTCTAAGTCTTTTTCAGAAAATTATACTCGTTTATTGTCGTTCTTGTAACTTCTTCAATTATTCAGGTTATAAAAGCTCTCTAACACCTATTTTCTCATCTGGATGACCCCTGATGAAAACATTAATGGCTTGCTTTGGTACTAAAGTTTATCAAGCTGATTGAATTCGTATTCTTCTAGGATTTTATTCAATTTATTATCATGATTATATTAATTTAACAACGTTTTTGTATTTCAACGCTAAAATATTTGAAGTAACTTTAAGAGAAAGAGTAAGTAACAACAACTCTAAAACAATTATTAGAACATAAAAAAGATACCTTGACAATGAAAACATTCTAAATACAATATCAAATGAAAAAACAACACTTAGTATTACAAAAATAATCAAAGAAACACTATACAAAAGTAAGATATCCGATTTTTTACCAACATATTTTGCACCAAGAGGAAAAGAAATAATAACACCAGCAAGAAAAGAAAAAACAAGAAACCATATAAGAAACACTAAGGATTTACCAGAAGTAAACGCAGAATAGTAAGCAACAAACGGTATTGTACAAATAAAAGGCATGAAAAGAGCAAGGGCTTTTCCTTTTACCACGGTATTAATATCTACTGGGAGATGTCTGATAAGCCATAAGGTATGTTCTTCGTTTAGGAAAGTGTTAAGTGATATAAATACAGCACAATAAACTGTTAAAACATAGATTCCAAAAAGTGCATAAGATCCAGGAGCAAGTTTTGATATAATAAGCTTTAAACTCTCTGGAAGGAGTGAATCCCCTCCAAATCTTGCAAGATAGCCTGAAATAATTCCAAGAGTTACAGCAGAAAAAACCATACTAAGAAGAATTCTATCTCTCCAAAGAACTATTATTTCTTTGTAAAAAATTGCCCTTTTAACATTTTGAATCCATATTTGTAACTTCTCTTTTTTTCTTTCTTTCCTAGAAACATATTGATATGAATCAAGAGCATGATGTAAACTCCAAAATAGATAAACAGATGAAATAATCAAAATTAGAAGAATAGAAAATAGGTCATGCCATATGTAGAGAATCGAAAATATAACCGCTATTGGAATTAGCCTATATTTCTTTTTACTGAAAAAATGAAGAGTAATAATTGTTCCCAGTACAGCAGCAAGCATAATTCCAAATGTAAATTGAAGATACACCTCAGGATAGCCTAGGTTGAAGCCAACAGCAATTAATACTATATTGTATAGAGAAGAAAACAACACCCACAGACCTAATTGTACAAATAAAACCATTAAAAAGATTTCAAACCCAGTTTTAGTATGAGAAACAGGCGTTGAAAGAGCATAATAAACAGAAGGTGAATTAGTATAATAATTATGAAAATCGTATGATGATTTCAAAATAAACAAAAACAAGATAATAAAGAAAACATCATTTAAATCAACAAAAACCTCATTTTCTATAAAAAAAAGTGTAAGCATACCAAACATAACAATGGAAAAAATAATAATAATTGTAAACAATAAATAAAGAAAAGGTGAAGATTCAATATTTTTTCTTAAATTCCTACCAGCATTTGCAAGTATCGCATTGTAGGTTTCAAGCATTTATCCTGCCTCATGAAAATAAGCCTCTTCAATGCTACCATTTTTATCAATGAAACTTGGAATATCACCATATGATACCACATTACCTTGTTTAAGAAAATAAACAACGTCAGCAACTTGTTCTACGAGCTGAGGTGAATGTGTAGCAATAACTGTTGCACCCTTCCTATCTAAAATAAAATTCTTTAATGTTCTACTGGTTAATGGATCAAGACCCCAAACTGGTTCATCAAGTAACAGATTATTAGGTCTATGCATTATTGCAGCAATTAAAGAAATCTTCTGTTTCATACCCTTTGAATAGGAACCCAATTCCTGATCTAGAAAACGTTCAATACCAAGAAGATCAGAGAGACGATTAATTTCATCTTCACCATCATTTAGCTTCCTAAGTGAAGCAATATAAAACAAAAACTCTCTGCCTGTTAGACGATCATACATATAGGGCATCTCCGGAAGATAGCCAAGAAGTTTTCTAGCTGATATTGCATCCTTCACAATGGAGAAGCTATCTACTATTACTTCACCTTGGTCAAAATTAATTACTCCAGCACATATCTTTAAGAGTGTAGTCTTTCCTGCACCATTTTCGCCCATAATAGCAGTAACTGTTGATTCTTTGAAGTTAAAAGAAACGTTGTCAAGTGCAACTGTGGTAACATAGCGTTTTGTAAGGTTATTAACAGTTATCATTCAATGAAAAGAAACTTGCAACGTTTTAAAAACATGAAGGTAATCATAGTCTTGTGATTTTCAATTTTCTGGTGCATTCACCTATTTCTGATTAGGAAAGTAAAAGAAGAAAGTATTCTTTTAATTGCTAAAGAGATTATACTTATAAAATTATTGTGTACAATAGCTTTTTTGCTAAAGTCGATTTTTATCGCTAAACTCTGAATTTATAAGGAGTGGGAGGGGGTCCATACCTCGGGAGAGGATGGGAAAAAGGATACGTTAAAAATATCTCTCAAGTGGTAATACACCATGTTAGACCCCCATATTAACTTCTGTTGATTCTACTTTATATTACTTTTGATTTACTGCCAATTCTGGTTTTTAGCCCAGAAGAATCTGTGATAGTATTGCATAAAAAGTTTACCTACCTAAGCACAATCAAAATAGGTATCTTAGGTGGAAATCGAGGCTTATTTTGAAATATGATTGAATTTTAAATTTCAGGATTCGGTGGTTTTAAACCTTGAATGAAACCATAAATAAATGCTTCTGCTAATTTTTCAAAACAACCTCCTAAATTTAAGCAAGTAATAATCGTTGCAGTTGCAATAATGAGTGTTAAGGATATTAAAACGGGGAGAAGCGCAAAAATGAGTATAAGTATTGCAAAAGGATTGGTAGAATTTAAACCAAGAGGTAAAGCTGAATTGGGATCTAGTAGTGTCGCCATCTCAACATTTTTTATTTCGGTTAACAAAATAGAAGGATTGTTTTTGATAACATTTAAGTAATTCTTGAACTCAGAAATAATAACATCATTTTCTTTTAGAATTCCTTCAATCCTTGGATTATTTTCAATTTTTTCAAGAAGCTTTGTGATTAACCCGGGGTTTCTTTGAAGCAATCTCAATGTCTTTCCTAATGCATTTTGCAGATTTTTCTGTTTTTCAAATAGTATATTTACTGATCTCCCATTTCCCAAGTAGTTGGAATTTATTTTATTGTTTTCATCTCTGTGTATAAAACGTTGTTGTCGAATCGTAAAAAGAGGTGATGCAACATTTCTTTCCTCATTATTTGATTTATCAACATTAGAGCCAATGACTGATGTTAAAGACGTCGTTATAAGCAGGAGAGCAATTGCACAACTTACTATCATTATCTTCTTTTTCATATTTTATCCCTACATTAATAATGCACTTCTGATATATTTATTTATCCCTGCTAGAAGGTAGCATTTATATATTATGTCGCCTATGAGAATATAAAGGGAGGTGAAAAATGAGAAAGAAAATAATATTTGGAAGTTTTTTAGCTGTTTTTCTAATGATGATGTTGCCAACAATATCTGCAATTGAATCCGATGCAATGAAAGAAACAATGAAGTCACAATACCCAATAATAATTCCAGATATTGATACTGATGAGCTGAAGTTCCAATATCAAAGCGGTTCTGAACCATGGTTTTTTTTGATTTTCATACTTAAACAAATCCTTAACATATTGCGTACGATTAAATTTACAGCTTTAGCTTTATTTGCAGTTCTATTCGTAATTATTAGAAGAATATTTGGCAATACAAACGCTATGGTAAGCTAAAACCATCTTTTTTTCTTTTTTCATCTTTAAAATAATATTTACTACTAATTTTGGTTTTTAGCCCAGAAGAATCTGTGATAAAGAGTATGATAACTGCAAAAGTTGGTATATTGAACAGAGTTCATATTTGATAAGTTTGAACTGTAATTTTGCTCCGTATCACGGTGGACAGACAAATGAATTTGAACAATCCGGTATCCAGCTTAGAAAAAAGAACACCCCGAACACAATTTCACTCAGAATGTATAAAATAATCTCAATTAGGCATCGAGGTATCCATTCACTATATAATGTGTAATCTTGCCACTCAACAATATTTCTATTGCCATTCTCTCTACTTGGAATTATTAAATATTCTTTTATTTGCTCTGGGTTATTTCTTAGATGATGTATAGAAGTAATTATTTTTCCAATATTCTTATCTTTGAGTTGGTTCCTGATAGTTAAATAATTTATAGTTTGAGCCAGAAGCATGTTGTATGATTTATCATCCATTCTGCTAATTCTATCTATCAACAATGCCCTCCTAGTATCCAACCTTGGAATTGATAAAATGCTTTCCTCTCCCTTTCCAACATAATCACAAGTAATATCCTTGCTTTCTTTTCCTATTGCTTTGCTACTTCTAATGTTGAATAATGGAGAAACCTTCACATCAGATTCAACACTTCTATATCCAATTACAGAAGTGAATGATACAAGAATAAGGATTATCACAGATAATATAGAACCTAATAGTATTTTCTTATTCATATTGATTATACACCTCTAATACCATAAATCGTCCTT
>CP070724.1:1791435-1848664 GCA_020350825.1 Thermoplasmatales archaeon | reverse complement strand
TAGAATAGAGACTTGGAGACTTTGGGATGGTGATTATTATCATGGATCTAGGGCTCCAGGTCATTTGCCGGGGTATGACGAACCGATAGAAATCAGTAACTTTAAACTCTTTATCGAGCTGATAAAGACCTTTATCACTGGTACTGGTGAAATTACTTCAGACGAACTAGGACTGGATGCAAACCTACGCTGGAAGTCAGAACTTCATGATGGCATTCATGATTGGATTGCTGGTTATGGACTTGATCTTTCTGGACAAGAGGGATACTGTTTTGTTGCACCACGAAAAGATATCTATCTCCCAGCACATTCTGTTATGATGGGTAACAATTCATACGCAGGTCATATTCCTGGAATTACACCTGCATATGTTTCAGCGGTTACTGTAAGAAATATCTTGTATCCAGCGTTGATATTTGCAAATCAAAACCGCGATGTCACTACAACCGATCTCATGAACTTCCCCGATGGTAGAACATGGACCACAAATACTGGAGATACTTATCCTGTTTATTCATCTAGAACAATTAAATATTTATTCAGTACTCATGGAAGAACGTTTGAAGGGCATTGTTTTTGGGTTGCTCATCTAGAGCGTATGAATGACGGTGCCAGTGTCTATTACTATTCAGGACATGGAACAGGTGGAAGCGGTCAATCACATCAATATATACAGGATTCTCACAGTAACTATCCAAATCAGGAATGGTGGGACGGATGGCGTGGATATGAATATGACAACTGGAGAACGCCTCGAAAGGGTGGATGGACTTGGTATAATCCTGAGCCACCAAATTTATACGACATTATTCATTATGACCACGTAGACGGCAATTATGAAAACCTACGAAGCAATGCGGTCTTCTACATGTCTTGTTCTACCGCAGAACAATTTGGACCAATGGTCTTCCTTGATCATGGAGCGTTATTGTTCTATGGAAATTCAGGAACAGGTGTTTGCCCACAGGCAGATTTACAAGATGATTGGTTCTTTGAAGATGCAATAGGATATGGAGATCCCATCGGTATAGCTTACTCAAAGACAGTCTGGTTACACCAAAGAGATTATACTACTGGCGACCCAACAGCGATGTACGGTCCTTCATCTCGCCATGCTACTAGCCCAAATACTACTGTACATTGCATATATGGTGATCCAAACCTTATCATTTACAGCCCAGAGTGGACATCACCTATACCAGTAGATTAAACAATCTACTACCCTCTCTTTTTTTATTTTTAGTTTCTCAAGACAAAATAAATCAACTAAAATTATCGTGTATTTTTAACTTTATTAATCCTGAATTCTCTAAGTGCATCTCTCATTAAAGATATAGAGGAATAATAAATAATGTGATTTAGGTTGATGTATAAAGATTAAGTTCTCACCTAAATCTTTAGTTACTGCTTATTTACTTTTTTAAACTTGTATCCATAATAGATAGCACCTGTGCTACCGTCTTGTCTTATTTTCCTGAATGTACTTTCTACTTTCATACCGATCTTTACATCATCAATATTACAATCTACAATCTGGGCTGTTATTTGCGGACCTTCATCTAATTTGACAATTGCAATTGGATATGGAACTTGATCTTCGAAATCTTCAGAACTCACATGGATGATTGTATAAGTTACTATTTCTCCTTTACCATTAAGTTTTATCTCTTTCATATTACCCATGCTTTTCCTTCTGCAATAAGGACATGACTCTCTAGGCGGGAAAAAAATTCTTTTACAGGATCCACACTTATTTCCTATGAAGTTATATCTCTGAGGAATTTCTCTCCAAAATCTTGCGACTCCTTCACAACCCATTTACATCGCCTCCAAGATATGAACAGTACAACTAGCACCAGATCCGCCTACATTATGCGCAAGTCCAATTTTAGCATCTTTAACTTGTCGTTTCTCTGCTTCTCCTCTTAATTGCAAAGTAACTTCTACTATTTGAGCTACACCAGTTGCTCCTACAGGATGACCTTTGGCTTTGAGCCCTCCGCTTGTGTTTATAGGTAATAAACCATTTAAAGTAGTGATATTATTATCAATTGCTTTGCCCCCTTCTCCCTTTTTTACAAAGCCAAGATCTTCAATTGCACATATTTCTGCAATCGTAAAACAATCATGTACCTCTGCAAAATCAATGTCTTTTGGCGTCAAGTTCGCCTTTTTATAAGCCATTTTGGAGGCATTAACCGTTGAATCTAAGGTGCAAATCTCTCTTCGAGCATGTAGAGCAAGTGAATCTGAGGCCTGACCAGATCCGACAATTTTGGCTGGTTTGTCGATATACTCTTTAGCTTTATCAGCTGCACATAACACAACAGATGCAGCGCCATCAGTCACTGGGGAGCAATCCAATAAACCAAGAGGATATGCAACAATTGAAGCATTTACCACTTGTTCTAGTGTAACTTCTCTTTGATACTGTGCATATGGATTTAAAGATCCGTTAGCATGGTTTTTTACTGCAATTTGGGCTAGATGTTTTTTTGTCGTCCCATAATCATGCATATGTTTTGTTGCAATCATAGCATATAATCCAGGAAAGGTTGCACCAAAGAAAGCTTCCCATTCCTGATCTGCAGCTGTGGCAAGTGTTTCTGTAGCAGAGGCACCTACTACATCATTCATTTTTTCCATACCTCCAACTACAACGATATCGTTCATACCTGACGCAATAGATAAATATCCCTGTCGAATAGCCAATCCACCTGAAGCACAAGCACTTTCAATCCGAGTAGAAGGGATGTGTGTATTCGAAAAACCTGATGCATCTGCTACTAAAGCTCCTACATGTTCTTGACCAACAAATCGTCCTGAGCTCATGGAACCGACATAAATCGCATCTATTTCCTTTCCTTCTATCCCTGAATCAAATATAGCTTTCGCTCCAGCTTCTGCTATTAATTGACGAAATGATTTATCCCAGAGCTCTCCAAATTTTGTCATCCCAACTCCAATAACTGCAACATCTCTCAATTTAAATCACTCCCAGTATAAAAGATCGGTAACTTTTGCATATGTTCCATAATCAATATATTCTTTATCTTCAACCATTTGAAATACAGAAGGAGCATTCTCTCTTGACAAATCGTTCATCTTTTCAGTGACAGATAAATCAAAACCATCACTTCCTGCTCCGGAGCCATAGCTTGTAAGAAATATTCTATCCCCTGGTTTTGCCACATCTAATACTGATGCTAACCCTACTAATGAGGCTCCTGAGTAGGTGTTACCAATGTAAGGAACAATCAGTCCTTGTTTTATTTGATCATGTGTAAAACCAAGTTTTCTGGCAATACTTACAGGAAATTTACCGTTAGGTTGATGAAAAATTGCATAATCATACTCCTCAGGTTTCGTCTTCGCTATATTCATCAGGTTAGTTGAACAGTGTGTGATATGTTTAAAATATGCTGGTGCTCCAGTGAAACGTCCACCGTGTGCTGGATATTTTCTTTGTGCTCTTCTCCAGAAATCTGGCGTATCAGAGGTACAGGAATATGTATGATTAATATTTGCAACAACATTTTCACTACCTATAATAAAAGCAGCGCCTCCTGCTGATGCTGAATATTCCAAAGCATCTCCTGGAGCGGCTTGAGAAGTATCTGCACCTACTGCTAATCCATATTTTATCATTCCTGCTTTGACAAGTGCACAACAAGACTGAATGGCAGCAGTTCCTGCTTTACAGGCAAACTCATAATCTGCTACCATTAAATCAGGTGTTGCACCAATTGCTTCTCCGACAATTGTCCCAGTTGGTTTTACCGCATAAGGATGTGATTCACTTCCAATATAAATTGCACCAATATCTTGAGGATTAATACTGCATCGCTTTAATGCTGCACGGGTTGCTTCAACACTTATGGTGGCGGTGTCCTGATCCATAGAAGGAACTGATTTTTCGTTTATCCCGAGTCCCTTGCTTATTGTTTTACCGTCTTTTCCCCATACAGATGCAATATCTTCTGTTTTTATCCTCCATCGAGGTATATTCGCGCCATAACTGACTATCCCTATTTTATCCATAATGGCCACAAAGTGGGCAAAGCAAAATTTAATATTTAAAATTGCCGATTAATTTTTCGATAATCGCCGTATGTATATTATCCTGATAGCGAAATTTTTTTACCCTTTTTCAAGGCATTAACTGATTCATCAGCAGCTTCGGCAAGTTTCTCTTTATCAAATAATTCCTTTTGAGCTTTGATATTTTGATTTCGTAGAATTTCTTTTGATTCTTGCCAACGCTTCCTTCTATCTTTTTTCACGGACATTATCTTTGAGAGCATTTCCATGGCTTTCTCATGATGTTTCTGTGCTTCCTCTCTTATTTCGACATATTTTTTATGTTTTTTATTAGACTCATTTATAGAAGCAGATGTTTCTGTTACAAATTTCATATACTCTTCATGTTTTTTCTGGCTTTCATTATAATATTTCTGAACTTTTTCATGTTCTTCATCTGCTTTCTTAAAAAGTTCAGTTATAGCGTTATCAGTATCTGAGAGATCAGTCTCTATTATTTGTTGTTTTTCCAGCTGCTTTTTTCCTTTATTATATTCTTCTCTTTTTACCTTTATCTCATCAATTAATTCATTTTCTTTTTTAGTGTTCATGGGAACTGTTTCTTGTTTATATTCCAGCATCTGAACATCTGCCTTCAATTCTTCGATTCTTAAAGGCAAATTTCTAATAACATCTCCTCTTTTTTTCTGTTTAGTTTTGATTAATTCTTTTGCCTGCTGTTGAAGTTTGTTTCTCATCTCTTTGTGTTGCCTCATTTTAGAGACAAGTTCATCTCTTTCTTCTTTGTTTTTCTTCATCTGCTCTGTGATTTCTTTTCGCTTTTCATTGAGCATATCCCTCTCTTCTCGAACAAGTTTTGCTATGTCGTTCAGTTCGTTTCTTTTTTGTATTAAACTCTGGTATTTTTTTTCAGCATTTTTCAGTTGTTCTTGTTGTTCTCTCTTTTTAGATTCATCTTTTACCACTAGAAGCACACCCTTTTGATACCTAAATTATTTCCTATTATATATTATTACTGTTCTATTGCTTTTATGTGTAACTTATTTTTACCTTTGATAGCAATCCAGGGCATTCTAATATCAGCATATCCCCCACTTGGAATAGTTACCTCTACTTTATTCTTTTCCTTGTTATTCAAATACAATACTGCATTAACATTTCTTGCCGTGATATTTCCTTTATTTTCTAATTTAAAAGAAGTTATTACTCTATCGCCTTTTTTGAATTTTTTTGGCCAGGTAAATATATCGATGATTTTTAATATTGTCTTACCGTCTTTTACCATAGTCATTATGGTGATATCTTCCGACTTTTTTTTACCTAAAATATTAACTTTAACTTTGGTCTCTGTCCAATCATTGGGCTCTGCAAGTTCCGTTGGCTTGACTGTTAATAATACTTTTTTTGATTGACGTGCCATTATTGTAATCTTTTCTGTTTCTATTGATTTTTCCCATTTAGGTGATGATGGGTTTTCGGGTGAGAATATTTTATATGTTTGAGTCTTTCTAGTCGGATTCTTAATGGTGATTTCAAAACTAGCTTCATCATCAGGATCAATTTCTTTTATACGTTCTGTACATATGATATTCACAGATTTCCTTGTCAATAATAATGCAAGTATTATTATTATGAACAAAATTATTATCATCAGTATAGTTGCTAATGCAATAGGGGCATAGGTACCAAACATATCATCGAAGCCTAAATCATCTGATGCAGACTCAAAAAATTCGTATATACTCTCCAAAAAACTTAAACCAAGAACATTAACTGTTACGGTTATTGATGCAAACGCCTCGCTATCACTATCGGAAGTAACGGTAAATGTAATCATGTCAGATTCAAAAGTAGTATTCTTAGGTACACTTATTATTGCAAAAATTCTCTCAGGATCTGTTTTTGTTTCTACCATTAAATTCTTAATTGTTTCGGTATGTTTAATCTCCCAATTATTTTGCGATGTAACAGTTATCGTATAGCTGTCTACATCATCTATTGCGCCTGTATTCTTATTTTCAATAATGAAGTATAATGTACCATTTTCACCTTTTTTTATGTTTTTACTATCAGTACTGACCACTATATTCACATTATATTCTATTGCATCTTCTGATATCTCAGCTGACGCTGTTTGACTATCAATACCTGTCTTACCACTTACAACAAAGGTCATATCGATGGTACCACCATAGGCTTTCTTCTCGTTATCTGTTGAGTTGACAAAAACAGACACTTTAGCAGAGCCACCCGCTGATATATCTATTGGCTGATCCCTAGCAATTGTAACTTTCCATTCACCCTCTTTATCTTCTGAAACATTAATATAAATATCATCATCGTACTTGCTTGTGATATTTAGGGTGTACTTAACACTTCCACCTGGTACAATTTTCTCATCTGATGGATCAGCAAAAGCATCTATTATAATATGGTCTGTCTCATCAAATGTTACAGTAAGAGAAGATGGATACTCAGTTGAGTCATATAACAATTTAGCATACCTACGAAAACCAAGAAGCCCAAACCGTGTGTCATTAGCAGAAATCTCTAATCTCAAACTATTATCATATACTATTTCACGATTTATTTCATCAAAAGTAAATATTGTTGGTTCACCTGATTTTGTAAGCAAACCATTCCTATCAAATTCTACTACTGAGGAATCAATTTCAGTATCACCATCAAACAAAGATACTTTTATTTTGATTTTTCCCTTGATTAAGTTAAGAATCCGTAATAAATCGCGATGATCTATATATAATCTGGCTACAGCATTCTTCAATATTTTGTTCCTTTCAAGATTTGGTCCATCCCAACTCCCAGATTCTTTTGATAACTCAATCTCTAATGGTGTTTCTTTTGTTGGTTTTTCCACATCCATTTTATTTTCTTCGTGTAGGTAATACATGTATGTGTTTTCATCTTCACTAGGTAATCTAAATTCTAAAGTTACAGATGAAGGATGGGCGACTGAATCATAAACAAAAGAGGATGATACTATTGCATTAAAGAATTCGGCAAAATCTCCTAAAGTAATATTTATTGCAGATACCTCGCTTTCATTGAGAAATAACTTGATTGTTTCACCGATTGATTTTACTCTCGTGAATCTATCCCTATTACTTAAGAAAATTGCTACAGTTTCTATGAGATTCTTTATGTCCTCTTCAGATCTTTGCCTTATAATTCCACCCCTTTCTACCATCCAATGAATTGTTTTATTGGCTGGTACGATTTCTACGGAAAAACTTAATTCATCTTCAGGTTTAAGTGAAAAGTCAACATTCTCTATAGTTATGGTATGAGGTTTTGGTCTTCTATCGAGAATCTTTTGCGTTAGGGTAAATGTTTTATTAGCAATCACTTTATTATTAAGATAAAGGTTGACTTCTACATTATCCCTATATCTTTGCAATAATGGTCGCCAATTTGGTAAGAAATAGAGATTATATGTGACGTCTCCTTTGACAGCGACTGTTTCTTCACCTAAATAAAAATATGATTCTCTTATTTTAAAGGGATTTACAAAGGTAAGGTCTTCACCTAACAATTCCAAAAGTTCTTCTATTGTCAAACCAGTCTCGTTTAATAAATCTTGAAAATCTGGATCGTTGATGATTTCATCTAAAATTGATAGCATTTCAATATAGAGAAACCATGTAAAAACCCAGCTAGGAAACTCTTTACTAATTATCTTTGGAGGCAGGATTGAATCATTTTCTTTTGTTGGAGGATTTTGGTCGATAATTCCTTCTAGTAGATCAAAATCGTATTCATGAAAATAGAATGTAGTTTCTCCTGTTGATGGATCTCCGCTAACTATTGGAAAAATAATTAAAGCTGGTAACAACGAACCTAAGACTAAGATAACTGTTATTAGAGTTGCTCTTAGTGGTCTGTTTGAATGCATATATTCACAACCTCGGTAACTATTATCAAACCGGTTAATATATAAATGTTTGTTTACAATAGTTACCATTTTCCAGAAAATATAATATGTCTAATATTTAATAAATATTGTGGGAATGTATATCATATAGAAAATTAAAAATAAGGTTAAAGTAAAGTTAAATTAAAGATTTTTTCCTAAGCCATTCTAAATCGCTAATATACAAACTACGTATGTCAGTCACACCAAACTTCAACATTGCAAGCCTTTCCAAACCAAGACCCCAAGCAAGTACAGGGTTTTTAACTCCAACGGGTTCTGTAACTTCTGGTCTGAAAATGCCACTTCCACCTAATTCCATCCATTCGTCGTTCCAGAAAACCTCGACTTCCATGCTGGGTTCTGTATATGGGAAATAGCCGGGTCTAAAGCGGATCTTTTCAAAACCTATTCTTTTATAAAATTCTTTTAGAACGCCAATTAATTGTCTAAAGTTGGTATCTTTCTCATGAACAATACCTTCGATCTGATAAAACTCGGGTAAATGAGTAGCATCAATATTCTCCTTTCTAAAAACACGTCCTATGGAGAAAACCTTGGAAGGTGGTTTTGGATTGTTATAAAGATAACGAATAGTATTAACTGTTGTGTGGGTTCTTAACAGAGCTCGTTCACCCTCAATTTTTGAGAATTCATGACCCCAACCCGTTGATGAGGTAGACCCACCATTTTCGTGCACCTTTGCGATTTCACTTAACAACTGTTTCTCTTCAATTTTTATTTTAGATGGAGTTTTACAATACAAGGTATCTTGCATTTCTCTTGCCGGGTGATCTTGAGGAATAAATAGCACATCCATATTCCAAAAACAAGATTCAACAAAATCCCCTTGGATCTCCTGAAATCCCATTTCTAAAATTATATGTCTGATTTTGGATATTAGATCGACCAAAGGATGTGGCTTTCCTCCATAAAATGCAGGTGCAAATGCATTAATGTCATAGGGTCTGATAATATTTCTTTTCCATTCGTTGTTTTTGATGATAGATGAAGTTACCTGAGAAATTTCATCTTTAATTTCAAAACCTTTCTCAAGTGCTTTTTTACCCTTCTCTGTTAAAAGTATAGTACTGGTAATAATGTCCTTCTCTTTAATTACATTCTTTCTTGATAACAATGAATTGATTTTATTTTTACCAATCTCTATATTGTCGTTTTCTTTGAGAAGTTGAATTATTTTTTCATCATCACTCTCTTCAGTTAGCGCTTTTTTTCCTTTTTCTGAAATTTCTAAAAATGTTTCTTTATCTTTTCTTATGTTCACCCAATCGTTTTTTTTAAGCCAGCCAATGGCAATTGGTATTTCGTTTTTTTCTAGAGAGACAGCAAGCTCTTTTAAAATTGTTTTTCCTTTTTTTTCATAAATTAATTTTAATGCTCTTCTCTCTGGTAATCCTTTTTCCAAAAAACGTTTTCCTTCTTTTCCCAAAGAATAAACAGTTTTTATGTGTTCTTCAATACTAACTAATCTCTTTGATTGAAGCCAGGAAGAGGCATTCATAACTTCTACTTCTTGATTAAAATCACCGTTTTTCAAGATATCTTCTGGAGATCCTTTTCCGTTAAGTTTTTTGAGAGTTAAAAGTACTTTTTTCTCGTTTTGAGACAGCTCTTTAATTGTTTTATCAACATCCATCTGAATCCGAAATCAAATAAGTATGTAATAAAACCTACGGAAGAGTCGTGGACAAAATTAACTAATATAAACTTGTGAGAAAATCTAATTATCTATTATTGTAAACGTTTATATAACCGAACTTTATATTATTATATAGGGGATTGAATAATGAAGAAAAATATGGAGAAAAAAATAAAATTTGTTTTAGGTCTAGCAATATGCATATTATTTGTTACAACTGCTTTTTCTGTTTCAACAGGGGAGAGTTATGGTACGACTAACGACGAAACAGAATCAGATACGAATGCATTCTCTTATACATCTAGTCATATACGTATAGACATACCTAATGCTCAGACGGTTGCATCCAAATTGAAGTTCGATGGATTTGATGTGTTGCGAGGGACAGTGACTACAACCTCTCTGGAATTAATCGTTACCTCCGGAGAACTGATCCAGTTGGAGGAGCAGGGATATAAGCCAGTTACATTGGAAAAGGGCCGGCCGTTGCGCGAAATCCAAGCCGAGCGAGGAAAAGGTCCCCTTCCTCCGCCACCTGGCTATCCTGATCTAACCCAGATCTATGCAGAGATGAATGCTGCGGAAACTACTTATCCATCGATATGTAAGGTTGTTGATCTTACAACTACATACGGTGTCTCTCCTACTTTCGAGGGTCGAAATCTGTATGCCGTCAAAATCTCTGACAATGTAGATCAGGATGAGGACGAGCCTACGTTTTTAATGGTTAGCTGTCATCATGCTCGGGAAACTGTCACTCCTGTAATTGCGTTGTATGCTATCGAGCAACTTACTACAGAGTATGGATCTGATCCCCAAATTACTACATTAGTTGATGAATATGAAATCTGGATTTCTCCAGTTTGGAATCCTGATGGTTATGTCCATGTTTTCAACGTAAACAACATGTGGAGGAAGAACAAACGCCCTCCAGATGGAGTTGATCTTAATCGAAATTACCCATTTGGCTGGAATGGCGGATGTTCAGGAAGTACAGATCCTTATTCAGAGACCTATAAAGGCCCTAGTTCTGCATCTGAGCCTGAGACACAGACAATGATTGCCTTTAGTAACGACAGACATTTTACTAAGGTGGTAGACTACCACTCCTCTGGTCGTGAAGTTCTCTGGGGATACGATTCTTATTGCCATAGTCATCCATTTGATTCCTTCCTTCAGTCTGAAGCTGTACAGTTATCCATAGCTTCCGGTTATGGAGGAAGTATACGAGGCCCAAGTGCCGAGGGTGAAAACTATGAGTGGCAGCTGTGGACGAATGGATCTTATGGTAACTTAATTGAAACCCATACCCAGTTCCAACCAAGTTACTCTAGCGCTCAGGCTGAGGCTGCTTTAGTTTGGCCAGGTGCTTTGTGGATGCTCGAACGGTCTATCCCGCTGAGCGGGCATGTAACAGATTCGATCACAGGGCAGCCGCTAGAAGCTACGATTAACCTAATTGGAGTAACCTTCCCCAATGGTGAAGTGTTCAAGAGTGAAAGTTCCTTTGGCCGTTATCATTTATTCCTCCCTGCGGGTGACTATACCATTAATTTTTCGGCACCTGACTACACTAACCAAAGTCATCAAGTAACAATAACACCTGATAGTGCCGAAATTCTTGATATTCTGCTTGTACGAGATAATAATCCACCGGATGCACCAGACATAGATGGTCCGACTAAAGGAGACGTGGGGAAGGAATACGAGTTTACAATCATGACCACGGACCCTTTAAATGAAGATGTATATTATTGGATAGAATGGGGGGACGGAACAATAGAAGAATGGATTGGACCTTATGCTTCTGGAGATAACATAACCATAAGTCATACATGGACTGAAAAGGGAACATATTCTATTAGAGGAAAAGCCAAGAACGCCCTAAATGCAGAAGGCGCCTGGTCAGGACCTTTTAATATTACGATTTTTGCACCTGAACTTGATGCAGGCTTTATCACTGGTGGTCTCCTAAAAGTAAACGCAGTAATCAAAAATATAGGTGGCGCTGAAGCAACCGACGTAGATTGGAGCATCACCTTGGAAGGTGGTATTATACTTCTTGGTAGAGAAACAACCGGCACGACTCCAAGTATTCCTGACGGTGGCGAAGCAATAGTTAGTTCATCACTAATATTAGGATTCGGAATTACAAAAATAACGTTTACTATGGAAGAGCCACATGGATCTTCAGATATCAGAGAACAAGGTGCAAAGGTATTTCTGATTTTTATCAAGGTTGACCCTAGTGGTGGTATATAATACTATAAATTAGAAGATTGATACAATAACATACTTGTACTCAGGTAGAAAAACAGGGTTATTTTTTATAAAGATTTATATACCATAATGTCTTATATTATTTGATAAAAAAAGGGGGTTAAAATATGAAGAAAGAATTTTTGTCGATTTTAGTTATAAGCCTCATTGTTTTAACCGTTGTTAGCGCCTGTTTTACAGCAGGTGCCACACTAGGATCACATCGGATAGAAAAATATAGACCAATACTATTGCAAAAGATTGGTACGGGAACTATAAAAGGTACGGTTACCAATCAGAATGGGAACCCAGTATCTTTTGTGAGAGTATCAGCATTTGGCAATAAGTCAGATGGTGGTAGAGAATTTGGTTTCGCTATTACCCACCTATTAATAAATGGTAAAGGTACATATAAAATGCAAGTTGAACCAGGTAGGTATCTATTTGTCCGAGCTGCTAAGTTACCTTTATATTTAGGTGCTTGGGCCGGTCCTATCTATGTGAACGATGGAGAAATAGTAACTCTTGATTTATCCATTACATATATCGGTCCTAAAGTTAGTCATGTTACTACTCAAGTTACCCAATCAAAGGTCAATAGTAATGTCTATACTACCTATGTATCCCAAAGCCATCCTGCTGGAATGAATCTAATCTAAAATCAATGCATTCATAAATTATTATTTTCAATAGGATAATATATCTTTAGTGATACACCAAATTTCCATTTATTTTTATCGAGGATTATTTCATATTTGTGCGGATTCTACTGTAGAACTATTTAACTTTTATAAGTATATCAATAATCTGAAGAAATCATCGGATATCGGATAAAAAGGTGGAGACAAATTGGTATCGTGGAATTAATTTTTATAGGAAAAGTGTATTATCACCTTCAATTGGGCTCGTAGCTTAGGTTGGTTGGAGCACCCGGCTGATAACCGGGAGGTCGAGAGTTCAAATCTCTCCGAGCCCATACGTATTTTCTTATGGTACAACAGATATATTAATACCATGAACCAATATTATAAATCAAATGAAAGAAATTACTTCTTGGCTTAATAACAGTTTATACATTGCTCCTTTATCACCTGCATGCAAGATGTGTGCGCAAGGTTCAAAAATGGTGGTGCTGGTAACAGGTTTATGCCCTACTAAATGTTTTTACTGCCCTTTGAGCTTTAAAAAAGGTGGAAAGGATCGGATATTTGCTAATGAATGGGAGTTAGACAACGAAGATGACACAAAAAAATTGATTCGTGAAGCAGAATACATTGATGCAAATGGGGCTGGTTTTACAGGAGGGGATCCGCTTATTGTTTGGAAAAGAGTAAAAAAATACATATCTCTTTTAAAAGATGTATTTGGATCCGAATTTCACATTCATTTATATACATCTGGTCTCAAAAATGCTGATCGCATAGTGGATCTTGCCTCCGTTGATCTTGATGAAATAAGATTTCATCCATTTCCTAAATACTGGAGCGATATGGATAATAATCCAATAAAAGTTTCAATTAAAAATGTGTTAGATGCACAAATAGATGTTGCTTTAGAAATACCTGTCATTCCAGATATGGAAGAAGAAATGTTTTCTCTGATTAAATGGGCAGATGATAATGAATTACGTTGGATTAATTTAAATGAACTTGAATATTCTGAGAGAAACTGTGAATCGCTAAATAATAGGAATTATGTAGCTAAGGATGATATTTCTGCAGCGGTTAAGGGTAGCGAAGAATCTGCTATTGCTGTTTTAAATATGGCAAATAACGAAGACCTTGATATTGGGGTTCATTATTGTTCAGTTTCTTTCAAAGATGGTATTCAACTTAAAAATAGGATAAAGCGTAGGGCACGAAATGTTGCCAAAGAATATGAAGTTATAACAGATGAAGGAACAATAATTAAAGGCGTGATATACAAACAAGATGCACGTTTAGATCAATTATTTGTCTCATTGAAAGAAAAATATGATATCCCAGAAAAATTTATTTTTTTAAATAAAGAAAGAAGCAGGATTGAAATTGGATTATGGATTTTAGAAAAAATTGCGTCAGAACTTAAAATGAAGGGATGTAAATGTTTTATGGTGGAAGAATATCCAACTGCAGATAGATTAGAAGTTGAAAGAAGTCCATTGCCAATTTAAAAAATAGAAAAATGATAACACTGTTTTTTCCTGAAAAAGATTTTTATATAGGCCCTACATTCCAACTTTACATTTCTTAAGGAAAAAATCGATGAAAGCTCTGAAAGGAGGCTAAAATATGGCTATGTATATAAGATTTCAAGTATCAAAAGAAATGCAAGATTTAGCCTATGAATTGATAGAAAAGGCTCGAGATAGTGGTAAGATAGGAAAAGGTGCAAATGAAGCTACAAAACATGTAGAAAGAGGCCAAGCAAAGCTTGTTGTGATGGCTGAGGATGTTTCTCCAGAGGAGATCCTTGCTCATATGCCAATATTGTGTGAAGAAAAAAATATTCCATATACTTATGTTCCAAGTAAAGAAGAGTTGGGTAATGCAGCAGGTTTGGGAACGTCTACAAGTGCAGTGGCTGTTATCAATCCCGGAAAAGAAAAAGATATGATTGAGAACATTGTTAAAAAGATAGGTGCGTTAAAGAAACAGGGCTAGGATTATGATAGAAGGAACCCCTTGTGAGATAGTAGAAATTATTGACAGAACAGGGATGGCTGGTGAAGCTTCTCAAGTGAAGGTTCGAGTTTTAGATGGAAGAGATAAAGGTAAGATTATAACTCGTAATGTTATGGGGCCCGTTCGATTAGGCGATATCTTAATGTTAAATGAAACTCAACGAGAAGCAAAGAAACTAGGTGGGCCAAAATAGAGGTTATTTTTCATGGTAGAAAGAAGGAATTGTTCGTTTTGTGGGAGTGAAATTGAACCGGGAACTGGGAAAATTTTTGTTAGAAAAGATGGTACCGTACTCTATTTTTGTAAAAATAAATGTCATAAAAATATGCTAAAATTAAAACGTGTTCCTAGACGTATAAGATGGAGCAAATACCACTCAAAATGATAGTAGTTGATGAAAATTGATATTGCACCATTCAAATATTTAAATAATAATTTATATATTTAAAAATGTTAAATTAGAAGTTTTGCTTTATAGTAAAATCAAATTCTAGCTTAAAAATATTAAATATAAGTAGAAATATATTTTCCATACAGAACATTTAAATGGATAATGATACCGAAAATTATTTACTATTATTTTTAAGAAATTCGGGTGGCGATGAAAAACTTTGTAAGTTACGACAGGTATTAGAAAATAGATTAATGAAATAAAGGCATTCTTAGTCCAAAATACAGAGAAACTAATTAGCTGCTTCTACTATATTTTATATACTATCTTTTCATTATAAATTCATATTATTAAATAGGAGAGAAACTATGGAAGATGTAGATAGAAAAATCGTTGATATAGAAAAATCTGATGATATAAATTTCATATTGGGACAAACCCATTTTATCAAATCTGTAGAGGATCTCTATGAAGCAATGATAACAATTGTCTCTAATGGGAAATTTGGCATTGCATTCTGTGAAGCAAGTGGAACATGTAAAATTAGAAGTGAAGGAAACGATGAATCACTTAAAAAACTTGCAGAAAAAAATGCACAAAGAATTGGAGCTGGGCACTCCTTCATAATTTTAATGGAAGATTGTTTTCCTATAAACGTTTTAAATGCTATAAAATCCATTCCAGAGGTTTGCTCAATTTACTGTGCAACAGCTAATCCTACAAAAGTAGTAATAGCAGAGTCAAAAATGGGAAATGAGACAGGGCGGGGAATTCTTGGTGTTATAGATGGGTTCATTCCAAAAGGTATAGAAAATAAAGAAGAAATTTCTTGGAGAAAGAAGTTTTTACGAGATATAAAATACAAACTATAATCTAATAACCATGCCTTCCAACAAGAGGAACAAAAACACAACCTCCAAGGTCCTTTGATAAGATATCTTTGCCTTTTTTTTCTATTAATTTTAGGTTACAAAACATTTTTCCAACAGGTATCAGAAGTTTTCCAGAGTCTTTAAGCTGATTTAAAAGAGGTTCAGGTACTCCAGGTGACGCACATGTAACATAGATACGATCATATGGTTCGTATTTTTCAAAACCCTCAGAACCATCTCCAATTTCTACATTAACGTTTTTTATGTTTGCTTGTTTTAGGTTTTCTTGAGCTCTATTTGCAAGTTTTTCAATTCTTTCGATTGTGTACACATGACCTTTTTCTCCAACAAGATAAGCTACAATAGCTGCATGGTAGCCAGATCCTGCCCCGATTTCCAGAATTTTTTGGTCTTTTTTAACATCTAATGCTTCGCACATTATTGCTACCATGTGGGGTGCTGAAATTGTTTGTCCTTTACCAATTTCAAGCGGCGTATCTACGTATGCCCTCATTTTAAAAGAATCTGGTACAAATAATTCCCTGGGAACTTTCAGGAATGCTTTTTTTACCTCATCAGTTTTTACATATCCTTCTCTTATAAGGTTGTTAACTAACCTTTCTCTTTCGAGTTCAAACATGGGTTTTCAATAGTACAATTGTATTTGGTATACTTATTCGTTAGGGTAATTTTGTTTTCATACTAATATGTTCTAAAATAATATTAAAATGTATAATTCATATATTTACTTTCATCTATTGAAGGCAATATTTTCATGTCTTAAAAGTCATTATATTTTTACTTAACTTATCTCTTAAGCCTAAGATTAGCACGGATTCATGTTTCATTAAAAAATAAACAATCTTCTGGACAATTGCCATCTACTATTTGACCATGTTTGCAACATGGTTTAAGTTGAATATTATAACGAACATCACTTTTTTGTATTTTGGTTGAATCATACCAAGGTGGTTTATTAAAATATTTACAATTTGTTTTGACTCCCAATTATTCTACCTCCTCTGTAATTTTAAATCAGGATACACTTTATAAAACTGTGTAAAGCTAATCCACATATCGGACAAAGTTTATCACGGGTTTTTTGTTTTAGAATAAAGCTTCTCGGCAGTCTTTGCAGATCGTATGAAATCCACCACCTTCCCCATTAAGCTTTACAAAAGAGTTTATGCCACAATTATGACCACATCTAGGGCAAAGTTTCATAAACATAACTAGTACAACGATTATATTGCTTTAATAACTAAAATCAAGGTCATTGAAAGTAAACCTGCATATCGTGATAATAGTTGACGTCTATTAATATGACGGAATTATGTGTAGATTTTTTAAATCAAATTTTTATTTAAGCTCAAACTTTGTTCCTGTTAATGTCTTTGTATTCACTACTCCTTCTAGTGATCTAATCTTGGTTATTATGATGCGCGCAAGTTTATCAGAATTTACCGCTTTGATTTTTGCAATAATGTCATACTCTCCAAACAAGGGATGTAGTTCAATAATATCTGGTTCTTTAGAAAGTTTTTTGAATACCTCAATTTCAGTGGTAGGTTCAGTACTAATTAGTACATAACCTATAACCATATCTTTTCCTCCAGTTCTACATTTCCACAATCGTTATAATTGATAAGTCTGGAAAAAATAGGATATGAATCGATAGGATGCCCACCTTAATATTTTCTACCAGACTCCCCAGCTAAAATAACAGCTAATTCTTTAAAAACCTTTACTCCCCTACTTTTCCTCTGTTACTCCTAATCTTAATATTGAAAACCTATGTTACAAAGCGATACCAACACTTATACTACAGAAGAGAAATTTATGTTTTTTTAATTTTGTAAAAAAATGGAAGGAAGGGGTTACACAAAGGGATTTAATATGAATGAATTTAGATGTGAAACCCTTCCTCCTTTCTTACACATAATCATATACTTAATGGTTATTTAAATTTTACTATCCAAATATATTTGCAACATCTGTAACAAAACCAATTATTACAGGATGGGCTGATTTTGTTTTCACGTTACTTTTTGGATTAAAAAAGAAAGAGGAGATAAAGTTAAGTTTTATCTAATGGCGATTTAATATTCCGCAATAGCGGGAAACCAATCCCAGTTTAACCATGACCATATTCGGAATGGATGTTCCTTGGGACCATAAATCGGTTTTGGAATAATTCCCGGCCAGTCACACCAATAATTTCTAGCCCAACGATTAAAAAATGAATTATAAAAAAATGCATTATATTTATTTTCTATGAAATTATTTTTAATTATTCTATTGAAATTGCTACCGTCTTCTACGATTATTCCACACCAGTCATTATTTGAAATAGTATTATATATAATGAAGTTTTGTGTAGATTTACAGTCAAGACAAACTCCTTCAAAATTATGTGAAATCCGATTGTTTTGAATCCGATTATTATTGGAATGAATCAACCATAACACTCCATCCCCTGAAGAAATATTTGAATCTTTTACTAAACATTTTGAACAGTTTACAAGTATACATCCAAAATCTGCATTAGTTAAATTTACATCACTTATTGTCATATTTGTACAACTTACTAGGATTATCTGTCCTGCATCATTTATACTCTTATCTGATTCACCTTCTAAATAGATAAGAGGTTTGCCGTTTACAGTGTTATTATAAATTGTATGAATGAAATATTTTTCACAGAATGAATTTGATGCTGATTCAACATCATATAAAGAAAAAGTTATACCATCACCAATAAAATCATTATTAAAAATTGTGATGTTAGTAACTTTTTTTCCAAATATGCCTAATGTACTCTGACATAAGTTGTTGCCATAGATTATAGAACCTGATGCAGTTAATCGAATTCCTGCATAATACCAATTTGAAATATTTTTTTCATTTCCTAGACTTCCATTTTTTACGGTAAATCCACATAATGTAACATCTTTGGCTATTACATGTATAGTGTCTCCTTTCCTTTTACCATCGATTATTGTACTAGTCTTGTTTTCACCCATCAAATCTATGGACTTATTTACAATCACATTTTCATAATACACTCCACTAAAAACATAGACTATATCTCTGTTAGAGGAATCATTTATTGCATCCTGAATTTTAGAATAGTTGCCAAATCCACTACCTCCGACATACAAGGTATTGCCATAAGATATTGAATCTATAGTAACTAATTTACTCTCTAATTGACCTAAAGAAACACTACTGCTTCCAAAAAGAATAAGAATAACTCCAATGACGATTCCTTTCTTTATATTAAAACTAAATATTATTAGCCCCCCGTGTCTTATATGTTATAATCCCATAGGATAATTTAAATGTTTGGTATAAAATAAAAAAACAAAAGAAAATGCATTAGAGGGATTGTTTCTAATTTTTATGAAATTAAAAAAGAAAAAAAAGAGGGAATTAGTGTAGATTTATGTTCCTAGAAGTTGTCGTAGTATCGGGAATGCATTTGGAAATCGTTCAAATAGCCACTCTAGCAGGTTAAAGTTGAAATTGAATGCTTTGTTTCTTAGTATGCTAAATGATAATCCTTCTGACCATTCACTTTCTGCATAATGTTCGTCCATAGCCATAACTTTAACATTATACTCGCCTCCCTCTTCCCAATGATATTCCGCTTCACAAATCTCACCTGAATTATAAGGCCCTAGCCATTCGCTCTTATTACCGTCTGCCCAATCCCACATATAGTATATCTGATCTCCATCAATGTCAGATGCTTTGCTAGTATAAGTGTATACTACTCCAGGACTTTGCTTTTTCTTACCAGATGGTTTATCTGGTTTATCAGGTGGATTATTCTCAAAGGCGTTTATTTTAATTAAGCAGCCCTCCATTCCTACTCCAGACGGAGACGTATCTACAAAATTGCCTGCAACAATGTAGCCTCCATCATTTGTAAAACATGCGCCTTGTAATTGATCATTTTGCTCATCCCCAAATGTCAGCCCCCATTCTAAAACACCATCTAAATCAGTTTTTATAACTAGGCCTTCACCACTTGGTGGCATAAAATGACCATTATTCAATGTTCCTGAGATGATGATTCCATCGTCATCTGTAAAATCCATAGCGCCGCTCATCTCCCAGCCTGTTCCGCCATATGTTTTATTCCATTCCATGTTCCCATCTGCATCGGTTTTGATTAACCATATATCTCGACTTCCTGCACCAAATGAGGACGTTTCACCCAAGAAATAGTAACCACCATCACTCGCTAGTAATATATCATTAGATTGACACCATTCCCATAATTCGCCCCCGTATGTATTATCCCATAATATATTTCCATTAGAATCTGTTTTTATAACAAGAAGATCTGCGTCCTGACTACCTGGTCCTGTTGCCATTCTTCCGCATAGAATATAGCCTCCATCGATTGGTGTCTGTCTTACAGCATAGGCATTGTCGCCATATTCACTATATCTGTGTATCTTTTGCCATTCAACATTACCAGTTGAATCGGTTTTCATGAGCAACACATCCCAATCCACTGTAGAATTATCATAATATACCTCACCGGTAACAATAAATCCACCATCAGTTGTTTCTTGGATACACGTATGATAACCTAATGATGGATCATCATAAATTTTAAGCCATTCAGTATTTCCATCTTCATCGACCTTCCAAATACATCTATCATATCCCCATGCTATACCATCTTCATGGCATCCAGCAGTAATATATCCTCCATCACTTGTTTGTTCAACAATATAACAACGAGGATAAAGGCTAGAATTAGGACATGCAGTCACATTCCACTCTTCATCACCATTAGCATCAACCTTTACAAGCCAATGAGATCCAGATGGGTAATCTGTAGCGTTCCATGCCCCAACCGCAATATAACCACCATCATCTGTCTGTTTAACATATCGAAAAATTTCCAAATTAACTCCACCACCATAAAAACGTTCCCATTCTACTACAGGGTCATGTAAAGGACGAATATTTCCTTTAACGACTTCTTGGTTTTTAACAAATGCAGGTGCGTTTTGCCCTTCTTTTAATTCATTCACTGTCCCTACTGCAGGTATCGCAGTTGCAATCAACAGCATACATACAAAAATACCTAACAATTTCTTTTTCATATTTTGCCTCCGTTCCTCCAAATCTTAAAAATTTGGAAATATAGATATATATCAGTAAAATATAAAACTTCCGGTTAGAATTTTATCGCAACAACTGTAACAAAAGGTTAGAGGATTGATTTCACAACATCAATCCTTTAATAAAACTATGAATAATGAATATACTCTGTAATTGAGACGAGAATTGACTCAGCAGCATATTAACAACTACCATTTATCTTTTATATCAAGAATATATTTCTTCCAGTCGATCATGAAAAAAAAGGCAGTTATTGCACTAGGCGGTAATGCACTAATTAAAAAGGGGCAGAAAGGAACTATTTATGAACAGTTTGCAAACACCCGCAGAAGCACCAAGTCAATAGTAAAAATGATAAAAAAGGGATGGGACGTTGTCATTACACATGGAAACGGCCCTCAAGTTGGGGCCATATTACTTCAGAATAAAGTCGCTAAGGATTTAACACCGGCAATGCCTCTTGGAATCTGTGTTGCAGAGAGCGAGGGGTTAATCGGATATATGATACAACAATGCCTATCTAATGCCCTAAAAAAGGAACAAATTGAGAAACCAGTAATTGCATTGATCACACAAGTTATTGTTGACCAAGATGATCCATCCCTTTCTCATCCTACAAAACCTATTGGACCTTATTATAACGAAGACGAAGCAATCCAGTTGCGTAAAGAAGGTTTTCAAATGACTTGTCAACCTCGCGGATGGAGGATGGTTGTCCCATCTCCCGATCCAAAACAAATTGTTGAAGGAGAGAGTATCAGAAAAATGCTAGACGAAGGAATAATCGTCATCGCATCTGGTGGAGGTGGAATGCCAGTTGTCGAGAAAGAAAATGGAGGTCTTGATGGATTAGAAGCAGTAATTGATAAAGATCTCGCCGCTGAAAGACTGGCTGAAGCAGTTGAAGCAGAGTTATTATTAATACTAACAGATGTTGAAAAAGTTTATCTTCATTATGGCACACCAAAACAGATGACACTTGATAAAATAACTCTAAAAGAATTACAGAATTATTATGAGACGAATCATTTTCCACCTGGAAGCATGGGCCCTAAGATTCTTGCGGCTATTCGATTTTTAGAATCTGGCGGCAAAAAAGTGATAGTTGCCAATATAGAAAAAGGATGGGAAGCAATTCAAGGTGAAACCGGGACATTGATAACTAGAGATTAGACTTTTACTTAAAAATAGGTTCTGTTATAGGAATAATTATCTAACACGTGTTTTATAAAGTAAATCTACATTTGCTAGGATAGAAACATGGGTTCCTCGATAGAAGAACAAATCAAAGCAATAGAAGATGAAATCTTTAATACACAAAAAAATAAGGCTACTGAACACCATATCGGAAAACTAAAAGCTAAGATTGCAAGACTAAAAGGAGAAGCTGAGAAACAAAAAAGCGCCGCTGCAAAAAGAAAAGGATTTTCTATTAAAAAATCAGGTGATGCTACAGTTGGTATTATAGGTTATCCAAATGTTGGAAAAAGCACCCTTTTAAATCGATTGACAGGTGCTACAAGTAAGATAGGGGATTATGATTTTACCACATTACAAGCAATTCCAGGTATAATGAAGTACAAAGGAGCAGATATACAATTATTAGATTTACCTGGCCTTATAGAAGGCGCGTCGAAAGGAAAGGGTCGTGGAAGAGAGATTCTATCAGCTATAAGAAATGTTGATTTGTTACTGTTAATGATAGATGTGCAGTGTGTAAAACATCTTGGACTAATTGAGAGGGAATTATATGGTGCGGGATTACGGTTAAATAAAAAAAATCCTGATGTTGTTGTTACAAAAAAAAGACAGGGAGGCATTACAGTAAATTCAACAACTAACCTTACCTATCTAAATGAAAATCTCATTAAGTCTATAGCCTCTGAATTTGTAATAAATGCAGATATAACCTTACGTGAGGATATTACTGAAGATCAATTAATTGATTCATTTTCTCGAAATAGAGTCTATGTGCCAGCATTAGTTGTTATCAACAAAAAAGATCTTATTACCACACAAAAACTTAATGAAACAGTAATAGAACTAACAGATAAAGGATGGAGTGTATTAACAATATCTGCTGAAAAGGAGGAGGGTTTGAATATACTCAGAGAAAACATCTTTTCCCATCTAAAACTCATCCGAATATATATGAAACCTGTTGGAAAGCAAACCGATTACGATGAACCTTTGATATTGCACGAAGGGGATTTGATAGAGGATGCATGTAGAAAACTTCATCGTGATTTTAAAAGAAAATTTAGATACGCAACGGTTTCTGGTCCCTCTGCAAAGCACGATGTTCAAAAGGCCGGATTAGACCACAAATTAAAAGATGAAGATATTTTAACAATAGTAATCTGGAGACAATAAATAGAGAAATGCATTATTTTAATAATTCTTTAACTGTTTTTGCAATATGATCTGCACTCAGCCCATATTTAGTAAATAAATCCTTTGGTTCTCCAGATTCACAAAACATATCTTGTATTCCCATTCTTCTAAACTTACAAGAACAGCCTTTTTCTGCAAGTATCTCTGAAACAGCACTTCCTAGACCACCGATGACAGAATGTTCCTCAGCTGTTAACATAGCATTTGTTTCTTTTGCACATTTAAGAACAAGTTTTTTATCAATTGGTTTAATGGTATGCATATCAATTACACGTGCTTTTATACCATCATTTGATAATAGTTTTCTTGTATCAAGGGCATAATCAACCATTGTTCCACAAGCGATAATGCTTACGTCATCTCCATCCTTGGTTATAATTCCCTTACCAATTTTAATATCTTTTAAATCATCTTTTTTATAGATCAATGGAGCATTAGCGCGTCCCACTCGTGCATACATTGGTCCATATTTTGCTGCCATTAGTTCTACGATTCTTCTTGTCTGTGTAGCATCACTAGGTGCAAAAACCACCATATTGGGAAGTACTCTCATAAGTGCAATATCCTCGATCATCTGATGGCTTGCACCATCTTTCCCTACACTAATACCGCCATGGGTTGCAAATATCTTGACATTTGCATTGGAGTAAGCAATATCCATACGTATCTGATCATATACTCTACCTGTTGCAAATACGGCAAATGTGGAAGCGAATGATATTTTCCCACATGAAGCAAGTCCAGCTGCAGTTGATATCATGTTTGCTTCTGCGATACCCATTTCAAAAAATCTGTCAGGATATTTTTTAGCAAACATTATAGTCTTTGTTGATTTGGAGAGATCTGCATCTAATACCACAAGATCAGGATATTTTTTACCTAGTTCAACAAGAGTTTCTCCGTAAGCATTTCTTGGATTTTCCATTACTTTGCTCATTAGATTCCCTCCAATTTTCTTTGTAAAGTATCGAGTTCTCTGATGGCAAGTTTATACTCTAACTCATTTGGAGGAACACCATGAAAATCAACATTATTTTCCATAAAAGAAACGCCCTTACCTTTAACAGTACTTAAAATAATCATAGTTGGTTGGTTTTCGCGTTCATCAGCTTCATGAAGTGCATCAATTATCTGTCGTATGTCATGTCCGTCAATTTCGATAACATTCCATCCAAAAGAACTCCATCGTTCTCGTACTGATTCTAGTCGTAGAACATCTTCTGTATTTCCATCTATCTGTAAGAAATTCCTGTCTAAAAGACCAGTTAAGTTGTTCAGTTTGTAATGAGATGCAGCAGATGCTGCCTCCCAAATCTGCCCTTCATCTGTTTCCCCATCTCCTAACATTACATAGACGTTATACTCTTTTTTATCAAGTTTACCGGCCAGAGCGACACCATTTGCAAAAGAGAGTCCATGACCAAGAGAACCTGTAGATGCTTCAATACCTGGAATATGCCGGCATTCTGGATGTCCTTGCAACATACAGTTTATTTCCCTCAAACGTTTTAATTCTTTAACATCAAAATAGCCGTATTCGGCAAGAACCGCATAAAGAGTTGGAACAGCATGTCCCTTACTTAAAATAAAGCGGTCTCTATCTGGGTCATCGGGTTTTTTTGCGTTATGTTTCATATGATTGAAATACAAAGTAACAATTGCATCAACGGCAGATAATGAACCTCCAGGATGCCCTGATTTTGCCTTATAAAGCATTTCAATTACGTGTTTTCTGATTTTTACTGCTATTAAGTTCAACTTTTTAATAAGCTCATCATTGTGCGACTTCAATATTATGCCCCACCCAGTAGAAAGCTAATGGAAACAATGCCCCTTAATACATTTTCATGTATTATACTTTTTGTAAATTTTTTTTAAATGATAAGTCCGTATTTTAGTATTATGTAGAATTACCTGGTTATTTTGTAAAATACTCCTATTGAGGAGTGGATGAGTCTTGCTCACCCATACATATAACCGTTTTCCTTATCTCGTAGCCTTCTTTCTAGGTTCTGTATTCTTTCTTCTAGTCTAGCAATGTATTGATCTGTTTTGTCGTTTTCATTTGTGGTCTTATCAAGTGTTTTGGATTCTTGTTCTTTCTTAGGTGTTCGTGGTAGTTGTTTTGTTAATGATAGAGCATCTCGAACCTTGGTCTTTACCATTTCCTTATCTGGTCTGATATACGTTTTTAGAGACTTGGTATTTGCGTGTCCAGATTGTCGTATTATCTGGTGTTCTGTCATGCCCATTGCATCTAGATGTGTGATTGATGTAGTTCTAAATAGATGTGGATATACTCTTTTTTTAATACCCGCTTTTACTCCGCATTCTTTTACGATTTGCCATACTCGACATCCTGTTAATTGTGTCCCCCAATCACTTAGAAATAGTACATCTTCATGTCCCTTTTTGGGTTCTGGTCTTACCTTTAGATATTCTTTGATAGCTTGTAATGCTTCTGGGTTGATATCTACATCGTATTCTCTGTCTCCTTTAGCCCTAATGTGTATCTCATCTATGTCTTGTTTGATATCGGATATCTTGATGTCAATTATGCTTCCTCTCCGTTGTGTTGTGTAATAGAGAGTTTTTAGAATAGCATGGTCTCTGAGATTATGTTTACTGGCATCGAATATTTGTTGTACTTCCTTCTTAGTTAATACTTCCTTATCTGGGATTATTATTTTTGGTGGTTTGAGTAGTTCCTCTTCATTGAGTTTTTCTAGTAAATCGTATCGTTTCTGAGATTTTAGAAAGTTCTTGATTGCTGAGAATTTAGGGGTTAATGAGTTGCTGTGATAGACTTGTCTAGTATATTTACAATATGATTCAATGTCTGATATATTGATGTTCTTGGAGTCTTTGTTGATGTGATTTAGGAATTGAGTGATTGCTATGGTGTAGACCTTGGTCGTTGACTTTGATTTGCCTCTAGATAGTAGATAGTCCTCAAATTTCTTTAGGCAACTAGTTTGGTTCATGTGATCTCAACTGCCTGTGATAAAACAGTTCTCGCCTTTGTTTGGTCGTCTCCTGTTTTACCAATACCTGCATAGGAATAATGCGTATTTAATACTTTTGTAGTGTGTATTCTCTTAAGTGGTGGTAGATTGTGGAATCTCCTTAATTCATTGATACAATTCAGTTCAATAATACTTTCTTCTGCAATTTGTTTAATGATTTCTTCTAGGTGCTTCTTAACGTAGTATACATATTCTCTGGTGATTGGATTCTTGATATGATATTTCAATAGTCGATATATGGTGTTATATGATATTTCTTCCATCTATCCTCCTATACTACTTTATATAACATGAAAACATGTGAAATTTACTTACCAATATACATATACATATTTTGAAGGAATTATGTGTGGGAATCCCCCTATCTTCTTGTTATATCCTCAAGTCGGTTGTAGAAGCTATGGCTTTTCCCCTCCCCTATATCTAGTACTACATGTAATTTGCCTTACGTGAAATCTCTCCTGATGGTGAACATAAAGAAGGATTAAATTCACCTTCAAATTCAATTTCAGTGTTTAGTTACTTAACTACAATAACACGCTGTATTGAGTGTATAATCCATGTTTCTAGACCTCAAATTCAACACGCCAGCCCGTGTTAAAATCCCCATTTCACCGTGTTAAAACCATATTTTACCGTGAAATTTCACGCTTCTAACGTGTTAATTACATAATAATTTCTTAATCAGTTCCTTTAACTCCTTCATGCCATCTGCATCCATGTGTTTTTCGCCAATGAGAATCATTCCACCTGCTACGTCATCTCTCAACCATCGTCTAATCTCCGTAGTTTCATCCATGATACCATTAATATATTCCCTAGTATCCCCAATCCCTCTAAGTGACTCTTGAAGTGACTTTGATAAATAATTTCGTTCCTCAAAGGTTAAGTGTTTCAGCATCTTATTCTCAAATCTTTCATAGAATTTTCTGATTGTATCCTATAACTTGTGCAGTTCATCGTACTGACCTTTCTTCAGGTATCTATCTACAGCTCCCCTCGAGATAGTTATACCTGCTTCATCAGAAATTATCTTTGAAATTATATCAAATGAATGTCCTTCATCCTTTAATTTAAGAACCTTAGATCCGAGTCCAAATTGGTCTATCTTACTTATGCCCATTATATCTCCTAGAAAAAAACATAAAACAAATGATTAGTATGCCTCTTCTGATACTGGTTTCACATTTACTGCACATTCTCTACCTTGCTTGTCATGCCCAATCTTAAAGAAAACCATCATTCCAATTTCTGGCTTACAAGAACCCTCCCAGTTATGAATATGCAGGAAAATCTGTCTACCCCTGAAAGATAATTCCTCTGATTCATTTTTTTCAATAAAGCCCCATCCAGCTGGCCTCCACGAAATAATTTCTCCTCTCATCTACTTTAACCTCCTCAGATTATGGTAAACATATGAAAATACATCCAACCAACAAAAAAACATACATCGAACAATATTTACTGCCAATATTTTTTTGGTTTTTAGCCCAGAAGAATCTATGATTTCTTAACGGGTGGGTTGAGGAGGACAAATGAGTAATGTCCAAGGTGAGGCTTGATTTCCCCAAAATAATATCATGAACATTATGAATGGTAACAATGGGAAAAATAAAATACATGCAAGAATCCCTTTAATCCCGTAATTAATTGTACAACATGCTGTGTACGGAATAATGGTATTGGCTGTGTCATCCTCAAATATAGGTACTGGTTTATTACTATTTCTAACCTGATAAAGTGATTCTCTTATTCTATCAGGATTTATATCATTTAACCTTTTATCTTTTCTTGCGTTGTTGATAAGATAGGCAATGAATCTCTCAAGTGTTTCATCATCCATTAACCTGATTCTATTCACAACTTTCTGTGTTAATACCGATTTATCATCCCGTTCAGGAAACGGGAGCGTATTTCCTATACCAATATACTCACAAGTAAGATCTTTGCTTTCTTCATCTATCGCCCTGTTAGTTCTAATATTAAACAACGGTGATGCCCTTACAATAGTAGATGATTTAGTGGTTTGATAACCAACTACACCTGCGAATGACACTAGAATAAGTATTACAACAGCTATGATACTACCTATTAGTATCTTCTTTTTCATTTTTACACCTCATAAGTTTTTTTTAAAATCATTACCATTCAATATTTCCAATTGCGAAACCCCAAACATAACGCCCAACAGGATAACCACCCGTACGACTATAAAGAAAACCTAGAAATAATCTTATATAAACATGGTTTGTATTCTTAGTATAGAAACCATTAGTTGTATATGCAACAATAGTAATGTTTCCATAGGATATGTTTATACTAAATCCTGTCCTATTATACCCAATCACCCTTCCTTTAATAAAAGAGATTTTTTCAGTATATTCATCTAATGGTTTAACATTTGTATTTATTTCAACAGCAGATATCATTGGAAATAACAGCATAAGAATTGCAAAAAGACTTCCAATAATTAATTTCTTTTTCATTTTTCTTGCCTCCGTTCCTCCAAATAAAAATATTTGGTAGATAATAAATAAGGTATCTAAGTTTAAATCTTTCCATAGGAATTTTATTGCAACATCTGTAACAAAAAGAAAAGAAGAGAGGATTTTGGTTTTATAATCCTAATATTTGTCGTAGTAGCGGGAAAACATTTGGAAACCGTTCTAACAACCAATTTAGCATTGGGAAGTTGAAATTGAAGGATTTGCTCCTTGGCATGCTAACCTCTAGAGTTCCCTCTGGACCCTCAAGACCATACTCATCTTGGGCGTAAGCTGTGATTATATAAGTACCCTTTTTAGCCCAGGTATGACTCACAGTTACGGGAGTACCAGATGTAGAAAAGCCAGTCCATTCTGTGCTATCATCGCCCCAGTCAATATAGTACTTGACATCGTCTCCATTTGGATCTGTAGCAGTGAAATCATAATCATATTCTTGCCCTGCTTTTCCACTATTTGGACCATCTATATCTGGTGCTGACGGCGATTCCGCATCAAACAAGTCGCTCCATTCATACTCCATCCGAGATGTATGACCACCGCCAGGTAACCGGCCGTCAGCCCAGATAGTCATACTACCACGATCTCGATAAGAAACACTAAGCATATGCATGTTCATACTAGGGCTGTATGCCCGTAGTAGATCCCAGTGGCTTTCCTGAGTTTTAGGTGTTTCATTATCATAATACGCATCTGCACCAAAATTCTCATCCGGTGGGGTATATGACCCATCTGTCCATGCGTTTGTTGTAATCATTGCCTCTCCATGATGCCAACTCTCGTTTGGCCTTCGTAGGTGCCAGAAATCTGGACCAGATGCGTAAGGATTAGCTGTCATAACGCCACCATTGCCTTCGGGGGCGTAATAGTTCAAAAATGTTCCAGTCATAATCTCATAGTTTTGAAGCTCGTTAAAAGTTGTGTTAATGTGTGTTGATACGTCTGGGTCAGTTGCATAAGTCATAGCGTGACGGAAGGCAACCATTCGAGGCATCCGTCCTGGTGATGTGTCAGAATTGTATGACTGATAATCGTGTGAAGAAACAAGCGTACCAAACTCGTTCACTCCTGTGGGAGAAGTTATATACCCTGGAGGTCCTAGGTTTACCCACTGTACCGATCCATCATCAGGTTCTCGAGCACAGAGAACGTGATGTGAATCTTGGGTAAAAGGAAACTCAGGATAGTCCAGCCGACGGGTTGATAAAGTCTTAATTGGCTCGGCAACATACCGGCCCCAACAGGTATGACTTCGACAGGCGGCATAATTCCAATCTCCAAATGTGTTGATTACTTTTAGATCCAATTCATCTATGTTCTCTGATGGATATGTAACTGCCAGGCTGTCAACCATTCCATCAATTTCATCCTCGATCTCGGGCGGCATCCAGACAGTATCAGCGATAATATCTCTAGTGAGGTTATAGTCTTCTCCGAGATAGGACTTCATTTCATTTATCCCACAAACAATATATTGGTCAAGAAGTTCAGCGTGAGCATACCCCATCTCATAGTGCGAACCCCAGATATGCATGACAGTATACCCTTGACCATTCACATCGAGATCCTGATCAAGGATGATTCCATTCTGTGCTATTGCTATCTCTTTTCCATTAATCATTGTGAATGTGTTATTTTCTGTGTTTATTACATCTATTATAGTTCCTACTGCTGGAAGTGCAGTTGCAATCAACAGCATACATACAAAAACACCTAATATTTTCTTTTTCATTTTTTCTACCTCCCTTAAACACTAAAATACTGTAAAGTAAATATATACTTTCTAAGTTTAAATCTTTCCATAGGAATTTTATTGCAACATCTGTAACAAAAAGAAAAGAAGAGAAGAAAGGTTGCTCTCCAAATCTATGGTATAGTAAATGTTGTTTTAGGACATAATACATAGAATGGAAGGACAAATCCTTTTACTTGTTTCTCTAATAGAAATTCTCCAACTACTGGATCTGTTATAGATACATTTATTAATATATTTATTGTTGCAAAACCGAAACCTATAAGGGGTCTAAGATCAGGTCTAATTGGATATTCTGGCTCATCTAATGTTAAATTCATTAAAGCATATCCTAATTCTCTACCAATTATCATAATCGATGCATTTGTAGATATATTTATTATATAGTCTCCAGTGACTGATTCATTGATCGTAGGCCCAATAAATGCCACATATCCAAACCAATCACCTAAAACCTCTATTTCCATTCCCCAGTCTTGCGTAGATAGAGGTTTATTTTCAATCTGTTTCTCTTCTGGTACAGCAACAGCCCCAAGTCCACTTAGGACTAAAATACTTACTACCAATAATGGTAATATCTTTTTCATAATCTATTATACCTCCCTTAATATTATCTATCTTGTTAATTGTAATCACGTCACACAATATAAATGTTTGGAATGAAATAATAATTAAAGTGTTTAAAGACATAGTAGATAAAACCACGGTAAATGGATATTGAAAGAGGAAGGTGGTAATGATTAATGAAGTAATAGTAAAGCTAATGTATAATGTAGTAATGGTTAACGTAATACAGTGCTTAGATAGTAACTGTTAAACGGATACTTATTCATTAATTACTCCTTATCCCCTTTAGTATCCTCCTATATAATTTAAACGTTCTGATGGTTTTTTATTTGAAACATTTGTTCCATAGAAGTAGAAAATGGTGAGTTTCTGAGGTAAACTTAAAAGGTGAAAATTGATTTTGAAAGAATGTGAAATAATGGCTTATGATAGAATCAATTTGACTCTTCCCCATAATATCAATATAATGTTAAATGAAGTATCTAAGGCTAATATGAGAACTAGATCGAATATGGTTGCCTATCTAGTTGAACGGGAATATAAAAAGCTAAAATCCGATTAAATAATAGGAGTGTGGCAGATAGGAGGATAGATGAAAAAGCAACCTGCCACTCTCGTTTTTAGGGGTGGAACTATCTACTTATCTAAAGTCAATCTTGGAATATTTTAATTTTCACTAGAATATAATATACTTTTTGTAAAAAAATAATATATGTTGATCACTAAAAATAGATTATTCAATCTTTTTTATGATAACGTGATATATTGTAAAGATCCTGGTAAATATCAGGTCGAATGTCCCTTATCACAGTTCGGTTTGCTCTTGCTGGTTTTAGTTTTTTTAGATCAATATCACATGTTACAATACTTTCTTTATAGTAAGGAGCTTTGACTAATAGGTTAGTCAGTGGATCATATATCTGGGATCCCCCCCATAGAACTAGATCGTCCTGAGTTCCAACGAGGTTAACGTAAACCATAAATACTGTATTTTCTAGAGCTCGTGCTGGGATTAATGTTTCAAAATATTTTTTTGTTGTAGAAGGAGATGCTGAGATACAAATTAAAACATCTGCTCCCTGGAGCGAGAGTGCTTTTGTTAGTTCCGGAAAATATATATCATAACATATCAGCAAACCGATTTTTCCATGCTTTGTTTCAAAGACATTAAGTTCTTCTCCCTCGTCAAAAAAGATTTTTTCTTCAAAGGGCCCAGTCGTTGGTAAAAACCATTTGTTGTAATTATTTACTTTCCCATCTGGGTGAACCAATATGGCAGCGTTATGGACAAGCCCATCGATTCTCTTATCCCATAAAGGCATGCCAAAAATTATGTAACATTGGTTTTCATGTGCGATTTTTTTAATCTGTTTTATAGAAGGTCCATTTAGTGGTTCTGCTAGATTTCTTAATTCATCTTTGCATCTATAGCCAGATAAAAATAGCTCTCCAAATATATAAAAATCAGCTTTTGTCTTTTTTATATAACATTTCATTGTTTTTAGATTGGATTTTTTATCTGCAATTTTTGGTCTTACTGAAATCAATGCCATTTTCATATGAACCGCCAAATTGGAGTATGCAAAATATGTGATATAATGTTTGTTAGTGATTTGATGATTATTTATTGTTAACATAAATTTCCAGTAAATAACCTATAGAGATAGGGAAATATTTATATAATATAACTTATAAATATAATATTAAATAAAATTCTGGGGGGAATATACTGCACATTGTTACATTAAGTGACTTATCTGGAGTTATAGAAAAAAAATTAGATATTGGCGCAGAAGAAGCAAGAAAATATGCTAATATTGTCATGGATCTTTTTGGATTTGACGACCGAATCATAGACAATGTGTTGGAACACGAAGAGAGGCAATTGTTTTATTTATTGGAGTCGGAAGGTATTCTAAATACTGAAAGAGAAGAAATCACGTTATACGATGGAAGAATCTGGCGAATCCATTATTGGCTACTTAAAAAAAATACTATTTTACATTATTTACATAGCAAGAGATGGGTAAAAAATAAAAATAAAAATATTCAAAGATTTCAGCATGACACCATCTACTCCCATCTACCAAAATATATGTGGGCCGCTCGAAAATTATAACATTTTTTAACTAAATATTTGAAAAACTAGAAAAAGCTGGTAAATAAATTGCAAATTTTTAAGTAAGGTTGGTATATCTTATTTATCCTGCTATGAAACCAGATATCGAAATTGCTGGATCTGTAAAACCTAAGCTCATAGAGGAAATTGCAGAAAAAGCAGGACTCAAAGAAGATGAATATGTTTGCTGGGGGGACTATAAAGCAAAAGTTTCTTTAGATGTTTTAAAAAGAACTAGTTCCAACACAAATGGGAAATTAATCCTTGTTACAACAATTAATCCTACCCCAAGTGGTGAGGGGAAAACTACGGTTACTATAGGACTTGCTCAGGCACTATCACTTTTAGGAAAAAAAACAATGTTTGCTATCAGAGAACCATCCTTAGGTCCGATGATGGGGATGAAGGGCGGGGCAACTGGTGGTGGGTATTCTCAGGTATTACCTATGGAAGATATTAACCTCCATTTTACTGGAGATATGCATGCGATTACAAGCGCTCATAACCTATTGGCAAGCCTATTAGATAATCACATCCATCACGGTGATCTTTTCCACATAGATCCAAGATATATTGTATGGCCCAGAGTTCTTGACATAAGCGATAGAGCATTAAGAAATACTGTTATAGGATTAGGTGGTCCATTAGATGGTGTTCCTCATGAAGTAGAATTTGCCATAACACCAGCATCTGAAGTAATGGCAATTTTGTGTCTTTCAAAAAATGTAGATGATTTAAAGGACAGATTGAGCAAGATAATTGTGGCATATACCTACAACAATAAACCTATTACGGCAGGAGATTTGAAGGCTGTAGGAGCAATGACTGTTCTATTAAAAGATGCAATCAAACCAAATCTCGTTCAAACCGTGGAAGGGATACCAGCATTTGTACATGGTGGTCCTTTTGCAAATATTGCACATGGAACAAACAGCCTTGTCGCTGACATGATGGGATTAAAGCTCGCAGATTATTTTGTTACTGAGGCCGGTTTTGGTTCAGATCTTGGTGCAGAGAAATTCTTTGATATTGTTTGTAGGACAGGAGAACTTAAACCAGACGCAGCGGTGCTTGTTGTATCCATGAGAGCATTAAAAAGAAATGGAAATGGAACAGATATTAATGCATTAAAAAAAGGCTTGACAAATCTAGAAAAACATCTTGAAAACATTTCTTTATACAAGGTTCTTACAATAGTTGCAATAAATCATTTTCTTGACGATTCTGAGGAAGAGATTGATATCGTTGAAAATTTTTGCTATTCAAAAAACGTGCCTGTGGCAGTAGTTGATGTATGGGATAAAGGTGGAGAAGGCGGTATTGAACTTGCTGGCAAACTTGTAGATTTAATATATAATCATAAATCAAACTTTAGATTTCTCTATGATCTTAACCTTTCCGTTAAAGAAAAGATTGAAACTGTTGCCAAAAAAATTTACGGGGCTGGAAGGGTTGTTTACACCGTTGCTGCAGAGAAAGATATCAACCTTTGTGAAGAAATAGGATTGGACAAACTCCCAATATGTATTGCTAAAACTCCTTATTCCTTATCTGATGATCCGCAACTTTTTGGAAGACCTGAAGGTTTTAAGATTACTGTACGAGAAATAAAATTTTCAGCGGGAGCAGGGTTTTTGGTACCGATGACCGGGAAGATTACAACGATGCCTGGTCTTCCTGCTAAACCTACATCGGAAATGATGGATTTAGACGATAAAGGCAATATTGCTGGATTGTATTAGGAATATTATACACTATCTCAATCTTGATTAAATAGGGACTTTTATATATCGAATTATCATATCATTAGCTAGTTTGGGAGGTAATTTATGAGCGATGAGGATATTCAACCTTACATAGATGGTATTCTAGAGGCTCTAAGTGATAGTTCGGAAAAAGTTACCAGAGAAGAGCTAGAAAAAGAACTTAAAAAATTTCTAGAGTATGGAGTACCTCTAGATCATGCAAAACAAACTCTTATAAAGAAGTTTGGTGGAAGTTATGTGCCTCCATCCACAGAACGGATACTTATAGTTGATCTTAAGCCAAATCAGAATAGTGTGAATTTGTTGTGTCGCGTAATAACTATCAATCCAAAAGATGTAACCATTAAGGGAGAAGAACGAAAGATTTTTTATGGAATACTAGCAGACGAAAGCGGAACAATTCCATTTACAGCCTGGAATAATCTCGGGATAGAAAAAGGAACTGTTATTGAGATTTCAAATGCATATACAAGAGAATGGCAAGGTGACACAAAGTTAAACCTTGGGGAAAGAACAAAAGTTGAAAAAACTGATGAATCAAAAGTTCCTGAAAGTAGTTTGGAACCTAAAGAGTATAAAATGAAGGATTTAAGATCTGGTCTTGGTGCAGTAGAAGTTACTGCACGGATCCTTGAAATAAACGAACGGGAAGTCGAAGTTGAGGGTCAAAAGAAGAGTGTGTATTCAGGAATTCTTGGTGATGAAACAGGAAAAGCACAATATACCTCATGGCATGACTTTAAATTAAAAGAAGAGGATGTTGTAAAGATATCTGGTGGATATGTAAAATCTTGGAAGGGTATCCCACAGTTGACGTTTGATGAAAAGGCTACTGTAGAAAAAGTTGATGCCAGCAAAATTTCAAAAAAGGATATAAAAACACTGAAACTGCCTCTCCATGAGCTAGTAGAAAGATACGGTGCTTTAGATGTTGAAGCGGAAGGAACAATAATTCAGATAAGAGAAGGATCTGGGTTAGTACAAAGATGCCCTGAATGTAATCGTGTTCTGCAGGGAAGTGATTGTAATATTCATGGAGCTGTTAAAGGAGTATCAGATTTAAGAATTAAACTTGTTATCGATGATGGTACTGGAGCTGTTAGTGGAATTATTAATAAAGATTCAACAGAAAAACTCCTTGGAAAAACAATTGATGAATTAGCAAAAATGCTTGATAAATCAGATGATAAAAATATTATTTTTGAGGAAATAAACAATACACTTTTTGCACATAGGATAAGTCTCCAAGGAAATGCACTAGGAGATGAATTTGGCATAACGATTATTGCAAAAGATGCTAAATTTGCTGATATCAATGTCGAAGCTGAATCTGAAAAATTATCTAAAGAGTTGGAGGAATTACAATGAAACGTCAACCCGCAAGGAGAATATTTGCAGGAGAGTATAATGATTCAACAGTTGAAATAAAGGGATCTGGAGAAAAAACCCCTTCTTATGTTGTGACCCCTCTTGGAAGTAAGGTTAACAGGTTATTTGCTATAGGAGTTTTAACAGATGTAGAGAATGTCTCAGAGGATGGAGAACTCATACGAGCACATATTTCTGACCCTACAGGCGTCTTTACTTTATATTCTGGACGACAGTATCAACAAGATGCCACAGATCAACTTTTAAATATTGAAGTTCCTGCATTTGTAGCAGTTATTGGAAAAGCAAGAACGTATGAGCCAGAAGAGGGTGCATTGTATGTTTCTATCCGTCCAGAAATGGTGAGAGAGGTAAATGCAGAGACAAGAGACAGATGGATAATTGAAACCTGTATGCAAACAAAACATCGAATCGAGGCAATTATTGAAGCAATGAAAATGAATCAGTTTAATGAGTATGATTTAAGAAAATTAGGATACAGTAAAGATCTATCTGAAGGAATAGTTGTTGCTCTAAAAAATTATGGCGATGTAGATATAAGTAAGTATTTGACCCTGGTTAGAGAATCGTTGCAATATACCACACCATCAAAAGAAACAATCCCTGATATTGAAAAAGAGGAAAAGATTGAATTAAAAGACCAAAAGAAGATAAAAATAGAAGAAAAGAAAGAAGAAGTGGAAAAAACAGGGGATTCTGAGGAAACAGAAAACATAGTTTTGGAAACAATAAAAGAAGTTGAAGGAGAAGACGGAGCTGCATGGGATTTGATTGTAGAAAAATGCAAAAAGAACAATCTTGATGAAAACACGATAGAAGAAGCATTAACGTCTCTCATGGATAAAGGATTTATCTTCGAACCAGTGCTTGGAACCATTAAGACTACATAACCATAACTGAATTAATTACTACAAAGAGCAAAATTTTTAGACAAAATAACAATGGATTTAATTTTTTTACCATTTTGTACAAATTTTCAATAAATATTTTTTTATATAGTGTCGTGGCTGTAAATATGGTACTTTGGAAAGACATCTAATGGGGGACAACTATTCGATTAAAAATGAAAAGGGATCTTTTAAATATACAAAGATTTAATCCTTCTTAAAATCCCTTTTTCTCCTCCCCTCCGTTCCAACACATATCATGACCTTAACCTCCTCTTTCCAAAGTACTTGTTAAAATAATTGAACAAACAAAAAAGCAATTAGAAGATCAATCCTTCATTAGGTCTTCTCCACCTTTAAATTGAAGTTGAATATCAGTATATATATCATCTATTCCAAAAAAATCTTTATTTGATGTTGGAATAAGTTTTGTATAACCTCCAAGCTCCTGAATAAGATGTAATATTCCTTCATTCATTTCTCTGTATATAGACGTCTCTTCATTTATAACCGCACCATACAGGTCATCTGGATTATTAGACCATTTTTTTATTATATCCAGCTCTTTGGTTGATAATAAATCTGATTTGCTCAAAATGTTAATCTGTGGTTGACCTAACCTGAAATTTGTGGTAATGGAAAGGAGAAGCTGTGAAACAAAACCTGATGCTGTTTTCGCAAGAGCTGGATCGAGAAGATAACAGATTACAGAATTCTCTGGATTTAAAAATTCCACAGTATATTTTCCTGCTTCTCTGAATACAAATAACTCAAGTTGTCCGGGGGTGTCTAAAAAAATATAATCTGGTTTGAAGGATTCAATACTTTTTTTGACGTCTTCTGTATTAAGAGCAACCATATCAGCGCATGCAATCTGTGCACCGTTTGGTCCCAGCTGATAGGTTTCCATGACCTCTTTTAATGATATCCAATCACGTATATCAACATCAGGCTCGTATGGAAGGTTCTCTGCCCCAGGGTCAAGATTTACTATAATGGCGTCAAGTCCTCTCATTTTAATCCATTGTTGAAAATTTGAAGTTAATGTTGATTTTCCAGAGCCTGCTGTACCTATTAAGTATACAAATATTTCCTCTTTCATCTATTTTCCACGTAACTCATTCATGTGATTAACTCTTTTTTCGATAAGATTTTTTGTACCAATATCATGTCGTATGAATATGTGATCTCCCTTCACGTGAGTTAACGCTTTTTCACAGATTTCTTCTGCATCTGATAACTTGTCAGCAATTCCAACAACTGCAAGCGAACGTGAAGATGTTGTAAAAATATCATTGTTTTTCTTGTTAACAGAGGCATAAAATAGTTTTGCACCTGTATTATTTACAAATTCTTCTCCCACCTGTATTCTCTCTCCAATCATACTTTTAACGCCATATCCTTCTGGAACAACGTATTTGCATACAGTAGATTTTTCCTGCATCTTTATTATTTTATCAGATAATGTTTCATCAAGCATACAATTACATAGATCAATAAAATCTGTTTTTAACAATGGTAAAACGTTCATGTTTTCAGGGTCACCAAACCGTGCATTAATTTCTATAATTTTTATGCCATCTGAAGTAAGTATAAACTGGCCATAAATAGGGCCGACATATTTGCACCCTTCTTTGTTAAGTGCGTCCACAATCTTTTGAAGGATGGAAACCCCTTTGTTATAATCGTTTTGGGATAAGAAAGGCAGCAGCCCATTTGCACACGAATAGGATCCCATCCCGCCCGTATTTGGACCGCGATCTCCGGGTAAAAGTCGCTTATGGTCTTGAACTGCTGGTAGCGTAACAATATTTGAACTATCTGAAAACGCTTGCAGTGTGAATTCTTCACCAACTGCCTTTTCTTCAATTAAAACCTTAGCAGCACCACCAATTTTATTGTTAATTACATCTTTGACATAGGACATTGCTTCATCAATTCCATTAAAGTGATCGCCAGATATTCTCACACCTTTTCCTCCTGTAAGTCCTACAGGTTTTATAGCAACTTCACAGTTTAGTCCATTTATGAACTCTTTTGCTTTTTCTACATCTGAGAAACTCTCATATTTAAGCTGACCAGGAATTTGGTGTTTTTCAACAAGATTGCGCATCCATTCTTTATCCGTCTCTACTCTTGCTGCGTCTTTTGTTGGAGCGCATGTACTGATTCCATTCTTAGTTAGCTCATCAGCAAGACCCAATTCAAGTGGGGCCTCTGGACCTATAAGAACGAGATCAATATTTTTTTTCTTAGCATACTCTACAACACGATCAATGTTTGTCTCTTTCTCTGATAAATAATCGGTTGCCATTCTTTCTATTCCAGGATTTAGATTGTTCATTACAGAATAGAGATTGATATTTTTCGATCGAGAAACTGTATCGCATATTGCATGTTCTCGAGCACCGCCACCTACTACCAATACATTCATTGACCTACCCCCGGATTTGAATATAATTCCTATATTTAATCTAGTCTATTTGTTTTAAAATTTTACTTACCGGAATCAGTGGTATAAAGTCTACGTCCATAATTTGTATTTTTTCTTTGGCACCACTCCCCCTATCCACTACTACTAAAACCTTATCAATTTTTGCATTATTGAAACGTAAAATTTGTATTGTTTTTACAACTGAGCCCCCACTAGTTGCTACATCTTCGACTATTAATACATTTTTATCTTTGACATCCCCCCCTTCAATCTGTTTTCCTGTTCCGTGTTCACGTTTTTCTTTTCTTACAATAACGTATGGAATTCCTGTTTCCAATGATAGAGCTACAACAAGTGGTACTGCACCCAGTTCCATCCCCGCTAATAAATCATATCCTCGGGCATGTTTACTCATTTCCTGGGCTATGATTTTTAATATTTTAGGATCTGTGCTTGCCTTTTTTATATCAATATAGTAGTCGCTAACTGCACCAGATGTTAATACAAAACGTCCAAACTTAATTGCACCACATTTCCTAAGAAGTTGGACAAGATTATCTTTTTGCATGTGAGAATAGTAATGCTGAGTCGTGATTTATAAGTTATGTTCAATGTAAGCTCAATATTTAATTTTCTCAAAATTCCAAAATAAACGAGAGTATATATAAACGACCATCCATTTATTGTACAATTCAAATATATCAACTAATCACATATACATATTAAGGAAGGGTGAAAAAAGATGGGTGATACTAACACTTTAACAAAAAAAGTTGCATGTCCTAATTGTAAGACGGTAATTACCGTTCATGGTACCGCAGGGGAAACAATAGAAATCACATGTCCAAAATGTAAAACGAAAGGTATTTTTGCATTTCCTGAGGAGAAACCTGTGATAATATCAACAACTGGACCTTTTTCAATCGAAGTAAATAACCTAGAATTCACATATCCTAAATCTAATAAAAAAGCAGTAAATAGTATTTCATTTGGGATTAAAAAAGGAGAAATATTTGGATTTCTTGGACCAAATGGTGCAGGGAAAACCACAACGCAAAAGGTTATAATCGGGCTATTAAGAGGATATGGAGGAAATGTAGAAATTCTTGGTAAAAACCTTCAAAATTGGAAAACAGATCTTTACAATAGAATAGGTGTAGGTTTTGAACTTCCCAATCATTATCAAAAACTCACCGCCCTTGAAAATCTAGAACTTTTTGCATCATTTTATCGTGTGAAAACAACCCCTTCTATGGAGCTTTTAGAAATGATTGAACTTGAAAAAGATGCAAACGATCGTGTCGCTACATTTTCTAAAGGAATGAAGTCGAAACTTAACTTCGCAAGGTCTTTAATTAATGATCCTGAAGTTCTTTTTCTCGATGAGCCAACAACCGGTCTTGATCCTGTCAGCAGGCGGTTAATAAAAGATATAATCCTTCAGAAAAGAAAGGAAGGAAAAGCAATTTTTCTAACCACTCATAATATGAATGATGCAGATGAACTATGCGATAGAGTAGGCTTCATTGTCGATGGGAAATTAATATTAATTGAAAGTCCGAGAGAATTAAAAATTAGACATGGTATAAAGAAAGTAAAAATTGAATATCTTAAAGATGGTGAATTGGAACGAAAAGAATTTGATTTAAAAAATCTTGCAGATAATAACAACTTTTTAAATATTTTAAGGGAACAAGACGTTCAAACAATCCATACCGCAGAAGCTACCCTTGATGAAATATTTATTAAAGCCACAGGTAGGCAGCTGAAATGAGTAATCTTAAAAATATGCTTAGATGGGAATTCACACTTCTTTCTAGATACAAGATTATTCATATTTCAATTCTAAGCATGATTTTATACTTTCTTACAACTCAAGCTGTACCTGATATGAATAAACCAATTTTTCATACAATGCTGTTATTTTTTGATCCAGCAATAATTGGTATTATGTTTATTGGCGCGCTGGTTTTATTTGAAAAATCAGAAAACGTACTACAAGCACTGGTAATAACACCCATGAAAACTGATGATTATATTTTGTCAAAGATAACATCACTTACAATCCTATCAATTATATCTGCAGCAATATTTGTAATCCTGTTGAATATATTTGGCGGTATTGAGTTTAACATATCATATCTAGTTATAAGCATAATCCTTACATCAGTTATGCTTATTCTTCTAGGATTTATCCTAGTCTCTCGTGTAAACAGCATAAACGAATACTTACTTGCGATGTTGGTAGCATTCCTGGGACTACTTTTTCCTCCAATGCTACAGTTATCTGGTCTATATGAAAATGTAATATTCTACGTATGGCCTACACAAGCATCATTTACTCTCTTTACCGGTGTTTTTGATGCTGTCAGTCTGGGATTGTGGGAAATTGCATATGGAATTGTTTATCAAGTAATTTGGATCGGATTATTGTATTTCCTTGCAAAAAAGGCATTTTATAAACACATTGTATTGAAAGGAGGATAAAAGATATGGTATTCGTTCTCAAACTTGCAGTTAATGACTTAAAAAACATTATACGGGATCGTATGTTTGTTTTTTTATTCTTTGCTTATCCAGTTATGCTAATTGTAATTTCAAGAATACTTGTACATATAATCGCGCCAAGAATTGAAGATATGTTCCCCATAGCAGCAAACTTTTCAGTGGTTTTTATGTTTTTTTCGATAGCGATTCCAATGATTTACAGTTTCATTGTAGCATTTTTAATTCTAGATGAAAGAGACGAGCATTTACTAACAGTTCTACGAGTTATGCCTATATCGAGAAATAGCTATCTAATATATCGGATGTTTTTTATGTCACTTTTTGCCTTTATTGCCTTACTATTATTCCCTCCACTCTCAGGACTTGTAGACGACACACAATTTTCTTTTCCTGTGTACATTCCAGTTGCTATATTGTTTGCGCTTTTTACACCTGTTATTGCATTAATGGTAAGTACATTTGCAACAAATAAAGTACAAGCTTTTGCTATTTTCAAAATAGGTGGAACAGTATTTATACTTCCAATATTCGCCTTTTTTCTCAACCTTGGTGACCTTAAATACATATTTAGCCCAATTCCAAATTTTTGGTCTCTCATGACACTTAACTTTGTACTTCAAAATGGTACAATCGACATTGTCCATTTAGTGATAGGATTTGTATTTCATATAGTATTACTTGCAGTTCTATTTTACATATTTAACAAAAAAAATTAATACCTAATAAAAAATCACGAAGAGAAGAAAAATCGAAAAATTTTAACTTTATGCTCTTATTAAAACACACGATTCGAATATGATTTATAATTTTACATTTATCGTTCGGAAATTTCCAAACAAAAACAAATAGTTTTTAAATATTGTAGGATTAAGTAATATACAGATATGGCTAAAGTAACGCTTGACAAAGAGACATTCAAAGCACTTGCATCAGATACACGATTAGATATATTAAGGACTCTTGATGGGAAGAAATTAGGTTTAAACGATATCAGTAAGGCTACAAACCTGAACAAGGCAACGTTGCATGAACATTTATCAAAATTAAATCAAGCAGGGCTGGTTAAAAAGAAAGAGCGAGAAGGACATAAGTGGGTTTACTATAAACTTACGTGGAAGGGGGAAAATTTACTTCATCCTGAGAATACCAAAATTGTTGTGTTATTTACTATAACATTTATTGCATTGTGGACAGGAATGCTTCAGATTATTTGGTATGTGAAGGGGACAGTAATTAATGTGGGTCAGAATATTTTTTATGAGAATGAGGGTGCCGGAGACAGCATGAAAACTGGTACAAATGAATCAGCCGTTCCATCAATTGACAGCATCCCAGAGAATTCAAGGTTACTTCTTGATAGCGGCGATGGAACCGTGAATGTTCTCTATCAAAATCCACTGTTTCTATACATTGCTCTTGCCTGTTTTATTGTTTTCACAATAGTCTTGTGTGCTGCTATCTGGAGATTATGGAAAAACAAAACACCGAAGCTCTAACTAAAAAATAATCTGCGTCATTTTTTCGTTACTGCTTTGTTTGTTTCATCTTCTTCATTATTGATTTCAAAAAAGTCTGATAATGTTTTTTGCATCTACCATCACCCAAATATCATTATGCACAAGTACATTATATCATTTACGATGATTGTTTAAAAATTGATTTTTACTGGCGATATTTTACATCCAATAGTAAATTTATATAAAAATTTGTATAAAAATATAATCAAATTGACATTTTTCCACAAAAGTTATAAATAGTATTAATGACAAAATATAACATGATTTAAAATTTCAATTTTAAATTTTTGAAGGTGAAAACAGAATGAAGAACAACAAAACAACAAACACAAATATACTAAAGCTGGTGGAGGTCCGGTAAATAATGCCTGCTATGGCCATGGTCGTTTTTGGTTTTGTAGCAGGGATGTTTGCCATGACAATTGTAAATTTATATAAACATGTTTTAAAAGTCATGAATAAATAGCTTTGGTATAAATATATTAAGCTACAAAAGCCTATATGCCGAGGTAAAAATTAGTATTAATGGAGACTATAATTATTCGTATGGAGAAGCTTCTTTTAGAAGATCTACATGTGAAATAATCATGCGTCTGCAACAATATCTACCAAGGCCTAAATCGTCCAATATTTTTTCAGGCGTTTCTTTTGGTTTTTCGCCCGCATCCAAAGCTTTTTTATATTCTTCATATCGTTTTTTAAAATCTTCATATATTGGAGCAATGACCTTTCCACATGTAAAGCATCTTACAGGAATTATCACAAAATCACCTATATTATAATACACTTAACTGCGATTATATCATTAAATATAGTCACAACCCTACCATAAAAATCGTGGTATATAAACTTAACCCACATATCGTGATAATGATTGACAATTATAATTTCATAACCGCCTTTTCAATCATATTAATTTTAGTTTTTCAATTTAAAATAATTCAGAGAATTGTCATTTTCGATGTTATACAAATATAATTTAGTATAATTCTCTGAAAATTGATAATTATAACTACTGTGCCAATCATTATACCAATGCAGAGTTATCAATAATTTCCCCTCTTTAAATTCGTAATCACCACCTTCTCTTCCATTTGAAGAAATTAATTCTCCATTAGATAAAAATGTTATATACATCCCTAATTCCAAATCAACATTAGTGCTATTAACATCTAATTTCCAAGTTCCAATAATTCTATTTTCAACATTACTCAAAGATTTGTTAGATTCATCACATCCACTCAACCCAACAGCCAATAGCAGAACAACTATTCCAAGTATTACTAATTGTTTTTTTATGTTCTTTTCCTCCTCCAAATCTATAATTTCATTTCAATTTTTCTTTTCGTCATCTTTACAAAAAACTTCTAATTTTTCACAATGAAAATGAAATCCTCTCTCAATATCATCATCTTCAACCATACGTTTATGATAAATAGGACAAAAAACATCCCCGTCACGATATTTCATTTTAATCCATCCATATCTATAATTTATTTATTGTCTCATCCATTTCCTTTACTTTCTTTTGTTTATTAAAGCAAATATCACATGTATATGAACCATCCTCATTTTCATGATAACCAGATAAAAAGCCAATTTTTTTACGGCAATTAATACAGTATTTTGCCATTTTTCTCCTCCATATCTACAATTTCATAGCTTCTCCTTATTTAAATACCTTTACTCTCCTATTTTTATACTGTCACTAAAGTAGTTTCGATGGAAAATGAGTAGATTAAGATATTAGATTTGTTAACTATTACTGATTTACACCAAAAATATGAGACTTGTCCTTCAAAATCATAACATGATTCCCTTCTCTAATCGCTCTCTGAACAATATCTAACCGTTTTGTATAGAATCTTATGTTTCCCTTAGTCCAATTCAATATCATTACTAACCCTCTCAATCTAAACTATCAAAAGATTTCCACCACAGGATGGACAACTTGTCATTGATGCATAAAAACTTCGCTTACATCTAATACATTGATATTCAATCATATTACTTAACTTTTGTAAGTTTGTTTATAAATTGTTTGTTGTACAACTGTTACCCATTCTTTTTATGCCCTTTATTCCTCAACTTCTCCCCTGTAACTCCCTGTGTTTGCATCGAAAAACTATGATACGAAGCAATATATAGAATATTTCAACAGGAGAGAAACAGCAAAAAGAACTAAGTGATTTTTGAACGTTATATAGATAAAATCTATGAAGGAAGTTATTTTGTACAAAAATCTTGACATAAGTTTTATATGTCGTTCTTCATAATATAAAATTACCATGATTAATGGAGGTTAAAGATGAGATATAAAAAGAAAACTTGTAGGAAAATCTGGATTATATGTATTATATTTTTGTTAATATGCGTGACTATCCCCTCAAATGTTAGCTCTACAGGAATAATTAACAGTTTTCAAGAGAATAAATTTGATAGAGGATTGAAAACCATATTTATGAAAGCAGATTGTAATAGGATTCTTCTTTATCAACGCTTCTTGTGGCCAGCACATATAGGTCCTTTTTGGTTTACTTCAAACTTTTCATATCTATGCTTTTTTATTGAAAAAGATTTTGTATTGAAAATTGATGGTGTGGATCAAGAGGTGGAGATTCCAGCAATGGTGGTGCCATGGAGATATATTGGTTTTGGGCCATTATGGTATATCAGGAATAAAAACGATCCTAGTAATGGTAATGTTACTTTGATGGGCATATGTCAAGACATAATTATAGAACCATATAATGTCTCTATAACAGTATAAAGAAACGTTTTTTATTTCATATACTAAACCTTTGGTAACAATCTAAAACCTTTTCTCCAAGGCAATATACACAAAAAAAATCATAAACGTATATACAAAACGAATGTCTCAATTTTGAATGATATTAGTCGCAAAAACAAAGAAAATGCGTTAGAAGTGGTTGTTATTGCTGTTTATGAAAATAAATAAATAAAAAGGATAAGCCAAACCATGACATTGGAACCCATGTGAAATATCTTATTTGAAATCCTTTTTTTGTCTCTGTTACATTATCTGCATTAGATGATGAAGCTGAAAGTGTTAGTGTTACTAGTCCGAATCCTTGGATTGCATCAATAATTATGCCCACACTTCCATTAGGTGGTATATCTCCCCAATATTCTGACCAGGTATAATAAATTGAACCATTGGAGCCCCCAGTTACAGTAAAGTTAAAAGATACATTATGTGCAATAGCATCTCCAGTATTTACTATTGCCCCACCGATGTATCTTATTCCAAATAATATTGGAAATCCACCAAAAATCTTGTTTTCAAGTTTAGCACCAGGATCTGCAATAGCATTCATAGAAAAAACAGAAATAACTATTAGCATGGTTACTAAAATACCTAGCAATATCTTTTTTATTTTCATATTCTTTCCCCATATTCTCATATATGTCCTAATATATAGTTTTTAACCCAAAAATCTGTAATTTAATACTTCTTACTTAACAAGGGATTATTATTCAAACGTTCTTTTCATCAAAACTAAGATCCTATCAATGAAAAAGCTCCAGTTAATGTTTTCGTAGATTTTATCCCTTCAATTGTTCTGATCTCTTTTAACACAATTTTTCCAAGTTTTTCAAAGTCTTCTACCTTTATTTTAGCTATTAAATCGTACTTCCCAAGCAAACGATTGAGTTCAATAATCTGTGATAATTTTGATAGTTTGTTGTGTATCTCTTGTTCGTATGTAGGTACAGTTTTTATCAGGATAAAACATATAGCCCCTGAACTTTTTCTGTTAAAAGCATTAGAAATAAATTTGCTATATTTTCTTTGACTTTTTTCGAGTTCAGCCCAGCATTTTTCACATACACACTTTTTTTCTCCTTCTACAGGATGAATATACCCCTCGAAAAATCCTAATTTTTTATCGCAATTAGAACAATTTGCTCTAAACCAAATTCTTACCATTATTTCCGTCTTCCCTTTCCTCCTGTAATTATATACTCATGTGATATTTAAAAGTATCGTAAAAAACATTTATTGCAACATCTGTAACAAAAAATTTGATGCAGGGTGGGGCTGATTTCAATTTAATATAATTTTGGAGGGAAGGGTAAAATAGGGATTAAATTTATATGAATCATAAATAGGATAACCCTTCCTCCATTCCTACAAATAATCATATATAAAACATTATTTAAAGTTTTCCTATAAACACAGTTATTGCAGTATTTGTAACATTAATTCTGTATATAAAACGAATGTTGTAAAATTGGGCAATAGAAGTGAATAAATCCTTTAGAAAATAAACACTTGTCTCAAAATGTACAAGCCTTATTTAATAAAGAATAAAAATTGGGGTAGTAGATGTGGTTTAAACATCTACTGGTACAGGTGAAGTCCATTCTGGGCTGTAGATGATGAGGTTTGGATCACCGTATATACATTTTAACGAATCTTGGTCCATTGATGAAGACCCATACATTGATGTTGGATCATCTGTGGTGAAATCTCTAATAATAATCCAAATATATTTGGAATAGGCTTGGCCTATTGGTTCACCATAGATTAAAGCATCTATGATTGACTTGTCGACCACTATATCGGGGCCAGGGAACGGTCCAGATCCTGCGTCTCCAAAAAAGCTTACAGCGCCATGATCAAGGAAGACCATTGGTCCAAATTGATCTGCCGTTGAGCAAGAATGGTAGAAGACAGCACAACTTCCTAGATTGCCGTAATTGCCGTCTACATGGTCATAATGTATAATGTCGTAGAGATTAGGTGGCTCAGGATTATGCCAACAGTTTCCATTTCTACGCGGCATATCCCAATTATCATATGTATATCCACGCCATGCATCCCACCAGATCTGCTCAGGATAATTACAGAAAGGTGTCTGGATATATTGATGTCCTTGACCACTTCCACCTGTACCATGTCCATCATAGAAATATGCACTGGCACCATTATTCATACGTTCTAGATGAGCCTCCCAAACACAATGTCCCTCATATGTTCTACCATGAGAACTAAACGCCTTTTTAGCATCTCGAGTGGTATAAACATAGTAAACAACTCCATCATTTCCAGTCCAAAATGCACCATCCCCAGTCTCCTGGAGATTGGTTGTAGTGAAATTTCGATTTTCATTTGCAAATATCAATGCTGGATATAAAACACTTCTTACAATAACTGCTGAGATATAAGCAGGTGTTAGTCCAGGAATATGACCTCCGTACGAGTTGGTACCAGTCATAACAAATTGTGCTGGTATATAGATGTCTTTTCGTGGTGCAACAAAACAGTATCCCTCTTGTCCAGAAAGATCAAGTCCATAACCAGCAATCCAATCATGAATGCCATCATAAAGTTCTTCAAACCAGCGTTTGTGTGCATCAAGTCCTAGTTCGTCTGAGGTAATTTCACCAGTACCACCGATAAAGGTCTTTATCAGCTCGATAAAGAGTTTTAAGTTACTGATTTCTATAGGTTCCTCATATCTTGGTAAATGCCCTGGAGCACGAGATCCATGATACCAGGTTCCAGCCCAGATTCTCCAAGTCTCAATACGATCAGCAACTCCTGCAGGGTTACCTGGAGCGTCACCTATTCGAAGAACTGGCGATCCATGGTATGCTGCAAGCATAGCTGCTGGCGCGAAGTACCCATCTCCTGATTTTATAGAAGTAATAGTTATATAGTTTTCAGAAGAAGAATAACCCTTTATGTGGTCAATTATTTCCTGCATTGTTGTAAGGTCTGCTTCAAGTGTTGGAAGACCACTCACGCTACTACCAATTCCTCCTCTTTCGACAAATATGACTTTGGTAACACCAAGCGTAGTAAACGCACTCTGTGTCTCAGATGGTATGCTGTCTTCAGTTACGTACAATAAAGGTGCATGTTCTTGTGAAGCAATAACCGCAGCGTTTGCAGCAGATACGGCTGCATCAGCCCTTTTTGGATTGATCTTTCTTAATTCGGCTGTAATGGTATATTTTGTTGAACCTTCGTCTTCATATCGAGGCACAACAATGGCAGTCCATCTTCCTGGTTCAGGATGAAGAACTTCAGCAGAACAAACAAGATGATCCTCTGGCTCCCAAGATCTCCAAGGATCAAATCCACCGGCGCTAGGGTCAAAGGAGCAGCCATTCCAGACGTGGATCGGATTAACAGGACCAGTCCATTGAGGGATATCAGGCGCACGAATATGTCCCTTTGGATCAACGAGAAATACCTGCAAATCTGATTCAGTATCAGTTTCTACAGTAACCTTCAAAACCGAATCTGCATCAGCAGCGCCTATTCGAATTCTATGCCTATGACCTGCAATTTTTGTAATTTCCATTGAATCATAACTGGTTGGACCTACTTCTGTACCGGTAGACCATATGCCCATTTGTGTAATCGGATAATATAATCCAACTGAATCACCAGGAGCATCATATGGCGTCGGCCAATCATCGAAAGCCTGGTCCATAAATTTTGGAAAAACCTGAGTTAATATAGACCCTATAGAATAATGGGTCTCTATTGTGATATCATAAACTTTAACCATAAATGCACACCACTTTGGAAATATGAGCGTTGAATAGCCAAAATCTCCAATATCAGGATCATCACTATATATCTCAGTTACATCTGCAGCACGCCTCAGTGTCTTTGTCTTTTGAAATACCTGTTTTACCTCATCCTCATAACCACTTCCATCAACAGCTACAACCGCAAGATCAGATGAAACCCAGTTATTTGTCGCAATATCAGCTGCTGCCTCAATAGGATCAGCAGGAACAATATACTCAGTAGCAGTTTCACCATGCGAAGTCAAATAATCATTCCAGTCCTCAAGTAAATAACCGGTGGTGTCATCAACAACTCCACGGTAATCTTCAGTATCAAAATAATTAGTTGACGTATCATCCCCATCATAAACAATAGGTGCTAGATATCGATCACTGCCTTCTAAATAGTTACACGCTGGTATAGATGCAATATATCCATACTCATCATTGTTACTATCTGGATCGTTGTTAACAGTGAAAGTTTTTGTCATTGGCGTGATCTGAGGTTGAGGTATTGGATCTGGTGGAGCAGGAGCACTCCCATCTATGGCAAATTCAAGATTATAAGCACCTGAACCATAATTATAATACTTCCACTCAGTTGGCTCTGGTGCATCAACCCATCCTGGAAAGATCTCAATCTTAACTCTCCATTCCTCAGGAGATGCAAGAGTAGGAACAGGATACAAAAGTTCATCATCGTAATAATTTTTCTCGTAATGCACTAATTCTTCAGCTTCATTGTACAACGAAATATCGTAATCAGATAGTTCAGCAGTGTCTTCCATTTCTAGATTAAAATGAATGCCATCTCCCGTATCTACCACAAATTTGTACCAATCATATGGGTCGTCCATGTCAAGATACCCACTATAAGTATCTGGAGTAATGAGAACAGCATTAGCAAAGGTATCACCCGCATCATCACCCGTGTTAGCATCGTTTTGGTCTGACAGATTAACATCAAATGAATACTGACCACTACTTCCACTAGCATAAGTAATCTGCATATAATAAAAGCCAGTATATTCTGCAGTGAAGAATATAAATTCCGCCACACCATTACCAACGTTTGAAGAAGTTTCTTTCAGAGTTTCTGTCTCATCCCAAAGAGCAAGATCAAAATCAGAAGTTCCAGGTGGAGTCATAGTAATATCTATATCTTGACCTATACAAACTGAAAAAAAGTACCAATCTTCATCACTAGAATCAAGTTCACCTGTTACTCCCCTCCCTGGTGTATTATCAACAAGTTCACCAGGATAAATAGCGTCCGAACGAGTAAAAGAATCACCGGCATCCTCTCTCATTCCAGCATCATTATAATTATCACCTCTATCAAGTGGCGCAGGTCCTGGATTTACAATGTATTTTCTATCAAGTTCGATAGGTCCATGATTTACTACCTTATTATCTGGTTTATCGTCAAAAGATCTATACGTTTCTACAAGAGGTTTTTCTTCAACAGTTTTCTCTACAGAACTTGCTGGAACCAAAAACATTGCTCCCAGAAGTAGCACAGTTAACGCGACAGCCTCTATTTTAATTTTCTTATATTTCATATTTTTTGCCTCCTTTCTTCCAAATAAAAATATTTGGTAATATAGATATATATTACGTTGATTTAAAACTTTCCCTAAGAATTTTATTGCAACATCTGTAACAAAAAGAAAAGAATGAGAGAGGTTGGTTTTAGTCTGTTTTTATAGCCCTAGCATGTACCTTAGTATTGGAAACATACGTGGGTGATTTTCTAGGAATCTTAGGAATGGTGTGAATATGTTGAATGCTCTGTTTTTCGATATTGATAAAAAGACGTCAATAGTACAATTGTCGCTAGGATTATCACTATTTATTAACTTTACAGTTCCAGTGAAATTTACATTTTTTTCATTTGGTGCGAAAACAGAAACATTAACTAAAATCTGCCCGTCCTCAATTGTAAGGTTATAGCCGCTTGAGGGTATGAACGCCCAATAACCCCAATCTGGGTATGATTCTACGTCCCAATTAAGTTTGGATTCGTGATCACCAACATTTTCAACTATAAAACTACCATTGATACCTGCACCTGGTTTTATATTAGTCCAGCTAAGTGATCCATCGCAATATAGGTCAGGTTCGCTTTCATTTTTGGTGGGAAATCCTGCAGCTTTCCATGCAAGGATACCACCAAGCATGTTGTAAATTGTTCCAGTAAAATTATTGTCAACAAGGATATTAGTTGCAACAAAACTCCGATAACCAGATTTGCAGTATAGAACAACCTCTTCTCCTTCGAATAATGTCATAAATTCTTGTAATCCAGTTTCGTTCTGCAATAGATCAAGGCAATAATGTATTGGGTCTTCGGGAGGAGGCGTGTCTATGTGTTCACTATTCCATTCCCCATCTGTTCTAACGTCAACAGGGATTTGGATTCCGTTGGATGTATCGTTTAACATATCCCATGCTTCGTAAACTGTTATGTTCGTATAATCATTATTTAGGTTTGAGGAAATGCCATTATTAGTAGCCATATTATATCTCTGTTTATTCTCAATTATTACTGCATTTCCAGTCGAACCAAATATAAGCCCCATCAATAGGACTGTTGTACCGAAAGCCAACCATTTTCTATTCAAATTATATCGCATTTCGAGCCTCCCTTTATATAAACAGTATATTATCTTTATACAATATAAATTTAACCTATGAAAATTGCAACATTTATCAATTTTATTGATTTCAATCCACCAAATAATCTCCAATGGGGATTAAAATATAGAAAATACGTTAGAGGGTTGTTTCTGCCTGTTATTGATAAAAATAATAATTTTACTGCCAATTTTGGTTTTTAGCCCAGAAGAATCTGTGATTAACAATTTACAAGGGGGACACTGCTGTTGCTAGTGGGAATATTTCACACCAAAATTGAAAGAGAAGGAAGAGCGGCAATAATGGTAATAATAAAATACAGAGAAGAAATCCTCCAATCCCACCCCCAAATGTAATTGGAATTGGTGGACAACCACATAGAGTCGGTCCTAATGTGAAAAGATTATGATTATTTAAACCGTCATTGAAAATTGGTAGTGGTTTATTGCTGTTTCTAAACATATAAAGTGCCTCCCTGATTATATCTGGTTTTATATTATTTAACCTGTTATTCATCTGTGCATGGTTGATAATATTCGAAATGAATCTTTCAAATGTTTTATCATCCATTAACCTGATTCTATCAATAACTCTCTGAACGATTATTACTTTTTTATTCCGTTCAGGAAACGGTAACGTAGAACCTTTACCGAAATAATCACAAGTCAACTCCTTGCTTTCTTCCCCGATTGCCCTGTTGGTTCTTACTTTAAACAATGGTGATGCTTTGGCGATAGTAGAAGATTTAGTGGTTTGATACCCTACTACACCTGTAAATGACACCAGAACGAGTATAATAACGGCTCCAATACTACCTATTAATATCTTCTTTTTCATAACCTTTCCCCATATTCCTATAGATGTTCTAATATTTAGGTTTTTAGCACAGAAGAATCTACAAGGTTATAGCAATATTAGACAATTAAACTATAGTAGAAATCATGCCGACGAGAATAAAATAAATTGTTAAAACGACTAAAAATGGCAACACTAAAAGACAACCAAGAAAGCCTTTAAATCCGTAATCAAATGTAATAATACAACTACATGTGATATAACAAGTCATCAGGGTAAGTATCTGAGGATTATTATTTGTGTTCGCATCGAATATTGGTATTGATTCATCGCTATTTCTAAACAAATAAAGTGCTTCTCTGATTTCATCGGGACTAATACCATTAATTTTTCCATTCTTTTGTGCATAGTTGATAATGTACGCTATGAATCTATCAAATGTCTTATCATCCATTTTACTAATGCTATCAATAGCTTTCTGAATCATAATCGTTTTATCATCCCGTTCAGGAAACGGTAACGTATTTCCTTTACCAACATACTTACAAGTCAGATCTTTGCTTTCTTCATCTATCGCCCTGTTAGTTCTAATATTAAACAACGGTGATACTTTTACAGAATTAGATTTAGTGGTTTGATAACCAACAACACCTGTAAATGACACTAGAACCAGTATTACAACTGCTATTATACATCCAATAATCAATTTCTTTTTCATATTCTACACCCACTCAATATTACCAAATGCAATTCCCCATATACCATTAATCTCATATCCTATAAAACGATAAGCATGAATTCGATATACATGCCCATCGGAATATATTTCTACACTCCCGTTAACTTTCCTCAAACCGAATAAAAATAAAATCCCATTCCAAGGTTTCACCTCAATCTCTACTTCACCACGGATAAAACCTCTTCTCTTAATCCAGTTGAAATTTACATACATGTTACCAATAATCCAAGTAATAATTTCCTCATAATCATCAGATATTCCAATCTCAGAATTATATATTGATTTATAACCATCTTCTGTATCATTATCAACAGCTGTAATTCCTGGTGCTATTGCAATCCAAACAAACAATATTATTATTCCTAGAACAAGTCCTTTCCTTCCATTATTATCTTTCATGTTCTGCTTTTCCTCCCTTAAGTAATAAAATTGTGTAAAGTAAATATATACTTTCTAGGTTTAAATCTTTCTCTTAGAATTTTATTGCAACATCTGTAACAAAAAGAAAAAAAGAGAGGGTTTTGTTTTATAAGCCTAGCATGTACCTAATTATTATACACTTTTATTGCATTAACATCAAGTGAAATTTCCATAGAATTTGCAATAGCACTACATTTTGTTCTTAACAGATAAGCAATGGGCCTGTACTTTGTTTCAGAAAAAGCTTCATAATTTGCCATCCCCTTACAAATTATTAAGTCAGCACGTTTTATAGCTCTCTCTAATTTTGGAGGTAGCGAGTTAAAGTCCACACCAATAGCAAAACACCCTGTTGTTAAAATCTCATCAACTACCTCTTTAAAATTCAATTCCTGAACATCTTTAAGGGTTGCATCACTTATTATTGGCTTTCCTCTAACAACAATAGTGATAAAGGAATTTGGATTAAATTTCTTTAGTTCACGACAAAGAACTTTATCAAAAACAATTTCTCCACAGTTGTCTGTAAAAAGAATAACACGTTTTGCTTTTTTTAAAAGCTTCTTTAGTTTTGGATAATCATCATATCCCAATCCATCGGAATATATCTTTTCAAAGATATCTTTTAGCATTTTAGGATCGGTACTTGCTCCCTCAATGCCAAAATCCATCATGTTCCCAATAATAGAACAGATCATAATAGTTTTTAATGGATCATCAGATTTTTTAATGAGTGCTTCCATTTTTGGAAGCAAGGATTTAGCAATTAAGTTGCTATCGATTTTTAACTCAGCATAAGGATCTTCATCATTTAAAGTGTCATAAACCATTTTGTGAACCTTTGTAGCGATTACTGCACTGCATTCGTTAGGATCATAGATTTCAGAAAGCATCTTACAGGCAGTTCTTATAGCATTAGTTTGTAGTGTCTTATCATCGGTGCTTAGCTTTGCTTCAAATATAATTCTTTTTAACAAACAAGGAACACATTCAGTTTGGATCTTCATAATAAGAGACAGTGAAAAGGCAATGAGTATTTATTCTTAATGATTAGTTTATAATAAAAAATATGGTATCGGGACGAGCAATATATCAGTAGATCTTTTTTATTTAACGTGACATATTTTATACGAAAAATATATATATGACACAAATTAACTATGACAAAATAACAAAATAAAAGGGGTATAATTGATATGAAGTCGAAGGCGATAGGAATATTGGTCTGCATGATGATGTTAGCAACGATACCAATAGCAGCAGGATTGAATTGTGATATTGGATCTAAGTGCGAAACAACAGGATTATTCGATAAAACAATAATAAGGGGAATAGTTTTATATCCAAGGATATCTCAAGATGGAAAAACAATTAATTTTCTTGCACTACGTTTAAGCTTCCGAACGATCTATCTTGATGGAATAACCCACGGAATAGTTAAATTTCAGCGCATTCAAATACCAAGCAATTTCAAAGGATATTTTGGTAAATTCTACATAATTGGGACATTTAGAGGAAGTTTAGATATATAAAGAAGTTGCTAACAAATAGTTTAGATAAATTGAAGGTTTTCCACTAATTTTTATCATAAGGAGAACCTTACTTTCATTTGCTTATTAATATAATTATTTCATCTCATTTTTAGCGGTCAAACATTAGCACAGTTTTTGTTTTGAAATAAAGCTTCTCGGCAGTCTTTACAGATCCTATGTAATCCGCCACCTCCCCCTTCAAGCTTTACATAATAGTTGATGCCGAGGTTCTGACCACATCTAGGGCATTGTTTTATAAACATATTTCTTGCAACGGTTTTATAATTTTTATAACTAAAATATAGGTCATTGAAAGTAAAACTCACATATCGAGATAATGATTGATAACTAAAAAAAGGGAAAGTTAGAGAAAATATTAATCTTTTTCAATTGTATATTTTGGCAAACTTGCTTGTAGCATTTTATTTAATTCTTCTTTCTCTTCTTTTGACATTTTTTTCCAAGCAAGATATATTTCACTTTCCATTATTCACGTTTTATGCTTCTTCTTTCCTAAAATTAATATCATGTTTTTCATGATAGTGTTTCATTATTGCAAATTGTTCTTCTACTATCGTATAATCAACTATGACATATGGCCAATCGCCTATTCTATTTAGAAAAGTAAATTCATGTTTCTTCTCTTTATGCCTATCAGCGAATATTTTCATTCGATATATCATAGGTTGATCTAAAAATGTAGGTTCATCAAGAACAATTTCTACACG
>CP070724.1:1761101-1791335 GCA_020350825.1 Thermoplasmatales archaeon | reverse complement strand
AGAGGAGTAACAGCTAAATTTGTAAGTTTAAATGATATTTATAGCGGAACTTACTTCCCAGCAACAGGACGAGACAACCAAGAAAAAATAAAATATTTCATTAAAGACGCATTTGAAAATTGGTCTACAGGTAATGTTTTATTGGTAGGCAGTAGTTCTAAGTTCCCTATAAGAACCGTACATATTAATGAGGATCCTCCTGATAGTGAAATCTTTGTAAGCGATCTATATTATGCTGATATCTACAATGGCACTGGCGATTTCTGCAGTTGGGATTCCAACGGAAATGACATTTTTGGTGAATACGATTGGAATGGTGAAACTGATAAAATGGACCTCCACCCAGATGTATATGTGGGGAGACTTGCTTGTAGAGATACAGGTGAGGTGACTACCATGGTAAATAAAATTAAAACCTATGAAAATACTCCTGCATATCAAGAAGCTTGGTTCACAAATCTTGTAGTTGTTGGTGGCGATTCATTTCCTGACAATAATGATGTTGATGAAGGGGAATATATTAACCAAATAGTAATAGATATGATGGCTGGTTTTAATCCTAATAAACAATGGGTAACTAACGGTAAATTAACAGGCATTGCACCAACAGGTGTTAATTCTATAAAAAATGCTATAAATGGCGGGGCCGGATTTGTTGATTTCTCTGGACACGGTAATCCAATGGGTTGGGCCACACATCCACATATTAATCATGGCACGTGGGTACCAACTCCCACACAGGGTCTTTGGGCTTCTCAAATCTCAACACTTTCAAATGGGAATAAATTACCAATTGTTACTGTAGAAGCATGTTCCACAAGTAAATTCAATTCAGATCCAAATTGTTTCAATTGGGCACTTATGTATAATTCAAATGGTGGAGCTATTGGATCATTTGGAGCAACTGCACTTGGCTGGGGCTATACAGGATCAGGTGTATCACAAGGATTAATTGGAAAAATGGGTTTAGACACATTCAGAGCTTACAGGCTAGATGATTCGATAACCTTTGGAGAAGTGTGGGCAAACGCTCTTGAAAGATACATAACACCAGGCATGGATGCCATGGACATTAAAACAGTTTCAGAGTGGGAACCCTTTGGTGATCCAACACTTGCAATTGGAGAGGAATCAGATCCACCTAATAAACCAGATAAACCAGACGGTCCTACATCTGGGGCATCTGGACAAGAGCATACCTATACTACGTCTGCAATTGATCCAGATGGAGATGATGTGTATTTCATGTTTGACTGGGGTGACGACACGACCAGTGGTTGGGTTGGACCTTATAACAGTGGACAAACAGGTTCTGCGAAAAAAACATGGACAAGTCAAGGAGATTTCGTAGTGAAGGTAGTTGCAAAGGACGAGCATGGAAGACTTAGCGTATGGTCAGATCCTTTAGAAGTCTCAATGCCAAGAAACAGAGCTTTCTTCAACTCAATTATACTAGAAATTCTAGAAAGAATCTTAGAGCGTTTTCCATTATTGGAACAGATACTTGCCTCCAGACCGATTATTGGTGGACTAATAGACATCTAAACAAAACCTCCTCTTTTTCTCTTTTTTTTTCTTTAATTTGGTATAATGTAAAGGTAATATTTGATTTAATAAAACCTATTGACGATACATTTTAATGCTTATTGTTATATTTAGGGATAAGGTATTATATGGTGCTTGATAATTTAGGTGACTCTCTAAAAAGAACAATAAAGAAAATAGCAAATGCAGTTCATGTTGATGCAAAACTTGTAAAAGAAGTAGTAAGAGACATTCAAAGAGCTCTTTTACAAGCAGATGTCAATGTAAAACTAGTTGTAGAATTATCAAAAAAGATCGAAAAGCGTGCTCTTGAAGAAAAACCTCCTGCTGGTATGAGTAACAGAGAACATGTTATCCGGATTGTCTATGATGAACTAGTGCATATCCTTGGTGACTCAAAAGAACTTTCAATAAAGAAACAGATTATTATGATGGTGGGCCTGTATGGACAAGGAAAAACTACCAGCTGTGGAAAACTTGCTATTTATTTTAAAAAGAAAGGCCTTAGACCTGTATTAATTGCTGGTGATGTTCATAGACCAGCTGCGTATGAACAGCTAAAACAGATTGCTGATCAGGTAGAAGTCCCTTTTTACGGTAACAAAAAAGAGAAGGATGCAGTTAAGGTTATCAAAGAAGGGATGAATAAATTCAAAAGAACAAGCGATGTGATTATTGTTGATACTTCGGGTAGGCACAAGCTTGAAGATGAGCTTATTTCTGAAATGAAAGACATTTTTAAAACTACAAAACCAGATGAAAAACTTCTCGTTATGGATGCTGCTATGGGACAACAGTCAGGTCCCCAAGCCAAGGCGTTTAATGAGGCAATTGGCATTACGGGCATTGTCCTCACCAAATTAGATGGTACTGCAAAGGGAGGCGGTGCTCTTAGTGCAGCAGCAGAAGTTGGCGCGCCTATTGTCTTTGTTGGAACTGGCGAACATCCAACCGATTTTGAAAAGTTTGTCCCATCGGGCTTTATTTCAAGACTCCTTGGAATGGGAGATATTAAATCCTTGCTAGAAAGGGCAGAAGAATCCTTAAAGGGGAAGAATGCAGAAAAAACTGCAAAAAGACTTATGTCCGGGAAATTCAACCTCAACGATATGTACGATCAAATGGATATGTTGTCTGGTATGGGTCCACTTTCAAAGGTAGCTGAGATGCTTCCTTTTGGTCAATCAGGTAAGTTAAAAGATGTTGACATGGATGAAACCCAAAACAAACTAAAAAGATTCAGGGTCATTATGGATTCTATGACAGACGAGGAGAGAGAAAATCCAGACGTTATTAGATCTTCTCGTATTAAACGAATTGCACGGGGAGCAGGTGTGGAAAATAAAAACGTGAAAGAATTGTTAAAATACTACAACATGACAAAACGTATGATGAAAGGTTTTTCCAGTGATAGAAAAATGCGTAAAAACCTGATGAGACAGCTTCAGTTTGGAAAATAGTTTTTGGGAGCATGTTGTTTAAAAATTATGATCAAATAGTATCAAATGGTCAAACCCCTCAACTGCAAAAGAAGAGAAAGGATATTCTCGATATTTTTACTGTTGCACTAGACTCTGTTAATCCATATAATGCTGTAAAGCGCGTATTTAAGGATGGTAATATTGTCTTTGAATCTGAGAGTATAGATATCTCGGATTTTGAAAAAATCTATGTTGTAGGATTCGGGAAAGCAAGTGTTGGCATGGCCCAAGCTGTGTGTGACTTTGTTAATGTTACTAAAGGAGTTATTGCTACTAATGATTCTTCTGTCAAGTTAACATGTGATAAAATAGAGATTGTTGTCGGGGGACATCCGATTCCTAATAACAGAAGTATTCAGGGTGCTGAAAAAATAACTGAAATCTTTAAAAAGTGCAGTGAAAATGATCTTTTAATTGTGTTGATATCTGGTGGTGGTTCTGCTCTTTTATGCAAACCCCGAATAAGTCTTGAAAATCTCAAAGAGACAACAAATTTATTATTAAAATCAGGAGCAAATATCAACGAGATTAATACTATTAGAAAACATCTATCATATGTAAAAGGAGGGCAGCTTGTGCAACATGCTAAAGGGGTAGTAGTATCATTAGTAATATCAGATATAGTTAACGATCCTATTGAGTTTATATCTTCTGGCCCCACCAGTCCTGACTCTACAACTTTCTTTGACGCTAAAAAAATCTTAGAAAAATACTTTTTATGGATGAGAGTTCCACTAGAAGTAAGAAAAGTAATTGAGGATGGGATTAAAGGAATTATTTTAGAAACACCCAAAAAAGACAATCCGGTTTTTGATAACGTATATAATTTTATTATTGCAAACAATAAAATTGCATGTAAAACTGCAGTAGAGGAAGCCAAAAACCTGGGTTATAAAACAATACTTCAAACAACCTCTTTGACAGGAGAAGCAAAATATGCTGGTAATGTTTTAATTGATAAAGCAAAAAATCATCCAAAGAGCCAAACTGTGGTTGTATCAGGAGGGGAGACGGTTGTTACTATAAGAGGTGAAGGTAAAGGTGGTCGTAATCAAGAATTGGTTTTAGGATGCGTCGAACGAATTGCCGATACCGACATAGTTATTGCATCATTTGCAACAGATGGTATTGATGGAAAAAGTGATGCTGCTGGTGCAATAGCAGATGGTTTTACCTTGTCTAGAGCTTTTGAAAAAGAACTACACCCAAACAAATTTTTAGAAGAAAATAATTCGTATGGTTTTTTTTCAGAATTAAATGATTTATTTATTACTGGCCCTTCAGGTACAAATGTGATGGATATTCAGTTGATCGTAGTTTAATATTAATCATATCTTCTCTAAAACTATCAACCTTATTAAGTAGTATTTATATTAACTATTTAGATATCTATCAATCAAAAAACTGCTCCAAAATCAATATATAAAGATTAAAGATAAAAATTATCATAGATATATGGCTAAATACGAACCCTAAAGTATTTAAGCTGGTAAAATTAATATAACTTATAAAAAATTTATATAAGGAGATAAAGCATGAATGCAAAACATTTGATTAAAAAATCAATTATTGTAGGAATTATCTTCTTAATAACTATAGGATTGATGTTTCCCAGTACATTAGCTTCAGTAGAAATAGATGCTGCTGATGGAGTGTGGACAGACAGCTTTGAGAATGATGCTGATGTCATTCTAACAAATTGCACTATTGAAGACAATGCCGTTGTATTAAAACAAAGTAAAAATAAAGTGGAATACAGTTTTGCAGATGGGAGATCACATGAAGCATATAGTTATGTAGCTTATTTTTTCTTTCCACTTTCCCGTCCGGACTCCCACATTATAAGTGAATATAAACTCAGAGAATATACTGGAGAAATTTATAAAATAAAATATAAAGACCTAACCCCAATATATTATTCAAGACCTTCTGCAGGATTGAAAAGATATGTTGTTCATCATTTCAGATTTAAACTAGATGCAAAAGCAGAAGACATTGGCAACTTGATTGTAAATTGGAGTGGAAAAGCCACCGATGACGATCAGATAACCTTTTACCATTGGAGATTCTTTTCCGAGAATAAAAATTTAGGATTCTGGATTCCTTTAAATTTTACTCAATCTCAAGACTCTTATATAGAATTTTCTGCTACAATAACTGAGGATAATATAGAACTATCAGTTAACAAAGACAATTTTTTAGATATCTGTGTTGTTGCCAACCCTGAATCCACCTCTTGTACATTATTCACAGATTATGTAGAAGTTATATCTGAAACAGAAGAAGGATATATGGTAGGATATGGTACTGCAACCACGAAGGATTATATAGAACCAAGAAATATTTCGACGAATATTACCGATTTTTATTGGGACGTCCTGACTTGTGATGACTATGAAAGAGGGAAAGCATCAATAAAATATCATATCTTATATGATGCGAATGAAACAAATGTAACTGACCCCCCTATATTGGTTGAAGATACATATTTGGCTGGAAACAAAGACGGATTTACAGATTTCCCGGTATATCTTAACTCCATACCTAATGTTAAACCCTATGATAAATTAAAAATCATGGCGAATTTATCTACCGATACTCATTTGGTATCTCCTAGGATTTTTGACTGGGCTATCACTTGGCAGACAAGTACATCCAGGTGGCAGGATTTGTTCAATTATGATTTTAGAGTTGAAAAAAACAAAGTAAATGTTTCAGGGGGAAATGTTAGTATAGACCCTATTGTCGGTGATTGGCCAATGTTTGGTCAAAATCCACAAAATACGAGATCCACAGAGGGAAAAGGTCCAGAAGGTGATGATTTCAATTGGTTTAGTATAATTGGAGATGAAAAAGATGAAGAAATTTTAAATCCTGTAATTAGAGATGGAGTTCTCTATACTAGTTACTTAACATCTAACAACTTGTATTATATTCCTGATATAAGAGTGGAAAGGGATGAAGAGTGGCAAACTCCTAATTACGAAAAAGATTTTGGTAATGATAAATGGTTGGTAAGTTCTCCTGCAATAACGGTGGACTCTATAATAATATCAACAGGAAAAACAGACAATGAAGGGACTAGTAACTATGTCATTGCTCTTGATAGAACTGGTTTTACTGAAAAGTGGAAATTTGTCTACGATAAAGATTTATGTTATTCATCTTCACCCGTTGTATATGAAGATAAAGTGTTTGTAACTTCGTGGAGTGGTGATCCAGATTTTTCTCCATCCAATGCAAATAATAAAGTAATTGCATTAGACTTATCACATGGCTCTCAATTGTGGGAGTATGATCTTCCTGCTGGCAGTTTTTCTACACCTGCTGTTTACAAGGATATGGTATTTGTCGGATGTAATGAGGGAAGGGGTAACAGTCTATTTGCTTTAGATGCAGGAAGTGGTGATTCTCTTTGGAATAAATCTGTTGGGGCAATCGGTCGAGCATCACCTGTGATTCATGACGATGTCGTTTTTGTTGTAAGTGAAGATAAAAGTCTAGGGGTTACTGAAAGAGCGAAAGTCACTGCATTATTTGCTGAAAACGGAAGTATTTTATGGGAGCACAAAATCGGTAGACTTTCTATCGCGAAAGGTTTGTTAGATCCCACGCGCACATTAGCTGATTCCACCCCCGCAGCTTTTACCGATGATTTGTTTGTTGCCTCTCCAGATGGATGGTTAATTGCATTAGATGTCAATGATGGAAGTGAGAAATGGTCTTATGAAGTTTATAAAAAGAGTCTGTTAAATGATATCCTCCTTGATTGTTCTCCAGCATATGCTGATGGAGTCGTTTATATTGGATCGCCATCAGGAAGATTTTATGCAATAGACGCATCTGATGGGAAGAGGAAATGGCACTTTGATACATTTGATCTGGATCAGCCATTTAATACTCCCCCTATAGTTACGTCACCTGTAGTCTCCAGCGGACTCGTTTTTTTCGGTGATAATAATGGAAAATTATATAGTATTGGAGAATTTATAGAACCTGATCAAGAAATAGAAGGTGTCATTACCTCTATTCCCATTAAAATACCTCAAGGTTATTGGTGGGATAGGTTCTACTACACACGCGATAACATCTCCGCTTATAACAGTATTACATTTAGTATTTTAGATGAGAATAATAATTTCATAAAAGAAATTCAATACAGCGACATCATTGAAGATATAACCATTGAAAGAACCATTAGATTACGTGCTGACCTTTATGCAAAAAATTTGTCAGTAAATCCACAATTACGGGATTGGAGAGTAACATTTGTAAGGGACTCAGCTTCTCCTTCATTTAATAAAAAAACGTTTACTCCTTCAGAAGGCTGGATGAATGAAATACCATCTGTTTTTTCGGTTGAAGTTAAAGATGATGATTCAGGACTTAATATCAATTCAGCAAAATATGTTTTAGAATATTCCATTAATAATGAAACGCACACTGGTACATTTGATGCTAATTGTACTGGAGAAGATGGTACAACAAATATAGAAACAATCACCGCAAACATTACAAATTTAGACTTTTATCAAAATATCACTGGATTAACTAATATAGAAATCTCCATTTATGATCTTGCAGGAAATAAGGCTTCATTATCAGTGCCTCTCACCTTTGATACCGACAAACCAAGTTCTTCCATTATTCAAAATGTCGAAGAGAGATATAATTCTGAATATAGATATGTGGAAATTACTGCGACAGCAGATGATGGAGAGGGCAGTGGAATTTTAAAAGTTAAATTAAAATATAGGTATTCTCTAACACCAGATTTTTCAGGCGAATGGACTTTATTTAAGGAAAAAAATGGAACATCACCCACCTGGAATTTTACAGTTAAAGAAGGTGGATATTATGAGCTTTGTACAATTGCAGAGGATAATGCGCATAATGTCGAAGATGAGAAAGAAGAGGGTGATGTATCATTCATCTACGATCCAAACCCACCAACCATACCCGAATTCACAGCCCCACTATGGTTTAACACAACACCTATAATTTCCATAAAATTCGAAGACGATTACCTATTAGATACAATCGAATACCGTCCAAACTTCGAAACAATTTGGACAACAATTGCACAAAATATAAGCGAAAAGTCCTACGATGCTGAATGGGAACTTCCCCAAATATATTGGGACCAGATGGAAGAGGGAGAAGAATACTACCTTTACTTTTGGGTAAATGATTCACTGGGTAATTTAAATATTATTAAAGATCCAAATGAAGCACTTACAATTGTAAAGGATATTTCATTACCAAATATAAACCTAGAGATCCCTCATTTAGAAGCCGAATGGAGTTGGGAAGATACATTTAATATTTCAGCATTTGCAGATGATAGGAACGGTAGCGGCATAAAATCAGTAGAATTATTCTACAGATATTCAGAAGACAATATAACCTGGAGCAACTGGACTCTGTATAAAGATAAACTTACATCTGCTCCCTTTGAATGGGAATTCGAAGCAGAAGAAGGAAACGGGTATTACGAGTTTTATTTAAGGGCGGAAGATGCTGCAGGAAACATTGCTGAATCAGGGGTGTTTTCTACAGGATTAAACATATTCCCCTTGATTTATGTAGCTGCCATGGTTGTTCTTGTAATAGCATTACTAATAATTACTACAGCGTTATTTGTATTATGGAGAAAAAAGAAGTAATTATAAAGAAACAACCTTTCCTTTTTTATTCAATATATATTGCAGGTCGTAGAGGTATGGCAAACCTTACTTTATAGGCAGGATCGTAGATATCTTTATCGTCAGCACTATAGACTTCAATATCACAAGAAAATACCTTTTTAAGATAATCTTTCGCATTTTCTAGAAAATCTGCTTCTTTGAGGGTAACAAGATATCGATTTCTATCACTATCACTCAATTTTTTAATTTCACCAGGAAGCTTGCCAACAAATTGAGATACTTCCTTGACAATAGCTTTCTTGTTAGGATCAGACATAATATCCTTCATAATAAGACCGATATTTAGTCTGTTTTCATCGGCCATTTCTAATGCCTTTCTAAATATTTCTCTCTTCCAAGCTGGTGAAACATAGATATGTATCTTTTTAGGCGTAATTTTAGTCACTTTTAAAATTTCATTAACATCATCTGTAACTTCTGAAAGAAGGTATTCTCCAACCTCGTCCTTTTCAGAGATTTCATTTGGTTTAAATTTCGGATACGTTTCATTTGATATAAAGCTGTCATTGTTTTGATGCCATAATTCCTCTGCAAGATGAGGAGTTACTGGTGTCATTAATGTTATCCATGTGCTAATAAATTTCTCTATTAGTTTTTTGTTTCCTCCTCTCCTTTTCATATACCATTGAATATCTTTTTGACATTCATAGAAAATTTCATTGGATGCAACACGTAAATCATAGTTTTCAAAGGCATCATCAATTTTTTGTATTCGTCTATTAAGAGTGCTTATCAACCAGTTATCAAGGTTTTCATTTGCTGCATCTTCTTTACCAGATAGCTGCTGAATTAGTTTCCAGATATTTGCAATTCTATTTTTGTATTTGGTAACTATATCTGAATTCCACTCTACATCGACAAATGGAGATCCAACATGTGCATAATAGAGACGCATCGCGTCAACACCATAGGTTGTTGCAGCTTCTAATATAGGTTCTGCCCCGCCTTTAGACTTACTAATTTTTTCTCTTCCTTGTTGTGTAACCCACCAGTGAACAAAAAGACCTTTTGGTCTTTTTTCTCTGGGCAAAATAGCAACATGATTCATCACATATACAGGAAAATGTACAGTTTTATGCTCTTTCCCTCCAAGATTTATGTCAACTGGATACCAGTAGTCAAAATCAACTTTTATGTTCTCCCATATCTTGTTTTTTGCAGTTCCTAAGCCTAAAAAGATATAGTCAAAGAACTTGTCAGTCATTTCTTTTGCCGAAATTTTACCTTGATTGACATAGTTCGATAAAATGTAGTAAGCAGGATATAGAGTTGAATCAGATATGGGTTCTATGATCCAGTCTTTTTTAAAGGGAAAAGGTGTTCCCAGCCATGAGCCTTTTCTAATAGCTGCTCTATCATCAAACCAGTCCAATATTTTGGGTATTTCACTTTTATATTCCTGAGGAAATATGTTCATTGTTTCAGCATAATCTTTTGACTTTCGGGTAAGTGCTTCATCACTATATTTTATAAACCATTGATCTGGAATTCGTTTTATCACAACTTTTTCTTTACACCTGCAGATAACATCTTCAGAAAATTCTTTCATAGTAGCTGCTAACTTTTTAGAGATAAGATCATTTTTTACTGCATCTTTTATCTCAGATATTTGCAAGCCAGAATACTTTCCAGTGTTATCATTAAGAACTCCTGTATGAAACTCTTTTTTGTAGACAATGTCTGTTGCTTCATCAAGTTTTTTTGTTTCTGTTTGACTAGTAATGTTTAGTTGATCACATGCTTCTTTTGCAGGATTGTTTCCAAAACCTTTTACATCAATTATTTTTATTGGCTGTATTTCTTTCTTCGATTCTACAAGTGCTATCCAATCATAAGGTGCATGAGCTGGAACAGACATTACAATTCCTGTGGCAATGGTGGGGTCTGCAAAGACTCCAGAAAGAATTGGAACATCCCTATTTATTTCTGGAACAACACATGTTTTACCTATCAGTTCTTTACCTGGTATCTTTTCCATTAGTATTTCTACAGTTTCAAATTGATAGGTTAGTTTTTCAATGCATTCTTTGGAACATATCCATACTTCATTGTTTATCTTGACTTTTTGGTATTCAATGTCTGGATGTACCCACATGTTAGTGACTCCAAAAATTGTTTCAGGTCTCAATGTTGCTGCTGGAAGAATTGTACCATCTTTCAATTTAAACTTAATAATAGTGAAATCTAAAATTTCTGCAGAACCACCTTTGGAAACATCGGTTTCTGATTTATCGACTGCTACTGGTCCACAGTTGGGACAAAATGGAGCAAAGTGAGGTTTTTGAACCAAAAGATTTTTTTCATTTAATTTATGAAACTGCCATTCAATAAATCTCTTATAGCCTTCAGAAATAGTATTCATTAAACGTGTATAATCTATGAAAAAACCAAATTTTTTCCAATAATTGTTGACATATACTCCACTAAAATAGTTTACGACTTTTTTTGGGTCTACTAACTTTTTAATAAAGTCATCAGTACATCCATTTTTTTTCAACAACTCAATTGTTTCTTTGTCATTTCGTTCTACTTTTTTTGCAAAACCAACCGAGGGAATACCCGATGCGTGGAATCCTGCTGGAAACAATACGTCATATCCCTTCATTCTTTTATATCTCGAGATAATATCACAGTAGGTAAAACCTCTCATGTGTCCAACGTGAAGATAACCGGAGACTCCAGGATAAGCAAAGTGTATGAAGAATTTCTTTTGTTTTTTTCTAGAAGCAATGTTGATTTTTGCATCAAACCATTTTTGCTGCCATTTTTTTTCGATGTTTAAATAGTCATAATTCTTAATAACCATATTTGTAATCTGTTGGGAAATAAGAAATGTTTTATATAACGTTTCTTGTCTATTTGGATTCAATTAGAAGACTGAAAGTTAAAACTCCAAATAAAGAAACAGAGATAAAGATAGAGGGCGACAATAAAAGGCTAACATTGATGAAAAAATCTATCAGATATAATAAGTCTAAAATGTAAACTCATATTTTCAATAATCAGAATTCTAATAGAAGTATAGCTGGGTATGTTGTCCCTACCTGGCAATAATCAAGGACCAAAGATCAAATAAGGGGTCCCCCTCCTTATATATTACTACAGGAAGTCATTAAAACTAGCCCTATATGACCGGAGAGAATTTTAAAAATTTTTCTAAAATATAATGATCTGATAACATCCGGTGACAGCCATTGTCACTCTCGTCCGTCAACTACTATAACAATTCGTGGACTTCGCGTAGATTTCAGCCCGTCATATTCGTCTGTAGACTGCCTTCGTGACCGTGGTGGTTACCGCCGTCGTTGCGGGACGACGGTATATACACGGCGTAATCTCACGATGTGAATCCACGACGTAGTCAACGCACGAATATTATTCTACGTTGGTTAGCGTACAAAAAAAATTATTTTTTTTACGCTATGGTTCATGAACCGTCGTCGTTGAGTTCACGTGAACAATGTTTCAAACCGTCCAACAAATATTTCTATATATCTCATCTATCCAATAAGCATAAAAAAAATAATATATCGCAACAGCCACAGCATACAAATGTTAACTGGATCATAAGTGAATCTGTGGTATTGGCTATGGTGATGGATCTATTGATAAATTATGAATATTATAACGTTGAGTTGTTGCTGAGTTGTGTAGGAAATTTGTCCTTGACGTCGTCACAACAAATCATCGTTGACGATGTTACAACAAAACCATCGTTAGCATACTCCACACCCGCGCGCGGGGCGGATTTGTACAACAAGTTATTGCAACGAATCGTACAACAAATTATCCAACAAATCATTCAATAATTCAGCAATAAACTTTGTAGACATTGCCAATAACCAAACAATCCTACAATGTTTATTGTGAAATTCAACAATAACCTATAACAACAGTGCCTTGCCCTTTTCATAGACCAATAAGCCCTTACAATGGATTCATAGCATATTCCACGGCCGCTATCTATTAACCAATTGTAGACAATGGCAGCATCTTCAGTTGCCTAGCATATGCTCTATGGTTGGTAACGATTTCTGCATGCATCCCTTGAACCAGAAATCATTACCACCTCATCTAACTTCCCAGATCACTCACAGTATCCTCCGTCCCAGATAGTAAGTACCCATACACCTGATATATCAAACATTTTCCAATCATCCTGATTTATGCCAAAGAGATGACCAATCCACTATGGCTACAACAAAAAAATCCAAATTTTATATCCACGTCCATAGTTAATCTTCAGATGCCTGCAGATAAACTCGAAACACTGCCCTAAACGACATTTCAAGGCTTCCCACATGTTTTTTTTGTTACGCTAAGAAACAAAACGAATAATAATGTATCAAAACCGCGGAATTAAGGTTTTTTTCCTTCTGTAAAAAATCTTCTTAGCGTAACAACGAGGACCTAAAATCTACCCTGCTCGTTTATTGCGATAACATCTCTGCCGACAACGGTTAGAACAATAAGCTTTTGATCTCCTATTGAAATTAAATATCTTACCGCACTGCAGACATTTCTTAAATTCATCTTCAATGCTATACTGCTTTTTATATGCCTTTTTCAACAATGGGATACCGTCCGCGGGTTTCAAATTCAAATATTTATAAGAGAGATGCCCCAGGAATTCATCCTGTTCAACAGGCACAGCGTTTACTTGGGTAAATATGAATTTTTCATTAAAAGACTTTGTTTTTCCCATCTCTTTTTTCAACTTCAACGCAATCTCGATAGTTGTTTTATTGATTTTCCTAATCTGGAAAACATTGTACTTCTCCCTCAAGTCCTCACCTTCTTCCGCTCATGATAAGTGCAAGATTATAAGTCAGCCGAAAGGCAGAGCCGAATAAGAATGGCTGTTTTACCATACTCCTCTTGTCACCTGATACTTGGATAGGACATTACAATATATAAATATTATGGATTGTACATAATATAAATAATCGTATAAATCACTTGGAGATATATGGAGAAAAACCACAAATATTATGTACAATATGTACAAGTTGACAAATTGCGGTATAAAATATGAGTGAAGTAAGAATTAATAAAATGGCTGGTAAAGCAGAAAAATATTATCTTTATTAAAAGAAAATATATTCATATAAAAAATCGAAGTGAATTAGTTGTAACAATACAAATTCCCACACTCACGTTACACACAACCACTCATAGTAAAGTTTATATAGAAGTGTTTATATGCCTTTTTCGATTTTAATAATAATTAAAGGAGGTATTATTTATGATGGCCGGTGGTCAACAACCTATAATTGTATTGAAAGAAGGAACCAAAAGAGAAAAAGGCAAAGGTGCACAATCTAACAACATCATGGCAGCAAGAGCCATATCCGACGCTGTAAAATCAACACTTGGTCCAAAGGGAATGGACAAGATGCTCGTTGACTCAATGGGTGACGTCGTTGTAACAAATGATGGAGCGACAATTTTGAAAGAAATTGATGTGGAGCATCCAGCAGCAAAAATGATTGTGGAAGTAGCCAAATCCCAAGATGAAGAATGTGGTGACGGAACTACAAGTGCTGTAATCCTCACTGGTGAATTATTAAAATATGCAGGAGAACTGTTAGAACAAAATATTCATCCGACAGTCATATGTGGTGGATACAAATTAGCAGCAGGGAAAGCAGTAGATATTCTCAATAAAATGGCAATAACAATAAAAGCTGGAGATAAAAAAACATTGAAGGATATAGCAATGACATCTATGGCAAGTAAGGGCGCTAGCGGCGAAAAAGAACTACTTGCAGATGTTGTTGTAGATGGTGTAACTAAGATAGCAGAAAAAATTAACGATAAAACATACGTAGATCTTGATAACGTCCAAATACAGAAAAAACAAGGAGGCGGAATAGCAAATACTGAGATCATCAAAGGCATTATCCTTGACAAAGAACGAGTCCATGAGGGAATGCCCAAACATATTAAAAATGCAAAGATAGCACTGGTAAATGCTGCATTAGAAGTAAAAAAGACAGAAGTAGATGCAAGAATTCAGATTCAAGATCCGACACAACTTCAGGCTTTTCTAGACGAAGAAGAAGGTATGCTTAGGAAAATGGTTGAAAAGATCAAAAAGAGTGGCGCAAACGTTCTTATCTGTCAGAAAGGCATTGACGACATCGCACAGCATTTCCTTGCAAAAGATGGAATTTATTCTGTAAGACGCGCAAAAAAGAGCGACATGGAAAAACTAGCGAAAGCTACTGGTGCAAAAATAGTGGCTAACCTCGATGGATTAACTTCAAAAGACCTTGGTTATGCGGGTAATGTAGAAGAGAAAAAAATCGGTGATGATAAAATGACATTTGTCACAGATTGCAAGAACCCAAAAGCAGTATCTATCATGATACGTGGCACTACAGAACATGTCGTTGATGAACTTGAAAGAGGACTCCATGATGCACTTTCAGTAGTCAAGGTTGCTTTAGAGGATGGTAAGATGACTCCTGGTGGAGGTGCAGCTGCAATTGCTGTTGCAATGGCTCTTCGAGACTATGCACCATCTGTTGGCGGTAGAGAGCAGATGGCAATAGAAGCATTTGCAAATGCTATTGAAGTGGTACCAAAAACACTCTCAGAAAACGCAGGGCTTGATCCGATCGATATGATGCTTGAAATACGAAGAGCGCATAAAACAGGGAAAAAATATGCGGGTATCAATGTATTAGGTGGAAAAGTAGATGACATGGTTAAAAACAAAGTCGTTGAACCACTCCGTGTAAGTTTACAAGAGATAGAAGCATCCTCAGAAGCCGCAACAATGATACTCAGAATCGACGATGTCATCGCCTCAAAGGGCGGTGGAGGAGCACCCCCAGGAATGCCCCCAGGTGGTGGTGGCATGGGCGGTATGCCTCCAGGCGGCATGGGCGGTATGGACGATTATTAATCTCCCCTCCCTTCTTTTTTATTTTGAATATGACAGCTAGAAAATCTAGTACCAAAAAGAATAATGCAGAAATTAATCCTCAGATAAAATTAAAAAAAATCGAAAAAGAAGTAAAGCAATTAAAAAAAGAACTTAAAGAAAAAAACGACAAACATCTTAGAGTGTGTGCCGATATTCAAAATTATCAGAAGAGAATGGAAAAAGAATTACAACGAAATGAAGATGAAATAAAGAAGAAATATCTTTCAGAGTTAATCGATATTAACGAATTACTAAAAAAAGCATATGAAGACAAAAATCCTAAACAGGGTTTGAAACTTATATTAAATAATCTTGAAAAATTTTTTGAAAAAGAACATATAAAATATATTGACTGCTTGGGAAAATCGTTTGATCATTCGTTACACCATGCAGTCACGATCGTAGAAAAAAATGACTGTGAGAATGATACCATTATTGAGGAGATTAAAAAAGGATATATAATCGGAGAAAGTCTACTTAGACCTTCTCAAGTTATAGTTGCCAAAAAGAAAGAAAATGAATAAGAGGTGTTTAAAATATGGGAAAAATTATTGGAATAGATCTAGGAACTACAAATTCTGAAGTGGCGTTTGTTGAAGCTGGGAAACCAACAATTATTAAAAGCGCTGAAGGACAACCCTATTTTCCATCAGTTGTAGCATTTACAAAAGATGGGGAAATGCTCGTTGGTGAAGCTGCAAAACGTCAAGCTGTTACTAACCCTGAGGGCACTGTTCAAAGAATAAAAAGAAAAATGGGAACTGGTGAAAAGGTAAAACTTAGGGGAAAGGATTACACCCCTGAACAGATTTCAGCGTTTATTCTGCAAAAGATAAAGAAGGATGCAGAAGATTTTATTGGGGAAAAAATTACTGATGCGGTCATTACTACTCCTGCATATTTTAATGATGATCAACGTCAATCAACAAAAGATGCTGGTGAAATAGCAGGTTTAAACGTTAAACGTATAATAAACGAACCAACTGCTGCATCACTCGCGTATGGTCTTGATAAAAAAGGTGATCATAAGATAGCAGTATATGATTTTGGCGGGGGCACCTTTGATATTACCCTTATGGAAGTAGGTGAAGGTGTCTTTGAGGTACTATCGACCAATGGAAATACTAAGCTTGGTGGTTCAGATCTTGATCAAATCCTTGTAGATTATATAGCAGAGAATTTCATGAAAGAAAACAAGGTCGATCTAAGGAAAGACCCTAAAACATTACAGCGTATTTTAGAAGCTGCTGAAAAGGCAAAAATGGAACTTTCTTCAACACTTCAAACGGAAATTAATCTCCCTTATATTACTGTAGTTGATAATGAACCAAAACATCTAGAAATGAAACTGACACGGGCAAAATTTGAGGAAATAATAACTCCTATCGTTAACAAAACAGAAAATCCTTGCAAACAAGCTCTCAAAGATGCAAAACTCAAACCGGCTGATATCGATCATATTGTCCTTGTTGGGGGCACTACACGTATTCCGCTTGTTATTAAAAAGGTAGAAGGAATCTTTAGTAAGAAACCAAAACGTGACGTTGATCCAATGGAGTGCGTTGCAGCAGGTGCAGCAATACAAGCAGGTGTTCTCTCTGGAGATATTGATAAAGATATCGTTTTACTAGATGTTACTCCTCTTACCTTAAGTATCGAAACACTTGGAGCAGTGGCAACTCCGCTTATTGATCGTAATACCACAGTTCCCACAAAAAAGAGTAAAATCTTTTCAACTGCAGCAGATAATCAGCCTAGTGTTGAAATTAATATCTTACAGGGGGAAAGGTCAATGGCTACTGACAATAAAAGTCTTGGTAGATTTCATCTAGATGGAATACTTCCTGCCCCAAGAGGCATTCCACAAATAGAAGTTGCTTTTGATATCGACGTGGATGGTATTTTAAACGTTTCAGCAAAGGATTTGGGAACTGGAAAAGGGCAATCTATACGTATTACTGGCTCAACAAAACTCTCTGATACTGAAATAGAACAAATGAAAAAAGAAGCAAAAGAGCATGAAAAGGAAGATAAAAAACGCAAAGAAAAGATAGAGGTTAGAAATACTGCAGATGCGCTTGTTCACAATACTGAGAAAACAATGGAAGAATTAAAAGACAAATTTTCTGAAGACGATAAGAAAAACATTGAAAAGGCGTTAAAGGAGTTAAGGGAAGCTTTAACCGGTGACGATACAGATAAGATAAAAGAGAAAACGGATGCATTAACACAAGTCTTCCAGAAGGCTTCTGAAACTATATATCAGCAAGCATCCCAACAACAGCAACAACAAGCAGCTGGTGGTGCAAATACTGATGAATCATGGCAAGGAAAACCATCTGATGATGATAAAACAATAAATGCAGATTTCAAGGTAAAAGACGATAAAAAAAAGGACGATGACAAGGATTAGTTGCAGATAAATTATGAACGATTAACTTCGTTTAACTGTGGTTTTAGTATCATCACATGACAATTTACACGACGTAATACTTCCTCAGATACGCTTCCTAAAATAAATTTATCCATTCCTTTCTTAGAATGAGATGCCATAATAATTAGATCTTCATCGTTTGCATACTTAACAATTTCTTCAGCTGGAGTAAGTCCTGCTATAATTTCTGTTGTAGCCTTTACTGCTTTTGACTCTACAGTTTTTTTGAATTCCGCAAGTGATGAATCATGTTCCTTCTTAAGTTTATTTTCAAGAGCAGCAGAGGCAATAAACTGTTGAGAATCATCAATAGATATTATAGCAACATCAACACCAAGTAATTTTGCAATATGTGATCCTTGTTCTACAGCTATTTTTGATGCGTCGGATTTATCTACTGGAATAACAACACGGTTTATCTCCATCATGATGTTCAAATCTCCCTTCACTTTAAGAATGACATAACAATAATTTAAAAGTTTTGAAAATTTAGGGTATCTAAAAACTGCCAATTAATTTGAGTAACAAAAGAAAAGATACCTGGTAACTGTTGTACAACAAGCGCTTAATGAGCTAATACGAGCCTACATAAATTAATAAAAAATTAATAATAACTTTTATCCGCAATATTCTTATTTAAGTTTAACATAATAGATATAGATGAAAAACAAACCAAGACATGAAATATTAAATGATATTATTAAAGATTCAAAGAAATTTCCAAATGGATGGAAAGCTGCTTTTGGTAAAGATAACAAGCTCTTATCAAATGATTGTTATATTCTTAACCCAAACATAGGAATTTATCTTCTTAAAGAATATCAAAAAAATCCTTTTCAGTTAACTGGGATTGGAACTAAAATAGCAAGACGTATTGATGAAGAAATTGAAGATAAAATAAATAAAAATTCAAGTGATTTTGGAATAATCCAAGGAAATATCCAGAAAATTATCAAAAATATTGATAAAGGCATACATCCACAGAAAATATTTGAAGAGGGAGTAAAAGGAAACGATTTGGGGATTACAATACCAATAAAAGGAAAAGCATCAACCTCAGAGAATACGTTTAACTATTTGCAGCAAATGTTTGCATTAAAACAAAAAAAATTTAATGAAAAATTTGAAAAAATAGCATCAGATGATGGTCTATATAGCTCGTATGACTAAATTTCAGCTTAGATAATCATTAATTTTTTCATTGGCTTTTTTCCGTTTCTCATGAAGGTCTGTCAATAATTTATCCATCAGCTCGGAAGCATGTTTTTTACATTTGCCGCACATCTGTTCTCCTTTCTTACATGAATTATAGATGTTTCCTAGCTCTCTGTCATCCTCTATTAAATGATATAAGAAAAGTTCGTAAACCATGCATTCATCAGGTTTACCACCAGATTTTTTTTGCTCTTTTAATGTCACTGCTCCACCAGTTTTCGCATTCATAATTTTTTTTCGTGCTACCTTTGGAGTATCTGTAAGAAAGATCGCACTTTCGGGTTTTGAAGAAGACATTTTTTCTCCTGTTAGTCCTGTAATAAATCTATGATAAGTAGACGAAGGTTGAATAAATCCATATCCTCCTAAATTTACTTCAGATTTGGCAAGTAGTTCATCAATTTTTGAGATATCTTCTTTTTTTGCATCATTTATATAGATAGCTTTGTAATCGGTTATTTTCTTCACCTTAGTAAAATTTAGTTGAGCCAGAGTTTCTTCCGCATTGTTTAATAATTTTTCAATGTCTTTATCAACTTTAACGAAAACACCTATTTTGTTATCTTTTGTTACAGTGACATTATATAATCTATGAGCCTGTGCAATATCCCTACTTAATCTCATGTGGGGATCTTGGTCAACCCCCACAGGAACCAAGGTCGGTCTAACTCCACCATATTTTTCAAGTTGAACATGTAAAATGTCGCCAGTTTGAAGCAATGGCGAAAAAATATGTGCCATATTAATTGATCCATTAAAGCCATACGTTGCAACCAATTGTGACCAGTTAACCTTTTTACCTAAAATATATGCCATGTCTTTGACATCTTGATTTTTTGATTGAAAGTATATGCAACAATTTCTTGGTTTTAAACCAAGCGCAATGTAATTTGGAATATATTCATTTGATGCCAAATCTTTTGTTTCTCCAAGAGTGTGGCCTCTTGTTGCAAAAGCTTCTATATCAGCAACAGCAATAAAAATATCTGCTCCAATGCTTTGATAATAAATTACCTCATCGATAACCATTTTATGTCCAAGATGCATTTTTCCAGAAGGCATGAGTCCCGTTAAGATGGCCCAAGGTTTCTTTTTAGTGGATGCATCAAGGATCAACTCAAAATCTCTATGCCCAAAAACAATGCCTCTTCTAAAAAGTCTGTGGGGATGTGGTAGACTCTTCCAGATATCTTCTGAAAATTTCTGAATACCAAACTCGTCACGAAGTCGCGTATAGTCCTGATACGTGGTTGAACTCCAAGGATCAATCTTCATTCTAATCCATTTTTGAATCCTGTAGCATTTCAAAAACTTACCGTTGCGAAAATGAAAAAATTGAAGAGGTGCTACTTTTATGGTAGTTTTTAATGTATAATCCCGTTATCGCCGTTTCTTTTTTATAAGAACAATACCACCAATAATGGCCACAGAAAGGATCGCGATGATTATTACTATCCATGTAATTAGTCCTATAACTGATGACGGTTCTCTTGCATTTGGATGTCTATCAGCACCGAAAGGCATATGTCCATTTATGGAAATATTCTTATCATATCTTAAAGGTTTAATATCCTCTCTTTCCCAATAATTTGCCTCACTATACTTTGTGTCTGGGACAAACACCCTTAAATTTGGATCACCAAATAGACAAACATTTTCCCAGACATCCCACCAGAATTGGCCAACAAGTAGTTCTTGACCGCATGCTCTCATTCCTCTCTCATAGGCTTCTCCTAATGTATCACCCATAGCAAATCTTTTGATTAATAATTGAGTCCAAGATGAAGCCCAATCTGTCGTTGTCCAAGGATCAATTATCTGATATGTTGAACCATGCCGCATCCAAGTTAAATGTAAATAGGTATTTGCTGGAAGACATGAAATTGTGTTAATACCACAAGAATGAAGATTATCAAGAGCATCATCAAAATCAACTCCCACGTGTCCGCGGTGGGTTATTCCATGTCCACTTACTGGTGAATGAGTTACCTTTCCATCTCCCTGATAAATGTTTATGAAAGGCAACCTCTCAGATAGCGTTTTTAATGGTTGTTTAATTCTGTCTCTGTAAAACATGATACCTAATGCTCCCCATATATCATGGTGTAAAATAAGTGAGAGTGGTTTCCAGATTTTATTAGTATAGATAAGTTGTGGATTAAGTGTTACTACGTCTGGATTATCTGTTGATCCAATTTCAGGAAATAGTTGGAATTTAATGGGTCGTAATTTTGAAATTTTCTCCAGTAAAGGTATCTCCTTATCTATAGTTGCTAATAATTCGTTATAACGATGAGGTAACCAATGTAGATATGTTCGAAGATGGCCGGGTTTCCACATTACTGGTTCATAAGCCCTCCAGGGATTTTCTTCATAAATATAAGGGCTATCTGGATCCCACATACCAACTACACCACCATCTATGAAACCTCCGTGGCTGTTGACAACCCAAATCAGGATTCCTGTGTTTAGATTTTTAATAACATAATCAAAGTTCGTTGAAAAACAATTACTGTATCCGGCTTTATCTGCATAATGAGGTATTACTTCTGATTCACTTTGATCAGGATAATACGCTCCAGATTTCGTTATAGCAGCACCATCGTCAATAGGATCAGGAGACGGTGTAACATATGGTATTATCCTATCTGCACGTGTATACTTAAAATCCCAGTGTTCGCTTGCTTTTTCATTAAATCTATACTGATAAGTATTATAAGTTTGTAGTACTGGATATTGAAATTCTAGCTCTGCCATCGGTTTGTAAATATGTAGAGTAACACCTCTCGGTGGTTTAATACGGCCTAAGATCAGCTCATTTCTACTTGAGCTACCTTGAGTTAATGTCACTTTTTCCATTCCTGGATTAACAAATATCATAGCGGGATAGAACATATTTCTACATATCGCATAGGTGGTATCTACTGGTGAACCCCAGAACCGACCAGGAAGTGCAGCGCCAGTAAATGAACGATCCCAAGGGGTGCCAATTTGGAATTGACCTGCAACTGTAATTATTACTTCGTGATCCTGCCTGGCGGCATCACCATCTTCTACTTTACCAAATCCATATTCTTCAAGGAACTCATAAGCTCGTTTACCTGACATAAGCATACTCCCTGAAGATGGCTCTACGTAACGATTGACAGCGTTTTTTGACCACCAATCTGTGGGATAAGTAACTGCTTGAGATAATCTTGGATGTATGTCAACAATAATCACTGGGCTTCCATGATGAGCAGCAACATACGCTGCAGGACCAATATGATGAGCCCCAGGATATTTACCTGCTGATTTTCGCTCATCAATATACCAATAATTCCAGGGATCAATAGTAGTAAAAATTATATCGTTATGATCTGTAATCTCTCTTATAGCATCATAAACATCTCTAGGATCTTGATAATTTGCTTTTATATCTGCAATATCAAGAATTTCTTCTTTAACATCATCGCTTAGATGTCCACCGAGATTCACTAAATAAATATTTTCAACACCAAGCTTATAAAGAACATCCTCAGTAGCACCTGATAAGCTAGAGGGAGAAGTATAAAACAATGGTGCATTTAAAACACTGGAAAGGATCGCACCATTTGTAGCAGATGCAAGACAATCTCCTTCTTTTTTTGAAAAGTTTTGATTCCAACTATATTCAACAGTGAAATCAATAGGACTAGAAACATCATTCAAAGCAAAAACGCAAACAGAATAATTCTCTCCTTTCCAACATTCACCAAGCCTATCTAATTTTAATTCTACATTCTTGGTTTCATCTCCTTCGATTTTACCTTCTAGAAGCTCTCTTTCTGAAACACTGCAGGCAATCTCAGTACCAACTGGATCTAAAACTGTTAAGCCAAGGTTAACTCCAGGATCTCTCCATTTCAAGGAAATATCTACATCTCTACATCCAAATGGCGAACCCATGATGTCTAATTCAATCCCTGGATATAGGTCCACATTTACATCAATTGTATTTTTCTTAAATAATGATAAAATTCCAGTGGACTCAGTCGCTGATTCATAATACATGCTCTCCATCTTCCCCATTGAGTCAAATGGACCTTTTTTAGGGACAGCACTAATACTTATCTCCCATTTACCATAGTTATGTATATAAGAGGCTGCAACTTCTGAATATGGGTATGTACTCGAATAGGTTCCCATTGCAGATTGTACCATTCCAAGTTGATCATCAAACAACTGTAGATCCCAATCCATTCTATCTTTCCACGTCATCCTGGTAACTATGTATTTATAATTTTTATCATTTATATCAAAAGAGTGATACGTTCCACCAATCCCAACTGAAGGTAATTGCATTTCATATGTTCTATGATCAGCATCATATATTGGAATAGCTCCAGTTGTTTCTCCTGTTGTAATCTCATTTTGTTGTTCATATTCACCTTCAATTACAGCAATAACTGCATCATCTGAATAAGACCAGTCATTTAGCGCAATATCACAAGCTATATCGTACGGACTATCACCTTCTATAAGTACATACTCGTTAGCTCTCCATTGGTCTACTTTATTCTTAGGTACATTTATCAAAGTCATCTGATCAAGCTGGTCGTTAGAATATTCCATCCAGTCATCCATGAAGTAATCTAAACCTTGACGTGCGTTCAAAGTACGTTCTTTTTCTACTTCTGTTAAATATTCATCCTGATAGAAGAGCAAAGGATTGGAAAAAATTTTATCTTCGATTTTACCATAAAAAACTGCTGTCGGAACTGCAGCAAGATATGCATAATCATCAATATAGCTTTCTTCATCAAACTGTACAAATGTTGTTCTTTTAAGAGGGATATAAGGTTTCCAAGAGATACCTTTCTCAAAGCCGTCGACGTAAATCTTGTTCGTATCTGCGATAACGGTTGGTAATGCTGCACCTCCAATCATTGTTAAAATAATAAATAATGATATGATAACGTTTAAGTTATATAATTTTACCACTTATATCCCCCAATATACAGTTACCTTGTGTCTATCAAACTTAGCGTTTATATATACTATTTAATATATTGATTTGCTACGTATATATAATTTTTTATTAAAGTTTTTTCCCTTAAAAACGTCGAATATAAAAAGTTTGAAAAACGAAAAATTGATAATGGTTAAATTTACGATTATAAAAACTTGTTGGCAGCATGTGGGAATAATTATAATATCGACACAGTTAAAATGAAATGTTTATATTCCACGACTGCTTTACACATACATTGGAGATTGATAAAACAGATGATTAAGTACTGTTCTATTTGCGGCAGTAACCTAAATCAAAATGACGAGGAAGGGATTTGTCATCTCTGTAAAATGTCTATAATCTTTAACGACGACATTTATCCAGATATCGATGATTTTGCTTGTTAATTGGTTAAACAATTATAATTTTATATGTATTTGTTTTTAAACTATGATTGTTCATAATGACAAAATAAATATAAAACACAAATATATGGCTAAATCTATATTCAAATGAATCCTGAATTAAAAAAGATTCTAGAAAAACAGCATTATGCAATTGTTGGCAAACACTCAGGTGTAAAGCTTTGTCATTGGATGAGACAAAGTCTTCTTTTTAACAGGGAATGCTACAAACAAACATTTTACGGAATTAAATCACATCGATGTTTACAAATGACGCCTGCTGTAAATCAATGTACACATACGTGCCTATTTTGCTGGAGATTTCAAGGTTTTACGGAAAAGGAATTAAAGGAAGTAGATGAACCAGAATATATATTGGATAACGCTATTAACGCACAAAGAAGACTTATCACCGGTTTTAAGGGCGATCCCCGATGTGATCAGAAAAAATGGATGGAAGCAAACGAACCAGATTTGCTTGCTTGTTCACTATCGGGAGAACCTACGCTATATCAAAAACTTGGAGAATTTTTTGAAATCTGTCATAAGAAAAAGATTACCACATTTTTAGTAACAAATGGAACGACACCAGAAATACTAGAAAAATTAGACACATTGCCAAAACAACTATATGTCTCAGTTGTTGCTCCTAACAAGGAAGTGTATAATAAGATATGCTCGCCGTTAATCCCTAATGGCTGGGAAAAGCTGAATCAAACACTGGAGTTACTACCATCCTTAGATACCCGAACCGTCATACGTCATACATTAGTAAAAAATTGGAACATGGATGATAAATTTATAGAAGATTATGAAAAATTAGATGATAAAGCATCACCCTTGTTTGTTGAACCTAAAGGTTATGTTTTTGTTGGTTACTCAAGGAAAAGGATGCATCTTTCCAACATGCCATCACACGCAAGTGTAAGGGATTTTGGAAATAAACTTGCAGAGTTAATGGGATATGAAAATATCATGGAAAAATCAGATTCAAGAGTAGTATTATTGGGCAAAAACCCAAAAAAGAGGGAAATTAGTAAACATCGTCATTAATAAAAGAAAAAAGATAATGAAAAATTATGCGTATTTTCCCCTTATTTTACGTCTATCTATTTTTACCCCACTTGGAGAAATAATCATAAGATTATTGCCAATACCTGCAATATCTCCACCGATATCTTCTGCTATTCGTCGTAATTCGTCTGTTATTCTTTTAAGTATTACCTCTTCGTCAGAAACTGGTGAGAAATCGAGAATTAAAACATTTCCACCATACACATAATCTGATAATTGTTTTATATCATCGTATCTTTGAATTTCACCAACTGCAACATGCATTTTAGCAGATGTTTTTTCGTCTAATTTTGATTCGGTATATTTTTCAAGATCTACATATCCCTCAGCTATACCTGTTTTTTTTCCACCAAAAATCCTGCTTCCTAATCCCATAATAACACTTTTCCCTAGATTTAACTAATAATCTAAAATATATTTCGCTTTAAAGCGTTTGCGGTACAATATATTAGAAAAAATAAAAAACACAATTTTGATATAAATTATGCCCTTTCATTCTTATTCTCCATCCTTGACAGACGGTAGCATTTATATAATATGTCGTCTATGGGAATATAAAGGGAGGATTCATTTTATGAAAAAAATCCTTACAATAGGGATAATGCTGTTATTCATAGGGACGACTATATCTTCTGCAACTGAAATAAATGTAGTAGAACAATCTAAAGTAGTAACACTAGGTGGAAATATACTCTATGTGGGTGGTAATGGAACAGGAAACTATAGTAAGATACAGGATGCTATCAATGATTCAGAAAATGGAGATACTGTTTTTGTATACGATGATTCAGCACCTTATTATGAGAATTTGAATGTAAATAAATCCATTACTCTGATAGGTGAGAATAAAGAATCTACTATTATCGATGGTAATATAGTTGATAAAATTGTTGTAAATATTTTTGCTGACAATGTAATCCTATCTGATTTTACCATTCAAAAATTTGGGGATTATAATTTTAGCGATAACAATTCTATAATAAGTATTCAATCGGATTACAATATTATATCTAATAATATTTTAACAGGCAACACCTCAAGGGGAATTTATATCTCTAGTAGTTTTGTTTATGGTTACGAATACAATAATATTTCTGACAATATTATTATTGGTAGCATCGGGATTGGCATTTATGGAGATTATTGTAACTATACTACTATTAGGAATAACAGCATTTCAAATTTAGGAGTTGCTATCTCTTTAGGTTGGACGCTTAACACTAATATTATTGGAAATACAATAAATGGTTGTGACTTTGGCATAGATTTAATCTTAACAGAAAACACTTATATCTTTGGTAATATCATAACAAACAATGATGTCTTTGGAATTGTTTCTTGGTTTGGTTCTTATAATGACACCATCATTCTAAACACAATTTCATACAATTCCGAGGGGATTTTTATCATCAACTCACATAATGGAGAAATAATCAAAAATAACTTCATAGAAAATGATTACAACGCAAATTTCTATATTTCAATTTGGTTAATGTTTATAGATATGAGTTTTTTTGGATTTCAATCTTTTTTACCAAAAATACATTGGGATGGCAATTACTGGGATGATTTAAAATTTCAATCTTATTTTATCACTGGATTTATTTCCTTTTTTGGATTTAATGCTGTAATACGAGAGGGAATACTAGGTCGGATTGGGATAATGCCTAAAAATTGGATTAATATTGATTGGCATCCTGCACAAGAACCATATGAGATACCCATGGCTTAGAGAATTAGCAAAAGCATAATTGTTGGTTTTTACTTTATTTGCAGAGTCATCCATGGATGTTTCCAATACTAAGACAGTTAATACGCTTTATAAACATTCGCTAAGTCGATATCAAAAAATTTCGAAACATTTATATCAAAGATGTGACAAATATATACATGCTAGTTAAAATCTAGCCAAGCCGTTTAGAGGAGGTGAATAAAGTCGATATTAAAATTGTGGGTTTAATTTCAGATGAAGAAGAACTTGATGAAATTCAAAGCATTGCAAAAATTTTTGTCTATGAGCAAAGGATGAAACATTTTAATTATCCCGCAAAAAAAGATAATTCAATAAGAAAAAATTATCTTAAATATTTTAAAAAAACTGTTCGTCGTCATAAAATTGAATACAACCGTCTGTCGCATCTAAATGTAAGAGGATTAATCTAATTTTGATTTACTTTAGTAGTTTTCAATTTTAACCATCATTTCTATTAATTATTAGGGGGGATATTTTAAAAATATTCATTAAGAAGGCATATTTCAAAGCTTTATTTTTTAATAATTTCATAACAAATTATTTATCTTAGTAAATAATTATAGTTTTTGATAACTGTGAAAAAGAATAAAAAATTAAAAATAACAGCTTTAATGGTAATACTTATACTTTTTTCAACTACTTTTTCTGCAAATGCCTTTAAAAATATAGTAAATAGTAAAGATAATGTAGGAGAGAAAAATGTGTTCTCAAATGAAATCTATGATCTTTTAATAATAGCTCCACGGATATTCTCTATGCACCTCTTACCCCTTGTCCATCATAAAAATAAGTTTGGTGTAAAGACAATACTTACAGATGTAGAGGATGTTTATGAAAAGATGTTTTGGCAGGGGCGTGACAAGGCTGAAAAAATCAAATATTTTATTAAAAAAGCAACTGAAGAATGGGGAATTAAATATGTTCTCCTAGTCGGCGGTAGAAAAAATCAACGGGCAACTGAGACATGGTGGATACCAGTTAGATACAGCTATCTGGATCGTCGATATGGAAATATGGTAGAAAGAAGATTCATTAGTGACTTATACTTTGCGGATATATATGACGAAAATGATAACTTTTCTAGCTGGGATACTGATGATGATGGGATTTATGGTGAATGGCCAGAAAACAAATCAGCAGAGGATATACCTGATTTATATCCTGATGTATTCGTAGGGCGACTTCCTTGTCGAAATGCTTTTGAAGTAAGAATAATGGTAAGAAAGATAATAAGTTATGAAACAGGAAAATGCTCAGATTCTTGGTTTAAAACCATGGTAGTTGTTGCTGGGGACACTTATCCTAAAAAAACTGATTATTATGATGGGGAAGTATACACACAAATGGGACTTGACATGATGCCTGGTTTTAATCCAGTTAAACTTTGGACGTCTGATGGGAGTTTAAAAAACTGGGTTGATGTTGTGAGAGCTATTAACAGAGGTTGTGGTTTTATTTGGTTTTCTGGTCATGGTAATCCTGCATTATGGGGTACACATCCACCAGATGATAGTTCAACATGGATCTATGGCCTTAGACTGCGAAATATGCCGTTTCTTTTTAATGGAAAAAAACTACCGGTGTGTATTACGGGTAGTGGATGTTTCAACAGCATGTTTAATGTAAGTCTAGGTCACTCAGCATGGGTTGGGATACCCATCCCCCGATGTTGGAGTTGGGCCTTAACTAGGAAAATTAACGGGGGAAGTATTGCTACCATTGGAGCGACTGCATTCAGTTATGAATCACCTGATATCAATACTGGGAATGGTGGAATCGAGTGGCTTGACATGCATTTCTTTGGTGAATATGGTCTCAATAATACGGATATACTAGGTGAGACCTGGGGAAACACAATCACTTCTTTTCTACAAAATTTTCCTATTATTTGGAGCGATAATAGCTCTAATGGTACAGCGTTGATTGCAAAGAATGTTGAAGAATGGCTTCTAATGGGAGATCCTAGTCTTAAGATCGGTGGATATCCAATTATATAAACATGCTTCTATCCATACAAGCAAAACGAAAGAATATTAATTAGAAACACTCCGCTAGAAAGTTCAGTGGGCCTGCTGAGGCTTATGAGGCTCAACAGGAGAGATTTTGGGGAGAGTTTTGCGAAAATAGCAAACTCTGGTTTTTCAGGGCAATTAAATCTATCTCACTAAACTCTTTCTTTTTTCTTTTTTTTAATTCAATAAACGTCATAGACATAACTAGAACGCATTTTCTTTGTTTTCTCTCTGTCTTTATATATTGGAGGTAAGACTATACCTAATGGGGGAGTTAGATTTACAAATATATCAAAAATGTATTATTCCAATGAAAGAAGCAATCTTATAATTTACAGATGTTACATATATATATTTGGATAGTAATATTTAAATAACCTTCTGTTATATGATTATGTTAAAGGGAAGACGGAGGCTATAAATAAGGTTGAAGTGTGTAGGAATGGGGGAAGGGTTTTCCATTATATTTTTCATATATTACTCCCTTTGTTTTACCCCTTCCTTCCCTCCCGTTTTTGTTACAGATGTTGCATATATAATTGAATAGTAAAATTTAAATAACCTATCCTTATTTGTTTATGTGTAAGAAAGGAGGAAGGGTTTTCATTTTGAAAACATTCATATATTAATCCCTTTGTGTTATCCCTTCCTTCCCTCCGTTTTTGTATAATGTAAAAAGTATTAATTTTCTTTTTGTTACAG
>CP070724.1:1675168-1761001 GCA_020350825.1 Thermoplasmatales archaeon | reverse complement strand
GGAAAGATTGTAAAGGGAGAAAATTTACTATTTTATTCCTAAAAACAATCAATTTTAACAATAAATATTATTTTTATTAACACCTTTGCAGGGAATTTATTATAATTAATTAGAGTGATTGTTTTCGAACACACTATTTTAAATAATTAATTATCAAAAACAAGGGAGAGATGACAAATAAATTTAAATAGTAGATTTTTTTTAAATAAATAGATAAAAGGGGGACAAGTATGAAACAATTAATCTCGGTAATCACCTATCTGTTATTATCAATATTTTATTTATCAATGATATCAAATTCATCAAGTGATATAGTTACAAAATAAAAACAAATTAAATAAGGAGAAATAATGAATAATTTCGATGACTTGGATAACGATATTATAGATATTATGGCGAGATTTAGAGACCTTCCAAATGGTGGTTTAGAAAAATTATTTTATAAACTCGTTAAGGAATATAATAATCCTTTTTTAGCAATAACAGTTGATTTTATATTAAGAGACTATTTGAATGATAAAACTGAATGGGATAATCCAGATTATAAAAAATATAAAAAAAATAAACGCCCTAAGGGATGGATACCAGTTCCAGGGTTGTATAAAAAAAATAAAATGAATGTAAATTTTTGTAGTAGACAATTAAAGGGTTTGATCAAAAGAAATTGGTTTGAAGAAAACACCATAAAAAGAGGAGAGTATCAATCAGTACGAATAATACGACTTACTAAAGAAAAAGCAGAAGAATGTTATCAAAAAGCTACTTGTGATATTAATTTAAACAAAGGACCAGCATAATCAATGTGAGCTCATTCACTTTTAATGTTAAATTAACGCTGGGGAAGGGATTTGAACCCTTGCGGTGACAAGCACCAATAGCTCTCGAGGCTACCGCTTTAGTCCGGGCTTAGCTACCCCAGCAACAGATATAGATTGTCAAAAGTTTAATCAAAGACGTTTTTATATGGGTATCGATTCAATGAAAATATCAGTAACAATATTGCCGGATAATTCATTAAAAGAAGTCGAAATTAAATCCGGGTCAAAGATTTTTGATCTTATAAAAAAAATACATTTAAAACCAGACGCTCTCATTGTATTAAAAGATAGTAAACCTATTCCAATTGACGATATCCTCTCTGAGGGACAAAAACTTACTATATTACAAGTGGCTTCTGGAGGGTAAATTTTTTATTACGCTCCCGTAGTGTAGCGGCCAATCATCACGGCCTCTCGAGCCGTAGACTCGGGTTCAAATCCCGACGGGAGCACTTATCGACATTTGCGAGATATTCAACCAATTATACTTATGCAGAACCTCTTCAATTTTTTCTTTAGATCATCTCTATCAAAAGGTTTTTCTTTACAGTATGTAGCTAAAAATTTACAGCGTTCTGAGAAAAATCATCTACTCCTACATTAAAAAATAGAGTAGTTGAGAGATTTTTCAGCCCCTCAAAGCACATAGTTTTTTTACTTAAAAGTTGAAGTGTTGTTTCCAATATTCCTTTAATTCATCTAGAGTTTTGTCTAACCATATAGTGTCTGTTACGTTAGTTATATAGTGGGTTGGAACAGGCATTAGCGTGTTGTATGGAACTTTCCAAGTTTCACATAAGAATGGATCTACAAAGCACCCGTAGTTCTTATATGTTCCATCACTTTCTACCCAAGTGTAAAACGTTCCAACTCGAGAATGGTTTTTGTCGTAAATGGGCATGTCAACTAGTTCATCTGTTGGACAGGTCTTTGGACCACAAGGAATTGTCTTGTTCCAAAAACGACCTAATTCCTCAGTTGTTTTGTTTAAGGTTACGTGTTCAGTTACCTCTCTTATATAGTCACTGTAAATTGGTATCAGCTTGTTTGTCCCTCTGAACCAAGTGTCTCTTGTATTATCATTGGATTTTATACCAAAGAAATAACCAGGATATTCATGGTTCCAGCTGTTCCACCATTTGTCTATCGTTCCAATAGTGTTTCCGTTGGTATCAAAAACTTCTTTTCCAACTAATTCATATGCGTTGTTAACTTTCATTTCACATCTCTCCTACTTTTTTGTAGCAATCTATTAAGCTGTATATAAAATATACCTATTACATTACTCTACATTACGTTTTACAACGGTTATCACATAATTAAAATTTTGTCAGGACATAGTAAATGAGAGATTTTATTGATTAAATAGTTTTGGAGTTTAAGTTATTACTTTTTATTCTATTTAAATAAAAAGAAAGATTTAGCGTTTTAATGTAATACCACGTTGATTCTGATATGTACCCGAACGCTCATTATAGAGGGCCTTTGGGACTGTAGAAAGACGCTCAAATACAATCTGACAGAATCTGTCCCCAATTGGAATTTCGACTTCTTGATCACTAGAGTTAAAACAGCCAATGGTCAACGTACCATGAAATCCAGCATCGACTTTTCCGAAACTTGCTAATATTCCTTTTCGAGCATAGCTTGACCTTATCCAGAGCTGTGAAGAGATCTGCGGACCCATTTTAACAAATTCTTTTGTACTAATAGCAAACCACGTCATAGGTAGTATTAATGCAATTCCTTCATTAATATGTTGATTTGATTTCTTAATATAAATCTCTTCAATAGATAAATCGTATCCATTTGGTGTGAGGTTTTTTTGGTTAAACGGTTCGATGCTAAGTTCACTTTTTTTAACAGAGTTCTGAATATCTTCGTCAGAAAGAATGGTCATAAAGATCACCATTATTTGTTTTCTATTGTTATCTTGTTTATTATAACGTTTTCTAGTGGTTTGTCATTTCTAACCGTTTTAACTTTAGATATGGCATCAACGACATCCATTCCTTCAATAACTTTTCCAAAGACAGAATGATGCCTGTCAAGCCATGGTGTTGGAGCTACAGTTATGAAAAACTGGGATCCTCCTGTATTAGGACCTGCATTTGCCATTGATAGTATGCCTTTTGTATCATGCTTTAGATCAGGATGAAACTCATCTTTTATAGTATATCCAGGTCCTCCTCTGCCAGTTCCATCTGGACATCCACCTTGTATCATAAAATTTGGAATGACTCGATGGAAAATAAGTCCATTGTAGAAACCATCATTTACTAATTTCATGAAATTTCCAGTTGTTACCGGTGCCTTATCATTAAAAAGCTCGATTTTAAAATTACCTTTATTTGTTATAAATTCTGCTACCTTATTTGTCATTTTTTCCACTCCTTTATTGATACTCAATAGTGATAGAATTGATAACAACATCAGTTATTGGACGACCTCCCCCAGGGTTTGGATCAAATCTACCATCATGATCCATATTTGCAATGTTGTCAACCACACCCATTCCTTCTATTACCTGTCCAAATACTGCATGGGCTCCATCTAACCATGATGCATCTGCTACTAAAATGAAGAATTGACTCCCCCCTGTATTTGGTCCACTATTAGCCATAGAAATCATCCCTCTTAAATTTTTTAATTCATCATGGAATTCATCATCTATTGAATAACCAGGACCGCCTGTTCCATCGTCACTTGGATCATTATCCTTAGATTTAGGATCTCCTCCTTGAATCATAAAACCAGGAGAAATCCTATGAAATTTTGTTCCATCGTAAAAATTATCATTTGCTAAGTCCTTAAAATTCCCTGCTGTTATTGGTACCTTGTCTTCAAATAGCTCAACTTTTATCGTTCCCATTGTTGTATCAAAAACTGCAATAGGATTTCCAACAACCCCATTATCTTCTTCACCACTTCCACTAAAAAGATAAATTGCCGCGATGGCAACAATCGCTATAAATATTACAATAATTCCAATTTTTACTCCTTTTGATTCAAATGGAGTTCGTTTTTTCGCGGGATTCGATCTTTTTCTTTGACTTTTTCTAGATGTCATAAAGATCACGCCTCCCAGTATAATAACATACTTTAAAGATTTTTTCAAATTCAATTAACATTAATCAGAAAAATTATATATATCTAAAATTCTTATTAATAATTAACATGAAATCCGATAGAGTCATTAAGTTTTTAATTGTTTCAATTCTTATTTTATCATCAATAATTAACTCAATTTCGGCTATTTCCAATAATGAGAAATCAATTCAACAAATTGAAATCATTGTGGGCCCATACCCTCAAAATGCAAATACCGATTTTATAGAAATTATATGGGAAACAAATGAAAAAACAACAAAAAATGAAGTGCATTGGGGACTTACTTTAGATTTAGGAAATATAAGCTCGGAATTATATAAAGATACCTTACTAAATCAAAATTTACATATAGTCAATCTAGATGGATTATCGTCTTCTACAAAATATTACTACAAAGTTATTTCTGACAGTTTTGAAAGCGAGATTTATTCATTTTACACATCTTTTGAACGAAACAACACAGTTCGATTTATTACATACGGAGACACGCGTGGAGTATGGAATAACTGGCAACATGCTAGTATTGTTGCAAATAAAATTGAAGAATATAAACCACAATTTGTTTTACATACAGGAGATATCGTTAAAGATGGAAAAAATAAAAGTCAATGGGTAGATTTCTTCTCAATCTCACAGTTTGTTCATAACAGCACGCTATATCCTGTTTTAGGTAATCACGAATATCATGGAATCTCATATTTTATATATTTCTCACTACCTCATAATGAACGTTGGTATTCATTTGATAATGGACCAGTTCATTTTGTTGGCTTAGATTCCAACCCAAGAAATGCCCTTAAACTGTCTCAATTAATCTGGCTAATAAAGGATTTAAAGACAAACAAGCAGCCGTTTACAATAGTGTTCTTCCATCATCCTTTGTATAGTTCAGGTAATCATGGTAGTACTTTGTATCTTAGATTGCTATGGAGACCTATTTTTACACACTTCAATGTAGATATTGTTTTCAATGGGCATGATCATAGTTACGAAAGAGGGAGAGTTAAAGGTGTAAACTACATTGTGACTGGTGGCGGAGGAGCTCCACTTTACAATGTAGGAGAAAGCTGGTGGACAATATATTCTGAGAAGACGTATCACTATTGTATGATATCAGCAAATCAATCAAAATTAACATTTCAATCGATAAAGCCTGATGGTAGTATTATTGACTCCTTCGTAATTTCAAAATAATTTTGATAATCATTATATGGTATAATGATCTCATAATTTAAATAGAAAAATATATATAAAATATAAAAACATGTATAATTATATATGAGTACGAACCCTTCTAATTTATACAAAAGTAAAAGGAGAATAGCATTTACTATTTTAGTAGTAGCAATCCTAATCATAAACATAATCGTGAGTGTATTCATTTTTTTAGATATACGATTAATGGAAACGCCTGAAATCACCATAAAAGTCGAACTTATAGAAGTAAATCCAGAGGAATTAATAATCCATCATAGTCTTGAAATTTACAATCCAAATCAGTTTGAGCTCATAGTAGACAATTTTGAAGTTGTTGCTAACACAATTGACGGAAATGAGATTGCTAGACTAACGATAGAAGGCGGATATATTCCTTCTAAAGCCAACCGAACATTTGAGTCAAGCGATAAAATTGCATTTAAAGGTCAAGGATATAGTACTTTAACTAGTAAAATTACTGGCATAGTGGGTGTAAAATTCCTTGGTTTTATAAAAAAGACTCTACCCGTAGCTGTCAATATTATAACTTCTGTAGGAGATGTAATCCATGATATTTCGGCTCCTATAGTTCATATTTTGGGTGATTTTGGAGAGTTAACACAAGAAGGGATAGATTTTACTGGAACAATTGATGTATACAATCCTAATCCTTTCGAAATGTATATTGAAGATCTGTCGATCGAAATAGAAACTGAAACTGGCGAAAGTGTTGGTAATTTGGACGTTATAGGGGACACAATACCAGCTAAAAGTTCCTATAATCTGTATGGCACTGGAAGAATACTCATTGAGGCGTTAAATGCGAAGACACTGAATGTTAATGCAAGCACTTCAGCGGGAGTTAAGATAGCAGGAATAAATAAGTCAGTACCTTTTTCTATCGACGCTCAATTAAATATACCAAGCCTGGAGGATATAGTACCTTCAGTAATTCCTACTGAAGCAATAATTCAATCTGATTTAAAAGCCACATTACGTGGCTTTATAAGTGACATGACATTAGAAGTTATCAATCCTAATAAGATAGGATTGATTGCCCGAGATATTACCTTTTCGATATATAGGGTAGACAGGGGTGAAAGGAAATTAATCGGAAAATCTGTAATTGAGGAAGAAGAGGTGGGGCCTGAAAATTCGACAGAAATTAAAACCCAGATATTGTTACCTTACTCAAAAATTCTTTATTCTAGAGGGAAAGGTTTCCTTCCAGATGCACTTCTAGTTTTAGTTAGAACAAACATCACAGTTCCTGGACTGGATACACACATATGGGTAGGAGTCAGCGGATATCAGGATATGCATCCGTTTTTTGGATAAATATGGAAGTATTTAAAATCCAACCTTTAATTTCGTAATGTTGGATTTATAAATGAATATTTGTTAGTAAATATTCAGGAGATAATAAAAGATGGCAAAAATACTCTATGGATTATGTGGAGAAGGTCTCGGGCATGCCAGCAGGAGTAGAATTTTAATAAACCATCTTAAAAAAGAGCATGATATTAGAATCGTGGCGGGTGGTAAGGCTTACGATTTGTTATCAAGTGAATTTGATCGTGTGGAAGAAATCGAATCTCCAAGGTTTATCTATGAAGGTAATGATGTTAGGCTATTTTACAGCATACTAATTATGATATATAGAACAATAGTTAGTACCCCGTTTTCTTTTTTAAAGGTCAGAAAGATTATCAAAGAATTTAAACCAGATTTATTGATTACAGACGCCGATCCTATAAGTCACTTTGCAGCACGTTTCAGCAAAATAAAGCGTATGAGCATTGATAATCCTCAAGTGTTATTACATCGGGAATACGAAGTTACATTTGGAGAATTTATTTCATGGTTTTTCCTGATGATCGCACTTAAAATATCTGCATTTGGCGCTGATAGGTATATCATCTATGATTATTTTGTGGGGCAAGTTGATGATCCTCGAGTTTTGTTTTTGAAACCTTTGATTCAAGAAGGTATATTAAAACAAAAGCCAAAGTATGGTAATCATGTTTTCGTTTACCAAACGTCGCTCTCTACCGAGTTTATCTGCGGGATATTGAAGAAAATTGATGAAACATTTATTATATATGGCTTTAACAAAGAGCTAATTGACGAAAACCTAATTTTTAGACAATTTAATGAGGATGATTTTTATCATGATATTTCTAACGCCAAAGCAGTTATCGCAAATGGAGGTTTTACGGTTTTAAGTGAAGCATTATATCTTAAGAAACCAATTTTTTCCATCCCTATAAATAACCAATTTGAGCAGATTTTAAATGCTAAGTTTATCGATAAGCTTGGGGCCGGTGTATATCATATGTACCTCAATGAAAACGACCTAAAGGATTTTTTAAATAATTTAGATCAGTACAAAGAGAATTTAAAATCTTATAATCCTGAAAAACAAGAAGTAACTTTGAAAAGAATTGAAGAAGAAATACAAAAATTATTATTAAGACATTCGAAGACATAAAATTTAGATATACCCTTCTAATTTATATCCAAAAAATTTGAAATATTCTTCCATTCTTTTGTATATGAATTTACGAAGTTGCCTCACGCTAGGATCTAGCTGTGTCTTACGCGGTTTTATAAATGATGCAAAATCTATTTTGTTGTAAGACACAATATCTAGGAATTCCATGATTCTCTCTATATTTTTTTGAGGATTTTTACATAGGTCTTCATAGGTTATAAAAACATAGTCTTGCTTTGAGAGATGTTTGATATTTTTTAGGTAGTAATTTGTAGCCGCCGATGAGTTGTTCGTCAGTAATATGATTCCAATCGCCGAGATTCTAGAAAAGCAAAATCTGAGTGTGTGTAATATTAAAGGATTTTCAAATATTCTATTATAGATTTTAAAGAGTTGGGTTGTATAAGGGTTTTTATTATTTAATAAAACTCTAATAGCTTTAATTGTAGAACTTAATGTTTTGAACGGGTGTCTATGAATAAAAACAAATTTAGCATTGGGAAATGCTTTTTTAATATAGATAAAATTTGGAAAGTCATAAGGATTTTTAAGAAGTATCGGTTTATCATTACCTGATATGAACTGAATTTTTTTGCACAATTCTGTAAACAAAGGGAGATTTTTTGGAGTTATATACATCTGAAGTGTTTTCTGTCCAAGAAGAAAACCATGTTCCTCAGCAAAATCCGCGGTTATTTGTAATCTGTCTATTCCCCTATCCTTAAGACCTTTTTCTTTGAACGATTCAGTGAGTTCTTCTTTGGATGATTCTTCTCGTTTGTTTATATGATTATATATGAGTTGGTTATATTTGATAAGATGATAGGCTGTTACAGGATTGAAACACCCTGTTGATGTAACCATTTTGTATAAGATACTTGTACCTGATCTATGCAAGCCCAGTATGAATACAGGTTTAAAATCAATATATTCTAATTTTTCTAGGTGTTTTTGATCATGGTATTCACTGGTTTTCATAAGTTAACTCCTCGATTTCAAAAAATAACCATTTTTACACAAATGATTTAACATACTTTTCCCCATATTAAATTATCAAATATAAACCTTGATAATATGAGTTTTATGATATTAGTAAATTATATTACTTAAATATACCATGGGTTAAAGAATGATATGAAAAAGATGACGACATTTATTACTAAAGCTCTAAGACTTCCAGGAGTAGAAGAATTTATAACTTTACTTTATCTCAAAATCCCTTCGATCACATCAAATTTTTCCAAATACATTGTTAATAAAAAATATGGAAAAGCAAAAAGATTTGCGATAGAAGCCCACGGTGTAAATTTTGTTTTTTCAATGGAGGATTCTTATTCAAGATTCTGGATTTACGCAAGATGTGACAGAGGTAAAATACATGAAGAAAATGTTACAAAGCTACTGGTTGAAAGTTTAAAAACCTCAAATGGTTTTGTTGATGTTGGAGCTAATATTGGTTACTATACTTTTTTAGCATCTAAGATTGTGTCCGATGGAACTATCTATGCATTTGAAATGGATGAATTAAATTATTCTCTATTAGAGAAAAACTTGAAGCTTAATGAATGTAAGAACGTACAGATATATCATGCAGCTATAACTGATTCTCCAGGATTTGTTAGTTATATTGGAGATTCAAAACATCCAAATCCAATGTTTAGCCTTTCCGCTAACTCTTCGAAAGTCAAATCCGATCAAGTAATATCGGTTCAATCTTTTACCTTGGATGATTTTTTTAAGGATAAAAAATCAACCCCTGATGTCATCAAAATCGATGTTGAGGGGGCCGAGATGAAGGTTCTTAAGGGAATGCATAATATCCTTAAAAGTAATAAGATCAAATTGTTCGTAGAAATTCATCCTTTACAACTAACACTAAAATTCCAATCATCTGCTAACGCGGTTATTTTGATGCTTATAAATGAAGGCTATAGTGTATTTGAGGTCACAAACATAAGAGGACGCGGTAAGGATATAGGTCTTAAAAAGTTAAATCGAGATACTCGATTGATGCGAAATACTATGCTCTATGCGATAAAAAGAGAAACCTCTTGTTAACTTTGAAATTATTATTTAATGGAATGTATATTTTACTGTTTTTATTCCAGAATATGATCTCCATCTCCAAAGTTGTACCTAGATTTTATAAACCTTGATAAATGATCAGTACCGGTTGTTATTATCTCATAAGCATCAGTTTTATTCTTTAGAAAATAATCAAACCAACCTATTGTATATCGTAAACAAATATCTTTTTGCCATCTCGGACATGGGCATAGCGTGCCAAATGCGGTTGAAAAACCGAGGTGTGTACCGCCTTCAATAGCTATTAACTCCTTTGGAGTATTTGCCTTACTGTAGCACCGTGATATTATAGGAATACTATATGTTCCTATATCAAAACAGCCACCTTGAACTTGTAACGGAACATCAATTTTACCGATTATTAGTGGATTGCCCTGGGATAATGCAACAATAGCATCTACTCTTTCATCTATAACAGCAGTCTCCGTCACAGTTATCCCGCCAAGTGAATGACCTATTAACCCAATACTTGTGTTATTGATCATATTTTTTACAGGACTTTCCTCTAAAAGATAAGTTAAAGCATCTGATGTTGCGGTGGTCCATTCACGTAATACATAATGAATTGGTGTTTCGATTAGGAACATATATCGAAAATAGATGTTTAAAATAGCAATATTAATGGATCGTTTTGGAAAGATTCCTTCAGATTTACCTTGACCTGGAAAGTCAAAAATTAATACTACATATCCCTCTTCAGCCAATGCTCTAGGTATCCAATCGTAGGCACTTATGTAACCTCCATGCCCTTCACAAAAGACTATTCCAGGGTACAATTTCGATTCATTTGATGGGTAATAAATCTCTCCATATAATGTATATTTGCTGCTTTCAAATGATATATTTACTTGTTTTATGCTACTTTCTTGCCTTTCTTTATTTTCATTTTTTTTAACATTAATGCTTTCACTTACAGCACCATTTATTAAGCTAAAGCAGAGAAGTTGAATAACTATTGCAATTATCATTATTTTTAACGATGTGCGTCTTATCATTTATCCTCTCAAATCAATATTATTATGTAATAGTATATTTATTGTTACCTTAATCATGTTAAGTTGCCTATCCATACCGCATCCATATCTCGCATCCTTCTGGAGTTTCAAAAGGCTTTGTTAGTTTAAATGTTCCTACGACAATATTTCTACTTCCTGCAGGATACTCTATCATCCCACGTGCACCTTCATTGTAAATGTTACCAAAGCCATTATCTATTTCACCGGTACCTTCTTTTACAATCGGTATCCACTTTGTTCCATTGTAACACCAGACTTCACATCCTTTCGTGTCTTCTCCTATCATCCTAATTTGCATATTGAGAGTACCGACCCACAGTTTGTTATCTGATGAAACAATCATGGACCAGACATACTTATTCCATTTGGATCCAAATCCATCCTTTTCATTTGGATTAATCCTCCCCTCTCCGATTACCTCAGTCCAATTAACTCCATCGTACTTATAGATTTCACAACCTTGAACATTAAGTCCGTTTAATTGATATCCATCTGTGGCAGTTGCAACATACAAATCATCATTATAAATTGTCATACACCGAATGCCGTAGTTCTCTTTTTCTCCAAAACCATCTCCACCTGGGCATTCTACTTTCATCCAGTCTACGCCATTTGAAGTTCTTAATAGCTGACAACCAGCATTTTCAAATCTGAAAACAGAGTTGGTGTTAAATGTTCCGATGTAGAGATGATCTTGAAATACTTCTGAACTCCAAGCATATGTATTATGAACGTTTTGCTCTTCCTCAGGTAGGAAATCTCTAAATCCTCTATTTACTACTCTGCTCCAATGTATGCCATCCTGTGTTCTCCAGATTTGACACCCACCACTATCGGTGTAATCCCAATTCATTGTACCAACGTAGAGATAATCGTTAAATTCTTCAATACACCATGCAGCGATATTCTTTGAATCATTAAATCCTCCCTTTATAAGTGCATTTTCTCCTACTACCTGCTCCCAATTACTACCATCGTATCTCCAGATTTCGCATCCTTTTAGGGGATTTGTCCATGTTCCGACGTATAATTTGCCTTTAAATTTATTTATAACTGATATAGCAATGGTTTTTGTATCTCCAAAACCTACTGGCATATCCGCTTCAGGATGATCGCCAATAAGTTGAGACCATGTATCAAGGCTAGAGTTATATTTCCATATTTCACACCCGTCACTCATTCTTGCTCTCATGTGCATTGCCAGGTTTAAAGACATGCTTAACCAAAACATCAAAAAATTATGGTTGTTGTTTCCGAATCTTCTAGAGATAAGAATTGGTAATAATAATTTTTTCTCAAAAATGAACGGCAACTGGTCTGATAAACCTCCAAGTAATAAAAAATCATCCATCATAATTCTATCTATCCCAGAAGGTCTCAAAAATTTTGACTTATTAAGATTCTGCGTTCCAATATATAATTCATCTTTATAGATTTCTAATCCCCTAATTGCCATGGTAGTGCTCCTTCCAAACCCTGCGCTTTCATTACCTATTAGTTGTTTCCATACAGACGAACTTTCCTGATGAGCGTTTTTGACATTTTTCTCAAAATTTAAGCGATCACCTCCAATTGTTCCACTAATATTTGGTACAGCACTCATCAAAATAAAAAATATTATTGTAAACACTATATTTTTTCTAAGTGTACTATTGTTCACTTTTGGAACTCTCCATGATGCAAAGATATAATATTATAGTATATATACTAGAATTTAAATATTTTGGAAAAATAATGAAACATTAGTGCCATTGATGAATAAATCTTATTTTTGCATAACCAAATATATTTGTTTCATATTTTTTTATCATAATGTACAGAATAAATAAGTTAATACCTATGACTACCCACTATAAAAGATTTCTCTTCTGATTGTTCAGAGTTATTCGCCGCATCATATGAAACTATCCAATAAGTTATATTCTCTCCATTAGAAAATTGCCCTAGTTCAAGGCCAAATATCGGTTCATTCGAAACGTTAAATAATGGATCTTCCTCATGTCTTTCTTGAACAGGATTATCGCCATATCTGTACATTTCATATGAATTAATTAGTGTATCATTATCACAGTACAAAACAACCCGTTTAATGTCAAATGGGCTTGCATTAGTTACATTTGCATATATTACGACATTGCTAACGTTGGTAGGATTCTCTGGTTTATGATATAAATTATTGATCTTTGGACCCCATACGTGACCACTTTCATTTACTATAAAAGATATCATATGAATCGATTTTTTTCCGAGCAAGTCTACAGCTCTTGCTAATATTATATGATCACCTAGCTCAAGTTCGCTTATATCCCATTCGATAAACCAGCTTTCAGTACCATTTGCTTCTTTAAATTCACTGTCATCCATGGCAACTTCAACTCTTTCAACACCAATATTGTCCCAGCTATTACCTGATATTGTAATTTCATCTCCTTCCACAATCTCTTCGTTTGTGGGTTCGTTTATCCTTATTTCTGGAGGATTTTCGTCAATCAGTGTTATCAATCTTTCATCTTGCACATCGCCACATTCAGCAGTAATTCCATATTCTCCTGGCATATTTTCAGATGTATTCCATTCATAAAACCATTTACCATCCACTGTAGATACTCCTGTGGATTCACCATCTATATTCAGAATGATATCTTCAGTTGCTATTCCAGTAATATTGATTGTTTCACCAACATTAAAAACTGGATTATCAAAAATACTTGTATCCGGAGAAACAATTTGTACTCTATAGACATTAGTAGATACTTTAGCTTGAATTGAAAAATCTAAAATAATATTGGTATGGCGAGCGTGATTTCTAAATACTATATACCAATCATTTTTACTTGCGCTAAAACTTATTGTTGCTTCTTTTTCCTCAATGTAATTGTAGCAGTTGAATTTCTCCCCACTCTTATATTTTTCAAAGTTTTCGTTATCCAACACAAAAAAATCAGTTTTCCCCCTACCGCTATATACTCCAATGTTGTTGCTCATAATATTTTTGTGTAATTGATATGATCTGGTATCAAAGGAAACATCAAAGAAACAGTCTCCATCAAACATTTTTCTATTGTAATGTCTCTGAATCTTATGAGAAAGATCTAGAAACACAACCCGAAATTTGGTATCTTTTGGACGGCGTAAAATCCTTAGAGCGTTATTTTTTGCGAATTGCCAAGGTTTTTTAAGATTACCTTGTTGAATGATGAAAAGATAGTCATGTCCTTTTCCTAACTGAAATGTACACTCTCCGTTTATGTTAGTATAGTTCCAAGTTGTAATGGTTAATCCTTCGATCGTATCAGGAATTTCATTATACCTTACTCTTATCTTGTTATAGATAACTTGGAGGATTTTTCCTTTAATCACTTGAGGCAATCTTTCCCAGATTTCCTCGATTTTTTCCCATATTAAATTTTTTATCCACGTTATATCTTTTATCCCATGTACTAATACGGTTACTCTGGCTCCATCAACAGGTTGAAGATAGATATCCTTCACAACAAATCTTACTGTATTTCGATCTTCTGGATGAATATATCGCGATGTTATCTCATATATAGAGCCATCTCCTTTCCAGGCATAGACAGCAGACATGTTTTTGCCCCATCCATATTCATAAACATCTGGTTTGTCTACAGCTCCTCCACTATCTGCCCACCAGTTATCATTCTCATGCCAACCTCTTTCATAAAATTCCCTCCATACATGATCTTCCCCAATATTACATGCACCAACAGATGGCACCAATAATGTTCTTTGTGCTGCAACTGCAATTCTTTGTAATTCCCCACACCATCCATTATGCTCATGAGCAATTGTATTGGGTTGTCCAGGCCTACTACCTATAGCCTGAGCAGGAACAGTCTTTCCAATCCAATAGCTTATAGCTTCAATAGCAGTTGGATGATTTTCTAAGCTCCATTTCCATAGTCTGTTTCCAGGTTGGTAATAGGATTCACAGTCCCACAGATACGTTATGCTTGCCAACTTCTCCTTTAGCAAAGGGTATCCTAAGTCATTATGATTAATGAGATAATCTCGCCAAAAGTTATCATAAATATACATAGCATTTTCGCTTGATATTTTCGGTTGTACAACATACCAATAATAGATCTCTTTAGGATATTCAAACAGCTTCTCTGTCCCATTTTCAATGACCTTGTACCTTACAGTAGAATAATACCCTCCTATTCCATCATCATAATCTATAATGTCAGCATATTCTATCCATTTATTATTCTCGTAAAGGAAAAATACGTTGTCTCTAATGACCTCGACTGAGGGAACATTACCCAATGGAGAGCAAGCTATTGAAAAAGCTATCTCATCTGCGTATTTTTTACTCGTATTTAATAGTAGATCTGCATATTCTTCAGAAGTATTAATTGCATGAAATTGTCTTGTAAGTTCTCTTTGAATCCAATTAGGGGATTTAGCAATAGCTGCTTTCACTTTTTCAGACAGACCTGATGAATAAAATTCAATCTCATGTCCCTCTAATGATAAGTTCTCTGAGGAAAACTTTATTATATAATCATATCCAGCTGGGATTTCTATTTCCCTAGAAATATTCGTAACAATTTTCTGATCGGGTAAGATACCACTTTTTAAAGAATAACTAGCTCCAAACGTACTTGGTAAGATTAGAAGCATTGATAATATCAAAATTGTAAACATTCTTCCAATTGATATCAATCTTTTATTGTTTTTAATTTTAAGCCCTCAATAATTATATTAATGCATTTTTACTATATAAATCATGGGAACGTCAGATCTGTTCAATTATTGTTATGCTATAAATTAATTATTATATTCCCTGAAAATTTCCTATTATCTTTATACAAATCAATGTAAGTGATAATGGTCAAATTAGAAAAAACAGTAAATTTGGGGAGAACTATTTTAATACATAAACATGTTGTGGGTTTTGCCGCCAAAAGATTTTGATACTATTTAGCGCGGAGTGATAATATATGGTTGAAATAAAAGTACAAAACATTGTAGCATCTACAATATTTGCAGAGAAATTAGATTTAGACATTATAACGAAAGCGATAGAAGAAACTGAATATGAACCTGAACAATTCCCTGGATTGATTTTCAGATTAAAAAATCCAAAGACAGCTACACTTCTCTTTAGAAGTGGAAAGGCAAATTGCACTGGAGCAAAAAACATTGAAGATGTGAAAACAACAATCAAAATAATAGCAGAAAAGCTGAAAAAATTAGGTATAGACGTTTATAAAAATCCGGAGATAGAGATCCAAAACATCGTGGCCACATCTGATTTAGGTAACGAATTTAATCTTAATGAAGTTGCTGTGGCTCTAGGTTTGGAAAATGTAGAATATGAACCAGAACAGTTCCCTGGATTGGTTTATAGGCTTAACGAACCTAGAGTAGCTATGTTGTTATTCGGCTCTGGAAAAATAGTCTGTGCAGGTGCCAGAAAAATAGAGGATGTGTCATTAGCAGTGGATAAATTATCAAAGGAACTTTCTTCATTAGGACTTACACGTAAATAAATCCCATCATTTTACATTTTTAAAGTTGATTTAAATTTGAATCAGGTGTAATTATGATAATTATAAATCTCCACAGAAGATTATACTAATATGGTTTTTTTCATTATGACATTTTGACATGTTAGTTTTAAATAAGATAATCAAGAAAGTATAACATGTCATATTGTATCAATATCGTAAGTGTAGACAGAAGGTGAAAAAGTGAGTAGAAATATTTTGGTTGTTGATGACGACAATGACACACTTCAATCTGTAAAAGATATTTTTGAGCACCAAGGTCATGAAGTAATTACCGTAAATGATGGTATCAAATGTATTGATAAGTTGAAAAATGATTTCAAGGGAATTCTTCTCGTAGATATAATGATGCCGACAATGGATGGATGGGACACGATAAGAGAAATTGTTGATAATAGACTGGAAAAGAATATAGACATAATAGTGATGACAGCAATAGGTACTACTCATCATGAGAAGATGAAGGGACTTGAACCATATGTGCATGATTATATATCAAAACCGTTTAACATCAGTGAACTAATTGAAAGCATTAGAAAATTAACCTAAAATTAAAAAAACTGTTGTTAAATTGTATCCCTATTGATTATTTTCAGGAATGAAATTTTTCAATCTTCTTAATGCATTTATTTTCTCTTTATCTCCAATTTTAGCTTGTTTTATTCCCTGTTTTATAAGCCTTGCCGATTCATCCATAGCTTTTCTATCAACAGGAAACGGTACACCATCTTTACCTCCTACTGTAAAGCTAAATTTAACAGGGTCTGACCATGATGGTTTCTCGCCATAAATAAGATCAGATATTAAGGCTAGGGCTCTTACAGTATTTGGTCCAACACCTTTAATTGATAACAATTGTTCATAGTTTTTTGGTTGAAAATCATAAACTTCTTTCATTTTTGACCAATTTATAATCTTAGGCATATGCAGATATTCAATTGTTTTGGTGTTTTTACCAGAACACATCCAGTTATCTAATGTTCTCTGGTTATGAGGTAGGGTTAACTCTGCCCAATCTCTTTTGAGATGATCTGGGTCATCATTGATTAAATCCACAGATATTTTTTGAGTTAATTTGCTTTGCTTAGCTGTCATGTCCAATACCATTTTTTGATGAATATCTCCTATTATTGCATTATGCGGTTCACACACAAAGCTATCTAACTGTTCTGAAAGCCAATGATATCTTCTTGCATAGTTAGTTTGAGCATTCAATCCTTGCTGTATTACTACCCATTTTCTATTTTCAGAAAAAATAAACACATGATGGTAAAGATCATATGCGTCTTGTATTGCTGAATTGTCTATTTTTGCTGTCATTCGACTAGAATACTTTAATTCCTCTATTGACTGGGTTGAAAAATTATACAACTCACCGATTTTTTCGACATCATATAGGGTTTTTCTTGATGCTTTGCCTTTTCCTCCAACTATGGCAAAACCAAATTCTTCTGGATCTATCGCCTCTTTTAAAGCCCCACAAGTTACCGTAGTAGTACCGCTAGAATGCCAATCAAAACCAAGGACACACGACAATGTTTGGAACCAAAACGGATCAGAGATTCTTTGTAAAAACTCATTTTTTCCATATTCATATGACATAACCTCCATAATTCCTTTAGATAAAGATACCATTCTTTTGAATAACCATCGTGGTGCTTTACCAGGATGTAATGGGAGGTTTGCAACTCCTGTTTTTGCCATAGCCCATTCTATTGATGATATTCGACCAATATAATCTTTATCATGGGTTAAACGAAAGTATGAATCTTATCAAGTTTATTATTGCTATGATTATTTAGACATTTTTAAAAATATCTGATAACAACTGTACAACAAGTTCTTTATATAGTGCATTTCAAAGTAATTATGAAGTGAATATAATTATGGGAAATATACTCACAAGAAAAGACAAGACAAGCATCTTCTGCCCTCAGATACTTCCCTCTCGCCATGGTTTTAGCAAGAAGACGAGATTTGCAAAGGTTATAATTGCATTTTCACTTATAATGCTTGGAACTTGGATTATGATTTTAGCAAATTAAACATTTTGTTTGCTTAACTATGATAGGTTTACCCTCCTCGTATACTACTATTTTTTCGAAACAAATATAAAACATGAGTGACTAATATTTACGTAAATAATATATATATATTGGAACGCAGATAAAATGATCAGTATTAAAATCTATGAGCAGGGCGATGATCTCGTGATTGGTGCATGTGATGAACATTTACTTGGTAAGAAATTTGTAGACGGGAAATTTCAGATAGATGTGTCAAAAAATTTCTATGGAGGAGAACGTATTAGTAAGAAAACATTGGCAAAATACTTACATGACGCAACTATTGCTAATCTAGTTGGAGAAGAAACAGTACAATGTGCCATAAAACTAGGTCTAGTAAATCCAAATTGCATTTTAAAAATAAAAGGCGTTCCACACGCTCAAATGATTAGAATGTTATAATTTTACTTTTTTGTTTTTCTTTTAGTAATCCCATCTATTTTATCAGTAATTTTTTTATAATGGCTTCCAGTCCAATAAAACTTTTTACACTTATTGCAAAACCAAAATTCATCATTATTATCAAAGACTTTTTTTGGGACTTTACCCTCAACTTTGTTCTTTTCAATTTTTTCAAGAATTTTGTTACAAAGAGTGCATCTTGATAAAACTAATTTTTCATCAATCTCAATTAAATTCAAAACCAATTCTAGCTGGTCATCAAGATCTGTATTTTGTATTTCTATTGCGCTTATGTTTTGCTTTTTTCCCCTTAGAATCAATTCTTTATCTCTAGAAATAATAGTACGTTTTTCAATCTTAGCAATGTTCAATAATTCCTCATCTGTTATTTCTTTATTAGCATAGAATGTATCAAACCCTAAAATACGGAGCCATTTTGCAAGTGAGCCAAGCATTTGATCGCATAATAATTTCATTGTATCATTTTATAATGAGTTAAAATACCGGCCCCTAATCTAGTTACCTTGACAATTTTAAGAGATATTATTTCACCTTCGTTTTTTATACCTAGACCATCAGCTACTGTAGGTGTAGTTTTCCCCCCTATGACACAAGGTCCAATGTAGATATATAAATCGTCGACTAACCTCTTTTTTAAAAAACTCCATATTATGGTTCCTCCCCCCTCAACTAACAGTTTCTTCACTCCTTTTTGATAAAGCAATTCAAGTGCACACTCTAGGTCTACATACTCTTCCTTATTAGCTTTACATCCGATTACTTCGACGTTCTCCCCCTCAAAATGTTTTTCGTTATCCTCAATTGTAATAATCAATGTTTTTGCAGCGTTATTTAAAACCAAAGTATCTTTAGGAATTCTACATTTGCTATCGAGAATTACCCTTAAAGGTTGTTTTGGATTTTTAACATATTTTGCTTTAACTGTAAGATTGGGATTATCAGAAAGTATAGTCTCAATTCCAACAAGAACTGCATCACATTCATTACGCAACTTATACATTCTTTGTATGTCTTCGTCACTGGAAATTCTCAACTGTTTTTTTGTGGGAAGCGCAATCTTCCCATCGACAGACATTGCACAATTAATTATTACATATGGTCTATTCATATTGTTTCACTCTGGATAAAGGGGACATTTTTTATTGTCTTCAGGACAAATTCTTTTGCCTTTACATGCTGGACCTGCGGTTTTAAAAATAGTCGGAGCAACTTTCTTTACTTCTCTTAACATCCTATTCGCAAGCGTTCGTATTTCCCATTGTGCGTGAAGACAACATCTAAGTTCAAAAAAATTGAGCAAAGAACGAGCATTCATGGAAACGATGATGTTTGTACATGTAGCATTTGGAAGAACGTAACGAGAATCTTCAGCTGGAATGCCCAGATCAATAAGCTTATTGTATTGCTCCCAGATGTTTTTCATTGTTTGGTCATAAGCTTTTTTCATTTTCTTGTCTTTCGCAATTTTTGGAGGAATAACATAATTTGGTTCTTTTAGGTTAACATATCGTTGACTCTGTTGAGCATAGCTAGCTATACGATGTCTCACCAATTGATGCGTTAGAGATCTACTCACATCACTTATTGCAAAGGTAAAACTTGTGTGCTCAACAACACTTGTATGACCCAACTTCATGACCTGTTCAAGTACTGACATTAATTCTTTATCTGAGCTTTTATCTAGATCTTCGGGTTTTGTTTTACTGTGGGTTAATTTTGCGGACATGGCAGGTAGTTTTTCTGGATTTGGAGTAAAACCAATTAGTTCGACATTCATCAATTTCCCCGTAACCAAAATAACATAAGCCTTTAATATTTTTGATATCTATTTTTGCTTTTCAAATTTTCATAGCTTACTAACGCTATTTTATCAATTATTTTGTGATTTAAAGGGTATTTTATTAAAACCGTAAGTTTTTTTAAAGACATACAATTACCTTCGGATGACAATCCGTATAATCGGGAGGAAAAAAATGTTAGCATTTGTAGTAACAACCATCCTCTGTTTCATAACCTACCTTCTTCTTACGACAGGCAGTGGAACATTGGGACTTTGGAGTCTGGAAGAGATTTTATTTGGAGCCATTCTTTCACTAATTGTTGGATTCTTAGCTAGAACCATTCTTATCAAGGATAATTTCAGAATGGCGAATCCTGTAAGATGGGTTATATTCATAGTTTATGTCATTGGACCTTTTTTTGTTTCAATGGCAAAAGCAAACATTGATGTTGCATATCGTGTCATAACTGGGAGGATAAATCCTGGTATCGTTAAAATCTCTCCTGATTTAAAAACTGATCTAGGAATAACAATGCTTGCAAATTCGATAACGCTTACCCCTGGTACATTAAGTGTGGATATTGATGAAGATAAAAATGATCTTTATATCCATTGGATAAATGTTAAAAAGAAGGCTTTGGAGAAAAAACCTGTTGATTATAAATATGTATGTGGTACATTTCCTAATTGGATTAGGAGGATTGCAGAATGATCGAAATCGAACCTACTTATCTAATTGTTATAGGTTTTCTCTTACTTTCTATTATAATTTGTATAATCCGAGTGGTTAAAGGACCAACTGCACCTGATAGAGTTGTTGGACTTGATACAATTAATACAATAATTATCGTTGGGATGATAGCATTCGGAATTGCTGAGAAATCAGTAATTTATATCGATGTAGCAATAGTCTATGCGTTGTTGTCATTTATATCCACACTTTTTATAGCAAAATACTTGGAAGGAGGGGAGTTTTAAATGCTATCTGAAATCGTTGATATCATAGTTTATATATTATTGGCTATTGGAGTATTTTTCAATCTTCTTGCTGGTGTGGGATTGTTGAGATTTCCTGATGTTTATACTAGACTCCATGCTGGAACTAAATGTACAACATTTGGTTCTATTTTCATTTGCGGATCAGTTGTTCTTCTGGGTTTGAAATATTGGATTCAAGGAAATCCAGAGTATTCTACTTTATCTATTCATACTGCAGGAGCATTGATTGCAATATTACTCACCAACCCTACTGGCGCTCATGCTATAGCAAGGGCTGCGCATCGAAGTGGAGTTGCACCAGTGCGAGCAATTGTTGATGACTTGAAAAACAAAACGGTGGAAAAAAGTGCCAAAAAGAAGGAGGTCAAAAAATGACATACATAGAACTTATCCACATAATTGTCCCCATATTAATTGTTGGAGCATCCATAGTTGCTGTTTTACTTAGAGACCTACTAGCCGCCGTTATTGCTATTGCCGCTATGAGTTTGTTACTTTCTCTTGAATTTTATATACTTCAAGCCCCTGATGTAGCGATAGCACAAGCAGGGGTAGGAGCCTGTTTAACTACTGCGATTTTTGTAATTGCAATTAGAGCTACAAAACGGATGGAGGGAGAAGCATAATGTTAACTAGAAATATCGCTGGAGTTATTGTTTTTTCTATCGTTGCAGTATTTTTTATTTTTACTGCACTTCTCATGCATCCATTTGGAGTGCCAGACGAATCAGATATGGATGATTATATAATTGACAATACTCAGGAGGAAACAGGTGCTAATAATGGGGTTACAGCAGTAGTTTTTGATTATCGAGGTTTTGATACATTGGGTGAAGCAACAGTTTTATTTGCAGCTGTTACAGGGGTTATAGTTCTATTTAGGAGGTTGAAGAAATGAGTGGGATGTCAAAGATTGTAAAAACAATCTCAAGTATCATTTTTCCATTCATTACAATATATGGATTGTATGTTATTGCACATGGACATTTGACTCCAGGTGGTGGTTTTCAAGGTGGCGCTGTTGTCGCCTCTGGATTAGCTATGTTACTTGTTGCTTATGGATCCGTTTGGACTATGGGTAAGCTTAAAGAAAAACATCTTTCTATAAATCAAACTTTAGAAAGTGTTGGAGCAATTGGTTTTATTGGTCTTGCATTTTTTGGACTTATTTTTGGCACAAAAATATTTTTCAATAACTTTCTAGTCAATAAACAAGATTACTTATTTGGAGCAACAGTAAAATTAGGTGAAACAGCTGCAAATATCAATACCGCAGGGATTCTTCCTTTAATGAATTTTGCAGTTGGTTTGAAAGTGATTGCTGGTCTTTTTGGAATTGTTCTATTAATGGCCTATGCAACTAGACTGAAGGAGGGAAAATAAATTGATTTACAATATCCCTTACCTCGCTGTTGCTGCTTTAATTCTCCTAGGTTTGTATGCGTTAATTTTTAAAAGAAATCTTATCAAAATGGTTATCGGGATAACACTTATTGAAAGTGGAGTAAACCTATTTTTAATAACTCTTGGATATAGAAAAGAAAGTATTGCACCAATTTATACGAGTTCACCTGGAGGAATTATGTCTTTTCCAGTTCCTCAAGCATTAACACTTACTAGCATTGTTATTGGTGTTGCTGTCATTGCGTTGATGTTGTCACTTGTCATGCATATTTATCGACATTATGGAACTTTGGATGCTAGAGAAACAAGGAGGTTAAAAGAATGAACGTACCGGATTATATTATACCTCTAATCGTAGCTATTCCGCTTCTTGGCGCATTCCTTACCCCTCTTGTTAGCAGAATTAATGATAAACTAAGGAATATTTTTGTTATCATTGTTCTTGCTTTGAATGCGGTCCTTGTTTTTTTACTTGCCTCAGATATCCTTACTACTGGAATAAAAACATATGTTTTTGGCGCTAAAGATCTTAGTTATCCAATTGTAAGGATATTATTCGAAGTAGATGCCATGAGTATTTTCATGGCAATCATCAGTTCAATATTGGTATTAGTAGCTGTGGTATACTCGTGGTCGTTCATGGAAAAAAACACAGGTCTAGATAAGTATTACACCCTTATCTTGCTTTTAACTGCTGGTATGCTTGGCATGGTTCTCACCGGCGATATGTTCAACTTCTTTGTATTTCTTGAAATAACGTCAATAGCTTCCTGTGCACTCATAGCCTTTTGGATTCATAGGGGTGAATCAGTCGAGGCAGGATTCAAATATATTGTAATTAGTGCAATGGGTGCCCTGTTTGTCTTATTTGCAGTAGCATTACTTTATGGCCAATATAATGCATTAAATATTGCACTACTTTCAAGCGTGATACAGTACACCTTTTTGGATAAAATCGCTCTTGTATTGTTGATAGTTGCTCTTGCAATGAAAGCAGGAATTGTACCTATGCATATGTGGCTACCTGATTCGTATGGCAGCGCCCCTTCGTCAATATCAATTATACTTGTTAGTGCTACTTTAGCCAGTTTATATGGTGTGTTCAGAGTTATTTTCACTTTATATGGTAATGTTTTATCTAATATAGCTAATTTCGGTATTCCCGTAAATGTATTCATTGGATGGCTTATTGTAGCCTTGGCTATGGTTTCCATCCTTATCGGTGTAATCATGGCGCTTATTCAAACTGATTTCAAGAGATTGATTGCATATGGTGCTGTTGCAGAACTAGGATACATGTTTCTAGGGATTGGTGCAGGCATTACTGCTCTAGGAACTGCCTACGGTAAAACTGCATTAGATGGTGGTATCTTTCATATAATAAACGATGCATTAGATGTCGGACTCCTGTTTTTAGTTGCAGGTGCAATATATTATGCAACTAAAGAAACTTCACTTGATAAATTAGGCGGACTAGCAAGAAATATGAAATATACAACTGTATTTTTCGTCATAGGACTTCTTGCTGTTGCAGGTATGCCTCCATTAAATGGTTTTGCATCAAAATTATTGATATATGAATCAACGTTTCAACTCAACCCTATCCTAGCAATTGTAGCAATATTAAGTAGCATATTATTACTGGCAGTGTTTGTTAAGGTATTCTATTCTGCTTTTATGGGACCACAATTACCAAAGTTCAAGGATGTTAAGGAGGTTCCAAAGAGTATGCTATTTTCAATGGGAGTTATTGCTTGTATTATCGTTATATTCGGCCTGTTCCCAGAGGTTATCATAAATAATATTGTTGAACCAGCAGCAAATGCACTGATTGGATATTCGGAATATATATCTCAAGTTGTTGCAGGAGGTATCTAAAATGTTTACAATTGAGACAGGTAGTGGTTTTTGGAATCCAATTATCTGGGCTATTGTAATAGTTGTAACTTTTCTATTAATCTACATCCTTAGAAGTTTAGGGAAAAAGGGATACAAAAAAGACACTGAACAGGTCAAATCATTTCTCTCTGGAAACCCTGAGTACGCAAAAGAAAAAATGCACGTCAAAGCTAGTAATCTATATTGGGGTTTTACAACGAGCCTTAAAGGATTGTACGCGCTTTTACGTAAAATGCATACAGGAAACACAAGCGATTATGTTCTCTGGTTTGTAATCGTATTGGCTATTTTCTTATTAGTTGAGGTGATTTAATGGATATTTTGGGACTTTCTGAGACTATCTTACGACTTGTTATTGGTACTATTGCTGTTGCGTTGTTTGGAATAATCTTTGGTTTACTATACAAGGGTGTAGATCGTAAAATATCGGCACATATGCAAGGTCGTATTGGTCCACCAATTAGACAACCTTTTAGAGACGTCAGAAAATTGTTTACAAAAGAGAATGTTGTGCCTGAAAATGCTATACCATGGATATTTAATCTTGTGCCGCTTTTAGGCCTGATAGCAACAATATCAATTTTAATTTATTTGCCAATCGGTGGATTCCCTCCAATAATGTCATGGGGTGGAGATCTTATACTCATTCTTTATCTGTTAATGTTCCCATCATTAGCTATGGTTATAGGTGGTTTTTCGTCTGGTTCCCCTTATGCCATTGTTGGTGCCCAAAGAGAAATGGCAACTATGATTGCCTACGAATTTCCCCTTGCTATTATTATAATAAGTCTTGCTTGGAAATTAACTCAAGTGGGAAGTGTTAATGTCTTTGCATTATCCACAATTATTGGGACACCTATATGGAATAGTGTTACAGGACCATTGGGATTTATTGGTTTTGCAATATTACTACTTGCATTAATTATTGTCACGCCAGCTGAACTTTCTAAGATACCATTTGATGCACCTGAAGCTGAAACTGAGATAGCAGGAGGACTTCTTGTCGAATATTCTGGAAGAAATCTAGCGATGTTTTACCTAACTGATGGTGTGAAAACTGTTGTTATGGCATCAATAATAGTTGTGCTGTTCTTCCCATATAATCTTTCTTCTTTGCCGATGCTTGGTTTGGAAGGTGGAAGTTATGTTGCGTATATTATTGATATCCTCTTCTATCTACTGAAGATCTTTCTTGTAATACTTTTCTCTGTGACATTAATTCGTGTGGCAATTGCACGTTTAAAAATCGATCAAATAGTCTATACTTATTGGGTTCCATTAACTCTACTTAGTCTTGTGGGTTTGATTTTTATTATGTGGGATGGGTGGATAATGAACCTGCTAGGACTAGTATAACTAATAACTCTCTAATAATTCTCAATTTTTAACATAATTTTATTAAATCTAATATTAATTCCAAGGAATGGTTTAGAATGGATAAAAGCTCAAAAAAGTCAGGTGAAAATAGCGTCTTTTTCTTTTTTTTCATTCCCACACTTATGCTTATTATTGGTTACCTAATATTCCTCTACTCTCCACTATTTTCAGAATCAATGTTTCTTTATATTCCATTATTTTTAGGTTTAATACTACTTGGAATTGGATTCTTCCTAAAAACAAATTTAATGGCTTGCAAAATGAAGATACTAGGATGGGGTTCTTTCTCGTTTTTTTGGGCGACTCAGCCTGGTTATTTATTTGCCCCAAGTGGTGATGTATTTAATGCTGGAGTTTGCATCATCGGCACTTATGTACTGATATACATCGGATATCATGAATGGTTGTCAATTAAAAAAAATGAACAGATTCCATGTTTAGATTGGATAGCTGGAGGCACTTTTTTAGCTGGCATTATTTACTTTATTATAGATACGGGAGTTATTCCCGGATTAAAAGATTGGTTAATAGATGTTGTTGCGGCCCAAACTACTACATTTTTTAATATCATAGGTTTAGAAGCATATAAAGAAGGGCCAATAGTGTTCTACAATGGAGTTCCAGTTACCATAATCTTTGCATGTACCGCAATTCAATCTATAGTTTTGTTTGTAGGAATGATTGGAGCGTTACCCAATGTCAACCTAAAAAGAAAAACACTTGCAATGTTGGTTACTGTAATACCGATTTATTTTCTTAACCTCATTAGAAATGTCAGTGTCATATTTCTTGTTGGAGGAGAGATTACCTCTTTTGAAACAGCCCACAATATCATAGCAAAGGCAGGATCTTTGATTGTACTTATAGTATTGCTGTTCATAACGTTCAAAATATTACCGGAGTTATATGATGAGATAATCTGTTTATTTGACTTACCAAAAAGAAAAGGTCCTGTTGAAAACTTTTTTATCAAATATTTAAGGAAAAAAGCAAGATGAAAATCGCTAAAGGTGGTTTATATTGGATTATCCCCTCCTTTTTAGTTACCTTGTTTTTTATTGTTTTGACCATTTACGTTAATGAACCAATTAAATACGTTATTCTTTTTATCTTTATATTAGCACTATTGATTTCATTTGTCTTATTGATTTTTTTTAGAGATCCTGAAAGAAAAATAGGTAAAGGCATTGTTGCAGTTGCAGACGGGGTAGTACGAGAAATAACCAAAGAAAATGATAAAGATGTTGGCAAATCCATAAAGATATCCACGTTTATGAATATCTATAATGTCCATGTTAATCGAATGCCAATAGATGGTGTGATCAAAGAAATAACCCATCATGATGGAGCCTATATCCTTGCTTTTAAAAAAGAATCGGAAAAAAATGAGAGGATCATATTGTTATTAAAAACAAATATCGGAAGTATTAAAATTATTCAGATAGCAGGGACCCTAGCCCGTCGTATTGTCCCATATGTCAAAAAGGGAGATAATGTGAGAAAAGGAGAAAAAATTGGGCTTATACGACTTGGATCTAGAGTAGATATATATCTACCAACAAAAAAGATAAAGCCGATAACAGTTAAAGTAAAGGATAAACTACAAGCAGGAGAAGATACAATTGCAGAAGTCTATGATTAAATTATTATCTATTGCAGATTTAGTTACCCTTACTAACGCAATTTTTGGTTTTTTTGCTATACTTATGATCCTTTTAAATGAGATGCACTTTTCTTTTTCTTTTATTCTAATAGCATTGCTGGCCGATGGTCTTGATGGTATTGTAGCAAGAAAAACGAGGAAAAGTGAACTTGGCGAGTATATGGAGGCAATGGCTGATATGATCTCTTTAGGTATTGCTCCTTCATTTTTTGTTTACAACATATATTACGAGTTTGTTTCAGGGTGTGTTTACTATCATAGTTTACTTGTTGGTATTCTCATTGTGTTTTTGTCATTAAGCATTGTTAGACTTGCTTCTTTTCACATAATAAAAGAGGAAAAATTCTTTGTAGGTTTACCTGCATCAGCAGGAACAATCTTCATCCTCATTTTATCATTTCTCTTCGAGATAGACTTTATATATATTCTTCCCTGCATTGTGGTGATATCCATTGCAATGATCTCAACGTTACGCTTTCCGAAAATAGGATGGAAAATTGGCGCTATCGCTACGGTGTTGATATTGCTAACACTTATTATGGATGATAACTATTACAATATCGCTCCGATTTTTCTATTCATTGCTATTGCCATCTATACAATAGCAGGTCCAATTTATGTAAGAAAAAAATTGTTATAGGTAAAAAGAACATAATCATAGCTCTCAATACCGCCATTTTTAATTCTTATAACTCTTCCTCCATTATTTAATCCATTGAGTGTAGTTGAATCAGTTTGTATAAATATTGGCCATTCAAAAGGGTCATTTGGTTCTTCACCTAGATAATTAAAAATCTTATTACTATGGGTATGCCCTGTAAGAACAAGTGAGACATTGTTAGCTAGGCAATAGTCTATGAGCTCTATCCGATTGAACGATATACATTCGTTGTTACCACTTGGATGATCATCGGGAACAAATGAAAATCCTGTATCATCCTTATCATTTACAGCAGGATGATGCATAATTAAACTCTGATTCATTTCGTTGTTTCCCCACTCATTTTCAAGTAGATAGATTTGATTATTAGTTAGACCACTGCATTCCGGACTTATTGTCCATATCTTAATCTGTATCTCCCACCTACTCCAATCATAACCGGAGTCAAGTAAGATAAAATTCATGTTTCCGTATTCAAAAGCATAGTCATTTAAAGGATTCAAATACGAGTGATAGTGCGATAGGTTGTAAAACGGGAAGTAAAAGTGAAGTATCCCATACTTGTATCTCTCATGATTTCCTGGAGTTGTAAATATAGGTGAGTTACATGTTACAATTACGTCTTGAAGATCTTTAAAGAAATTATGGCTTCCAATAATTTTGTACCAGTCAACGAGATCTCCAGACATTACAACAAAATCAGGTTCGATCTCCTCGTTTAGGTATTTTATTACACTAATCAATTCTTCTTTTTCATTAATCAAATTAAATCTTTTTCCTATGTGAATATCTGTTAAATGTACAAATGTATACTCAACTGGCTCCGCATCAATTATTTTTACTGCATGTGGCCACGTATAGTTATCTTTTAATGTTGTAATTGAAATATTGTAAAAACCATAGGGAATACTACCTATATTATAACTTATTATGAGTTCATCTTCAACTTTATCTTCACCTGCATGTATCCATGAATAAAACATATCACTTTGATCGTCTAATATATATGTGGAAACTCCATCTATGCTCTCTAATTTTGTTTGTTGAATGTCGATTGTATCATCTGAACTGTGTCTTTCTTCCGAGATAGCTATAAATAGTTCCTCTGATTCGCCTTTGTTTATAATGCTTGGACATCCAATTGATGGAAATATGATATTTTCTGTATCAAAGCCAACAGTTATGTTTTTTGTTTGAGATGGAAAAGATCCTGCTTTAAATCGTAATGTGTGATTTCCAACGACTACAGGATACCAATGTATTTTTTTAATATATATAGGCAATCTCCCAATTTTTACTAATACTTGGTTTAATGATACGCTTGCAGATTTCCATTCAACCCTGTGTGATTTAACAATCAACCCTTCATAATCATCAGAAATGTTTATCATTTCATCGAATGAATCTCCAAATGGATTTCCTTTCAAAGTAATTAATATTTCAATTGGTTTTCCCAAAGTTGGATATAGATTTGAAAAGGATATATCAACTATATCGCCAGGAGAATTTTCCCCGGTATGTAATTCTTTATTGATTGTATTTCCTAATATTGTCTTTTGAGGCTCGATTCCTGTAACATGGTATAATGTAAAATTCAACAATAAAAATAGTACAAAAATTCTGATTAACACAGTTTTTTTGCTTATCATATTTTTCCTTTGCGTTTAATAATTATGTATTATATAATATAAATATTTTTACGAACAATTGGAGAAAGATTTTATTGTAATAAAATCTCTTCTCTAATTATCGATTAAATCCTCAATAACTTTTTTAAATAAAATATTACAATCCAAACCTTTCTAAACAAAAATTGCATTACATATTGCTGATATGGACGACATACCCAAAATCGGCATAACAGGTATGCCTAGCGTCGGAAAAACACAAACATTAATAAAAATAATCGAAAAAATTGAAAGTAGTGGATATACAATAGAAGGGATGATAACAGAAGCTGTTATAGAAAATAAAAAACGTACTGGATTTTATGTAGAAGATTGGCAAACTAAAGAAAAAGAAATTTTTGCACATCTTAATTTTGATCAAAAGGATAGAGTAGGGAAATACGGTGTTGACTTAAATATACTGGAGGAGGTTGGCGTAAATGCAATTGAAAAGGCAATTAATGACGTGGATGTAGACATCATCATTATCGATGAAATTGGAAAAATGGAGATGTTGTCAGAAAAATTTTGTGAAGTTGTTATTGATGCCTTGGATTCTGATAAGCCAATACTGGTTACCTTACATAAGAAATCGAGAACGCCCTTATTACAGGATATTAGGAGGAGAGACGATATAAGAATTCTGGAAGTCACAGCAGTCAATAGAAATTTGCTACCATATAAAATCGAAAAGATTATGGCAGAAAAATTACCACCTTTATTCTAATCATGATAGTACAAAAAACAGAAATTGTAAAAGAGGGAAAAACTGAAAGCTTAGTTTTTAAAAAAAAAGTTACTAAAAAAGGGCCTGGTTCAAAAGATAATAAACCATTTTATAATCCATCCATGGAGTTATCTCGGGATTTATCTATTGTAATAAATCAATGGATTATTAATAATTGTAAAAAACATGCCCACTTGTTAGATGGACTCGGGGCCTCAGGAATCAGAGGGGTAAGACTTGCAAATGAACTCGATGGTGATTTTGATGTCACTATTAATGATTGGAATGAAAAGGCTTTTTCTTTGATTAAAAAAAATTTAGAGCTTAATAAATTAGATAATGTCATTGTTTCTCAAAAAAATTTGAATGTGTTGTTATCAGAAAACAATTATCATTATATCGATATTGATCCTTTTGGGTCTCCAGCACATTTTGTAGATTCTGCAATTAGGAGTGTATATAACCATGGCCTCATTGCATGTTCTGCAACAGATACTGCGGCGTTATGCGGCATCTATCCTAATGTATGTTTGAGAAGATATGGTGCACGGACATTCCAATCTTCTGTTAAACACGAGATAGGTCTGAGAATACTGCTTGGCTTTATCTGTAGGGAGACTGCAAAATATGATAAGGGTATTGAACCGATAATCAGCTACTCTACTGATTATTATTTCAGAGTCTATGTAAAGATTAGAAACGGAAAGAGTTATGCAAATAAATCGATGGAGAATTTTTCTGTTATTAGTCCAAAAGAAATACTTATTTTTTCAGATAATGATGAACATGATATGGGGCCTCTATGGTTAGGAAAATTGCATAATAAAAAAGCAATAAAAGAAATTAGAACACTTTTATTTAAAAAAGAGTTGAATACAAAAAATTCTCTTTGGAAACTACTATCTCTGTTTGAAGAGGAAGCAAATGCCCCACCTTTTTTTTATACAACAGACGATATTGCTTCTTTCTTAAAAATGGCCCCACCTAAAATCGAGAAAATCTTTGAAAAACTGACTAATAAAGGATATAAGGTATTTAGAACCCATTTTTCCTCTACAGGTTTCAAAACGAATGCTCCTTTAGACGAAATAAAGAAAGTGTTTTAAGGGGTATATGATGTGAAACTCGAATTGTGACTGATATTTATCCGGTTGCATTATAGAAATTTATTATGTTATATTTGTAGCATTTAAACACCATTTTTTCCTACGTTTTAGAGATAAATTATAAATATGGAACACGTATTAGCAATATAATAGGGAGGTATAAATGCAAAAAAAATTAATAAAAAAAGAAATTACCTTTGTTGTTATACTTTTATTTATAAGTGTTAGTGTTATTCCATCAACTGGAATTAACATAGTAGGAAAGTCATCTGCCATGTCTAATGATGGCAATACATTGTATGTCGGCGGCAGTGGTCCTGGCAACTATTCCACTATTCAAGAAGCAATTGACAATGCAAGTGATGGCGATATTATTTTTGTCTATAGTGGATGGTATGATGTAGATAAATGGATAAACATTAACAAATCTATTCGATTAACTGGTGAGGACAAAGATAACACGATTATAAATGATAGTGGGATTTCGATTGTTGTTTCTGAGGTGTGCGTTAGCGGTTTTACAATACAAAATGGCAGTGGCATTACAATAACTTCATTTTCAATGGAAGTAGCAAATAACAACTCTATATCGGGTAACATTTTTAAATCACATAAATCTTTTATTGGATTTGGTGGCATAACTATTAGTAATTCAAGTTATAACACTATTTCTAACAACTCTTTTTTCGATTGTGGTATTTGGATGGAAGCATTTTTTAACTTAGATATAGTGACTTTTTATCCGAATTTTGTTTATAATAATACAGTTAATGGTAAACCACTAGTATATTTCGAGGATATCTCTGATGAGGTCATTTATGATGCTGGACAGGTAATTCTCATAAAATGTAACAATATCACTGTTAAAGATTTAGAACTATCTAACACGATTATTGGTGTACAACTACTAGATTCCTTAAATTGTTATATATTAGGCAACACATTTTCAAATACCTTTTTGGGAGGCATCCTCCTTGGAAATTCAAACAATAACACAATTTCAGGTAATACTATTTCGGATAACGGACTTGGCGCATGGCTTCACTATAGTAGATATAACACGATTTCGGGAAACTCTTTTAAAAACAACGAAATTAATTTTATAATTTTTAATTCAACATGTAATCATATTTTAAATAACAACTTCAGATTTTCTCGATCCTTCCGAATGTTTAAAAGCATCTTTTCATTTGATTCAGAAAATAAATGGAATAGTAATTTTTGGAATAGGCCTAGACTGCTTCCCGTTCTTATATGGGGATTCAAAACAACCCCCTTACGAATGAGACGTAACTTGGATATTGATTGGCGACCAGCACTAAAACCGAATGATACATCCTAGAAACCGATAAGTAAGAATTAGATGAAAGATTCGTTGAATTATTTTTCTACAGGAACCTTAGTTCCAAGAGTTATCTTTCTTACTCTTTACTTTTTACTTAGGGAGATTAAAGGGGTCTAACATATGAGGAGAGGAGGAAAGGAGGAAGAAAGGATACGAAAAAGTTTCCTTCATATTATAATTTACCACATTAGACCCCATATTAACAATTGTTAATTATCATTTATAATACTTTCGCATGTATCCAATATCTTAAGATAGTAACAGAATCAGGAATAGAAAACATCAAAAACAATGTATTGCTTACAATAAGAAGGAAGTTTTATATGTTCTAATTGATGGAACTATTTAAAATCTGGACTGTGAATGATATGGTTAAAAAATTAAGAGTTGCTGTTTTGGCATCTGGTGGAGGAACAGATCTGCAAAGCATTATTGACGCATCCGAGAAAGGTATGATTGATGCCGAAGTTGTTGTTGTACTTAGTGATAAAAAGGATGCCTATGCATTAAAGAGAGCTGACAAACACGGAATAAAAACGTATTTCGTCAATCCAAAAGGAAAAGTAAGAACAAAGCACGAAAAAGAGATAAATTCCATTCTAGAGGAGAATAAGATTGATTTCGTAGTTGAGGCAGGTTATATGCGCATACTTACCCCTTCTTTTATTGAAAAATGGTATGGAAAACTCATCAATGTTCATCCTGCTCTTTTGCCTTCATTCAAAGGAACAAATGGTCAAGGAGATGCACTTGAATATGGCGTAAAAATTTCTGGCTGCACCACTCATTTTACTGACGAGAAAGTGGATCATGGCCCCATTATATTACAGGCGGCCATAAAGGTATTTCCTGATGACGATAGGGACAAACTAGCAGCTCGTATTTTGGAAGTTGAGCATCAAATACTACCAAGAACCGTACAACTTTTTGCTGAGAACAGATTGAAAATTGATGGAAGGAAAGTTAATATTTTACCCGGTGATTCTTGGATTGATAAATATGATGTAATTCTAGGAGTGCTTTATTCTGTAGGATACTAGTAATCATGAATTTTAAAGAATCTATTTGTTGGTTATACAGTTTTAAAAAATATGGTTCTAAGTTAGGTTTAGAGCGTATTTCCTATTTAATAAAACAACTTGGAAATCCTCAGAACACCATTAAGGTCATTCATGTCACTGGAACCAATGGGAAAGGATCTGTCTGTAAGTTTATCGGATCAATATTACTAAAAGCAGGATATAACGTTGGTGTTTACGTATCTCCGCATCTTCAAAGATTTTCAGAACGTATTATTGTAAACAATGAAGAAATTTCTGAAGGAGATGTTGTTTTGCTTGTTGAGAAAATTAAACCTGTTGTTGATGACATGATTAAGCAAAATAACACCCCCACATTTTTTGAAGTTGTTACAGCGATGGCATTCCAATTTTTTAGTGATTGTACTGTTGATTTTGCAGTTGTAGAAGTTGGATTGGGAGGAAGATTTGATGCAACTAATGTTGTTAATCCGTTGGTCTCTGTCATAACAAATATATCCTTAGAACATACAAATTACTTAGGAGAAGATATCAAGTCGATAGCTTTTGAAAAAGCAGGCATTATAAAGGAAAATGCACCCGTTATTACAGCCGTCAAGAATGATGCTAGAGATGTTATCAAAAAAATTGCGAAAGAAAAGAATGCACATACTATAGTTATTAATAGTAATCATTGGCGACGCCTTTCTAATAATATAAACTATCAAGAATTCTTAATCCAAGGTGCATTCAATGACTATACTGTGAAAACTACTTTATTAGGAGAATATCAGGGTGAAAATATTGCACTTGCACTATCTACGATAGAGCAACTTCAAATGAATGGTGTATATTTGACTGATGACGATGTTTTAGAAGGTATATCGACCACTCTCAATCCAGGACGTATAGAAATAATTTCTAAAAAACCAACAGTATTGTTAGATGGTGCGCACAATCCTGTCGGGATGAAAATGCTAAGAAAAACCTTGGAAGAGGATTTTGAATATAATAGATTAGTACTTCTTATAGGGATCTTAAAGGATAAGAATATACAAAAGATGTTGTCTACAATTGCTCCTATTTCAGATATAATAATTGTTACAAAATCTAATAATGTTCGTGCTTGTGAACCTGAGGTTCTGAAGAACACAGTAGAGAAAGTTGGTTATAAGAAAGATTTGTTTATAGATGATTCAATTCCAAATGCTATCGAACATGCCAAATCAGTAACTAAAGAAGATGATATTATTTGTATTTCAGGGTCGTTATTTACAGTTGGTGAAGCAAGAAGTTATTTAGTCAGTCTATCAAAACAGATAAGAAGAGGTTAGAGATTTATTTTCTTTAAATTATCGTCTAGCTCTTCCATAAACTTTGTTTTTAATAGAAGATCACCAATCCCTATTGCATCTTCAAGATTTTTATCAAAGAATATGCTACCAATAAAGGGTACACCTATTTCAGCAACTGTATCTTCAATAATCGATGACTCGGCCATCTTCATGTTTTCTAATAATCCAATGACAGGAATTTTCAATTCTCTTAGGATTTTGAGAAGTTTGCAAATTGCACTAATAGCAACCTTTGAAGGTGTTGTAACAACGAGAAATTCACTCTTTTTGATGAATCTAATAACGTCTAGTGTTTCATCTCCTATGCCAGGGGGCATATCAATAATTAGATAATCCAAGGGACCCCATTGAGTAATAGCAAGGAGTTCAATAATTATATTTGTGATATCAATACCTCTAAATGCAGAAGGTTTATCCTCTGTGAAGTAGATAATTGACATAAACTCTATACCGTGAATCTTTGGAGGAACAATACCTTTCTTTTCCCCTGGAAAAACATCTTTCACTCCTAATATAATGTGTGAAGAAGGGCCATATAAATCAAGATCCAGCAGTCCCACTTTATGCCCCTTTTCTGCAAGATTCAATGCTAAAGTAGAAGCAACAAGACTTTTACCAACACCACCCTTCCCACTTGCTACAGAAATAATTCTTTTAATGCTCCTCAATCGTTTCTTTATTATACTGACCCTAGCTTCCATGATTCACTACCTTTTTCCTTTGATTGATATTATTGAAACACCTCTTCCAGTTGTAATCTCAAAATCTGGACTTCCACATTTTGGACACCTTGTATGAACAAAAGCAACCTCGGGAATAAAGTGAATAGCTTCAGATTCATCTTCATTAAGTTTCTTCTTCATATCACTAAACTTCCAGGTATGTTCACAGCTTTTGCATTTCAATGTGCTTTTTTCTGTTTCAATGCTAATTTTTACATTTTTCAACTTGTTGTCTTTGGATTTAATGATTTCTTCAAGAGCAAACTCAAAAATATCCCGTTCAATTTGTTGTAACTCACCTATACCTATTTTGATTTCATCAATTGTTTTTAGTTTTTCTTTTTCTGCTTCTTCGAGTGTTGTTGAAAGTATTGATTCAGCTAATGCCCACTCATGCATATGAAGCTCCGATAGAAGACAGTATGGTTTAAATTTTACTAATAATACTCAATTTCTGTTTTTTGCTATTGCCTTTTCTGCGTTTAGGTGAGACAACAATTGCAAAGACGAACACAGCGGCGGATATAACGACAATTGATGCCCCAATTGGAAAATCAGTTAAAAGAGATAAAAAAAATCCAACTAGGCAACTAACAATACCAATTATAGGTGAGAAAATAACTATTTTTTTGAAATCATATAAAAATTGATAAGCGGTTGATGTTGGATTGATAATAAGAGCAAAAACAAGAAGACCGCCAACTAACTGAAGAGACAAAGAGACAGCAAAACCAGTGAAAAAGAGTACAGCAAAGTAAAATAATTTAGTGTTAACACCTGATGATTCTGCGAGTTTTCTGTTAAACATTACCGCTAATAACTCCTTATAGAAAACAACTATAAAAATTATCAATATAAACGAAAGGAGAAGTAAAAAAAGTAGATCATTGTTACTAACAGAAAAAATACTACCCCAAAGGATGCGTAACGCTGTTCCGCTTGCAGCTTGACCTGGGATATAGTTTAAAAAAATAAAAGCTAGGGCAATCATAAAAGAAAACAAAAAACCAATAACGACGTTGCTTTGAAGTCGAGCTTTTTCAGCTAGTGGACCTAAAATAATTGCAGTTCCAAATGAGAAAATAACTGCACCGATCATTGGATCAATAGATATCATAAGTCCAAATGCAGCGCCAGCAAACGCTGCATGAGACATCAGATAACCGATAGAGGCAAGATTCAATCTTACAACAAATGTTCCCATTGTAGAACATGCAAAACCAGCTAGAACTGCACCAAGGATTGAAACAGTTAATAGAGAAAGAGGAAACTCGATCATTTCTTTTTCCCATTCCCATTGAATATCTTATGAATCATTTCAGATTTTAAAATATCCTGTTTCTTTCCATCCATTATTATTCTTCCACGGTCTAAAACAATTACTCTATTACATCTATTTGGAACAAATGATAGATCATGAGAAACCATCACAATAGTTATAACTTGTTTTTCATGTATTCTATTAAGAAGTGTTTCAATCTGTTTTCTAGCAGCGAAATCAAGATTTGAAAAAGGTTCATCTAGGAGCAAAAGCTTTGGTTCTTGAGCAAGAGCACGTGCAATTAATATTTTTTGAAACTCTCCGCCTGAAAGCTTTCCAACAGATCTATTTGCAAAATCAATCATTCCCACAAGACCCATGCTGTACCAGACTTTATCCCAGTCTTTTTTGCTTGTAAATTTAAAGGCTCCGATTTTCCCAGTTCTACCTGACAGAACTATATCTTTACATAAAAAAGGAGATAGTGGATCTATTTCGAAATTCTGAATAACATACCCTATTTCTTTTCTTATTTCGGTTTTATTTTTTAAAATTTCCATTCCAAAAACGTAACCTTTTCCTTCCGTATAATGGAGAAGTCCGTTGATAGTTTCAAGAAGAGTTGTTTTACCTGCGCCATTTGGGCCTATAATTGAAACAAATTCTCCGTTTTTAATGTTGAAAGTAATATCATGAATTACTGGTATTTTTTCCCCTTCATAGAACGTTTCAATGTTTTTTAATTCAATAACATTTGAGTTTTCAATCATTTTTATACTCGTTTTATTTCAAAAAGTTCTTGATCAGTTTTTTTAAAAAGCTTTTCTGAGTAACAAACTATGTTATCATCAGTTACAGTTTCATCAATTTCATTTCTAATGATTTCTTTCAAAATTATCTCTATATTTTTCCCAGAATCGTTTGAAAACGTTACCTTAGGAATACATTTATTTTTTACTTCAAGGTTACCTTTACCAATAGTACAACCGGATCCCATCTGAATGCCGTCTATCATACATGATACAGGAGGTTTTATTCCAGTCCAGACAACTGCCTTTTTTGTGAATGGATCTGAGCCGAGTTTTTCATTTGCAATCTTTCCCATCCTGTATCCAACAACGACATAAGGCCCAAGATGCCCATGAAATTCCTCAATTTTTTTTAATTCTTCAGACAATTAAATCACCATTATTTTTTCTTATACAAAATCAGTAAAATAACTACAAGTATAATAAAGACAATTGTGAAAATAATTGAAGTATTTCTTTGAAGTTCTAAATCAGATATTTGACTTTGTAATTCGGAAATTCTCCCCTGTTGGTGGGTATAAGTTTCAATACCTTCTATGAGTTGCTTAGTGTTATAAGTAATCATATCGAGATATGTATCAGTTCCAGGTATTGCCCTTGGAAAATTAGTGAAAATTACATGAGAAATTCCCGATCCAGATGCAACGCTAGCTCCAAAGTCTGTTCCACTTTGAAGATTATCTACAACAACATATACATCTCCAGACGAGGTTGTATTAATAACCTCAAGCTCATCTTGTACAGAAAGCCCTTGTGGAGGACCATGGGAATAGGTAACATTTAATTCAAGCCATTCAAGAAAATCCTGTTGCCATTCCATGCATATAACTTTTATATTTTGGTACCCACTGTCATTAATCATGTCAAAGAGTTCTTGAGCTTTTTCATCTATTTTATTAATGTAAATCTCTGCATTTGAAATAATTGTTTTATTATTATAAGGTAAATTTTTAGAGAGCTCATTTTTTAAAAATCCTAAATACGTTTTTGCCCCTCTTGGAAAATTCCACTCCCCCAGATCTTTGCATTCAATTAATATATAATCGGAGTTGTGTACCAACAGATCGGATAACCACGGTTCTTGTTTTGCTGATCCTAATGATATTATAATATCAGCCGTAACAATTTTATTTATATCACTTGGAGTTGTATCATAAAACACAGGACATACTCCAGCGGGCATAATGTAATCTACTGTAACATTTTCAGTAATTAGATTTGATGTGAAATCAGCAAGGATTGAATTTGTACATAAAATGTTTATATGATTTTCTTCAGCCTGTATTTGTAATGTAAAGGAGGATATAACCAACAATATAATTAAAAAATATAGTATACTTCTGTTCATGTTTTTCATGTTGTCAACCCCCTTTTGTTATAATTTTCTAAATTTTGCAACACCTACAAACAAAGTTATCATAATAAACTTTATGGTAACAAAAATTTTATATTCGTGCTACGATTATCTGTAAAACGTGTTACTATGGAAAATATTATGAGATTTGGAGTTTCAATTGAACCTGGTTTATTAAAAAAATTTGACAAAGTCATTCGGAAAAAAGGTTATACAAACCGCTCTGAGGCCATAAGAGACATCATACGAAAAAATCTCATAATAGAAAAAAACAAAGACCCTAATTTAGTATCGATAGGCACGTTAACAATGATATATGATCACCATACTGGAAACCTTACAAATAGGCTCTTGGATATGCAGCATGACCATACAAATGAAATCCTCTCCACGACACATATTCATATTGATCATCACAATTGCCTTGAAGTCCTCGTTTTAAAAGGAAAAAATGATAATATAAAAAAACTAGCAGACAAAATCAAATCATTAAAAGGAATAAAACATGGAGAGTTGGTAATTACAGAGAGTCAAATATAATTTTATTTGTTTTGTACTGCATCGTTTAAATCTTTTACCAGGGCTTTAATATCAGTGCCATGAACGCCAGCGATATCTTTAACTCTTTCAAAAGAGGCTGCAAGACAACCGACACAGCCGATGTTATATTTAGAGAACACCATCATTGTTTCGGGATACTTTTCTATTACCTCTTGTATAGTCATATCTTCCGTAATTTTTTTTTCAGTCATTATTTCACCTATAAATTGACGGTTGTAATAAAACTTACCCATATAATATTTACTGTTGAAGAGGGTGAGGAGAAACCGGACGGTGGATTTAGGAGGAGAAAAAAGTACCATTCAAATAAGATGGGCTCCGTCCGGTGATACTTCTAAAATTAAAAAAGAATTACATCTATTTAAATGAAAACTGAGGATAGCCGAAACTATTTTTGGCTTTGATGATATGTTAAATATCAAAAAGAACCTGAACATAATATGGTTTTTTATTGTTTACTTCGAGCATATGATATGTTACAGCCTTTATCTCTACACCTTTTTTATGCTTAGAGCTTTCAAATTTTTCACCAAGTACTTGTGCTGAAAGATAGTTATTCTTAACTGTAACATTAAAAGTACCAAATACTAGGGCTTTTGCACTATTTAAAAATAAAAGTTCAGAGAGCCAGTCTACCAAGAGCTGTTCTAAATCTGGTGCTTTCAGTTGGATATCATATTGCCCAACAGCATCTATATTGGATTTATCAGTTATAATATCAAACATTCCTATAGCTGCATTTTCAAATGCTTCTGAAATAGTTTTACCATATGCTTTTATACATATGTCTGCTGTATGTTCAATGAGTTCGTATTGTTTCATAATGTTGCCTTTGATAAATCGTTTTTACAGTTGCATTTTCTTTTCTCGTCAATAGAATCTATCGTCAACTGTATAATGTTTGAAATAATAGGCTCTCTCTTGGTATAAATCTTGGATATTTCACCTGCAGTTAATTTATTTTGAAGCCCTGCAGCCATATTGCAAACAACACAAAGTGATGCATAGCAAATGCTTTTCTCTCGTGCTAACACAACTTCAGGAACTCCTGTCATGCCTACGATATCGGCAAATTTTGAAAAATAGCTAATTTCAGATGCAGTTTCTAACCGTGGTCCTTCCGTTGTGAGATAGATACCGGTGTCATGAAAAGTAGCTCCATGGACTTTCTTACAATTTTTTATTAAGGATTTTCTCAAAGAAGGACAATATGGGTTTATCATATCAACATGGACTCTTTTATCATCAAAAAATGTCAGCTTCCTTGATTTTGTAAAATCAATGAAGTCATAAGGTACCACAAAATCTCCAGGTTGTATACTTTTTTTCATAGATCCAACTGTACCTATCGAAAGAATACATTCAACATGGCTTGAAGCAAATGCTTGCACGTTCCCTAGGTAATTAACTTTATGTGGAGGAACATCAGATTTTTCACCATGTCGATTGATGAAAAAAAGGTCATGATTTTTCATTCTTGATACTTCAACCGAGATATCACCAAAGGTTGTTTCAACCATAATTTTTTCTGGGTCCTTTACGAAATTGGCTATGCTATATCCACTAATGATTCCGATTTTCATCATATATCTCCTAAATACATTTCAGATTTAAAGTAATTTATACAATAAATGTTTATTTGCTGATATAGTTTCTCCCATGTTTTTGTTAACTATAAAATTTAGCAAAAAACAAACTCCTAAAACACATACCAATACCTATCGTTTAGTCTAAACTGCTAAGCACATATTAAGCCTAAAAAATTAGCTAAAAAACTTAACTAAAACCCAGCTAGAACTCAAGCTAAAATCTAACTAAGCCTCTAGCTAAAACTCATAAGCTTGAGACGAGTAAAAAAATAGTATTTTTAAATCTTTGAGGTCTCTCTCTCCATTTACAAAAAACACAGTCCTCACCTACCTCAGGAATCGGTTCGTTTATCACATTGTAAGCCTTGTTCACCAGTTTTTTAACAGATTCTGGATATGTTTCACCTCAATGATAGTGCAATTGAAAGGCACACCCTTGTGGAGGTCACAGTCATCAGGGTAATAAAAAGCCAGATATCCTTAAACAAATTGTTTTGCTTTAAACAAACTTTGCTGTCTGGACAACAAATGTTTATTTGTTTAAAGAGATACCTATTATAATGAAAGTAGCTTCTCTATTTTCTGGCGGGAAAGATTCAGTCTTCTCCATCTACATTACTCAACAATGGGGATGGGATGTTACTCACCTTATAACACTACAACCTGAAAAACGGGATTCCTGGATGTTTCATTCTATAAATATACACCTCACTGAAAAACTAGCTGAAGCAATTGATATTCCTCTTATCAAAAAACAAACAAAAGGTGAAAAAGAAGAGGAACTTGAAGATTTGAAAGATATCTTAAAGGATCTGAAAATAGATGGCGTCATAAGTGGAGCTATTGCCTCAGAATATCAAAGAACAAGAATTGAAAAAATCTGCAACGAATTAAGAATAAAATCATTTACTCCAATATGGCATAAAAATCAAGAGTTAATTTTAAGAGATCAGATTAGCGCTGGTTTCAAAATAATCATTGTCGGTGTGTTTGCACACGGTTTTGATAAGACATGGCTTGGAAAAACAATCAATGAAGAATCAATAGATGAACTTATAAAATTAAGAAAAAAATATTCAATAAACCAAGCAGGCGAAGGTGGAGAATTTGAAACATTGGTTTTGGATGGACCTATCTTTCGTAAGAAACTTATTTTAGATGAAATATCAAAAGAATGGAAACGAGACAGCGGCATTTTAAAGGTAAAAAAAGCACATCTTGAGTAGATTAAAAATCTATATAGTTTAGACCCTTCATTTGTTGAAGAAATAAGAATAATCTTTGATCAATATTTTTTTGTTCAGAAAATTTTTTTTTCATTATTTCTAAGATTTGTTCTACCGTTTTATTACCATCACAATTTTTCCAAACAAGAGATCCAATTCCATCTAAGTTTGCAATAAACATATTGTCTTTTTTAATAACTTTACAAAAAGATTTACCGAAGCTGCTTTTGAACTTCGGTACTTTTAATTCAATAAGCCCGTCTGCCTTTTCAGACCACTCGAAATCGAGTCGCCTTGGTTTGTACTGAAGAAATTCTTCAGCTGTCGGTAGACGTGGTTGTTGTCTTTCTTTATTTCTTTTGAACAAATATTTCCCTCAATGGGATATATGCCAGGAGTAATGCTATAAAGAGCCACAGTAATATTGCCGGCAATATCGGTGGGAATTCAAATATTGCTAGATCGATGCCTCCAATTATCATAAAGGCAACTATGACTCCCATGAGTGCTTCTCCAGCTATAAGCCCAGCAGTGAGAAGAAGCCCTGTTCTTATAACTTTTTCTTTTGGTTTAACATCATGTTGTTTTATTGCAAGTTCCCAGTCACTTACCTCTTCTTCATCTGCACTTCCAAATTTCTTTTTCATATGGCGGTTAGTAATTGCTCTTATTATTCCACCGCTAAATATTGGAATTGCAAGAGTGAATGGCAGATATATTCCAATTGCGACTGGGAGAACTGGTAGATCAATGAGAATGAGTACAATTGCTAGTACCATTCCTGCTACGACAAATGGCCAAACCATATCTCCCCCTAGGACGCCTCTTACAATACCTGCCATTAGGAAGGATTGTGGTGCTGGGAGGTTTGGGGTACCTATTCCATATGCTTTGTCAAGAGCTTGTATTACTATTGCTAAAAATGGTGCTGCTGCAATAACTCCAAACATTTCAGCTATTTGCTGCTTTCTGGGTGTTGCACCAATCATTCTACCGCATGCCATAGATTGGAGAACGTCTCCAGAGATTGCTGCTGCACAACAAATAACTGCGGCAATAAGAATGGCAACACCAAATGCACCCGCTCCACTAACTCCAAATATGAGTAAAATAAGAGTTGTGATAAGTAGAACAGATACTGTTACACCAGAAATTGGATTGTTTGAAGAACCCAACAGTGCTGCCATATATCCAGCAATTGCAGAGGCAACAAATGCAAACAATATCGCAAATACTGCCATTATTGCCGAAACAGCCCATAGTTGTGATATGACACCATATACAATAAAAATTGGAATGGCAAGAACGGCAATCATAAGAAAAACTCTTTTAAAGTTCATATCCTGATCTGTTCTTTCCTTTGTTGCTATCTGACCACCCCTTATTCCAATTATTGCTTCTCTTATACCACTTGCAAGATTTGCTCTCAGTTTAAAAATGGTGTATAGACCACCTACGACCATTGCACCGACACCGATGTAACGGATGTAGTTACCCCATATTTGGAAAAATCCCCATATTTGGCTACCCATATCAAAATTACCGGATCCAAATGCAAGAGCATCCGCTATTTCGCTTGGTTCAACTGGCATCGGCAAACCTGTTGCAAGTGCGACCAGAGGGGCAAGTATCACCCAACCGAGTAGCCCTCCGACAAATATAAAGGATGAGATTTTTGGACCAATAATCCATCCAACGGCAAGAAGCGCAGGTGAGGTTGCTACTCCACCATAAAGATAACCAGAACGTTCTCCTCCACCAATATTATATTTCCCGATATTGGTGATAAAGTGGATAGCTCCCCCAATTGCATTGAGTGCTACTTGACAGAATTTTAAAAGTGCCGCTACAAGGACACCTACAATAAGCCAGATACCACCACCGACTGAGGTTTTTGTTTTTGATGATGGTGCTTCTCCAACAGTTGTTGTAAGAACTGCTGCAACGGCAACTCCCTCTGGAAATGGTAAATCTGTTTTAATGACAAGTGCCCTTCTAAGGGGAACCATCCAAAGTACTCCAAGAATACCACCGAGAAGTGCAATTATTGTTGTCTCAAAGTATTGAATCTCAGTCCAAGTTCCCAATATAACCAGAGCAGGAATTGTGAAAATTACACCCGCAGCAAGAGCTTCTCCTGCTGCTGCCCCCATCATACCGATGTTTACTTCAAGAATAGTTCCTTTAAATGGTCTTAACAATGCAAAAGCCATTACCGCTCCAGGAATAACAGCTGAAACAGTCATACCCGCATATAGACCAAGATATGCGTTTGCCGCTCCTAATATAATTGCAAGAAAAACTCCCACTAAAATAGCTTTTATCGTTAATTCCGGTATAGTCTTCTTTGATGGGATAAATGACTTAAAATCATCTCGTGATGGCATGGTGTACTACCAATAAGAATAATATATTTCATTATTTATAAAACCATCGCTTTTATATGTTTTTATAAAATAACTATATCTTAAATATCAATTCCTTTTACAACTTTTAAAAACTTTTTAATAATACATTATTATATATCCACAGGATAGCGTAATATACCTGCCAAACCGCTAAATGCCCTATACAATGAATCTCCCTCCTCACTATTCCTTGAAATTAGCTGAACTTTAGCTCCTATTTTCTCTGCTATATCTGAAAACTCATCAATAAGATCTATTTTCTCTTGAACCTCCATCTGAATAGATGTATTACATTTTGAACAAGTTGGTGGAGAAAAATCATTCAAAGCTTCTTCATCAACTATCCTATCTTCCATATAATCACATGATTGACACTTCATTTTTAATCGGTATTTTCTCAGATCTTCGGAAAGTAAAAGGGTATCTATGACTCCCATTTCTAGTGCCTTTCTAACTTGCACTTCCCCATATACTGCAAGACTTTTTTCGGCCTTAGTTACTTCTTTAAGAAATCGCTTCATAACTTTTTTTTCCTTGGATATTTTTAGATCGGTCATAGTTTCAGATGCTGCAGAAACTAGTTCTTTTAGCCCAAACTCATCAGTATAACCTGTGTCAAAAGTGTCAATGACCTTGTTTTGAATTTCATAGTGCAAATAACCTTCATCAATAAAATATTGTTTTGTTGGGCCAGATCCCCCTACAAAAATACCCCTCAATTTTTCATCTGCTAGAAATATCTCACTTGCCTTCTCACCACATTTAACGAACCACTCATGTGCTGCAATCTCTGTTAGGCGCTCAAATCTTCTCTGAGACTGCCCGCCTCTCCCATGTTTACCTGGCACTTGTGATGTCATATATTTAAGCAACTCTACTTTGTCACCTCTCAGAATGCCAACAGTACATTCTCTCCTGTCAATTAATAAAAGTCCGTATATTTCTTTTTCAGTAAAAATCTCTTCCAGAGGTTCAACATAAAATGAAGAATCGCAACGATAAAGAAATGTTGTAATTGGAATGGGTGGTTCTATAATATAGGCCACCATTTCTGTTTGATCACTACCAATGCTTTTATGACCAACAAAAAAGATGACCCCATTTTCAGGAGGTTGTTTAAAATATTTTAACCTACTCATTATAGATTCTATGGCAGATAGTACATTTTTCCTAGTCGTCTTTGATTTAATATTCTGGGATTGGGAAAATTCATTCTTGAGATAAGAGTTGACATCAAAGATTTGTTTGGATGGAGGAACATATAACGAAATTAGCTCTGTATGTTTACCTTTACATGACTTAAGCTCTTCAATTTTTCGCTTAAGATCGTACTTTTGTCTTTGTGTCATTTCTGCCATTAAAATTTCACCTTTTGTGTGCGATTGATTGTTTACCTCTAATTAATTCAACCATATAAAAGTTATAATAACCAAAGTTATAAATTCAATATCTCTTCAGTGTGAGGAGTATAAACTTCTGCAACATCCATTAAAGGTTCTATCAATGATTCTCTACTCTCACCATGAAAAAGCACAATTTTTTCAGGTTTACAAGCCTTTGCAAATTCAATCAATTCAGTATGTCCTGCATGAGCAGAGAAGTCAAAATATTCTACTTCGCATTCTACATTTTCAATAACACCATAGAAATCTAACTTACTTTTATCAACAAGAAGTCTGCTGTTTGTACCTTCAACTTGATAACCAGTGAGCAAAACTGCACTTTTTGGATCATTTTTTAACTTGTTCATATAGCTCAAAACGGGCCCACCATCCATCATTCCACTAGATGTTAATATAACCTCTGATTTCAATGCCATTTTTCTACCATGATCTGAATGAACAAAATTTATCTTATTTAACGCTTTTTTAAGATCATCTGCAGATCTAAGACACTTAGGATATTTCAAAAATATCTTAGAAATCTTTCTGCCCATTCCATCAAACCAAACATTATAACCTGAATTTTTTAGAACAATAGCAAGTTCCTGAGACCTTGATACAGCAAAAGCAGGTATTACCGCCACGCCTCCTCGATTTACAACCTCGTCAATTTTATCTAAAAATCCCTTTTCTAACTCCTCTCTTTTAGGGTGATCTCTACCTGCATAAGTGGTTTCTAAAAATAAAATATCGCATTTAACTGGTTTTGTTCCTTTCATAAGTTTTGTGTTAATGATATTTAAATCCCCAGTAAACAAAATTTTTTTAGATGCAACAATTTCAAACATCAATGAACCCGGTATATGCCCTGCTGAGTGAAAACGAAATTCATGATCATCCCCGATGTTTTTTTGTTGTTTTGGTTCAACTGGAATAAAACTATGCTCAGCCTCTTTTATATCCTTATTATCATAAGGAGAGGCATAACCCTCCATTTTTGCGATTTTTACTGTGTCTCTATGTAATATAGTACCGACTTGTTTTGTCAGTTCTGTTGCTAAAATTCGGTGATCTTCTCTGGCACATAACCAAGGAATCATCCCAGAATGGTCAAGATGAGCATGTGTTAATAATGTTAAATCAACAGGAGGTGGAGGGAGAGGAAAAGATGGCGGTTTGCTAGGAGTCATACCATATTCAAAAAGTAACCTCATACCATCTAACTCCAGTACCATTGCTAGATTTCCTATTTCATCGCTACCACCGAGAAACTGACTTGTAATACCGTTATCCATAAAATCAGACCCTTTAAGAAAGAAGAGGTTGATTAATGTTTGGTCATTTTTCTCTCGGTCTGATAGGTTTTATAATTAGTGTTGATTCGTCCTTGTCCGAAATGAATACCTTCGTATTCGGCTCAATTGTTGTATCAGATTTAGCCTGCCAATATTCCCCTTTAAAACGAACATATCCAGGTTTATCAGGTGTTATCCGATCAATGGTCTTGGCTTTCTCTCCAATAAATGTACCAACTCTTGATTTTTTCCGCCTGATTTGCAATATTTTATACAATAAAAAGACAAAAAAAACAGCAAGCAGCCCAATAATCACGAGTACAATCAAAATTGCAGTATTAGTCCATTCCATAGATATCAACCATTCTCTAGTAGAGTAAGTTGGTATAAGAAATATAGCTCCCATTATTAAACATATCACTCCTCCAATACCAACGACACCAAACCCTGGTAAAACAAATAATTCAATAATGAGCAATAAACATCCAATAGCTATAAAAAATATGCCTAACGTAGAAACATTAAATCCTGAGCCTATTAATGACAGAAGAATTGCAATAACCCCAAATACCTCAGCTCCAAAACCTGGCGACTGTATACCTATTATTAATGAGATTATGCCAAGAACTAGCAGTAGAGATGTAAGAATTGGATTTGAAATAAGTTTTAGAACTTGGATTTTAAAAGATGGAGAATACAGTATTTGTTCAGCATTTTTTGTGTACAAGGTAATATTTCCTGCTGACGTAGTAATAATAGTGCCATCAATATCATCCAGAAGTTGATCAATGGAGTCAGAAACAAACTCAATAACTTCGTATTCTAATGCTTGAGTTTCATTTAAATTAAGATTTTTTGTAATAAACTCTCCTACAATTGTTTTATTTCTTCCGTAAATATCTGCCCGCTCTTGTAACCTTGCTACCAATGCATTAATTGTTTTAGAGTCGTTAATAGTTCTTGTCCCCTCAAAAGAAATTTCTACTGGTTGTGCAGACCCAATTACAGTATTATCCGCCATTGCTGCGATGTGTGTACCAATTAAAATAAAAGTTCCCGCAGACCATGATGCTGATCCCTGAGGATATACATATCCGATAACGGGTTTGATGCTACTTCGGATTAATTCCCAAATCTGAATAGTCTCTTGTAATCCCCCTCCCGGCGTATCCAGTAGGAGAATAATAGCTTGAGAATTTATATTTTCAGCCTCCTGAATACTCTCTTGTACTATCTCAACAGTAGATTGATCAATGGTATCTGATATTTCCACAATTAATACATTCGAATTTTGAGCAAATGCACTAGTGAATAAAAAAATAAGAATAAAGAATAACAGAGGAAGAGAGAATCTTAACTTCATTCTACTACTTTTTTGTTAACTGCTCTTGCTATTCCAGCCACTCTTCCTATGTCGCCACCTGGAACTATTATAAGATTTTTCTCCCTAGCTATTTCTGCAAGAGTCTGAAGTTCTCTCAGCCTTAGTGCAGTTGGCGTCTTTTCGTAAAGTTTTGCTGCTTCAGTCATTTTCTCTGATGCTTGATATTCCCCTTCAGCTATAATTATTCTTGATCTTTTCTCTCTTTCTGCCTCAGCCTGTTTTGCAATGGCTCTTAGCATCTCTTCAGGTAATGCCACATCTCTAATTGTTACAGCAGAAACCTTTATTCCCCAGGGATCTGTACCTTGATCTATTATTGATTGAAGGCTTTTGTTTAGTTCTTCCCGTTTTGATAACAAATGGTCAAGGCTTTCTTGTCCGAGAACATCTCTAAGAGTTGTTTGTGCCAGTAAGCTTGTAGCAACATCATATCTCTGAACTTCAACAACTGCTTTTTGTGGATCTGTTACTCTAAAATAAACTACTGCATCAACATCGACAGTAACATTATCTTTAGTGATAACCCTTTGTTTCGGAACATCAATGACCCGCGTTCTCAAATCAAGTTTTATTATTTTATCTATAATCGGTACAATAAAAACAAGACCCGGACCTTTTATTCCTAGTAATCTACCTAATCTAAATATAACAATTCTTTGATATTCTGCCATTATTTTTATTGCTGAAGCAAGTAGCATCAGAAAAAATATGATTATAATAATTGCTATACTTATGGTGTTAACATCTACCACTCATATGCCTCCATTGGAAACAACTAATTTGTATTTTTAAGTGTTTCCATAGAAAGTATTTATATCGTTATTTTCTAAAGCGATATGTGTCAATTTGTTCCCAACCACATAGAATTAGTATCAATAGAAAAATAATATAGTTCCCATCGAAAAATTATTCTTTAGTAAATATGGATGGGTTGCAAGATTCACATAGAGGCAATTCTGTTTCAAGATACGATTCATTATAAATAAAAATAACATTAACTCCTAGACCTCTGAAGTCATTACATTTCAAAATATTATCCGTATGATTTTTTGGATAAGTTTGATTATTTTTAATTATTGTTCCATTGCATAAAACCTCATCTCCAGAAAAAATAGTAACAATGTCATTATCTCTTTCGATTTGAACACTCTCTGTTTCTGTTAGATTCCCCTCCCAACTATAATGTCTTAAAATCCAATTCCCTTCGATGCTGGGATAAGATTCAGGAGGAGTTTGAACACAACCAACAATTAAAATTACACTTAAAATCAATCCGATCATTATGATATTTTTGTTCATAATTTTGTTAAGTTAAGATGATATTAAAATATATTCTAAAAATACATGTAGTTCACGACAATTACAAAAGAAAAAGGGAAAATTAGGAGGAGATTTTGAAAATATATAGATCTCTCTCCTTTTGATGTGATCTAGTTTTATTATTTTCAATTTATCTTTGTGTTCTTGTTAAAAAACCAACTTAAAATTCCCAGCCCACAACCCGCAATGAGCAGTTTAACTACAAAAAGTAACATGTTTTTCCACCTCACCTTTCCTTATAATTCTACCCAAGTTTTTTCTCCTCTCCACATGAATACTTTCAAAACAAGAATATTTCAATTATATTTTAATGTTATGCAAAAATATTGCAACATTTGTCACATTATTTAACAAATCTCTATCCCTATTCTATCTAATTAGTATAGTTGCATTATTCAACTAATTATAATTAAAAGGTTGTTTTTTATTAAAAGAAAGAAAAATTATTTTTTACCTTACTTGATGTTATACCTTCTTTTTAAGTTCGTCTTCGGTTGTTTCCTTTTTTGGGATTCTTCTATTTTTTACCTCCTTGACCTTTCTTCGTATTAGAATATAGGAGATAAAAAACAATATCGCTGATATTATCATTAAATAAAAACCCGGAGACCAGTAATAGGTTGCAGAAAAACCCTCATTTTCAAACCCCCCGATATTAGACAAGTATGTCAGCTGCATAAAGATGATAAAGAAAAAAATAGCAGCTATGGAGGAAACAGCAGCATGAAGAGAATTTTTACTACGTTTTTGTTTACCCTTTCTATAGGCAAATATACCTGTTATAAAAGAAATCAGGCCTAAAGGAATAATAAAATACAAAAATAGTGTTCCAAATGCGATTCCATATATTTCTGGGGAATCGGATATTCCGGAAAAATCTGTAGGTGTGAGGAACCATTCTGGTGTATCAGGGAATTTTGGACTTATTCTCATACCTCCCCAATGAAAAAAATTGATTTTGATTTTAATATCTACTGGCACTGATATTTGTTCTTGAAGTTCTTCGGTGATCAGTAGATCAAGTTCGCCCCACGGTAAAAACTGAGCAACACCGCATAAGATGATTCCCACGATTAAAATGACTTTTGCAATCATCTTCAAATCTATGTTTTTCATTTTAGCTCCTACTTAAATTAGAGTTTCGTAACATCTAATTATTTAAAAATATACCCTTATACTCGTATTTTAAATCATAATATCAACATAATTTATATGATGTAATAGCATATATCGTAAATGCGGAGATGGACAATGTCTAAAATTACCAGCATTAAAGCTCGGGAAGTTCTAGATTCACGAGGAAATCCCACTGTTGAAGTAGATGTATTAACTGAAGATGGGATTTTTAAATCCATGACTCCGAGCGGTGCAAGTGCTGGAAAACATGAAGCACTAGAACTTAGGGATGGAGATAAAAATAGATATTTTGGTAAAGGAACGTTAAAAGCTGTTGAAAATGTTAATAAAATAATTGCTCCAAAAATCATTGAAATGGATTGTCGTCAGCAAGAGGCAATTGATAATATAATGCTTAAGTTAGATGGAACTGATAACAAGGATAAGCTTGGCGCTAATGCAATACTCCCCATTTCCATGGCAGTAATAAAAGCTGGTGCTGCTGCCAAGAACCTCACTCTATATTCATATATTGGAGAAATATTTGGTGTTTCTCCATACAAATTGCCTGTACCAATGTGTAATGTTATTAATGGTGGCAAACACGCGGGGCAGGAAAATTCAATACAAGAACATATGCTTGTGCCTACCGGTGCAACATGTTTTACCGAAGGAATTAGAATGATTTCTGAAAGTTATCATCATCTTGCAAAATTACTAAAGAAAAAGTTTGGTGCTGGGGGAACTTTAATAGGAGATGAAGGTGGTTTTGCCCCTGCTCAGATAATTGATGTAAATGAGCGATTAGAATTAATGCTTAGAGCAGTAGAAAACGCTGGGTATGAAGACATGATGAAAATAGCATTAGATCCGGCATCAAGCGAATTTTTTTATGATGGAATATATAAGATAGGTAAAAAATCATATTCAGGAGGAGAAATGATTGATTTCTATGCTAATCTTTGTAAAAAATTCCCTGTTGTAAGTATCGAGGATGGTCTTGCTGAAGATGACTGGGATTCATGGGTTGAAATGACAAAAAAACTGGGAACAACTATCCAAATTGTTGGTGATGATCTATTTGTCACCAATACAAAACGAATTCAGAAAGGTATTGAAATAAATGCAGCCAACTCTGTTTTAATTAAACTCAACCAGATTGGTTCTGTTACTGAAACATTGAATGCAATAAAAATGGCACAGGATGAAGGATGGACTGCAGTAGTAAGTCACAGAAGTGGAGAAACTGAGGATAATTTCATTGCTGATCTTGTTGTTGGAACTAGCGCAGGACAGATAAAGACTGGTGCTCCAGCTAGAAGTGATAGAACTGCTAAGTATAATCAATTGATACGTATCGAGGAGGAACTTGGGGAAAAAGCGGAGTATCCTGGAATTGATTTCCGTATGATTTAGCTGCCACAAATGTTTTTATTTGGTTATATATACCCACATTGAGTGTTATTTATGAAAGTACTTATCACAGATAAAATGGCAAATGAAGCAATTCAACTTTTAAAAGATGCAGGTCACGATATTACTATTGATGAGATGGATGGAGAGACACTACTTAAGAATATCGCAAACTATGATGCTTTAATGATAAGAGGAAGAACAAAGGCAATAGAAGATATAGTAAAAACTGGAGCAAAGGGAAAATTGAAAGTAATTGGGAGAGCAGGTATTGGTGTTGATAATGTAGATTTAAAAACAGCTGCTAAAGAAGGAATAAAGGTTGTTAATGCACCTACAGGTGCTACTGCCAGTGTTGCGGAATTGACCATCGCTCATATGTTGTCACTATCAAGACATTTAACAAAAGCGGACTCGACAATGAAAAATGGAGAATGGGCAAAAAAACAACTGAAAGGAAATGAATTATATGGAAAAACACTTGGCCTTATTGGCTGTGGTAATATCGGAAAACTTACTGCAAAATATGCCCAAGCATTCAATATGTTAATCATTGGCTACGACCCTTTTATTTCAAAAGAAGATATGCAGAAAGACGGAATAAAAAAGTTAGAAGAGCTTGGGGACCTAATGAAAACTGCAGATTTTATCTCGCTTCATCTCCCTCATATTTCAGCAACACACCATATTGTCAATAAAGAGATGATTTCAAAAATGAAACCGTCTGCATATCTCATCAATTGTGCCCGAGGTGGAACCGTAGATGAAAAAGCACTCTATGATACATTGAAAAATGGCAAGATTGCTGGGGCAGGTATAGATGTATTTGAGAATGAGCCACCAAAAGATAGCCCCTTGTTGGAGCTTGAAAATGTAGTGTTAACCCCACATATCGGAGCGAATACGAAAGAAGGGCAGATAAGAGCAGGTACCGTATGTGCCCAGCAAATAATTAAAGTGTTAAATGAAGAAACACCTGAATTTTGGATAAATAAGGATTTAATGTAATGGAAAAATATAATTATATGGAATGTTTTACTTTAAACAATGAAAAATTTAGATGGCATAATAGAAAAAATAGATAAGCATATCAATGAGAAAGACAAAATACGGGAACAGGCATTGAGATCCTCTAGAGATATAATCATTGGATGTAGAAAAGCCATTCAATTTCTACATAGAGATTTAAAAAAAGATGCTAAGAGTTATATTAAACAAGCATCTGATAAGTTAGCAGATTTATATGATTTAACTGGAAAGTATCCTGACCTTTTCCATGCAGGTTATGTCGAAAATGCCTCACAAGAACTTGTAGAAGCACATTGTCTATATAACATAATGCTTGGTAAAGAATTACCAGATCCAGATACAATACAAACTACATACAGTTCATATTTATTGGGCTTATGTGATGTTGTTGGAGAATTAAGGAGAGGTGCACTCGATTTCATTCTTGAAGGAGAAGCTTCAAAAGCAAACGAATACCTCAATCATATGGATAAAATATATGATGCTATTATGAGTTTAGATTATCCATCGGGGTTAATTCCAATAAAAAGAAAACAGGATATTGTAAGAGGTTTAATAGAAAAAACAAGGGGCGAACTGGCTGTTGCAAGTTGTGAAAGAAGGATAGATGACCGAACTCACGAGTTTCGTGGTTTGCTTGACAAAATTAATGGAAAGAAAAAGGTAAAAGAAAAGAAAAAAGACACAATGGATATCGACATTGACAAAGTGTGGTAATTTAATTATTTTTTCTAGGATAATACGAAATCTTTATAAGAAACCTTTATATACTTCAGGAGGGGAAATTCCTTTTATGGCAGACATAAAAATTGAAAATGTCGTTGCTTCAACACAGATTGCTAAATCGCTGGATCTCAACAAGTTAGCAGAAATTATCCCAAATTCCAGATACAATCCTCAAGAGATTCCAGCTCTTATTATACATTTTGAAAAGCCTAAAACTGTTGCAATGCTTTCTTCAAAAGGGAAGGTTGTTTTTACAGGGCTAAAAACTATGAAAGACGCCCATGAAATAACAGAAAATATACGTAAGAAATTAAACAGCCTTGGAATAAAAGTATATAAACGGCCAGATTTAAAGATACAGAACATAGTTGCGTCAACAGATATTAAAAAGAACCTTAATTTAAAATCAATTGCAAGGTCATTAGAAAATGCAGAATACGATCCTAAACATTTCCTAGGTTTGGTTTATAAAACCGATGATCACGACACTATTTTACTTCTTTTTAATTCGGGAAAAATAGTTTGCAACGGATCAGAACCGGAAAAAATATCGACCGCTCTAGATAAAATGACGAATGAACTTTCGTCTTTAGGAATTTTATAGAATGGAGGAAAAAATATGCCAGAAGTAATAGTAGAAAATATTGTTGCGTCTACATCTTTTTCTGAAAAATTGGATTTAGATGTAATAGCACAATCTCTAGAAGAAGCTGAATATGAACCAGAACAGTTTCCTGGATTAGTTTACAGATTGTCCAATCCAAAAACTGCAACACTTCTTTTCAGAAGTGGAAAAGCAAATTGTACTGGTGCTAAAAATATCGAAGATGTGAGGGCCACTATAGATATAATTGCAGAAAAGCTAAAAAAGTTAGGTGTAGATGTTTATAAGGATCCTGAAATAGTAATACAAAATATTGTAGCTATATCTGATCTAGGTGGAGAGCTTAATCTTAATGAAGTTGCTATGGCTCTCGGTTTGGAAAATGTAGAATATGAGCCTGAGCAGTTCCCAGGTTTGGTTTATAGAATAAAAGATCCACGTGTTGCAATGCTATTATTCGGCTCTGGGAAAATAGTATGTACTGGTGCGAGAAAGATATCAGATGTGTCTCTTGCGGTAGATAAATTATCAAAAGAACTGACATCATTAGGGCTTATCCACAAATAATCTCTCTTCAATTGAATCGTATATTTTGTAATATACTCTGTATAGTTTGTAATATACGTGGTCGTTGTAGTAAATATTTTACCCTTGTAAACTCTGTCATACCATATCCATTTAGCTCTACGGTATGTCCAGACCATGAGAAGGTTCCTGTAACATGACAAGGTCCTTCAAAAAGTCCAATTCTTGATTTTTTAAAGACAACTTCGCCTGTATTATAAACACTAATATCAAGCTCTAAAGCCATACCTTCTTTTTCTACTTCTATATGGATTTTCTTTGGATAGATCAGTGATGGTAAATCTTTAGCATTAGCTGATTCCACATATGTCATTTTATATTTATAAAATTCAACGATATTTCTATTATTTGGAGATATTGTTAGGGATCCTGCATAAGCATCTCTAATGGCTCGAAGTTGGAATTTTGAGATATACATTTCCCATCCATTGTCAAAATGGAGGTTAAACCAATCCCATCCCCTTGAGATAAAACGGGGTATGTTAGTTTCCCAAACATGATCATGATACCCTATTCCGCTAACTTTGTACTCATTTCCCTCCCATATAATATTTCCTTCAACTTTACATCTTGGAATATAATAATCTCCAGCCACATATCCTCCAATTACTAAATTTGAACTTCTTCCTTCGACCCAAACTGGTAAGAAATCAGCAGTAAAATCGAGATCTGCAATAAAACTACTCTCGACATTTTCTGCATGTACATGCCAATTTGGATATTGACCTTTCGCCCAACTTTTTTCAAAGTAAATATTGACCCCTGGCCCTTTATCCTCAAGGGTGCCACGTTTTTTATCTATAGAACCAAAATGATAACTTTCATCTACATTATCATATAAAATAATAAATAAATTATCTCTATCTATAAATCTAAGATCAAGCTTTGCCATTTTATTAAAGGATATAATCATCGACCAATCTTTAAGATCACTTTCAGGTTCGTTAAAGAAGACATTAAAATACCACCATTCTCTCACACTAAGTTTATGAGGACTTTCATCTTTCAATTCAAGGATATGTCTACCTGCATCAATTGTTCTTTTATTTCCGGGAGGTGTAGGTTCTTCCTCGCCGTAAATAGGCATTTCTTCATCTGGGAATGGTTCTTTTTTATCATCAGTGTTGATAACATTAAAAAAAAGGGAATAACTCAGGTATAAAGATATGATAATTATACATAAAATGATAATTCTGGATTTTCTCATTTTATTACCTCTCGAAATCTTTGTATCTTTTCCAGTAGTAGCTTCTACCCCCGTACCTCCATAAAAACGCAATGCCAAATAGTAGAATTGGAAGAAATGCAATTATTGGAAGATAAACGAGTTGAAAATCTAAACCTTTTACCTCGGCAATATGTCTGTCTCGTGATTCCTCAGTGGTCTCATAAATCAGTTCTGCAGCTTCCCCAATAGGATTATATGATTTTAAAAATCTTTCCAAAATTGGACGGCGTTCAGTAATATCAGGATGATATATATCAATAAATCGTGAAAGATGAGCAGATAGCACTAGATGCCTGTATACATGTATTATATATCCCGTCCTTGGCTCAACAATCAACCGTAATGTTTCATCACAGATATATGATTCTCCATGCCAAGTAATAGGTTCATTATAAATAATCGATTCCCATACACAGAATTCTACCCCATCAATAAACCCTGTTCTAATTTTTTTCATATCTCGAATTAAAACAATGTTTTCTCTCCCTTCTCTTTCACCATTAGATTCCACCCATCCAACTCTTACACTATTAATTCCCTTGGAATTAGCTGGAATTCCCATTCGTCCCGCATCTACATTAAAATATTCCAGACTTGTCAGGTGAATATCTATTCCATACCATTCACTCACTTTCTCCTGTCCATTGATAACCTTAAATATTTCCCCTTTGTCATCATACATAACATCATTAATTATTGCCTTTTTTTCATCTTGGTCATATTCTGTGACGTAAATTACTTCCTTTCCTATGAAATTTTTCTCTATCGGATCGCGTTTTGATAAAAGGTTTTTTATACGTGGCGGTAAGTTAATTAAATTATCTTCTGTTGAAATAACACTATTTTTTTCCCAATAATAGACATCACCTTCATCTTCCCAGATGTACTCTTCTGGGATTGTTGCATCTCCAACTACTTCGTGAGGAATTATATAAAAATAGGTTACAACACTTAGAATGATTAAAAAAACCCCTATAACCATACCAAGTTCTTCAAATTTTTTCATTTTCATAAACAAAATTGTGATGAGAACTGGTACAAGTATTGACAATCCAATTACTATGCCAATGGTGTTCCATGGCAAAGCACTCCAGGGTAACATTTTAATCTCCTCGAAATTCTCTTTGTTTTTGTTTTCTTTTTTTACTTATAAAGGATTTGTTGTACACTTGTTATCCAAAACCCTTAACTTCATCAAAAAGAAGGTTATTCATCTAGATGATCACAAACCTAAACTATTTATATTCAAAAAACAATATATTAAATTGACCTGCGAGAAGATAACCGGTGACAGAATATGGAAAAAATTGAAGAAGCTATTTGGAGGGTTCCGAGGAGAGAGTATGAAAAAACAATGAAAAGAAAGATTAAAAAAAAAGTAGGGAGCATGACTATTGTTGTTATTGAGGATACATATGATAAGGCATTAACCGCATTTAATATTGGAGTTGGGGGGATTCAAATGGGTATGAAAGTGAATATGTTTTTTACCTCACGTGGCGTAAACATTTTAAAAAAAGCCTATAAACCAAGACGTGCCAGATGGGGAGAGGCGCCTATTGGATGGAAAGAGGCGTATATTCGAAAAAGAGGTGGGCCTATTCTCGCAAATTTAATGTATCAGGCAAAGGACATGGGTGTAAATTTATATATCTGTTATACATCTATGATTTCTATGGGTATAAAAGAGGAAATGTTTATAAGTGGAATAAAAGTCTTAAGGATGGCTGAATTTTTAGAAATATCAATGGAATCTGATGCACATTTTGTAATTGGATAAGGTAAGTTTATGGATTTAGAAAAGGTGCTTAGAGAGAGAGCAATTATATTTGATAGTGCTTTGAATGGGAATCTGACTCCTCGGGAAACAAAAACATTTTATGAAGCACTACGATGGATTCCTCTATCTGGGGGGAAGAGACTTCGTCCTATTATCACTATGCTTTCATGTGAAGTTGTTGGAGGCGTGCCAGAAAATACAATACCTTTGGGGATATCACTTGAGTATATGCATAATTCAACGTTGGTTCACGACGATATAATTGACAGGGATGAATGGCGAAGGGGCTTGCAAACGACTCATAATAAATTTGGCTTATCATTAGCTATACTTGCTGGAGATGCACTTATCGGTGAAACGTACAGGATGCTGTCCTATATGGCACCTCCCGAGATGGAATCTGTAACATACAAAGAGATCATCAGATCTATAGCTGATGCAGCAAAAAGATTTTATGAGGGAGAAGCCATGGACATAGAATTTGCTCATAGATTTGACGTTACTCTCCCAGAATACATGGTTATGATCGAGAAAAAAACAGCTCAACTGTATTGGGTAGCAGGAAAAGGGGGGGCCTTGATAGGTAAAGGTACAAAAAAACAAGTAGTAAACATGGCAGAATATGGAAAGTTGTTCGGCTTAATGTTTCAAATCAAAGATGATCTTTTAAATATACTAACTGATCAGGCTGAATTAGGAAAACAAATGGTAGGGAGTGACATCTTAAACGGAAAGCGCACGCTGATGGTTGTACATGCATTATCAAGTGTAACTGGTAAAACCAAGAAAAAGATGATGGATATTATAGGAAATGAGAAGACAACTCAAAACGACATCATGGACGTTATAGATATATTTAGGGAAGCAGGTTCAATAGATTTTGCACAAAACAAGTTAAAAGAATTTAGGAGAAAAGCGAAATTGTGCTTGGATGTTGTAGAAGGATCAGAAAGTAAAAAAATATTGATGGCGCTAGCTGATTACAGTATAACTAGGAATTACTAAATGGTACCTAGTATAGAAATATAGCCCATATTAAAATTATCACTGCAATTATTACAAAGATACCTGCTAAGGTATAAGGATTATAGATAATTGTCTTCCAATCCATGTTGGCATATTTGTTCAATTTGATATAAACATTTTGTTTATCCAAATCGTCTATATTTTTAGAGTTTGATCAATAAGTGTGATTTGCTCTATCTCTTGTATCAGCTCAAAATTCAGATAAATAAAAAAAATAAGCCGCCGAAGGGATTCGAACCCCTGACCTGCTGATTACGAATCAGCCGCTCCACCAGCTAAGCTACGGCGGCATTCATGGGCTGAATATGATTTAATAATAAAAAATTGTCTATCTATTTGCTTTCCGCAACATCTTTTTACTTACAAACATTACTAGATTTGAATGATTTGTGGTGTTGATGAATCCGGTCGAGGCCCAGTTATTGGCCCTCTAATAGTTGCTGGGATTGCGTTTGAAGATGATTTAGAATTAAAGAAACTTGGAGTTAAAGATTCAAAAAAATTAACTCCAAAAAAACGACAAATTCTTTCTAAAAAAATAAAAGAAATTGCGGTTAATTATGATATTTTAGTTATTTCTGCTTCTAGCATAGATGACATGAGAAAAGTTATGACATTAAATGAAATTGAAGTATATGCTTTTAGTAAAATTATTAATAAATTAAAACCAGAATTTTGCTATGTGGATGCTGCCGATGTCAATGAAAAGCGTTTTGGCAACGACATTTTATCAAACCTAACTTTTAAACCAACGATTGTGTCAAAGCATAGGGCAGATGATATGTACCCTATTGTAGGAGCTGCTTCTATTCTCGCTAAAACTGTAAGAGATGAAAAAATAAAAAAACTGTCAAAAAATTTACAAAAGAAGCTAAATCTTCCCATTGGTAGTGGTTATCCTGCGGATCCACTCACTAAACAGTTTCTTAAAACTTGGTTTGAAACCTACAAAGAGTTACCTCCTCATGTTAGACATTCATGGAAAACCACTCAAAATCTTATAAAAGACAGCAAAATAAGAAAATTAGATAATTTTTAATTTTTTAGAAAAAATTCTAACCTTGGAGGATATTATTTAAACAAAATATTTTTTTTATGAATACAAGAAAGAATTGATTTAAATATTTTTTACTTTATTAGTTTACCAAATTTTTTCACTGGTTATTCTCTTGGAATTCTTTCAGGAATTCAGCAAGTGCTTGTACACCATCAATTGACATAGCGTTGTAGATAGATGCTCTCATGCCACCAACGGATCTATGACCTTTTAGACCAACCATTCCTTTTGATAATCCTTCTTCTATACATTTCACCTCTAATTCTGATGTAGGCAGGTTAAATGTAATGTTCATCAAGGATCTAGAATTAGGCTTGGCATGTCCTCTATAAAAACCGCTAGAGTTATCGATAACATCATACAGTATCTTGGCTTTTTTCCTGTTGATCTTTTCAATACCAGGGACCCCGCCCAAACTCTTCAGATAATCCAAGGAAAGCTTGCACATATAAATCGCCCAACATGGACCTGTGTTAAACAAAGAGTCCTTTTCTGCATGGATTTTCCATTTCTGCAAGGTCGGAGTATTTTCAGGTACTCGATCAAAAAGATCTTCCCGCACGATCAATAGAGTAACCCCCGCAGGTCCTATATTCTTTTGTGCACCTGCATAAATAACTCCAAACTTCTTTGGATCAATAACCTTATCCATTATGTGCGAGGACATATCACAGGCAAGAGGAACATCGCTTGGTACCTTAGGCCATTCATGGTATTCGGTTCCATAGATAGTGTTATTCCCTGTAATGTGGGCGAATGCCGCATTTTCACTAAACTCAATATCATTTGGTATATAGGAAAAATTTTCGTCCTCAGAGCTAGCAACAATCTTCACATCACCATAGAATCCCCCCTCCTTGATAGCCTTTTTAGACCACACACCGGTATTTACATATTCCATTGATTTCCCCTTTTGCTGAAGATTCAAGGGAATCATATAGAACTGTGAAGAGGCGCCACCCTGGAGCCACAAGATCTTATAATCATTTGGTAGATTCATAAGTTCCTTGATTAAACTTGATGCCTCTGAATGCATTTTAGCATATTCTTTGGAACGATGGGAAATCTCCATAAGTGACATTCCTGTTCCTTGAAAGTCTAATAGTTCCTCCTGTGCTTTCTTCAGAGCCGGGAGTGGTAAGGTTGCTGGACCTGCATAAAAGTTGTAAACACGCTTTGTCATAATAATCACCATTTTGATGAAGCAGTGTATTATGAAAAGGAATTTAAAGAATTCGGAGAACGCACTCTAATGTTTTGCAGTAATTTTCATATCCGTCTGCTACCCCATATCTTCCATGACTTAAACTCTAATACCTTATATCTTTTTCTAGGTTTTGCATGGGATACAACAATCGGTGGCGATTTACATGCATATTTATCATTTAAGATTTCATCGACTTCTTTAACTTTTATTGTAACTTAAAATCCAACTTTTTTATGATAAATCTCTGTTATATCCTTGGTAATCTTATCTACAGAACTACCAACATCTCGTAAATTTATTGTTATTTTTCCTCAACATCGGGATATCCATGACCCTTCATCATTTCTATATCTAAATTATCATAGGCAAAAAGAGGAAATAGATCTGTCAATCTTGTCGTGACAACCTGAGAGAGTGGAAATTGAATTATTTTCTTTTCTTTCTTGATACCTTTTATAATGAGTTTTGCTGCTTTTTCCGCTTGAATAGCACCCTTTCTGTAATAGCCTTCAATCATTGGGGTTTCAACAGAACCAGGTTTTATCGTTATAAAGTTTATATTATATTTTTGCTTTGCTTCAGCCCTCAGGCTATCCATAAGCCAACTCAGTGCTGCTTTACTAGCACCATAAGCACCCCAACCTGGAACTCCTCTTTGATCAGGTAATGTAGAGGTTGCTGCGATAGTTCCTGAATTTTGCGATTTCATAATGGGAAGTAGGTATTGGATAAAGTAAACATAACCTAGAAAATTTACTTCCATCGAATTCATTATAATACTACTATTGAAAGTTTCAATGGGATTTGGTGCTAATATCCCTGCTGTTAATATCGCGATATCAACTCTGCCAAATTCATTCTGAGTAAATTCAATGGTTTCTTTTACATTATCTTTGTTTTTTACATCGCATTTTTGAAAAATGCATTTTGTTTTGTCGTTATTTAATTTGGTGGAAATTTCCTTGAGTTTCTGTTCTCTCCTGGCGAAAAGCGCTAATTTACATCCTTCTTTAGAAAGTTGTTTTGCAATTTCTTCACCAATGCCACCTGTGGCTCCAGAGATTAGAACAACCTTTCCATTTAAATCCATTTTATCACCAAATTTTTATATTGTATACATAATGTAAGTTATATAAAATATGTCAAATGCACTTTTTATATTTTCTATACAATTTACTTAATCACCCATTATTTTACAAAATACAAAAAATATTTAACAGTTAATGCGAAAAAATTTATTAAACATTTATGATTCCAAAAACAGATAAAATGGAAAAACCACCGATATTTATCATCGGTTGTCCTCGTTCAGGAACTACATTGGTTAGAGTTATACTTGATACACATCCAAATATCTGTTGTGGACCCGAAACTCATCTTATAGAATCTATTAAAACACTAAATGAAAAAATCGATAATAATTGGAAAAGACTTGAACCTTATGGACTCAGCAAATATATACATATTAAAAAACTTAGTGATCTTTTCAAAACATATCATAATAATTACATGAAATCAAAGGAAAAACAAAGATGGGCTGAAAAAACACCAGATAACATATTTTATGTAGATTTTATAAACAAACTTTTTCCAGACTGCCAATTTATTAACATAATTCGAGATGGAAGAGATGTTGTCTGCTCATTTAAAGAAAGATGGGGAAGCAAAACTATTTTTAATGCAATAAAAAAATGGAATAAAAGCATAAATCTAACATTTGAATACCGAACTAAATTCAATAAAGAACGGTATATGGAAACCAGATATGAAGAGTTGGTATCTAATCCTGAAAAAGAAACAAAACGAATGATGACTTTCCTCGGAGAAAAATGGATTCCTGAACTACTCGAACATCACACCAAACAACATGATTTCTGGTTCAACACAAAAACAGGAAAAAACATCGACTTTAAAATAGAAAAAAGACCATTACGACACTCTCCCAGCAAACCCATATTTCAATCAAGTGTTGGCAAATGGAAGAAAAACTTGAATACTGTTGAAAAAGCAATAATTAAAATTTCACTCAAAGAAAACCTTAAAAAAATGGGATACTAGTAGAAAAATTATTACAGTTTGTTTTCTAAATATTTGTTATAGGATAGATAAGGTTTCATCCGTTTGAGTATGAATTTTTCTTTCTTTTGTATTTCTTTTAAATTTGTTGTTTTACGTGGTTTAATAAAATCACTGTATTGTACATGAGACTTTGCTTCTATGTTTAGGAATTTTAGGATTTTTTCAATTTCTATTTCAGGTTTTTTACATATATCTTCATATCTAGTGCAGATATACTCTTCACGAGTTAGTGATTCAATATTTTCTAAAAATAAATCTGTAGATTTAACTAAAATTTTAATAGCTTTGTTAGATCTAATCGGTGCAAAAGAAGAGTACATAAATCGATAATAATTAAAAAGAATTTTATTATCAAAAACTCTATCATATTCCGGTGATAACAATGCCATATATTCACTCTTGTATTCCAATAGCGTTCTCATCGCTTTAAGTTGAGAATTTAATGTTTTGATAGGGTTCCTATGAATAAAGATAAATTTGGTTTCTGGGAAAACTGATTTAATGTATACAAAGTTAGAGAAATCAAATGGATTTTTTAACAATAGTAGGTTGTCATTTTTTGATATGAATTGAATTTTCTTGCAGAACTCTGTAAAGATTTTTAGTGTTTCATGGGTTAATTTCGATTGCCCAGTTTTTTGAGTTAATATAAAACCGTATTCCTCAGGAAAATCAGGAGTTATCTGTAATTTGTCGATACCTCTATCAGTTTGAGATTTATATTTAAAGAACTCTTCAAGTTCGAGTTTTATTTTCCCCTCCAACTTTTTTATATTATTGTGTAGAAGTTCGTTATATTTGATGATATGGTATGCTGTAACTATGTTGAAGCTATTTGTCTCACTTAGTAGTTTATAGAGTATGCTTGTTCCCGATCTTTGCACACCCATTATGAATATCGGGTTAAATGTTACATTCTCTAATCTATTTAGATATTGTTGATCCAAATTCAGGGGTTTCTTCATGTTTTTCATAATAATCTCATTATGTTTTAAATGGTTTAATATATATCTGAAATACAAAAAAGTATAGCATATCTTATAAACTTTAAATCAAGAAGCATGCATTGAATAAAATTAATACCATACAAAAAAGATTCAGTAGTTAAATCATGAGGCATAATAACCATGAATAAAACGGTAATGATAGGAATAGATGGTGCAACTCTTGACTTTATGAATAAATGGATGGAAAATGGAAAACTCCCAAATTATCAAAAGATACGAAAAAACGGCGCATGGGGAAAGCTCAAATCCACCATTCCACCTTTCAGCGCACCAGCATGGACCTCCATTGTCACCGGTTGCAACCCAGGTAAACATGGAATTTATGGTTTTGAAAGTACCGGTACTCTAGAACCACATCTCATTAGCTCTCGAGATAGGAAAATTCCTGCTATTTGGAATTATTTAACAGACATTGGAGTGAAGAATATTATAGTCAATACTCCTGGAACATATCCCCCAGAGAAAATCAATGGGGTAATGATTACGGGATTACTAACTCCGTCTAAGGAATCAAATTTTACCTATCCTAAAAATATCAAAGAACGATTGACTAGAAATGATCTAGGTGAATACGAGTTAGAACAACTCTGGCTCGAAGATTTCTCTCGTTCACGTAAGAAAAAACATGCTCCTGAAAAATTACTGAATTATATTAATAAACAAATGACCTCTCGCTTACAGGTGGGGTTAAATCTAATGAAAGAAAAAGACTGGGATTTTACTATGATCGTTTTTCGCGGTACAGATACTGCACAACATTTTCTCTTCGAAGAAAAGGATCTATTGCTATTGAGCTATCAGAAAATTGATGAGCTTGTCGGGAAGATTATTGATAATTTTCCAAATGCAGTTTTTTTTATTGTTTCTGATCATGGTTTTGAAGAAATTAAAAAAATATTTTATCCAGATAATGTCTTATATAATGTCAAATATTTGACACCTTCTCAAGATCCATATAATAGCCTTGTTTCTCAATTTTATCTTTTGATTCATCGAGCTGTAAATTATTTTTTAAAACTCCTTCCACAAAAGTTTCTTAAGGAGTCAAAAGGAATTAGAAAACTTCTTTTTTCAGGTGCTTCAAAGGCTAAACTAATTGATTTTTCAAAGACTATAGCTTTTTCTACTGCAGAAGGTCGTTGTATTCGAATATGTCGTAAAAACAAATATAAAAACGGGATAGTGGAAGAAAAAGACTACGAAAAAATATGTAATGAAGTATCAAAACTACTTAAGGATTTGAAAGATCCTAATGATGGCAGTCAAGTTATAGAAAAGGTGTATCACTGGAACGAGATTTATGGTAAAAATGCAGTTGATCCTCCAGATCTTATATTCGAGCTTAAAAAAGGTACAACTGCAGCTGAATGGATACGTTTCCCAAATAGTCTCTATGATATAATGCAATCAAAGAAACGAGATATTCCATATATTTTCAATCAAGACCCTGCTGGACGTTCAGGGGATCATTCTCAATACGGCGTATTCTTTGCTTACGGTAAAGGAATTAAAACAAACTATAGAGTTAGTAATATGTCTGTTGAAGATGTGTTGCCCATGATTTTTACATCTATGGGTATTCCAACACCTAATAGTGTTGATGGGCGGATTCATGAGGATATTTTCATAAAAAAGCCAACCGTAAAAAAGATAGATTGGACTCTCTCCTCCAGCAAGCAAACCTTGGTAAAAGGCGAACTAGAAAAAATTCGAGGACTAAGAAAGATTTTTTAACCAGGAAGACAACTTGATAAATAAAATAACTGTATGGATTTAATATTCATTCAGCCATGTTAATATGTTTTTTTCGAAATAATCCTGAAGGTTTTTTAAGGAGAATTTATGTGAGTTGTTCATAGCCTCTTTCTTTAATCCCTTCAACTTTACTGAATCTGATATCAATTCTGTTACGATTTTCTCGAGTTCTTGTGAATCTGAATATTTCAACGTGGAGCTTTCTAGATCAGGCAACATGTTAAACTCAGCCGGCACAAAAATTGGTTTAGCATATTGAATTGCATTAAATATGATACCGCTTCCAACAGTTATCCCATATATTTCTTCGATGTCACTATCGGCTCTTGTTTTGATTCGTATTGGGGCCAAGATGATATCGCTTTTTATGAGAATGTCATCAAAGATTTCGTCGGGTACAAAATGATCAAATATTACGATATCACAACCTTTTTGCCACATGTCTTTGAATCTGTTATACACTTGCTTACCAAACTTAGCAACTGGAAGTCCAATTACGTATAGCTTAATTTTTCCTTTATATTTCTCAAAAAGGTTTTCAAAGGCTGGGAAGACAGCGCTGTAATCTTTACGATGTTCTTGGATTAAACCCGGAATCACTATTCTCAGTTTCCCATCTTCTTTTTGTCCTTCTGTTGTTTTGACATTTTCAAAGATGGATGTCGGGAGTGTAAATATCTCCTTTTCGTAATCGGTGTTTGCTCGAATGTGATCTTTAAGTGGGTAATAAATAACATTGATAGCATCGAATTTGGGAAATATGAATTTACGAATTAAAGTAGATGAGAGATTTGTGTCAATAGTTCGTATTGGATGTTTTATATTGAAGATAAGCCTGGGTTTCATCCAAGCGTTGACATGATGTATAAGAAGAATGGTTTTGGACTTAGGATTAAATTTAAGATAATAGATAAGGTCGAGTATGGTTTCATGGATTGTATTGATAAATAAAACGTCGATTTTTTTATTACAAATAGTTTCAACTCGTTTCATAAAGGAAAAAATATTTTCAGTGTCTCGTTTAAGTACAATGTTATAGTTTTTCCTATCTTTTTCCCCCATGTAAGATTTCAATCTCGAAAATAGTTCTTTAGTTGTGAATATGGTCACGTTTGTATTGTTTGTTTTACATATCTTACTAAAAGTATATAATATAGGTATATGACGGCGCATTTCAAAGATCCCAATTTCTACCGGACGCTTTGAGGTAAAATTATCTTTGAGGATCATGACTTTTTGCTCCATGAAAATATTGTGTTTGGATGGTTATTGCCTATTATAATTCTTCCTATAAAACCAAATCAGTCCTCAGCATTTTGGAGGAGCTTTACAAGCCTGTTTGCAGTATTTTTATCTCCTTCTGGTTGGGGCAATTTTTTTGCTAATATCTGTGCATTTTTTAAGTAAGTGTCATAATTATTGAAGATTTCTTTTATTGCATTCAGGAGGTGTTTTTCCTTGAAATATTTTTTAGATAAAATGAAACCTACACCATGACCAACCATTTTTTCCAGATTAAGGTGCTGTTCGAACTGCATAGGAAAACCAATAACCGGTTTGCCAGCATATGCTGCAGCATAGACGGTTCCCTGACCACCATGCATAATCGTGAGATCTACCATGTTATGCAGTTTTTCAATGGATGGCACAAATTTCATTAGGAGAATGTTTTCATTAATAATTGGTAGTTCATCTTCATTTAGGATGTTTGTATATACAGCAATAATTCGGTGATTAGTCTTGTTTAACCCACGTAATATGTTGAGAAAGAGCCGTTTGTCACCACTACTGCCCATAGTTAACAGAATCGATCTCTCTGATTTGTTTAAATGCTGTTTAATGTCATGTTCAATTGCTTTTGCCTTTTCTTTTGAAAAACGTTCTGAAAACACTTCTTTAAGAGAGATAATTCCAACATAATCTTCATTTGGAAACAACTGCTGATCTGAAAAGACATTAATAAACTCTAAAAAATTTGTTCCCAGTGTCACATCACCATATACAACATCCATCGTATTTTTAAATGGTTTGAGACCGAATTCCTCAGCAATTATGTTGAATGGTTTTAAAAATTTTTTAGAATATTTGAAAATCCAATTATAAAGTGGAATCTTTATTGATTGTGGAATCAAACGAGTGAAATTGTTTTCAAAATCATCAGGGATCCTTAGATGAAAATTTCCTGGTGCAGGTGAAATACAGACTAGCGGTATTCCTGCAGCTCGAGCGGATATGGAACAAGGAAAGTTTACGAAGGACACAATCATTTTTACCCCTGTTTTTTTAAAAAAAGCAATTTCTTCTGTGACAGCTTCCCTTAGAAACGCTTCCGAATACGGAATTCCCTTTTGCTCCCCTCGGTTTATTCTTATTATTTTTCTTATAGATTCTTCAGTGTAGATTGGGTTGACTCTAACAATGTCATATCCAAAATCTTTAGCTAGGTATTCATACTTACCACCATGACTAAAAAAAACTGCTTTACCACCAAGTTCAATATACCGCTTTGCTACTAGTATAGCACGACCTGTTTCAGCAAGGTTATAAAATAACGGAAAGAAACCTATTAATGGTTTTTTACTAGGTCTACTCATTATTAATATTCAACTCCCTTATATGAATTACTACTTATGCTTATATCAGTCCTTTTTGTTCTAGAATTTCAATAATTTTTTGCACTGCGTTTTTGTCCCCCTCAGGTTTTGGTAGTTTTTTAACTAAATCTTGAGCATTTTTTAGATATTTATCTTGATTATTAAAGATTTCATCGATTCCTTGCAACAATTTCTCTTTCTTGAAATACTTCCTTGATAAAATAATGGCCATCCCATGTTTAACCAACATCTCAAGATTAAGATGTTGTTCAAATTGCATAGGAAATCCTATGACTGGTTTTCCAGAATATGCAGCTGTATAAATGGTACCTTGTCCACCGTGAAGAATCGCTAAATCGACTGACGAATTTATTGCTCTCAAAGAGGGGACAAATTTTTTTAGAAGAATATTATCATTTAACTTAGGCAAATTACCTTCTTTTAAAATTGAACCATAAACAGCTATTACATTGTAATCTGCTTCATTCAATGTTTCTAAAATTTTTAAGATCAACTCTTTTGTTCCAGAACTACCTAACGATATCATGATTGATTTACCTGGTTTTTGAAGATGCAACTCGATATCATTTACTTCTTTTAAAGAATTTTTTTCAGAGAAAGATTTCACAAAAAGTTCATCAAAAAAAATAGGACCTATATAGTGTTCATTAGCAGAAATATCCGTTTTTTCCAAATTTAATAGTTCAATAAAATCTGTGAAAAAATTGTAGTCGCCTTTATTAATATCGCTTGTCAGTCTAAGGCTTGGAATATCTGGATATCTTTTTGCTACCTTTCCAAATGGCCTAGCCCAGATTCTAGATCTAGGAGCATACCAATTGAGAATTTTTAGTTTCCATGAATGCGGTATGAAACGAGTAAAGAAAAATTCAGCATCATCAGGATATTTAGTAAATTCTCCCTTTATTCTTGGCGTTACGGATATAAGAGGTATTTGGGCTGCTCTAGCAGAGATACTGCACGGAAAGTTGTTGGTTGTTAAAATTATTTTTACATCTGCTTTCTTGTACGCAGCTATCTCTTCTTCCACATGTTCTAAGAGAACTTTTTTTGAAAAAGGGGGTCTAAGTTCTTCCATTCGCGAGCACTTCCATAAATGTTCTATGAATTGCTCAGTATAGATGGGTTTAACTCTAACGACCTTACATCCTATTTCTTTTGCAAGATATTCATATTTACCACCGTGGCTAAAAAAAATGGCTTTTCCACCAAGCTCCTTATATCGTTTAGCGATGATTACAGCACGACCGCTTTCAGCAAGATTATAAAAAAGAGGGAAGAATCCTACAAGTGGCTTTTTGTCTGATGAACTTTTTTTAATCATGTTGCCTACTTTCTTTTAACTTGAGTATCTTTTTTAAGTGTATCTTTTATTTCAAATAAATTCAGACTTTTTATGGTTCCCTCTAACAACAATTGATTCTATAAACACATAGAAACCAGTATATTCATTTGTTATGAGATGACCTAAAAGTGAAAGAACTAATGTTATTTCTCCATTTTTTAAAAAAATACCATATGCTCCTAACGATTCAAACAGGAAAACTAAAGCGATCAGGAAAATCTCAGATATTTACTCAATGGTTTCGAATAGTTCAAAAAAGGAGATTTGATTACAAAAACGTTACGATTATTGTTAATAAACGAGGTTTTGAGGAGATTATTTTTGGAAATTAAAATCCTCGTCGATAATATCATTTATAGAATTAGTAATAAAAACTATTAAACCATTGGGAAAGTAATTGTAATTATTTGATATAAGGTTCTTCTCTAATTTTTTTATCTTATCAACCCTGTGTATAAAATGTTAACTATAGTTAATTACTTAATGTAATCAGGATTTATTTTTATCCTTATAAATCATAATTTCAAGTTTGCTACTTATGGATTAAATATTGTTATATTAAATATTATAAAATAGTTTATATTATATTATTTTTTAAAGTTTTTCCCCTGCTCTTTGTTATTAAGAAATAAAAAACTATATATAGAATAAAAAACAATATATGGGCCCGTTAATTACATAAATAACTGGTTAATACCAAAAATAAAAGAGTTTGTACTATTAGGAAACTAATCGGGGGTATAATATTGAATAAAACAATTATAATAAGAGCGATGTGGGTATTTTTAATAACTATTTCTTTGTTATTTTCAAGTTCTGCTATTGCTATAAAATTAAAAAATTCACCTACAGAAGCAAGGTTTGATAACACGGATTTAGACCCATTAATTGATGTTGTTGTTACTTTTGAACTGCAACAAATAAGATCCCTTGAAAAACGAGGCATTAGATACTTTATAATAGATAAAATTGATAAGTTCAGCGACCCTGATTTCTTCGTTAAAGTGTTCATTAATGATAATGAATTTTTGAGTACTGTTTGGCATAATACTAAATATATTTCCAATCCAGAATGGTCAGCAACACTTAATGTACCTGATGAAGAAGAATTTGTAAACATAAAAATTCAACTATGGGATTGGAACCCTGGTATCAACAGACTATGCGATATCAGTCGAGATTACGGAGGTTATCTAGACAGTTTTGATGTAGAGCTTGTTTATAGCATAAAAACTGGCCATTGGTGGGGAGATGACTACGCTAATTATGAGCCAGCAAGCTTTGATCCAAGTGGTTATGGGCGACTCAATGGATGCGACGATAATAGCATCTATCAAAACGAACGAGATTGTGAACTATGGTTTGATATTTATCAAAACGATTTTGATGGCGATGGCATCCCATATTGGACGGAGATAAACGTATATGAAACAGATCCCGAGATAGATAACTCAGGGGAGGATGCAGATAATGATGGTGTTCCAATTGAATGGGAACATAAATGGGGTCATTACTACAGTCAATGGTGGGATGAACATTTTTGGAAATATGATCCATTTGAACCAGAGGCTCATAAGAATCTGGATCTCGATCAAGATGGATTAGACAACGTCGAAGAATATCTAACATCTCAATGGAAATCTGATCCATTTCGAAAGGATATCTTTCTTGAAATAGATCAAATGGAAATAGGACCTAACAGCGAAGGATCATTTGTACCAAATTTATCAAAGGAATTGATGATTGTAGCATTTTCGAAACACAATATAATGCTCCATATTGATAATAATGGCGGTAAGATACCATTTGATGAATCAACAACAGACGAAGAGTTGCAAAATTTATACTTTAATTATTTCCTTGATGGTTCCCCAAATAATTGGAAAAGAGGGGCTTTTCATTATTGCCTTATTATATATAATTCCGCTCGATATCCAGGTTTTGTCTTTTCAACTACAATTGATGAAGAGCACTATCTGTTGGATAGTCTTCAGATTTCAACTAAGAATCATGATGCTGGCCCATTAAAACAATATCCCTTGATTAATGCATTTAGACGTAAAAGTTTAAATAAAGACTACCAACGAGCAATTATCTATGCTGGTGCAATAATGCATGAAATAGGACATACTCTTGGTATCTTCCGTGGGAATACCCCAGGATGCGATAATCCGGATAGCGTATTTCCTTTTAAAGACTGGTCAAAATTCCATAACTACAGAAGTTGCATGAACTATCATTACACTTATTATTTAATTGATTACTCAGATGGTTCACGTGGAAAGAATGATTATGATGATTGGAATCGTATAGATCTAACATTCTTCCAACGTGATGTATGGTAAAAAAATAAATTTTTTACCATTTCACAAAAAGAATAATTTGGAAATTCCGAGAATAAATTATCTTTTTATTAAAAAGAAAGCATCCCAGCCGGTTAGTACTAGTAGAGGAGCCGGATGGTGCATTCTTTTCTCAAGAATAATATCTTCGTGTGAATCAATACATTCTAAAATATCATTTGAAGCAATATCTAATTCTCTAACAACGATAATACTTTGTTTTTTAGCACTTTTAAAAATGTGATGCAGAATCTTTATTTTAGGATACGCACAACTTGAAATAATTATAACATCAAATTTATTCGCAGAATAATCTACCCCATTCCCATGTTCTATATTGATTTTATCGTCTAATTTGTATTTGTGGATAAATTCTTCCGCTAATTTTACAGCTTTAAGATTTTTGTCAATCCCTGTAACCTCTGTACTAAAAATTTTTGCAAGTGTCATCTCAGTCAAAGGGTATGCACCGCAGCCAATATGTAATACTTTTTTGTCTTGTGAAAGACCAAATGTTTTGTACTCCGTTATATATTCAGATCCTATTGATTTTTCATATATTTCAGCAAATTTATCGAATTTATTAGACAGAATGTCTGCAATTCCCCAGAAAAAATTTGACATTCTATTAGTTAAAAAAATCAACAGTCTTACAATTACATCCGGTTTTTTGGTTTGTAGGTTTAAGCAACTATCATTAGCTGATTTGACCATTTTATTCATATATCGAATATCATATTCAATATTTCTAGTTGTAGTTTTGAAAAACATAATAAATAAATCTGAAATAACTAACCTACGACTGTAGAATTTTTCTAGCAAATGTAAGATAACCAGTATGACCTAGCATATCAAAACTAGGCCTAGTGCCATGGGAGGAAACAACTAATTCCCGCTGTATGTTTTCAAAGGTTTTAATTTCGATGAAATTGTGTTTTCTTAGTTCTTTAACTGTTTTTTCAACCTGGGAGATAAGTGGGGAGTACGAACAGAGATACCCTCCGATTTTCAATGCATTCCATGCATTTTCTATAGCTTCCCAGGGATTGGGTATATCTAGAATTATTGCATCTAAATCTTTTTCTTCTATTTCTTTTGTGATATCTTTCAATTTTGTGATAACGTATTGTTCCAAACTAGCTTTTTTAATATTTTTCAGGGCATATTCTATAAAATCATTCCTGACATCATATGATATTATTTTACCACCGGGTGCTACAGCACTTGCAAGAGCTATTGTTAACGAACCAGAACCTATCCCTGCCTCAAGTACGTACTGTCCTGATTCAATCGAGCAATTAATAATTATGTGGGCAGCATCTCTAGATAAAATAATTTGAGCGCGACGATGTACATTTTGTAATTTATCTTGTACCGATGGTAATAAGATCCAAAATTGCTTATTTCCAATTTCAATCTGTTTTCCAAATTCCTTCCCAATAAGACTAATTGGATCTAGCACTCCTACTCCTTTAATTTTATCTGTCTTACTAGTTATGTCAACAATATATTTTTTAAAATTTGAATCGATTAGAACAATTAAATCATTTTTTTCTACATATTTTTTCATTGATATCTTCCAGAAAAATCAACCAAAGAACCAAAACTTAAATTTTCAATATTAAGTTGATCGAGCCATTTCTCCCTACAAGTGCAATCAAGATCTTCAAAAACTTTTGTATCTTGCAATAGGGAAAAATCCGCTATTGCATCGAGAAATTTCCGGTCGCATTTGTTACAATTATGTGCACCTCTTATGCTCCCGCCACCAGCAATATCACATTGAATTCTTATATTTCCCGTTAAATTTTTACTTGTTTTCAATACTTCAACAATGCTCCATAACCATGCAGGTCTATACTGTTTTCTTTTCCAAAGATATTCTACTACTGTATTGCGTTGAACATTTGTTGGATTAAATGATATTGTATCAGTATATTTTTTAATTTTATCACCAGTACTAATGCTATCGTTAATGGACTCTTTTTCTGTTAAAAACAGCGGTTTAATGAGAATATATGTTTTTAATTTGAGGCTAAACTTTTTCATTGTTAGAGCAGCTTTCTTGTATTCGTTAAATGTAAAACCTTTGTTTATTGCATGTTCTCGTACAAAATTGTTTGCTGTCTCCAGACCGCATCCAATTTCAAACGATTTAGACTGAAAAATTTCTTTTACGGTTGACAGTCTCTCATCTGTGATATACTCTGGCCTAGATTCAACCGATACTTTATCTACCTCTTCAGCAAGCTCACGCAGGATTTTATTTCTAATTACAGGTTTAATTTCATTATCATCTAAAAAACTGCCTGAAGTAAATATTTTAACAAATTTTTCTCCGGAATAATTCTCCATGGTTTTATCAAACTGTTTTAACAAATCTTTATCCGATACCTTACTCCACAGACTGTCATTAAAATATCCGCACATGGTACATCCAGATTTAAGGGCCCATGAACAACCTCTCGTTCTGAAAATAATGACATAAGCATCCACCATCTTACCATCTAGAATGTCTTTTTCAGACCAACATCGAACCGGTTTTGATGGATTGCATATTCTGGGAGTAAAATCCTTTTTTAAGAGTTTACAGAGTTGTGTTAATTCGTTCATATCTTTTTATCTTTCTTTCTGTATTTGAAAATTAAAGCAACAACGATTAATGATAGTATGAACACTATCACTTCAAATCCTGGAGTAACAGGGGTAATACGTGGATAGGGTAGATTATAAGTTAATTCATTATTATTTAGAGCAGGTTCAGTTCCTATGTTTGAATCAGATCCAGTAGAAAATTTATACTTGGTAGTATCCTCTACTGTATTTGTAAAATTTTCATTTATATTTAAAAAATAATGAGAAACTTCGACGTAAACTTTTACTGTAACATTGGAGTTTTCTGACCACCCTTCATATTCGGCAACTGTCTCATATTTTTCAGTATCTCCTTTGTCCTTTCTATCAGCATTAATTTCATTACCGTTATTGATACGATAATAAACTCTAAAATTTTCTGAGCTTATTTTTTTATCTGCGTTTATAATAATAGCATCACCACTTCTAATGTCTGTAAAACGAGAGGAGATGATTTTTAATGCATCCTCGCTGTATTCAAAAGTCCTATTTATTACATTTTTATGGCCATTAACATCCGTTGCCGTTAAGGTAAATGAGTATTCTCCAGATATATTGTCGGGGTTTTCATAAGCATACCTGAAGATATTATTTTCAAAAGTAAACTCTGGGGAAAAAATTGTACCATTTGGATAGATCAGGGTGAAATCTATATCTTGATCTTCTACTCCAACATTATCAACTATGTGGGCAACAATGTTTACTGTTCCACCTGGTTCTTGCATACCTGGCAATGCAACAATATCAACACTTGGTTTTTCTTCATCATAAAATGGCGGATTAACAAGTAGTATGAGCACAATAAGCCATGTAAAGATATAGATGGCATATGATCCAAACCAACCTTTTCGTCCGAAATCAGTAAGATCAATGTCTAGTTTGAGAAACAGATATTTTATCCATGGAATATTAAAAACTCCAAGTAATAATATCAACTCCCAGCGGAAAGTACTCCCACTTAAAAGAATCCAAAAGCCAAATGATATGAGGGCAATTACAAAACCAAAGAGAAAGGAAATAAACAATGTTTTAATATTTCTACGCTCTTTATTTAAAAATTTTTCTTCATCGAACTTAGGTAATTTAAAATCTAATTCTTCTTCATCTGTTTTCTCTTTACGTTTCTTAGCCATACAGCGCTAGGATAGTGATTTCTATTTAAAGGTTTTTTCCATATTTTTATTTATTTTTTTTCTTTGCTTTCACTTCAGCCTTTGCTTTTTTCTTCTCTATCTTTAATCTTTCTTTTTCAACATCGGCTCTTATTATTTCTTTCTCGACTTTACTTGATGGTTGAACCTGTATAACCTCTTCTTTAACAGAAACCCCTGCCCGATATCTGTATGTTAAGAGTAAAGCAACCACGACGTATATAATCAATATAAAAATTATCGGTGTTAATATACCAGAAGATTCTGGATAAATAACTCTAATAGCTAGTAATACTGAGAGAAATCCTAGACCTGCCCAGGCGTGATGTCTAAATGCTTGGTATTTTCTCTTATATGTTGATAAGTTCTTTTTACTCATATTTTCATAAAAATTCAATGCCTTTAGGTAGTTCTTTCATATAGCTTTTAAAACCTGGTGGCCATTTCTTAGGATCTAATCCTTTTTGCGCTAAAAATGCAATTGCCCATCTTTCAAGTCCAATGCCTGAACACCCACTCCAGAGTTCACTTTTCTGAGCTTTTATGTTGAATGCTTTGATGTACTTGTCTCCAAGGATACTCAGATTTAGAAATTCAAGCCATTCTGATTCTTTACGGCTGCCACGATAAGGCATATATGCTTCAAAATCGATGGTGCCAGTATCTTGTTGTATGCTATCATCACCAATTTTTCCTGCTTGTTGCATATACCAAGGAGTAACCCATGCCATACGCCATTCAAGATCAAAAATATTGTTGAAAACATGCTTATATCTTTCCAATAACTTCTCGCGAAGATTAAGGAGCTGCTCTCTCGTTCCAATGTAAACTGGTTCGATGCGGTGAAATTCATCAACCCGTTCTATGCCGTGCCTTCCTCCAGATTCATATCTAGCAGAAACAGCAGTTTTATCATAAACCAAGATTGGGAGGGATTTTTCTGATATTGTTTTACCTTTAAAAGACCAGTAGATAACTGGACACTGAGCATAGCAAATCCCCGCATGTGGAGTGCTCAGATTCTTGTTTAATTCATCAAATGATATCTCCTTTGTAATCTTAGTAAGATCAATGAATCTCTGCCATTTTTCAACATCCCGAGTTGTTGGCTCTGCAACATAATAAAACTCGCCAGGCATGCCTTCCAAATGCCCGGTTTTCAACCAAATGTCAAAGGGAACTACATAAGATTCTATAATCTCTTGAAAACCAAGAGGTTTCAATACTTCGTTTATGGCTATTTCTTCCATAGTCCTCAATATTGCTGCGATTTGAGGTCGATAAAACCATTTTCCCTTCGTAGGGCCTTGTTTTAGCCAACCAAGGTCGACCATTTCTTCTGTCGGATCTTTTGCCCAAATAGGTTTTTTTTCTTCTGATTCCCATATAGACTCCCAGAATTCCCCTTTCCCTTCATAATACTGGTTTTCAACCTTCTCTTTTACAACCTTAATCATTCTGTCAATATAGTTTCTTCTTAAAAACTCCTCAGAAACATTTTGCAATATAATTGTTACTTGTTTTCCTTTTGATTTTACTTTGGCAAAAGGAATAGATATATCTTTCAAAGGTTTTTGTTCTAATCCAAATTCTATTTTGTAATCATGTATATCTATTTCTCTAATCCCAATATGATATTTTTTACCGAGTTCTTTACCTAGAGAGTTTTTTATCTGAAGTAATGCATTATGTGGACGAAAGTTTCCATAAGAAACAATGTTGAGAAATAACGAGTTTTTTTCAATCTTAAAAATTTCAATATTAGCAATTTCCTTATAATGTTTTTTTATCAAATCTTCGTTAGCATCAGAAATAAATTTCTCCATATCTTTTTTTATGGAAGATATGTCACTGCTAAATGTAAAATGTGCTTCTAAATCAAATCTCATGTTTAGATAGTTATAATATAAGTATACTTAATTCTTATCTATTATCTTTTCAGCAACAGATATACAAGCCAGATAGTCATCTAGCGTATGAATAAGTGATGACACAGATTTACTTTCAATTAATACCTCAAGCCTATTCCTGTTCAACTTGGATCTAACAAAATTAAAATCATCGACTTTGATGGAACGTAGAACCTTCTCTGTTTTCTCTGAATTATTGTATTTAAAAATTACCTTACAAGACACTTTCATACTATCCCTTTAACTGTTGTACAAGAATTTTATCAACTTTTTCTAAAAACTCTTTTTCTTTTTCTGAAGTTATGGTAGCACCTGCTGCAATCTTATGTCCACCTCCGTATGCGCCTAATTCTGAAGTGACTTTTTTCATTGCATCTCCAAGATCCAATCCCTCCTTTACAAGTTTCTGATTACCTCTACAAGAGACATGGATTTCATCTTCTTTTTTTGCAATCGAAAACAGCGGTTTTTTCTCATCAAGAATATAGTTGATAGCAATTCCTGCAACAACGCCGCCGAGGGAGGAACTATCACTATAAAAGTACCTCATCCCTTCTGCTTCTCTTGTCTTGCCTTCTTCTAATTCTATGAGATAATTAAGAATTTTTTGTTTATAATCCTTTTCAACGGATTTCGCCTCCTCGAAAGCATTAATATCACCAAGACAGATTGACAATCCAAGACTTCGATAACCATTCTTCCCACATGCATCTATAAGATCTGCATATCGTTCCAATTCACAACCTAGTGATTTGGAAAAATATCTTTTACTGATAGCAACATCTAAAATATTATTTTGACAACCTGCTTTTATAAGTTTGAATAAAAGAAAAGACTGCAATCGTATCAGTTTGTCCTTGTCTATATCTTCAATTTTTTGATTTTTATCAATATTTATTCTACCGAGAATTCTTTCAATTTCATCTTTATTGCCAGAAAAACTTTTGTAGTATGGGTCAATTGAAAAATAGAGTGCATCAAATATCGAATCTCCATAAAGTTTGATACCCATCTGTTCTTTTAGAAATCCTTTCTTGAGAGAATTTACTAAAATTTCTTTATTTAAACCTCTAATGCCACCAATATGTTGCTTATCGCCAATCACACCAGCAAGTGCCAGAGAAGATAAATCTTCGTTATCAACATTGAGTATCTTTGCAAAGAGAGAGCTAAGTGTAGCGCCAGATGCTTCATAGTTGCCATCTATTCCACACAGATTTGCATTTATTTGCAGAACATTTCTCCCAACTTCTGACTTAAGATACTGATGGTGATCAAAAATAATCACATTGCATCCAAGTTTTTCTATAGTTTCAATTTGTCCGCTACCCATATCAGAAAAGATAATCAGTTCATTTTCTTCTTTTGACAATCTTTCTAGACCTTTATCAAAAGGATTTCTCATAAGCGTTGCATGAAAATCATAGCCTTCACGATAAAGAGCATTACATATTATACCTGCAGCAGTAATTCCATCAGCATCATAATGAGAAACAACCCTTATCCTGGTGGACTTTGGTAATGATAAAACGATTTTTACTGCTTTTTTGCTTAATTTTGAAATATCATCTGACATGTTTAAAAGTAAAAACTTATACTACCTAAAAAAGATAGTGATTATTCAAACATCAGTTTCGCTTGGGCAGGACTGTATTTCCAACCTTTTGGGAGCCTATGTTCTGCATGATAGTATTTTGTAAGACGTCTTATCTTTGACTCGGTAAGCTGTAAATTCCTTTTATTTTTCAAATCCTTTTTATTCACATCAAGATGTTTTCTTAACTTTAAAGCAGTTCGTATAAGATTTCTTAAATCTTCTGGTATCTCGGATTTAATGTTGTTTTTTTCTAGTATCTGCATAATCTTTTTACCTGTAGCAATTTTTACATCTGGAATAGCATATTGGTCTCGTAAAATCATTCCTATCTCGCTTGTGGTTTTCTCACTCTTTGCCAGTTCTATGGTCCTCGCCTCTATTTCTCTAGGGTTAAGTGAACTCCATTCAGGATGTTTCTTTCTAATAGGATGGGTAGACCCTGATTTTCCTTTTCTTCTAGCATGCATACGAGCCATTATATTTTACCTCTAGGAAATTATAAAGTAAGTCCTGAATAAGGTTGTAATATATAGCATTTACCCTTATCCCATTTAATATTATTTTCCTTTTTTCATCTTTTAATCTCAGTTTAAAAAAATAAAGATTAACAATCATTATCATAACTGATATTTTACATAATTCTCTTTGCATGTTCTTTATTTTAGTATCTATTTTTCAACAATCTAGATATTTTGTTAAGGACTAAGGGGAAAGTTTTAATAGTGAGAAGGGTATAATTCTCCATATAAATTATAATTTGGGGGGTAATATGACATCAGATAATGTTTTAACTTTCGAAAAAACATCTTTTGAAGAAGCAGTTGTTATAGCTAAAAAAGGTACCCATTGTGGTATGTGTAGATTTGATTTTCTTGGTTCCGGTGTATGCTCAGCAGGTAGAAAACATGGTTTTTTAGCTTATTGGCCACAGGGTCGTATGGAAATTGCTAAACAATTAGATTCAGGTCGTATTAAGCCAACAGAGGCATTGAAAGATATTGTCAATTCATGTAATTTTTGTGGTTTTTGTGATAAACAATGTAATTTTACAACTCAATTACGACCAGAAAAAGTTGCTAGAGCTTTGAAAGAGTATGTCGATGGATTAGATGAAAGTGAATTTCAAAAAATTCCTGAGGACGATATTTTACAAGGACTTCGTGAAATTGTTGGAGAGAAATGGGCAACTAATGATCCCGTTATAATTTCATCCTACACAATGACTATTGTTCCAAGAGATGCTGAATTAAATTATTATATAGTAATGCCAGAAAATACAGAACAAGTTTCAAAAATTGTCAAATTCGCTATTAAAAATAATATCCCTTATCAACCACGAAGTGGTGGAACTGCATTTTCAGCAGCTGCCCCAACTGTTTTAGTAAAAGGTATTTCACTTGAGAAAGGAATAATTATTGATATGTATAGATTGAAAAAACTCGAGATTCATCCTGAAAGCCAAACTGCAACTGTAGGTGCCGGAATTACCATGTTTGAACTTCAAAAAGAAGCACTCGGACATAAATTAAGGGCACTTGCTGCAGAAGCAGGAGCTCATGTTTGTTCAAATATTTTAACAACTGGAATTATTTCAACTTGGGGGAACAAATATGGTGCTATGGCAGACAACTTTATTGATTTAACAACAGTAGATGAAGAAGGAAATATTCAAAAACATAGTGATTGGGAGAGGAAAAATCCATATTCTACGGAACCAGGTTTTACAAATCTAACTCTTTGTCCAAATTTTATATTAACAGAAGCGTTTGTTAAACTTCATCCTGTTTGGGATGATGAAAAAGCTGTACTAGTACCCTTTGATAATATAAGAGATGCATATAGACTTTTAATAAAATTAGGAAAACGTGATGTAGGATTATCACTTGCAGTTCTTTCACGAAAATATCTGGCAGAATTTCTAAGTCCAACTCTACAAATCTCAAAAGATTTTAATTATGTATGTAAAAATTATCTGAAACTTAACTATGTAGTAGCTGTTGTTTGTAATAAAGATGATAAAAAAATAGTCGAAGATATGGTAGATTATACAATAGATGAATCCTTAATGAAAAGTTTGATATTGGGTGCACCTAGATTTACAAGTCTTAGAGATAGTGAATTTATGAAAATACTCTCTGAAGAAGATGATCCACTCAAAGCGATATTTGCAGGACCAATGAGAAAACATCTAGAAAAAGCATTAGATCCTTCACCTGAAAATGTTGCTAAAGTTTTTGATGAGGATCTCCAAGAGTTTTTCACAAAAGTATATTCTAAACCAGAAATGACTGATATCGTTTGGTTACATGCATTCCGAATACTTCCAACAAGAATGATGAGACAGCAAATGTTCATGGGTCCAGGAGCAGCTATGTGGACTGGTGATGAAGATCATTATATTAACTGGATTAAGATGTTTGATGAGATGGGAGAAAAATATAATTTAGAACATACTCTTGGTTTTATTAGTCCACTTGATCATGGAAAGTTTGCTTATATGGAATATGACTATTATTATGATCATAACAATCCAGATGAATGTGAAAGAGTAAGCAAGTCTCTCATTGAATCAATGAAAGAAACTTTGGTAATGGGTAAGGGACTGACGATTCTAAACTATCTTTTCAAGGGAATATATCGAAAAGAACATGTCATGTATCCAATACCTGAGGGAATTTCCGAGGAAGAAGAAGAACTGTTTGATGAATTAATTGATACTGTTTTGGGAGACTGATAATTATGGTGAAATTTCTTTCAGAAGAATGGATTGAGATTGGTAAAAATTATATGCTTGAAAAACTCGATCCAGAAAAAGACCTAAGAAGTATTACTACATCATTGCTTGGAGTGGTAGAGCATATTCCCCCAGACGATATAACGATGAATTTCTACCTTGAACTTGAGGACGGAAAATTAAAGGATTTTATTGTAAATACTGGTAATACTTTTGAGGAAAAAGAAGCTATTTATGAAGTAAGAGGCAACTATGGAACTTATAAAAGCGTTCTCAAAGGCGAAATGAGCCTGGGGATAGCTGTTTTAAAAAATAGATTAAAGGTCAAGGGTAGTAAATTGCAGGCACTTAAATTAATAAAGCCACTTGATGGAGTAATTGTAGCGCTGACAGAAATAACAGATGAATTTGAAGATTAAAAAGTGATTTAAAAAATGATACCTAAAGCAGCTTTAGAATTTGAAAAAAGGATAGGAAAATTCATTCCTTTAAAAGAAAATTGGACACCAATTGATAAAGCTCTTTTCACACAAAATATCTATTTTAAAAATTACCAAAGTACAGCAGAATTAACCTTTGATGCCATAAAATACAGCTTCAATCATCATTATGAAAACAACACCCTCTATCGTCGGTTATGTGGGGTAAACAAAATTACCCCAGATGCTATAAAATCTAAGGAAGATTTCAACAAAATTCCACTTGTACCAGATTCATTTTTTAAGGATTATCCTGAAGGTAAAGGATTTCTCAATTGGTTAGATAATGTATATACAGGCTCCACTCCGATGCCTACGTTTAGAACAGAAACTCCAGATCATGATAACGTTATTGAAGAGTTCAATAAAAAAGGCGTAAGTATCATGTTTACCAGCGGTACTAGTGGTCGCTTTAGTTTTATTCCACGTGATACTGGCTCATGGAATCGTTTAAAATACAATGCAATGAGATCTGTTGTTGAACTAATGGATTATAACCCGAATGATACTGTTATTTTACTAATTCCAGATCCTCGTTTAACCAATCTTACAATAGCAAGTCTCTTTGGAATAGCATATGATTTATACGATCCTGAAAATATCCATGTAGCACTAGAGGATACAAAAATTACTACATCATTTTTACGGATGCAACGTAATGAAGCAATTGGGATTAAAGAAAAACTTAAGGCAAAAGCAATGTCAAAGCTCAGCCCAATGGTTCAGAAAAGATCTGATGCAAAAATAATTAATCTTCTAGAAAATTTAGAAAAAGAGGGAAGGAGAGCAAATATTGCAGGTCCACCATTTTGGCTTAATCGTATTTTAGAAAAAATGATAAAAGAGGGAAGAAAGGTAAAACTTCCAGATAGTCAAGTACTTACAGGTGGCGGTTGGAAGGCTGAAGAAGACAAACGGGCACCTGAAGAAATCTTCAGAGAAAAAGTGGAAAATATTCTCGGAATTACACAAGATCGATATCACGATGTTTATGCTATGTCCGAATGCAGCTCAATTTTTCTAAGTTGCGAAGGTCATTATAAGCATGTCCCTCCAACAGTAATCCCAATTGTTTTGAATGAGGAACTAAATCCAATTGGATATAATGAGTTTGGCCGTTTTGCTTTTATAGATCCCATACCTGAAAGTTATCCTGGTTTTATTATCACAGGTGACAGAGTGAAACTTTTGAGAAAATGCCCAGTTTGTAGTCGAGAGGGTCCAGTACTTGATGTTGAAGTTTCTAGGTTACCTGGTGTTGAAGGACGAGGTTGTGCAGCTGTAATGGCAGAATTGATGCAGGAGGAATAAAACCGATGGTGCGTTTCCCCTCTGATAAATGGATTAAAACCTT
>CP070724.1:1672124-1675068 GCA_020350825.1 Thermoplasmatales archaeon | reverse complement strand
GGAGGCATTGACAATAGAGCTGCTGCTAATCCATTGTATAAAGAATTTTGGAAATATAATAACTACAAAAGCACTATGAGCTACAGATATACATGGCAAATCCTTGATTACTCAGATGGATCTCATGGAAGAGGCGATTTTAATGACTGGAGTAACTTAGACTTTGATTTCTTCAAAAACACTCATTACACATTATTCGCTCCACTTTAAATTAAACTAATCTTCTCTCCATTTTGTAAGTAGGATACCACCTATAAAAAACACAGCTGCAAAAATTAAAACAATCAGGCTATGATAAATTGCATCCTCAGTTTTCAAATATATCATAGCATTTCGTAGACCCTCGTTAACATAGTAAAGAGGAAGAATCCTAGCAAAAGTTTGCAGAAATTCTGGCATCATTTCCAGCTCAAAGAATGTACCTGCTAGAAACATCATAGGAAAAGTAACAGCGCCACCCGCCATACTAGCAGATTCTTCATCTTTAACGAATCTACCAATGACCATTCCCATTCCAGTAAACAAAAAACTAGTTGCGATAACGATTACAATCATCAAAAATGTGATATTGATATTTAGTCCAAATATTAGAATTCCTATGATAATTATTAGAATAGCTGAAAGAAATGAAAGAAACAGTTGAAATAACATTTTTGAAAAAATCCATTCAGATCTAGTTATCGGAGTGGTAAGAAGCTTACGAAGTATTCCATCCTTCCTAAACTTGGTATTTCGCTCAAGACTTCCATAGATACAGGTTTGCATTATAGTAAATCCAATCATACCTGGTAAGAAAAAATCAATAAAACCAAAATCCCCTGAGATAGTTTTAACATCATCTATTCCAATAACATTACTTCCACCGGCGAACCCCATATTCATTGACTGTATAACATTAGAAATTACATTTCTAATAATTTGATTAGAATTTTGCTCACTTTGATCATAATAAAATGTTAAATTAACTGATGCATTAGGATCAACTGGAGGGATAAGAGTTTCTCCATAACCATGAGGAATTACAAGAAATCGTTTAAGATCATTATCCTGAATATAAGATAAAACTTTATCCTCAGTTGAAATCTCAGCCTTTATAACTTCAATTAAACCTGTCTCATTAAACACATCAAGTAATTGATACGAAAATTGTGAATTATCAAGATCCAACACTTGAATTTCAATCTCAGTTTCATCCATCCCTGAGAAAATTGCACCAAAAATTAAAATCAACATTACCGGAAACAATAAAGTCCAAAACAATGTACCTTTACTTCGAACAAAGGTTTTTAAATCGCTTATAAAACTAGCGATAATTATCTCAAGTCTCATACTAGATTTCCTCCGAGAGACGTGCACCTGTTAAATGTAAAAAAACTTCTTCAAGGTTTGAACGTCTAATATCAATGCTATCATACTCGATGCACTCATGTCTAAGAAGCGATAAAATCTCAAGCACTCGTTCTTTGTTATCAATTTTTATCGCAAGATCACTATCGCCACTAATACTAACATCGAAATCATTTTCTTTTAAAATATTACTAGCATTTCTATCCTTACAGTTTCTAACATGAAGAATCGTTCCCTGACCATATTTATTAATTAATTCATCAAGAGTTCCTTCGGCGATAATATTACCCTTATGAATAATTGCAATATGATCAGCAAGATATTCTGCCTCCTCCATATAATGAGTCGTTAGGAAAACAGTTTTTCCTTGATTACGAAGATTCGCAATAAACTCCCAAACCTCACGACGAGCTTTAGGATCAAGACCTGTTGTAGGTTCATCAAGGAAAACAATTTCAGGATTATTAACTAAAGCAATAGCAACACCAACACGTTGCTTTAATCCACCGGATAGATTCATGTATAATTTGTCCTTTTGATCCTCTAAATCCATACCAGTTAGAATGTCATCAATATTTGCACGTCTTTTGAAAAGTTTTGAAAAAAACTCAAGTGTCTCTCTAACGGTAAGTCTCTCAAAAGAATGAAACTCCTGAGGGAGAATACCAATTAATTCTTTTACTTCGTCAAAGGAGGTTTTAATAACTTTATCGAATATTTTTATTTCTCCATTTGTAGTTTCTCGAATTGATTCTATCATTTCAACCGTTGTAGTTTTTCCTGCACCATTTGGACCTAAAAATGCGAATACCTCACCTTTCCTTACCGCAAAAGATATATTATTCACAGCTATAAGATCACCATATTCTTTTCTGAGATTATGAACCTCAATAGCTGCGTTTTCTATAGATATGACTCTATCAAATGTTACTTTTCCTAAAGTATTACAAGACGGGCATGTAACGTTTACGATTTCACCTGGATTACCAGTACAGGTTATTATCTTGCCACACTGAGGACATTTCACATTTTTTTCATCCATAAACCTTTTCTTTATATAGAAACATCTATATAAAAACTAGTGTTTATTTTTAATGTACAAAAACTTCTTATCCATCCAAATATTCCAACTCATCAGGAATCTGAATCACACAGGAGAGATGAGTTGTTAAATATGGATTTAGATTTTATACAAAAACTTGTGAAACCTGCTGATACAAAAATTGTAATGCTTGTAATGGATGGAGTTGGAGGTCTATCTTTAGAATTAGGTGGTCCTACAGAACTTGAAAAAGCTTTCACTCCAAATCTTGACATATTAGCTTCTAAAAGTATTTGTGGTTTACAAACACCTGTAGGAAATGGGATTACTCCTGGAAGTGGTCCAGGTCATCTAAGCTTGTTTGGTTATGATCCGATTAAATATCAAGTAGGACGTGGCGTCCTAGCAGCTTATGGCATCGGCTTTGATCTAAAATCAGAGGACGTCGCAGCTCGAGGTAATTTCTGCACTATCGACGAAAAAGGTTTGATTACAGATCGACGGGCAGGTCGAATTCCAAATGAGAAAAACAAAGAACTCTGTAAATTGTTATGT
>CP070724.1:1668974-1672024 GCA_020350825.1 Thermoplasmatales archaeon | reverse complement strand
AAAGAACGCTCAACGTCGATTTATTTATCAAACAATTTACTGCGGCCGAGGTGAAATGGAACTTATGATCAAAGAACATAAAAACCATCTTGCCTCAGACAGGACCTCATGTTCTAGTTTTGAAGCCAATCAGTTTCGTCTTTTTCTGCACAGTATTGCTTATGTCCTGTTGCACACATTTAAACGATTATATCTAAAAAACACTGAATTCGCAAATGCTCAGTTCAATACAATCCGGCTAAAATTGTTAAAGATCGGTGCCCGCGTGCGACAACTAAAAACAAAAGTAAAGATCCATCTACCATCTTCATTTCCTTTAAAAAATGATCTTATTAAAATATGGATCTCGTGTTGTTCATCTGGATATATATAATGATGATAAATCTTCTAAATTTGAATCACCTATTATTCCGAAAAGGAAATAGGATAAGTACGCCCAGATTTGAAAAAATCCATGAAAAATCTATCTCGACTCCTATTTCTTATCTAAAAATCCTTGTTACAAATATAATTATTTACTAATATAGGTTAAGTTCATGTTGTTTTTGTATATAAATTCCCGCTTTTGTAAGTTTATGAATTAAGCAGGCTAAATAAGTAAAAGTTTCTTTCCCGTAATTATATGAAAAGATAGCTCTAATAAGATCCTTATGAATTTTATCATTTTCTTTGAAAGATACTTCATACATAAGATGGAACTTTGGAATAACTTCAATCCAGATTACTGGGATTGAAATTTCTTTTCCCCATTTTTTCGTTTCAGTGTCTTTTAGTGAACAAATACTGATAAAATTCTTCTTTGCAAATTCTATTATGTTTGTATCAACCTCGGAATTAGTAATAATTATACCTTTTGAGGCATTGATATCTAGTATCAAATACCTAAAGCCAATTATTTCAGATTCTCGAATCGTAGTCTTCCATGGATGCAATTTGACAGACAATAGTAAAGTTTGTCCAGCAACTTTTTGCCGAATTGAGATATCAATTTTTCTAAATTTATTTGTAACTTTGCCAAGAACTGAATCACATAATGTTATTTCAGAGTTTGGATTTAACTCATTATATATTCTTAAAATTGAAGAAGCATATTCATTCCAGAGTTCAGAATTAATATTTTCTTTTCTTTCTTTTGACAATTGGAAATATAACTCATGAAGTTGCTTTTCAGATATATTATAAGTTTCAAGTTTTGATAAAATATCATAGTTCAATTTTGAATAATCTTTATTGGGAATTATTATTTTTACTAGCCACACCAAAAACAGTATAACTGTTAAAACACCACCAACATATCCTGCCTTCCCTGGTAGGCTCCATTTAAGGAATTGTCTTTTAGTTGGTACTATTCTCATTGGTTTTAATATGTTAATACTTATAATTCCTATGGGTTCGGCAATAATAACCGGTTGAAAAACCAACCGAAACTTCCTGATAGCCCTCGATATTCATCGTGGGTCTTTTTGTGGAGGGATATTCATCCCGAAGGGTTGGGGGGGATAAATCCTCCTATTACCATCAATAATCAACCTTAGAGAAAATACGTTACTGTTTCAAATTCACAATTGCTCCAAATCAATTGAGATCACCTCATCCTAACAGAAGTATTTTTCTTCTTTAAAAATGTAAAGCCATTCTATGACTGTGCATTTGCAGTAATAAAACGATGTTTTATCTGGGTCTATTTTATATTCTTGAATTTACTGCGGTTTGTCATTTTTTATAGTACTTTTCTTCTAAAGAAAAGTACATATATTCTTAATAAATATAGATTTATACGCATAATTCTGACAGGGTTGGTCAGGACTAAAAGATAAAAGGCTTACGCCTTAACTCCAGAGAATAGAATATAAGAGTATTGGGTAGGTAGGAGTTTATCCGTTAGGATTTTATGGAGAAGGGAAAAATAGAGATAAAAGGCTAATGCCTTTTTATTTCGCCCATACAGGGATTTGTAGTAAGATGACTTTTCCGACAGTCTCAACAGGGTTAAGGACGCTGTTGATTCAATATCCTGTTGTGCAATATATCAATAAGTTCATCACAGGCAGACCTTTAAATCATGTTAAACATACCATTATCTAATTTGCACAACGGACTAAAGGTATTATTTTCACTGGACCTATTAAACCTGATTTTTGAGGTTCCCAATCAACGGCAGTAAATAAACCGTCAGGTCCCCGATTTTCACGGTTCTTTGGCGGGAAGTTAATATTATAAAACTTTTTCCAGAGAATATTATTCCTATCCAGGAAGGCAATACGATTGGCCATTAAATTGGATACGCATATTTCCAAATCATTTTTATCCTGCAGGACTACATCTGAAAACTGTATTCGATAGGGTGCTGTGATCAAAGTATCCAGGATAAATCCGTTCAGGCTGACGACTGCGCTTTCATATACACTTCCAAAGTCAAGCATCCAGAGATCAGCTTTCATGTTTGGTTTTTCGAACTGAATGATATATTGGGCTGTTCCTGAAAATGATCTGCCATTTTCTTCATCCAGTTCGGTCCATGAAGTCAATATCTGAGTTTTGATGTCTTCTGGAAGCACAGGACCCCCGGTGAGAAATTGTATATCCCATTCTCCTGTAATCTCTGTTATGTTTCCTTTTACCCTAGTATAGGGATAATCCGGTGCCAAAATCTTTTCATCAAAGATTTTTAAAATACACGATTCCCTTTCCGCAAGCTGGAAGTATACTTCTGTTGATTCATCATCCAAAACCCTGCATGCAGCCAGTCCGTGGTTTCCTGACATTGGATTAAAAATGGCAACAGATCCGGCTCGTGTTTGAATTGGCATCCAACCATTAAAGGCGCTGTCTGCCTGGTTTACAATAAAATAGAGACAACCATCATCTGTTTTACGTTTTACAAATTCAAAACCTTTATCCACCATGGATTCACGCCTGACTTCTGAAAAATACAGCAGCTGGTGAATATCATCTCCCATTAAAAATACACCTTGATCAATAAATGCCCTGGATATATTTTCTTCACTCTTTTTCTTGAATGCGATCTTTTTTATCAGCTGGTGGTAAGC
>CP070724.1:1628330-1668874 GCA_020350825.1 Thermoplasmatales archaeon | reverse complement strand
TATTCTATTATTTCCTATAATGATAATTCTTCTTCCTTTTGAAATTATCGCAGAATTATTAGGTTGTTGGTAGATTAAATATTAAACGACATAGATTCTTCTGGGCTAAAAACCAAAGAAATATTGGCAGTAAATAATTGTATGAATTAAAAAAAGAAGAGAGGTGGGTTTCCTAATGAACTATTTGGTTTTTCTTTGTAGAGGTAACTCTTACTCATCCACTCCAAATTCTTCTAGCTTTTATAAGTAGAAGGTAAACGGAGTAAAGCCGAAAAAGGCACCAGTGATACCTATGCTTGCTATGAAGCCAACGAAGAATAAAGCGAATCCCAACTGCGGACCTAATTTGGAATTAAATCCATTTAATCCCACAGAAAACGTTGCACCTAATAAATATGCCCAAAAGACTATCACTTTTGGAAATGCTATAACTGGACGAAATGGTCTAAGTAATCCAACACCTGCAGAGCCAATAACACCCAGAATCGTGGAGTTCTTTGCTTGATTTTTAGGGTTATGTAATAGTTGTTTTGCTTCTTCCACACTTATCCCTTCTGGTAGTACACCCAAATCATCCATCATCGTTAGGGTAGTATCAATAATTTCCTCTGCTTCAATTATTTCTTCATCACTTGCATCTGATGAATACAGTGTCACAAATGCTTTGCTCCCAGCTTGTAGTTGATTGCTAAGTTTTTCCGCATCAAACTCTGTGATTTCTTTTATACAGGTTATTACACTCCCATCTAATCCATAAAAATAACATGTAACTCGTTCGGTTTCACCTGAATTTACGTGGTGTTCACCTCGTATAATTGATGTAGTTGGTGATTCATTTGCAACAGCTGTCATTAATAACATTGGCATCAATAGAGTCATACAGACTGCAATACCAATTATTTTCTTATTCATTTTTATACCTCCCATTATTATTCTAATAGTCGTTATTATATATAAATGCTACTCCCTGTCATTGATTCTTTTGGGCTAAAAAACAAAAAAATATTGGCAGTAATGCAAAAGTAATATAAAGCAGAATTAACAGAAATTATTATGGGGGTCTAACATGGTGTATATGCAGTTGAGAGATATTTTTTCTGGATTGCTTCCAATCCTCACCCTAGGTCTGGACCCCCTCCCAATCCTTATAAATATAGACTTTAGCGACAAAAAATACTTTAGCAACAAACCCTCTGAAACAGAAACATTATTATAATGAAGAAAACAATGTTACTTATAGAGTTAATCGGGGAAAAATAATTGAAGATAAATTGTTATCCTACACCAGATTATCCAGACCATCCTCTGAGACCTTGGGAAGATGGAGAGGATGGATGGGATGACTGAATAAGCTCCATTGATTGTTCCCATTCGTAAACTAATGAACACTTCTATCCTAATACATTTATTTGGGGTTCCCAAGAATCCTAAAAAACCTTATGTATCCCATCGTACATTTATATTGTAGGGATTTTAGGTTTTAAGATTAAGGTTATATTAAACTAAAAATGGGTAAAACAATTATTACTATGGATAAAAATAATTGATATGCGAAGGAGAGCATCTGGCAGATACCAAATATCCCCAGTGCTCCCACATCTCCCAGAAGGGTAGATACCAAATATCTTCCCTTCTTTCTAATCACATATCATGTTATTATTTGTCATTAATAATATTTAAACTTGCTGTGGAAAAAAGTCAAAATGAAAAATAATCATGTTTTTTCTGAATCTTACCATTTACTTAGAAAAGTAATAAAAATAGGATATTATTGCAAACAAAGAAATGAAATCAGCTTTTGATTTACTATCCCCCAAAATAAGAGATGTACTTCTCTCCAAAAAAATTGAAAAGCCTACAGAACCTCAGAATAAATCGATTCTTCCCATATTGCGAGGAGAAAATGTTCTTTTAATAGCACCCACAGGACTTGGTAAAACAGAATCTGCACTTTTACCCATTTTTCATAACTTCTTGGAAAAACAATCACCGTATGGGCATGAGATAAAAGAGAAGGGAATATCAATTCTGTATATTACCCCATTACGTGCTTTGAATAGAGATATGCTACGAAGGACTTTTGACTGGGGAAAAGTGCTCGGTATTAACGTAGCTGTAAGACATGGAGACACTCCAAAAAATGAGCGGGCAAAACAGTCAAGAAATCCACCTGATATGTTGATTACAACTCCGGAGACATTTCAAATTTTATTTACTGGAAAAAGGCTAAGAAAGCATTTGAATACAATAAGATGGATTGTGGTCGATGAGGTTCATGAATTAGCTTGTGATGAACGAGGTTTTCAGCTTGCAATAGGTTTAGAACGGCTGACTGAATTAACAAAACAGGTAGGACATGGTTTTCAACGAATTGGTCTTTCTGCCACTGTCGGTGTCCCGGATGAAGTTGCTCGCTTTCTAGGAGGTAAAGAAAAAGATGAGTTTCGCGATGTAACTATACTAGAAGTAGATGTAACAAAACATATTGATATTAGGGTTGAGTTGCCGTCAGTTAAAAAAAATGATTATGCTTTTGCAAACCGTTTTTCGATTGAGCCTATCTCTTTTGCTTCGCTTAGGAGATGCAAAGAAATTATTGATAATCATGTGTCAACACTTCTTTTTATAAATACTAGGGATGGGGCTGAAATCATTGCTTCTCGTTTTCATATGTGGCAGGACGATATGCAGATAGGTGTTCACCACGGTTCATTATCTAAAAATGCTAGAATTGAATCTGAAAATGATTTTAAAAGTGGCAAACTGAGATCTCTGATATGTACCTCTTCTTTGGAACTAGGTATTGATGTTGGAAATACAGATTTTGTTATACAGTATAATTCCCCCAGAGATGTTACTCGGATTGTACAGAGAATAGGTCGTTCTGGACATAAAGTTGGGATGACGTCAAAGGGGTTAATTCTTTCTTCTAATCCAGAAGATTTAGCTGAAAGTTTGGTGATTGCTCGAAAGGCACTTGGTGGAGAATTAGAACGTTTTAAGGTACGACAGAATCCGTTATCTGTTCTCTCCAATCAAATTATTTCTCTTGCCCTTGAGTATGGGAGAATTAAGGCCAGAAGAATATATGAAATCATCAAGAGATCATATCCGTTTCATGATCTATCCTGGAAAACCTTTGATAGTATTTTACAACAATTAAAGAATCAACGTACTGTATGGTTTGAAGAAGAAAACGAAGATCTCTATCTTGTTAAGCGTTTGAATTCAAGACATTATTTCCTCGAAAATATTTCTATGATTCCAGATGAGAAAACATATGCAGCAGTTGATATAAGCACAAGAAAACCAATTGGGACACTTGATGAAAGCTTTGTTTTAAGCAGTGGATTTGAGGGAGAAAAGTTTATTCTAAGAGGAAGACCTTGGGTTATTGTCAAGCGAGATGAAGACGAACTTTTAATTTCTTCTGTTAAAGAAATGGGAACCGTCCCTTCATGGATGGGAGAGGACATTCCTGTACCATTTGAGGTTGCTTTAGAAGTGGGAAAGCTTAGAAGGTTCGCTTCAGAAAATAAAACGATAGAGGAATATCCTTGCGATAAAGAAACATTTGATAAGTTTCTACGTTATGTGTCAAATCAAAAAAAACAGGGTTTTATTATTCCTAGTGATAAAACAATAACGCTCGAAGTTGAAGATAAAACCCTGGTTATCAACGCATGTTTTGGGACAAAGGTAAATGAGACCTTGGGAAGATTGATTTCCGCAATTTTGGCACAATCTCTCGGAGAAAGCATAGGAATAAATAGCGATTCATACAGAATAAATCTTGAACTTCCAGCTAGAATACCTGCCGAAAGAGTTAAAGATATTCTTGTTAAAACAAAACCAGAAACTCTTGAATATTTAATTGAAACCATTTTAAGAAATTCTACATATATTCGATGGCAACTTGTACATGTAGCACGAAAATTTGGAGCTTTGAGAAAGGATTCTGATTATAGGACTATAGGAATTAGGCGGCTATTTGGTCTTTTTGAGCAATCACCTATATTTGAAGAGGCTCTTGATAAGCTTGTTTGGGAACGAATGGATATCGAAAATACAAAACAAGTTCTTCAGAAGATACAGAATGATGAAATAGCTATACATATACAGAGACTTTCACCTATTGCCATAGCTGGATTTGAAACAATTAGAGGACTTATGGTTCCTCAGAAGGCTGATAGATCGATTCTTATGGCTTTAAAAAAACGCTTAGAGGATACTGACCTTCTCCTTGTTTGTACCAATTGTAATCACTCTTGGACGACATCTGTTGGTCGAGCAGATTTACAACCTAAGTGTTCCAAATGTGGTGCAATAAAAATTGCTGTCCTGAGAAGATACAATAAGGATCTGGCTAAATTACTGACAAAAAAAGATCGAACCAAGGAGGAAGATAGAGAATTAAGAAGACTTCACAAAAATGCAAGTCTTGTCTTAAGTTATAAGAAGTTTGCCTTTCTTGCTTTAATGGGACGAGGTATTGGGCCTGATACTGCTGCCCGCATTCTTAGGAGATACAATTGGAGAGAGCTTGAAAAATCTGAAGAATTAGAGATAAAATTTTTACGTGATATTCTCAAAGCAGAGTTAATTTATGCTAGGACACGTGGTTTTTGGGATAATTAGATAAATTTCAGAATTAATTATATATATTCACTTATTATATCAAATAATGGAGGAAAAAATGAATAAAAAAATTATTGTGGGTAGTGTTTTTGTTGTTTTTATTCTAATGCTGCTACCATCGACTAGTGCAGTACAAGTAAAAACAGGATTAAACGGAATAACAAAACCAGCTAATTTTTAAGGAGATAAAAAATATGAATATAGACGATTTGACAGATTTTATAATGGGATTGGCAGAAAGAAACCCAGAAATTCAAGATGAGATCATTTGTCAAATTGAGGAAATGGACGACGAAGATATTTTACAAGAAGAATTAGCCGATTCTAATCAATCGCTCATAGAAAAAATTTGGTTTAGAGTCTTTTACTATCGTTTGTTTAGACTCTATTTAAGCTTCTTGATACTTTTATGCTTCCAGTCAAAAATTACCCTTATGAGAACTATTAACTGGGCAATGAAATTACTCCGATGGATTCAGATAGGAGTCATTTTAGGCATAGTTGATTTTCCCATTTATGAACCACCAGTAACACCAGATATTTCGTTTGAAATGGATATAGAGAATAATACATTAACCGTAAGTTATGTCTACCCTGAAAACGTATTGTGGAGTGATATAGATCAGATAGGTTCGGGTGCCTGCGATCCATTACCAACTGGAAACGTAACAACCGGAGACGAAATAACAAATTGTATAGGAATAATTGTTTTACGGTACATACCTACAGATGAAGTACCTGGTGTTTTTGAGTTCTAATAAAAATCCTTTCTCCTCTTATTTTTTTAACAAAGATTTTTTATCTATAGATATTATATGTAAGCTAAATGGAATTTTACACAGAAATTATCGATCTTATTTTTTCTAAAAAGATTCAAACGAAAGAAGAACTCCATAAGGCTAAGATTAAACTTTGTAAAAAATACAAGATTGATAGAATACCTCCAGATAGTGAAATCTTAGCTCATCTGCCTTCTAATTTTTCTAATGACGAATATACTTATTCTCTGTTGAGAAAGAAACCTATGCGTACAATTTCCGGTGTTGCGATAGTTGCTGTTATGACCTCCCCATGGACATGTCCTCACGGAAGATGCATTCCATGTCCCGGCGGTCCAGAAAATAATACTCCTCAGAGTTACACAGGGTATGAACCTGCTGCTATGAGAGGATCACTTAATAATTTTGATCCCTATTTACAGACCACTAGCAGAACAGATCAACTTGAAGCAATAGGTCATCCTACAGATAAAGTTGATCTTATTTTGATGGGGGGTACTTTTACTTCTAGATTACCAGAATATCAAGAATGGTTCGTAAAACGCTGTTACGATGCCTTAAACAAAGAAGAATCCCCGACATTAGAACTTGCCAAAAAAAAGAATGAAACCGCACCGTTGCGTTGTATAGGACTAACTGTCGAAACAAGACCTGATTGGTTTCGATTGCAACATGTTGATAATGTCCTTGGTTTAGGTACAACCCGTGTGGAATTAGGAGTGCAGAGTGTTTATGACGATGTTTTATCCAAAATGGAGAGAGGCCATACTGTTCTTGATACAATATATGCCACTCGAATTGCAAAAGATACTGGTTTAAAGGTTTGTTATCACATTATGCCAGGACTTCCTAGCTCTGATGAAAAAAAAGATCTTAGGGCTTTTCGAATGCTCTTCGAGGACGGTAGATTTAAACCGGATATGATTAAAATTTATCCTACTCTCGTAATAAAGGGAACGAAACTTTATGATATATGGAAATCTGGTGGCTATGAGGCGTTAAACGATGAAAAAGCATCAAAACTCATAGCGATTATGAAAGAATATATTCCTGAGTGGGTTCGTATTCAGAGAATACAACGAGATGTTCCCGCACCTATGATTAGCTCAGGTGTTAAAAAAAGCAATCTAAGACAATTTGTTGAAAACGAAATGAGAGATCATGAAAAAATTTGTAGATGTGTTAGGTGTAGGGAAATCGGTCACAAATCGTTACAAAAAAAGATCGATTTCGACACTTTAGATATCGCATTTACCCGACGTCATTATGAGGCTTGCAATGGTATCGAAGTCTTCCTTTCTCTTGAAGAAAAAACACAAGACATTATAATAGGTTATTTAAGATTAAGAGATGTAGTTCTTCCTCATAGGTATGAACTAAAAAAAGAACCATGTATGATAATACGTGAGTTGAAAGTTCTGGGAAGAGAACTTTCTATTGGAAAGAGAACAAATGAAGCTTTGCAACATAAAGGATATGGAAAAGAACTGGTAGAAGAAGCAGAGCGCATTTGTTCTGAAGAGTTTGATAAGAAGATGTTGTTTGTTCTCAGTGGTGTCGGTGTGAAGGAGTATTATCGTAAGTTAGGTTATTCTGACGATGGTGTTTATTTGAGTAAATCCTTAAAACAGTAGAGTTTGTTATTTTTAATTACATATTCAAGATTTTTTATCAGAACCTAATTTTTTAATAGGAAATTTCAACAGGTTTTTTCATCTAATTACTGTTTGTCTTTTTCAAATTCTAATATTCTCTTTATCCTCCTTTTAATTCTTTTATTATGTCCTCACCTGTTAAAACCTTTTGTCGTTCTATATCTGCTATTTCTTTTAAATCATTTTCAAATTTTTTTACAAAATTTTTATATTTTTCAATCGGTCCTTTTTGCTCATTTGTAGTTATATCCCCTGTAATCATAATAAATGTTACATCTTTTGTTTTTTTGTCAATCTTTGATAAAAACTTAACTTCCCCTTCTTCAAACCTCCATGGATATACTCTTACTTCATATATTTCTTCATTTTTGCCTATAATCAATTTTCCTTTTTGTTCTATATCCAGATTACCCCAAGCTCTTAAATTCTCTGTTTCAATTGTTGTCGGAAAATCATAAACCGTAGGTTTTTTCATTTTATCCTCCCCAACTAAAATAAATGTTAGATATGGTATTTAAATGCTACCTTTTGGCAGGGATAAACAAATATATCAGTTCTGCATTATTAATATGAAATGGGGGAAAGGTTTAAGATAAAAAGATATTAATTGGTAGTATCATAGCAGTTGTAATACTTGTTCTAGTATCATTTACAGGTGTAGTGGATTATCAAATCACTAAACCTTCTACTATGTCCAGAGCATCACCACTTTTCAGTATTAGAAGTAAAAGGACGATTGATAGAGATAGTAAGGATTTGATTTGTGATTATGTTGGAAAAGGAGAAGAAAGTGTTTTATCAGTACCAAAACGTAATGATAGAGCAGAATTACTTCAAAAGGTTATCGATAGTATAAAAAAGATGGATGATAAAACATTCAATAAATTTATCAGTTTAATTTTAAGTCGTATTAAGCAAAAAAGCATTGATGATGAAGAAATCGTAATCGTATTGAATCAGGTAAAAAATAACCAAGAAATTAATGAGACTGCTGTACCTTTACCAAGTTGGAACAATCCATGCACAATTGGTGCTTGGTTCACTGGTTGTTGGATAATTAATATATTTATTACGATTGTTAATTCGATACACGCCTTACTTCTCTGGATTAATAATATTCGGAATTCTATTTCATATATTCTCCTTGGTTGCTGTGAAACTTGGAATTAGAGAATCCTTCTGGTTAATAACCAAATTAGCAGTAATTATAATAACTATTGTTTCTACAGTTGTTTTAGAATTTTAGGTCAAAGCTACTCATAGTGTCTATGAGTGCCTTATGTATCAAACAAAAGGGTAATAGTTGTACAATATCGCTTAAATAATTGTTTGAACAAATTAGAATATAGTATGAAAAAGAAAGAAGATGTTAAAAGTACTAAAAAGAAAGTTAATATTAAAAATCAAGATGATTTCGCTCGGTATTTTTAGTTAGGAGCTACTGCTGTCACAGATCCGCTGGCTAATAATCAAATTGGCCGTAATTTAAAAAGATAAGAAGGCAAGCCACCCCATAATCCTTGTGACAAAGGAGGTGAGGGGATGAGTAATAGGCGAATCCCCACCCTTTCCTTTTGGACGCTAAATACATCTTGGATGATATCTGATTGTGCTATCGTCGACAGGAGATAAGTATCCTTTTCCATAGAAATACCAAGCGCTTGGCTTGGTAGTCGACATCCTAATATTTTATTTACAAAATGGGTTTCTTAAGGAGTAGGATTTATTGTTAAAAGGAATTCTCAAGGTTAGGAATAAATAAAAAAATATTTATACACCTTTCTAATTTTCACCCAGCACCAAACTTATTTGGGGGAGAGAAATGTACGAGTTCATATGGCATTGGACAAAAGGCAACAAAAAGATTTATACAAGAAGAGCTGACGTTGCTGAGAAAGCAATGAGAGAAGGTTTTTTAGTAATGGGTATAAAGGAAAAACCCCATATTTTCAAAAGTTAAGGTTGTACATCTTCAATAAATCTTTCTTTTTTATCTTTATTTTTACGGAAGTTTTTTATTAGTCTTTATCATTTGTCATCTAGAAATATGTCTGATTTAGATTACAATAAACTATTAAAAAAAGTTCAAAGCATAACTTCAACTAAAAGCGTAGACGAAGATCGTTTTAAGGTGCCCAAAGCAGACATATTTTATGAGGGAAATACAACCGTGCTAAGAAATTTTGATAAGATAATTGATACATTAAATCGGGAAGCAAATCATCTATTGAAATTTTTCTTAGGAAGTATAGGTACTGCGGGTGAGACATCTGGAGGAAGAATTATTTTTCAAGGTAAAATTCCTGCAAGAACTATACAGGATAAACTTGTGGAGTATGTGGACACCTACGTTCTGTGTTCAGAATGTAATCGACCAGATACTCATCTTGTTAAGAAGGGAAGGACAATACTTATTAGATGTGATGCTTGTGGTGCTTTTCGATCTATTGGCTCTATGAAAAAGAAGATGATGAAGACACCTCATGAAACATTAAAAGAAGGTAGTATTTATGAATTAACAATAAAGGATATTGGTAAGAGGGGAGACGGCGTCGCTTTTTTTGATAAATATGTTATCTATATACCAGGGTCTGTAAAAGGCTCAATGGTTAAAGTAAAAATAGAAAAAATTTCGGGTACTGTTGCTTTTGGGCGAATCGTTCAATAGAAAAAAAATGGAAAACTATTTAAACCAAATGTCTTATTCTTTTTTACGTTTGTCAGACGAATGATGTCGTTTGTCGTTTGTTAGTCGTACGCGTAGATAACGTTCGACACCGTAATGTCACCTGTTTGACACACGTTTTAAATATGTGAGGAGAAAGATGGAAACAAACCGCATCACAATCCGACTACCAAAAATTTGCCTTCAACAGGTCGACCTTTTCATTAAAGCAGGTGAGTTTTTAACCCGCTCAGAGGTAATACGCCAAGCGGTGAATGAATATATAAGAAATCATTCTGGCCGCATCATTGAAAAGGCTGACAATATTAAGAAGGTACAGGAGTTAGGAGCTGCGGTTGAGGCACTCGAGCCTTATGTAAAAAAATAAGTATAAAATAGGGGATGGGATGCACCCCTTGAAGGGCGCCAAAAAGCGCCCTTCCAACTACCAGAATATAGGAGGAATGGGATGACCGATAGCAAAAATAATCAATCTTTTATAGAAGCCGCAATACTAAACAAAGTTGAAGAAGAAAATAATGTTTCTATTGACGAGGAAATGTTTGGGATTCCTCGGATAGTTATTATTGGCTGTGGAGGTGCTGGTGGAAATACAATTACCAGATTGCAGAAACTAGGTGTTAAAGGAGCAGACACTATCGCTATTAACACTGACAAACAGGCTCTGGATTTGGTAGAAGCCGATCACAGATTATTGATTGGATCAGCTCTTACCCATGGTTTGGGAGCTGGAGGCTTTCCTGATGTTGCAGAACGTGCAGCACGTGAATCAAGCCGTGAAATCGAGGAGTTGATTAAAGGTTCAAATCTTGTCTTTGTCACCGCTGGTATGGGCGGTGGTACTGGAACTGGAGCTGCTCCGATAGTTGCCGAATTAGCAAAGAAGAATGGAGCGGTTGTAACCTGCATGGTGTCTACTCCCTTCAATGTAGAAAGAGCAAGACTTATCAAAGCTGATGAAGGACTTGATAAGTTAAGAGTAAAAGCAGACAGCACCGTAGTTCTTGACAACAATCGTTTATTAGAGTTTGTACCAAATCTTCCAATAAATCAAGCATTTTCTGTGATGGATCAACTCATTGCAGAAACGGTGAAAGGAATTTCAGAAACAATCACTTTGCCATCCTTAATAAATTTGGACTTTGCAGACATGAAGACTATTGTAGATTCTGGCGGTCTTTCAGTAATGCTCTGGGGAGAGGCAGATGAAGATGCTGGAGTAGAGGCAATTGTAAAAGAAGCGCTTAATCATCCACTTCTCAACGTTGACTATAGTGGTGCTGCTGGAGCACTTGTTCATATAACTGGTGGACCGGACATGAGCTTAAAATATGTACAGGATGTTGCAAAATCACTTACACAAGACATGGATTGCTATGCCAATGTCATTCTCGGTGCACGTGTCCAACCTGAATTTGAAGGAAAGTGTAGAGTAATGGCAATCATGACCGGTGTACAATCACCAAATTTACTAAGCGCTCATACACTGCGAGATTTGCAACCAGTGGAAACAAAAAAAGTGCTAACAAGCTCTAAGGTAGATATTGACTTTGTAAAATAATATATAAAATAGTTGCTTCATATTCCTAATTTCTTCTTTTTTTTAATTTTTTCATTTAACTTTTTGATTATTACTAAAATTCAAAGCTAAGTTTTTTAGTATATTTACCATTCCTCTTTTTAAAATTGGGCCCATGAGGTAGTGGATATCCTACTGGCCTTCGGAGCCGGTTACCGGGGTTCGAATCCCCGTGGGTCCGTAAGGTTTTCTCGGAGAAAAATCGGTCAAAAGAGCAAAAAAGCAGGGTCTTTTGATTTTTTCGATTATTATCGCATTATCCTCGCCCATGTGATTAGGGGCTTTAAGGACGCGATAAATCCAATCATACGGCGCTTTTAAATAATACCGCTTGGCGTCTTTTGTATAATGCTCGGTCGTTCTTATGTCGTCATGTCGTAAAAATTCCTTAACCTCGTATTCGTCGAATTTACCCGTTTGAATCTTAGCCCTTATGAGCCTCCCAATAGCGGCGAAATCTCGAGATATATAATTATGATACCTGGGGAATATTTTTCTCGCTAATGGGGCGGCTTTCCTATTGAAAAACATTCTTGGTGTTTCTTTATGGAATGGTCTACCGTCGGGTCTAAGATAAAGATAGTCTTTCGAGTATTGGTTTTCAACCTTAGGACGCCATGAATCGAGCCAATTCTTTAAGGATTTACGCCTCGGGTCTGTCATTATTTCCGTTGGGTCTATGGTCCTTGTGCTATGGTTTTTCTTGGGCTCAGTTGTTATTATCTCGCCTTGGTCGAAAAATACGTCGCTTGTTTTCATTATGGCGGGCTCATTTGGAAAACGCCAACCTATAACGAAATTATGGGTTAAGAGATATTGAATAAGGGCGTTTTCATAAGGATAATTAGAATATTCGAGATTTATAATCTTATATACCTGGTCCGGGAATGGGTATATTTTAGCTATATATCGAGGACCTGAGGGGGGGTTATAATTCCATATTGGGAGCCCGTAAGCGTTGAGAAACATTTTCATTGTTTTCCATTCTTGACCCATGGCTCCATATCCCGTATTTTCGATTTGTTCTCGGTAATCCATGTGTCGAATGAAATTCTCGTAAGAGGGATTTCTAAAATCAACGGGGACCTTATGAGACTCCATAAACCGAGCGTATCTAATACGACTTATAACGGTCGATTTCTTTAATCGTTGTCTTAAAACGGCGTGTATTGCGACATCGATAAAAGACGCGGTATTCGGGTTTAGTATAATCGGGAAATCAATTCTATTAATTTTAAATAAGACTACATTAAGATAATCCTCCATATCGATACCATCTAGGTTTTGATAGTCGACTGATCGCTTGCCTAATTGGTTTATATTTTTCCATTTTTGATTATCGCCTCCCACCAACATAAATAAGTTGGTGGGATCTGCATTGTAATCATTGTTAAAATCATTTTTCCCTTTATTCAATCAAATATTACCTCCAATAACTTTTGTTTTGAGTTTTTCATTATTAATTTCATATAAAATTCGACAATTATCGATGATTATATAGGAAATATAATAAATCAGTAATTTTAATAAAAAATAACTAATCGAATTCGAGACGACAATAAGGCGATGAATATGGCAAAATGGAGAAAAATTGGCACGTATTTTGATATGTCTGTTGAAGAAAACGGGAAAAAGAGACGACTTGTTGATTTTAGTGGAAAAATCATTACTGAATATGATTATTAAATAATCACTCTATTTTTTACTAAAAATTTTAAAAATATTAATATATAAAAAATCTATTGCATAGCTGGATGCAAAAAACTTTAAAACAGCTTCTGGTAGTAGTAATAATTCCAACAATCGTATGGGGAACAACGCTTTTTTTCCTTTATAAATATTGGGAATTTGTAACCCAAACCGTAAGTAATTTATCGAATACCAATATAGTTTTTCCATTTTGGATTGCTCTTTTATTTTTGCTAATAACATATATTGGTGCATTGTTGATTCTTTATGTATTAGTGATAAGGGAAGAAGTTGAAGAAATATATTTGATGAAATCCTAATCTCATCCTCTTTTTTTAATTTGCAATGATTGATTAAATAATCAGATATTTTTTTATTTTTCATTTACTGATAACCTCCAAAAAACGATAATTTTTGTTCGAAATCAAAAGAAAAAAAGAGATTCTTCCATTTTGTACAATATTGAAGAGGAAAGTCTTATATTAATTAAAATATTAATTATACTTGAAAGTGAATAGAAAATGGATACAAAAAAGGGATTTTTAATAATTGGAATAATACTCATTATCATTTCTGCAATATCTTGTATTTTTGGATACCGTATTAGAGAGATTTGGCCAACAACTATAAAAATGTATGAGATTGGCATACCATATATTATTGGTGCTTTAGGTGTAGTTTTTTTTGGAATAAGCTCTGCATTAAGCGTTGCATTAAGCGCAAAGAAGAAAATTATTGAATAAACATGTACTTGTTTACTCATAAAACCCACATCATAGAAAACATATCCTCATTCCGAGGTACAGATTTTTTACTCCACCGTTGATAGTAACCCGACTTCCTCCGATTCCTCTTGTCTTTAGAGCCTAGAGGTAAGTGTTTAATCTTTTTTTACTCTGAACACATATCCTCAACTGGTCTTAGTTCCGATTTTAGACCTGATTGCTCATTCATTTCGGTAAACGCATCTTGTAATGCTTCAAGGTTTTCGGTCTCCCAAGTACACCACATTAATTTCTGATTAGGTGAAATATAAGCTTCACGTAGTTCTGCAATTCCTTGAGCTTTCACAAGTTCTGCGAATTTTAAGGCTTGCTTTACCAATGGTTCTTTAGGAATATCTTTTTCCCAACTGTTAGTTCCCATAATTAACATTTTTTTCATCACCTAATTGAAGTATAACACGGATTTCTTTAAAAATTAATTAGGTATAAAATAAAAACAAAGAAAATGCGGTAGAAAGCGATTAAAACAATATTTACTGCTAATATTTTTTTGTTTTTAGCCCAGAAGAATCTGTGGCACAGGGTAGCATTTATATATTATGTCGTCTATGAGAATATGAAGAAGGGAGGTTAATAAATGAAAAGGAAAATATTTGGAATCCTTGTTTGTATGCTGTTGATTGTTACAACCGTACCTGTTACAGGGCAAATAAAAGGGATTTTCACTTGTGAAAACATTGATTTTAATGGAAAAATTAGCCCTTTGTCAGATGATAGATGGACGAAAACATTTGGGGGAAAAGATTATGATATAGGAAGGTCTGTTCAGCAAACTTCTGACAATGGATATATAATAGTTGGTTCCACAGAATCTTATGGAGTAGAAGATGTTGATATTTGGTTAATTAAGACAGACGTGAATGGAAATGAGCAGTGGAATAACACCTTTGGTGGATTAAAAACTGATTATGGATGTGATGTTGAACAGACAATTGATGGCGGATATATCATAGTCGGAAGGGAAAGCTATAATAATTGTTGGTTAATAAAAACAGATGTTAATGGTAATTTAGAATGGGATAAATATTTTTTAAAATGGGAATTATACAGAGTTCGGCAAACAACCGATGAAGGATTCATTATGGTAGGAGAGACTGCTATTTCTCCACCACAGAATTATGATATATTGCTATTGAAGGTTGATAAAGATGGAAATGTAATGTGGAATAATACCTTTGGTGGTAGTGGTTATGAGGTGGGTACTTCCGTGGTTCAGACCTCTGATGGTGGATATGTTCTAACTGGGGGTCGCTATTTAATAAAAACAGATGGTAATGGATCAGAAGAATGGATTTTAGAATTTGATTCAAATATGGAAGGTCGTGATGTTCTTCAAAATAGTGATGGTGGTTATACTGTAGCAGGTTTTAAAGGGAATTGGCCTACTAATATGACGGGTTGGATGATTATAACAAATAGTATTGGAGAAATATTATATTCGAAAAAGTACAGGGGTCTTTTTACTTATAACCGTCCAAATTCAATTTATCAAACTAGTGATGGTGGATATATTATGACAGGTGAGTCTAACAGAGAATTTCCTGGTGGTCCTTTAACTATGAAGCTCTGGCTGGCAAAAACAGATAAAATTGGAAGGCTAATTTGGAGTAAAAGGTATGGACGTGAATACGAATATGGTACAAAAGTCCAGCAGACCTTTGATGGGGGATACATCGTAGTTGGAGGTACAAACTTTTTTGGTCAAGGTTCAGTTGATGTTTGGTTGCTAAAAACAGATAAACGTGGAATCACAAACCAACAAATCATTTACACATTATTCCTAAGATTCTTAGAGCAACATCCAAATATGTTTCCAATACTACGACAGTTGTTAGGATTACAATAGAGGTAACCCCAGCAACATCTGTAACAAAACAAGCTCTAGTAGATTAATTTAATTTCTTTCTTTTCTTCTCTGTTTATTCTATCCTACACCTGAGAACAAAAAGTATTTAAGAGTGTCAATAATAAATATAGATATGAGGCGTAAGATTACTTTGGGGGAATTTTAATCTTAATTTCATTTCCTTTCCTTCTCCCTTAATAATAAAATTTGGTGTGATCTGCGCCTCATTTCACAAATTTTTGTCACAGATTCTTCTAGTTAAAACCAATTGGTATTAATTATTGAAGATGGAATGATTTCATTTCTACATTTCCATAAGGAGTTAAAAAAGGATAATCACACCTTCTGATGGATAATAACCTGAAGTTTAGTTTACCCCAACAAAATTTTAAAAAAATGTGGGGTGGTGAGATGTGGATTCGAAGTTCAAATCACTATTATAAGTGATATCATTTAGCCGCCACTTGGTTTCACTTTTATAATGAAAAAGAGTATGTTTGCTCCTTGAGATCGATAGTCGTTCCCTTCATCGATTTCTACCGTGGCGATTATTCGTGTTGATCCAAATCCGATGATAGGACCAGTGCTAATGGTTGCGACTCCACCAGCCTCAACGGTTGGAATAATATTATTAGTTTCGCGTCCCAGTAGTATAAATCCTCCTTCAAGGGCGATTGACCAAGATATATCATCTGCTTCCGCGAGACCGTAGTTGTAGATTTTTACAGATGCTTTCAGTAATCCACCAGATATTGTCCCCAAATCAAGGACAGGAAGTGTCATTTGGACTGTTAATGGTTCTGACCAGTAACCGATGGCATCCTCAACATCCTTCGCCCGTACTTTAACCGTATAATTCCCCAGGTCACTCCATGCATGTGTTTCAATTATGTGCTCTCCTGAGTTGACAGGCCCTAGCCAATTACTTTGTGTGCCATCGCCCCAGTCAAATTTGTAGAGTATCTGATCGTTTTCTGGATCGGTGGTTTCAGCGGTATAGGAATATTCTTTGTTTGGTTTTCCCACAGGTGTTCCATCAATTGTGGGTGGTAATGGTGGAAGACTATTCCCAATCTGAACTTGGGTGATATACGGTAGATGATCGTGTGCTGAAACAGTAAGTGTTGCTTCATCGGGATTTTGAACATCGACTTCCAGTTCAGCTAACCCAGTTGCATCTGTATATCCACTGGCGTAACATCCATTTGGTTGCATAAGACAAACTTGTGCATTTTCTACTGGATAACTATTACTCTCCACCCAAACCTGAACAATGCTTTGTCCATAGGGTATAGTCGGTGGATACTCTACTGATACCATACCAGGAATATCAGTCCAGACTTCAGTTGCAGGATCTCCTAACCAAAGATACATCTGAGCGTTATCTATTCCCATAGAGCCATGACCGTTAATAATGTGCGTTGCCGCAGCATTACCCATCCATCCAATTCTATATTCTCCATACATAGTAAATTGTCTAAAAAGCTCTTTATCATAGTCATGGTTTGGAATGGTATATGATGGATCCGTAGCACCAAGAGAAGCAACAGCTCCTCCAGGATATTTATTCATGAATGCTTCTCCAAGACAGTAATCTAAAAGGTAATGATTTTGGCAGGCAATGTTAAAGACAATTGGTGTTCTATCGCCATTGGAAAGAGCATTTACGTCTGATATATCCCAATATTCACTTGTATAACTCCATCCTGTCCAGGCAGTATTAGAACCATGGCCTCGATAATTGACGATATTTCTACCCTCATCAATTGCAATAGCTACATTTGCGTTTGTCCCTGTAGTTTGGCTACCATATGCTGTATCAACAACAAATGGTGGTTGTGGAATAATCCCATTTCGAATTTCCTCTTTACATCCAACATATTTATCTGGAGCACCTTCTTTATGTGCAACAAGAATGATTTTATTGATCCATGAATCTTGTGGTGGATCCTGTTCGTATTTCAATATCTTATTAACTTGATTTGTCACCTCGGTACTACTCGTTGCTGATATCCGACCGACAGCAATATCTGCATAGTGATCCGGGGCACCAGTAATACACGCATAGTAATAATCACTGTAAAAACCATCCCAAGTAGCTATAGGCATATAAGAAGTATCACCAACAAGGAGAACATATTCAAGGTCACCTTGATTAAACCGAGTAACGATTTCATTCTTTACATCAGGATAATTTGAAGTGGTTAAGGGCAACACTTCTGTTTCAAAACCCTCGCAGTGATGCCAATCAGCGAGTGGTTGAATAGCTGAAATAAAATCTGGATGGGAAATAATGAGATACCTAGTGCCGGGATTATTTACCCTTTGAATAGAGATATCAAGATGATCGTAATTAATTACATAATTATGATACATTTGATCAAATTGTGGGCTGACCGATGTATCAGCATAGGTCGGCTTTCCACCATTAGATAATAAATAACTAAGTTCGACGGTCATTTGAGGTGAAATAGTGAGAGTATGTTTGGTATAATCATAGCTCATCGGTGCAATTTCAACAGTTATCACATTGATATCTTTCCATATTCCTTGTTCAATTGTTTGGACCACAAAATCTGGTGTTGTAGTATAGATCTTTCCAGGTTTAGTACATGATTGATGGTTCGTATTATCAGTCGACGGTTCTTCAAATACAGTAATTGAGTAGTCTTCAAGTGTTATTTGATCATTAATAGTATAGGTGGTATCAATAACGCAATATTCCGGTATTGCAATGAGAGAACGTATAACTGGAATGGCGGGTTCTCCAATATCCATTGTAGTAGAGTGGCTAGGAATTGTAATCTCTTGGTAAATGTCTTCATCAATCGTTATATCAGTTACCCAAAAACCGGGAAGTGTAACATCGATTACGGTTCTTTCTGATGACGATTCTAAAACATTTAAGATTGGTTCTTCACCTGGATCTGATCCATAAAATGAGACCCATGTTTTATCATCAATAATTATTTTTTCCATAGTACTCGATATGTTTGTTACAAAGATTGCGGTAGCTAATAACAGCATAGTTGCCAAAAGAGCAAATATTATCTTCTTCATAATAAATTCCCCATACTCTATTTATTATATTACTTAAATAACTATCTGTATAGTTGAAAGTACAACATCTGTCCCAAAAAACAATACAATTATTACTAAAGCAATTCCTCTTCTAACTATACTCTTTTATATTATTTTGATCTCCCCCCCCGTAATTTTGTTTTTCTAAATCTAAATATTATAGCTTGATTTAAATCTCTTGTAAAAAATAAATGCAACAACTGTTACAAAAGGTTAGTTGGATGATTTTATTCCACATTAGAATGTTTTTTGAAAATCTTTAGCAAAATGTTAAAATTTAGTAAACACTTCCTTTATACTAGCCCAACCTGTTAGTATATTATTCGGATTCAATTTATATTTCTGATTGGAGAAGCTATTTTTGAAAAAATCAACATAGGGTGAGAGAAACTTCCCATATTGCTCAACTTTCTCCAATACTGTATCAAAACAGTTACTACACACAAGGACATCTTTTCCTACCACTGGATGCCTGTAGCCTTCCAAAATCCCTAATTTTTTTCCACATTCTTCACATTTTTTCATTTTTATCAATTAATATATAGGGTTTGTGTTAATCATAAAATGTTTTTTGAAAAAACTCGACATAATGTTAAAATATTGAATAAAAATTTTGATTTTGCAGATAATCATGGAAAAACAATTTAATTTTTTTATACAGATTTCATCTCACCGTTACTATAACCCTTAGGTTGACTTTCAAACAACAAACCATACTTGTTCAAAGTCTGAATGATATATTCAAACAGTTTCCTATTAACCACAAAAGAACTAGTGTTTTCCATTTTAGACATAACATTTAACTTCCAAGCATCGACATCGGATTTAATTGTCGCCTCGCCATAATCAGTCAGATTCATATATAACGCTACAACACTCTCAACAACAGTTTCACTACCTGATCTATCACTACGGTCATCTTTAACATCCATCATAAAACGATGACTTATCGCCTCATTGCAACGATTGATCTGCCGAAGCCACACCTGACGGATACTGACATATTCAGATGGCAAATCCTTATTCTCAATCATAACTAGTTTACCTCCTCTCATCCAAACGTTGACTGGAAGAAAACGAATAAACACCCTGCTCAGTCCTGAGTATGTTCTCACCAGACAGATGCACAGCTTTGGCAGCAGCAAGAGGAAACAAATACAACAACTTATCATACAAGAACTGCCAGAGCTCACTTATAGGAATTGTAATCTCTACCTCTTCAGGACGTGTAGTTTTCAGACATACTTTATCGGTTGTGAGATCAGCAAGTCGCATCGCTAGGTTTTGAATAGATGCAAACGTAAACCATCCTTTCTGTATCACCATGCTGACAGGTTCAGATGCACCCTGTGAAAGCAGACTCTTCGGTAGCAGCTCATAATACCTAAGTTTCTCTTTGATGTTAAGTGGTCGGTTATCATTTATAAGTTGCTGCACCAAATCAGACAGCTTCCGCTGATTAGCTAGGCAGTCCTCCAGCGTATACCGTATCTGCTTCTGTTTCTCCTTACCTTTCATCTACTCTTGCCTCCCAATGCAAACCAGAGATAGGTTTGTAAATATCCCTAAAAACAGTCTTACCGAACTTACCACTAAACTCAAGATACGCCTCATTGCCATAGATAGGGTCCTCGTTCAGGTTATCAAGAGCTGTCTGCTTAATCCTAGAAACATTCTCAGCTCTAGCACCAGGCAGATAGATACGTATCATAACCTTACTACGGATCCGATGGTCAATATCACTAATAGACTGGCTATTAGTGTGAAGGTTCATCATGCACTTACGGACCTCCTTACAATCAGAAGCAAACCCACCTATCTTATGAAACGTCTTACCGCTGGTGAACTGCGGACTAATCTCACTAAGCTCATCGATGTAGACATGCACCCATTCCCCAACACCACGGAGAAAATGTATGAAGTCCATCCACCTCATCCTGTCACCAAAAAAGACCGCATTGCACACACCCGGTAATGCTTTATCGTAACAATCCCTGTAATCCTTAAAATAAGTGACCTTCGGGTGTATCTCCTCCAGCTTATTATCTCTATCATGAAACGTAACACCCGAGTCTTTTTTCACCATGATATTGAAGTTACCCCTGCCAACCTTTACAAACTGCAACGGTGCATTATAGCAATTACTGAAAAACATCTTCTCATCTAGATGATGTTTCATAGTATAGGACATAAAAGAAAGCGTTACACTTGTCTTAGCACTCCCCTGACTGCCACTTATAAGACTGAACACTCCACCAGCATCAAAATCATGAATATGACACCTACGAAGAATACGCTCAGCATTTATCTCAGATTTCGATAGATCCACAGCTTCATTTTCAACAAACAAATTTTCATTTTTCAAACATTTTCACCTCTAATTTCCGAAGGAAAAAAAGAATTGATTATGCACCCCACATGGGGGTAATTAAATAAGAGCGCTAAGCTGATATATAGGCATATAAGCAAAAAACCATGGAATATTTCCGAATAATTCAAATTAAAAAAAAGAAAAAAGAAAGATTTTAGTGAGATAGAATTAATTTCGATGTAAAAAATCAAAAGCCCGAAAATCGGGGATCTTTCGGGGATAATTTTCTCCTGTTGACTTGTTCGGTCCCCCGTGGGTCCGTACTCGTTTTCTCCTGTTAAATCAATCAAAACAAAGCGGTTTTTTAGGGGTTTTGGTTTTCAGGTTCACTCACTAAACCTCTCTTCTTTTCTTTTTGTAATATATTCTTCTGATCTAAAAACCAAAATTGGCAGTAATTTTAGGTCAAAATTAAAAAATATCTTCTTTACTTGTTTTATATTACCAGTAAAACTGCACGTTAATGGGTATGTTATAATTTGCAGAAGAGTATATATTATTAATACAATGTGGAAATGAAATCAGTACAATAATGAAACAAAGTTTAGAAAAAACAATCTTCTTCACATTTTATTTATTAACTGAGTTGCTTTTATTTTTGCTTGGAAGTGTGAATAGCCTTTATTGATAAACCACAAGTATAGAGCGTCTTCATATAATTGTTTCAACTGTTTTTCTTTATCTGCCATTTCTTTTCACCAGAATTATGTTTTGTAAAACTGCATATAAACGAGTTATTGTACAACTGTTATCAGCATTCTTTGACAGTTCTTACCAAAAAAATGAAATTAGAATAAATCTAAACTTTTTTACATTGGTTTAAATGACTTTTCAAAATACAAGGAAAAATAATTGTGAAATAGGTTTTTTGTAACGTTTGTTAGAATTTATTTACCGGTTTTATTTATAGGTATGAATTCTCTGTTTTATAGGTAAAACTTGGAAAATAGAATTATGTTTATAAGGGATTATTTGTTTCAAGTTTATTATAGGATAAATGTTTTAAAATTATTAAATATATTGCAGATAAGTAATTTATATATAATGCGTTAGTGATGTAATAAATCTATAACTAGGAGATGGATGGAATTAAAATAAAAAAAGCAGATAATGCAGTAACTGAAGTAGTTGGTACAATTCAATTACTAATGATAGCCGTCGGGCTTTTCCTAGTTGTATATATAATTATTTTATCTGTTACTCTTTCTACTCCAACACCATCAATAAGCATTATTGACATGCTAGATGGAAATAGCATCGTACTCGAATATCGAGGGGGTAAAGCTTTAGATTTGGATACACAAGTAATTATAATAATTGGTGGAAATACTAAGGTTATAACCTTTGGAGAGAGTGATTATTTAGATAGCCAATCTAAAGAAGATGGAACATGGGATATGGGTGAACGCTTGGTTTAAACGCCAACTGAAGATATAACAAATCTTCAAGTTCAGGCTACTGTCATAGATAGGGTAACTGATTCAGTATTATTTTCAACGATTTTTCAGGAGAAGATAACAATGGTAATTCCAACTGTTACTACTTTAGATGCTACAAATGTCGATGAAGAGGAAGCTGAGCTCAATATGGATTATGATTTTAAGGATTATATCTCTGGTAATGTCCGTTTTGCATACAAAAATCAGAGTGCTGGAAGCTGGACAAATACCTCATGGGAAGCAAAATCTGGCTCTGACTCTTATGATAAGACAGTCACAGGTTTGGTTGAGGACACCAATTATTTATTTAAGGCTCAACTTCAATATGATAGCACAATAATTAATGGAGAAGTAAAATCGTTTAAGACACTTGATTGATTGAGTTGCAATATATGAGTAAAAGAAAAGTATAAATTGTAATTAATGATATTGTCTTTGTTTATAGGATGGGATGAGTATGAAAAAAAATGAGAATATCCATGTAAAGCTGCAGATAGGAAAAGATGTGAGTTCCGGGAAGCTAACATTAAATGTATATTTTGATAAAGATACACCCAATTTCTTTACAGATAAAAATGTATTAAGTTGGTGCCCCACAATTGAAGAAATTGATTTTGTTAATGAAGCTTTTGAAATGGTATCAAAATCTAAAAATTACAAACATGAAAAAAAAGTGAAAAAAGATAAGGGTGACGCACCCGTTGTAAAGAAAACAGAAGATCATTTAAAAGCATCAAAAGAAGAAAAAACAGTTGAATCCGAACCTGATAGGTTGGATGAAGATACTGAGGAGTCATCAAATCTTTCAGATTCGGAAAAAAAAGAAGTGGATGAGTGGTTTGTTTAGGGATATTTTAAATGCAAAATGTATTCAAATTATTTATATACTGACTATTTGACCCAAATCGATTTGAGATTTATAGGAGTGAATGGTTAGAATGGATATTCCTCCCGAGATACATGAAGCAATGGACAACAAATTCGATAAATATAGCATTGTCAATAGTTGGGAAATTGACGGCACCTATTATCTGTGTATTTATTCAAAAAAATGTTTTTATTTTTGTAGAGTTCAGCTTGGACATGGATATCCCTATAGGTCAATACTAATCAACTTGGATAATAAAGTCAATTTAGCCGATATAAAAAAAATTTAAAATTAGATTAGTCTTGACCCTTTTTAAAGAGAATACCTGTCTTCATTTTGTAGATAATCAATCTTCCAGTAATTTCTATTAATTTTCACTTGGTTTGATTAGATATTCTTTTGACTTAGAATTAGGCCCAATAAATAGAAAAGCATATATACTATAAATTACACACTATATTACAGGGGGAATAAAAAAGGCATAAAAATACGGGGGCGCACTCATATGAGAATTATAACGTTAAATGATTTGTCAAAAGCAATAGTAAACAGATTGGGCGTCGATAAAAAGGAGGCAAGAAGAATCGCAGGATTCGTCCTGGATTTATTTGGATATGAGGATCGCGTAATCGATAACGTTCTAGATCTAGAAGATAGACAATTGTTTTATATTTTAGAGGAAGAAGGTATGCTTACCTCTGGGCGGGAAGAAACGACGTTATATAATGGTAGAGAATGGCTGACGCATTATTGGCAACTTAATAGAAACGCTATTTTGAGATATGCGAAGAATGGTAGTAAAAAAGGTAGAGAAGTAATTTTAACTAAAAGACAAACTAAGAACATAGCTACAGGAGATATCTATAGCACACTATCAAAGGACGTGTGGACAGCGAGAAATATAGATAGAAAAAAACCTATCTGTTATTTTTTTAATAACTGAAAAAAATTAAAATTCCAGAAACATTCGATTAAAATTACAATTTGATAGGAAATAAAATCGAACTTTTAAATCATTAGATGTTTCAGAAATTTGTTTTATTTTTGCACCTATTGCTGTTTTTCCAGAACTTTTTGTCCCAAGAATCAGAAATTTTGGGCCATCTATAATACTTTTGATCCATTTATTTTCATCTAAAAAACCCTTTTCCAATAAATATGGTAGTTCACTCATTTCTTGGTATCCATCTGCTAATCCAAAATTTATTTTATGGAATCCTAATTCTTTTCCCACCCATTTAGATTTTTTATTATTGGACATTATTTGTATATTTTCCATTTATAATTCCCCCTCTCAATTATTATAATATAATTCTCCTGATTTTGTGTAATATGACATTATTATTATAAATATATTTAATTTCTCGTTCAAATTTTTTCTATTAAATTAATTAAGAATATAATATCCCCGCCAATTCAACAGTTCCGTTAAACCTAATAAATATTCCCATTACTATTAATAAATACAGTTGTCATAAACCCGTTGTTACCAGCACCCAGATATGCTACACCATACATATTTTCGGAAACATGGATTATATGAGGATTTCTACAAAACGCCGAAAATTCAAAGGCATCTATAATTGGGTCAATTATACTCCCATCATTTGCAATCTCAACCGTTATTATATTACCGACATCTCCAGCAGCACTATAGGCTAAGGCAAAGATATTTCCAGAAATATGAATGATATCAGGTTCCTCTCCTTTATTAGAGTCAAACTTAGTTGTGTCAATCACAGCATTATTAATGGTTCCATTTCCGTCGATCTCTATCGTCTTCAGGTATCCATGACTATTTTCTCCCGTATATGCAATAGCATGAATGTCACCATCGACAAGAGCTATAACTGGATTTTTCCCTGCAAGAGGGTCGAACTCTAAAGTGTCGATAACTAGGTTTGTGATAGCTCCATTGGTTGCTATCTCTACTGTTTTTAGAAAACCGTCGTCATCTTCCCCGCTATATGCGATTGCATATATGTCACCAGAGATATGGATTATATCTGATGCGATTGCCATACTTGCGTCAAATTCTAATATATCGATAACAGCAGTAATATCTCCATCGGAAAGTATGCCAATAGTCTTTAGGAATCCATCATCATTATCACCCCTGTAAGATATAGCATACACGTTACCAGAAACATGGATGATATCCGGTTCCAGGCATTGAACAAAATCAAACACTTGAGTATCATAGACGGTGTCATTAATGCTCCCGTTAGATGCTATCTGCACCGTCTTAATGGTGCCAGCACTACCTTGCCCTCTATAACATATTGCATAAATGCTGCCTGAGACATGGATTAATTTAGGATACATGCAAAAATTTGGGTCAAACTCTAAGCTGTCCAGAATGGTAGTAATATCCCCATCAGACGCTAATTCAAGTGTCAGCACGAATCCATCATTATCTTTATCGGTATACGCCATGATTACATTTAATGTGTTGGGGATACGAATTATATCATACTGCTTACCAATACCTTTACTAAAATTATAGGTGTCACTAAAAGTATCTTTTAACCACCCATGAAATATTACCGAAGAGGTATCCTTATCAATTACCGAGACCGCAACTTTTAATCCGGTCACATCTCCTATCGGATACAACAATCTCTCACCGATATTCCAAAAACTATTATTTTTTGATTTACTATCTAAATAGTTTTCAACAGTTGTAAATTCAGTTGTATTACCCTTATTCATAATGAGTTGTGTGTCAAGTTTCAAATTCTCCCCTCCAAAATGGAGTAGTACTATATTACCTCCCTCAATACTTCCAACAATTTCTACATATGGTGCAGGATTTGGCATGGGATAGGTAAAAACATACATATAAATCATAGAAAAACATGCTAAAGCTATCAACAATAACAAACAAGCTCCCATAATCTGGGATATTGCATTATCATCTTTTTTCATTCCCCATCCCTTCAATAATTTTTTATCTTATCTCTCTCATCAATTGTTTATCCACAACGTGTCTTTGCTTATAAAATTATATCCCTAAAATCCATTTTTTCCACTACTACCTATCTCTTGGTAGAACTGTACTGGATAATTGTATTAATTGCTTTTTAGAGGATCCCTGATTTAATATATAAATCAACAATGAGCTTGCTATTCCAACAGTATTTAAATATTGATAAATTGTTTCAACACGGAGAAGTAAAAATGCAATCAAAGATTGGCTTTATTGTAAACCCTATAGCTGGAATGGGTGGACGTGTAGGGCTTAAAGGAACAAACGGTGTTTTTAAAAAAGCAGTTGCATTAGGTGCAAAACCGGTTGCACCAAATAAAGCACAAGAAATGTTAAAAGAATACATATTAAATTTTTCAAAAAATGATGACATAAAATGGTTTACATGCAACGGGGAAATGGGATACAATGAATTAAAAAATGCGGGCATAAGAGAAATCGAGATTGTCTATGAGACAGACGATAAAAATACATCTGCTGAGGATACAAAAAAGGCTTGTAAAAAATTTTTAGAATTAGGTGTTGATTTGATTGTCTTTTGTGGAGGAGATGGAACTGCAAGAGATGTTTTTAAGACAGTTGGTAAAAAAATCCCTATTTTAGGCATCCCTTCAGGAGTAAAAATGCATTCTGGAGTGTTTGGAATAAATACAAGCGCTACAGCAAAGATGCTTCATGAATTTGTAAATCAGTCTCTAACCATTGGTGATTCTGAAATTATGGACCTTGATGAAGATCTTTATAGAAAAGGAGAATGGAATATTCAATTGTTTGGAATTGCTAAAGGTATAGTGGAACCTACATATATACAGGTTGGAAAAACCCTTTATGAAACAGTATCAGATGATGAAATTAAAGATGAACTTACTGAGCATATTATAGACGAAATTGAACAAAATAATGATTTCCTATTTCTCTTTGGATCAGGGGGAACCATCGACTATATTGCAAGAAAAATGAATTTATATAATACTTTATTAGGTATTGACGCAGTTTATCAAAAAAAGGTTGTGGGTAAAGATCTTAATGAAAAAAAGATCATAAGGCTTTTGGACAAGTATCAAAATGCTAAAGTTATTCTTAGCCCAATAGGGGCACAGGGTTTTATACTTGGTCGAGGTAATCTGCAGTTAAGCCCTAGAGTGATAAATATGATAGGTTTGGATAATTTAATTGTGATATCTACACCATCAAAGCTTGTACATACTCCGGTTATAAGAGTAGATACAGGAGATAAAACGTTGGATAAACAATTTTCCGAGTTAGAATTTATTATGGTAGTAGTTGGATATCGTCTGAGTAGAGTTGTAAAGATAAAGATAAATTAAAGAAACAAGTCTAGCCCCACTCGGTTAAAGCCGAGTGCCTTCCAAACCATTCAACAACAACTACTCAATGATTTCCACGTTTACAAACCTTCTTCATCCACTTTAATTCTGCTTTCGTATCCTGCGCTTTACACTTAAATATTAATATGGGCAATATTGAGATTTAAAAAGTACAAGGATTTCAGAATAAATCGTTAATTCGTTTGTTATTCAACTAGATCCTACCGCTATTAATAGTAGAATTAGCACATCTACTATGATACTTTTCCTGCTAAATGTTTTTTATTCGAAAATAATATATCTAGATTTACTTCTTCTCCTTTTCTTTCTTCTGTGTTAACGCACCTGTTTTCTGTCCTTCTTCTTGCGTTCTTGCTGCTATTAAACATCCCCTTGCAACTGCATGCAAAGGATCCTTAGCTAACTTTATTTTCGATATTTCAACTCGAAGTTTTGATTCTCTCAGTTTCTTCTCGAATATTTCGAAAAATCCTTCCGGTAAGGCGCTTCCTCCTGCAACTGCAACAGGAAATGCTACTTTTGGCGGCGTTATCTTAGCAAGTCTTTTATTAAGATTCTGTATTACATAAGTCATTAAAGCCTCGTAGTAAATAGTAAGAGCTCCCTCTGGGCTTCCCATCTTAACTTGTTTGCTCAATTTAGAATTCTTCTCTTTTGTGTGAGTTACATGTTCCTTTGGCAAACCTGTTGATTTTGAAACTTGCTCGTCAATCCAATCTCCACCTCTACCGATACTGAAGGACATCAACGGTGTACCTAAATATGCAAGCGTTACATTTGTCATACCTGCACCCACGCTAATTCCTACCCCAGTGAAGTTATAATCTGAAAGCTCAGAATATATTACAGCTAAACCCTCGTCAATTACATGGGTATCATAGTTCATTCCTTTTGCCAGCGCTTCCATTGTTTTTTTATGATATAGTACATCCATATCTACATCTATTGGATCGGCTGGAGTTGAAACGCATAATACCTCGTTTTTAGTTCTTGGCTTTCCCAAAACTCTCTCGACTATTAGTTTCATAATTGGTATTGCTTCCTTCTCTTTAGGACTTATTATTCCATGACTCATTGGTCTTCTTGCTTCTTTCTCGAAAATGGTAGCAAATTTAAATGCATCTTCTCCTAATAGAGAGATTCCATTTTCTTCTTCGATATAAAGAACCTTCGAAGTATCCAACATATTTTTTGTGAGATCGTTTGAGTCAAGGTTCATAAAAGCGTTCCTCTGCTGCATAAAAACTACATCTTCTCCTTCTTTTTCCGCACAAATAATATTCATAGTTCCTATATCAAGGCCTTTTGCCATCTCGCATCACCCTCCTACTATAATATTACAAAGTGATAGTAATATTTGCCTTAAAAAAGTTTCGTATAAAATTATAACCATTATTATCCTGTTTAATTATCTTTTTGTTTACCAAATCTTTTTAGGATTCTCTCCTTAAAACCGCCAAATCGCCTTTTCCCAACTTTCTGTTGGTTCATGGTTTCAGCCAATTGCATTGAGACTTTATCAATTCCGATTGACCCCCATTTTTCGGTTGAACCTGGTTTTATGGTTTGTTTTAAACTTATTGATTCTTCAATATCATCTTTGACTCTTGTGATAAGTCCACAAGTCTTAGGAGAAGATTTTCCCAATTTTATGTCCCCTGTATCGCCCACTTCAAATTGCAATTCGCTTGCAGCAGCCTCAACGCTTTTCCTAGTTGCTTCATTGATATCTCGCTGTATTTCCTCATCAGTATATGTCTTTGCTAAACTTTCCTCATTCACCATAGCTTCAGGTCTATTTTCAATTATCCAAAGAGTTACATTGCCAAATGCATTTCCTAATAATACCAAAAATCCCATAATATAGAGCACGAGAACATAATTTATAATCGGATAATACCAGTTATGAAGATAATTTGATGCAAAAATAAAAATTGCAAGTGATGAAATAAAAGCACTCAAACCGATAATATAATACCCCTTTTTCGTCTGCTTTATCATCATATTTATGCCTATCAAAACCAGTATGATGCCAGTGCCAAGGAAAATGGTGGTATAGAGGATTTGATTTGCCTCAGATCCATAATGTAACTGAAAAATCATGATAAATGCAGATCCTAAAGCCACAAGTGCAATACCTGCCACAAAAAGCATCGAACCAACATAATAAATTGATACGCCTCGACGTAATAATCTAGACGAGCCTCCTTTTTCCTCCATTAAATAATCTTCGTGCATCTCCGAACCCAACATGATATGTATTTTTTGATATAAAAGTATTTGTAGTTGGTGTTTTCAATACTACACTTCTATAAACATATCACCATAATGCGACATCATAACAATGTTCCCTTAAATCCAAATCCACCTCTAATAATCAATAAAATAACAATCATCTCCAATCCATTTAACGTTCTGAGGTATACTCTCATCACAAGTAGAGGTCAAATCAACTTTTCTCCCTCTACCTTTCAAACCCAATAACCTTAATTTGATTTGCTCTTCTGTTTCCTCAACAATCTGCTTTTGCTTTAATCTTTGTTCTTTTTATTCTTTCGCTTTAATAGGATTATACTTGTATACCCTCCTTCCGGTATCACTTAATGTTCTCGCAAATAAGCCTCTAAGTGCCGAATCACCTTTAATCAATCCAATAGCATCTCTTTCAACTACTGTATTACCATATAAAACAGAATCAAACAAATCCAACAAAGCAGGTTTCCATTTAACAATAAAATCATACAAAGGATACAACTGTGAAATTGTATCAACATGCTGTCTATCAGACAACAACTCATATAAAGTATTCTCAAAACATATTTCCTTAAACAGATCCTTAGAAAACTCAAGCATCGGTTTTAAAACCCTACTTATATCCCGAGAACCTTTAAATTTATAATAAATAAACTTTTTATCCATCAAAATCTCAGTTCTGATATGGTCTCTTGTTTTTCTATAAACTTTCAAGTACAATCCTTTAGCAATTTTAAATCCAAAAGAATGACCAGCCTCTCCACACTTAGAAGATATATCCAAATCATTGTTACCCTTAGGAGCGTAATGCTTTAAAGCAATCTCACCACAACCTTTTCTCCACTCTCGTCCATCTTGACTAAAAAAGAAACTTGGAAAAATATCAATAACCTTACTACTAAAATTAGAACCTACAAAATAATCAACATTAAACTCTGCCTGTTTAACACTTACATTAACATAATCAATCTCAACCTCTGGAACGATATGAAAAGATGCAATTTTTCCAATTCTTAATGCTTTAGATCTAATACAGTTCATTAAAAAATATATCGTATTCTGATTCCAATAAGGCCAAGACTCATAAGAAATAATATTATCCTCATCTAGTAAAACATTCATTTCATAATCATATCTAAATTTCCTTCCATCTTTATCAATATGTAAAATATAATCCTTTAAAAACCGAATAAAATTAAATTCTAAAGATACAGTATAAGGATGTTTTAAAGAAATAGAAACATGTCTACAATATTCAGGAAATAAATAATCTGGTAAATCCACGTTAACCATATCTTTACCATTTAATAACCAATATCTTCTAATCCTGTAACCTCTTGCTTGTCCAGTATTAAAACCAAACTTAAAAAATGACTTTAATTCTACAACATCTTTTGTTGACATGTAATGAGGAGTAACAACCAACCTCAATCTGTCAGGAATCACAGGTCTTTGATGGATTTCAATTACACTCATGTTTTAACAGCCTACCGGCTAATACCCTACAGATTCTGACTTATTCTATTATATTAAGCAGAGGCCTGCCTAATCCTATGATTTCGGCTCACATCCACAAAATATTATGTCAAAATAAGTAAGTCTAAATTTTTTCTTTTTTTTCATATAATTTAATTATGTCAACAATCCTTTTTATACACTATTACAAAACTATATAATGTAGCGAAAAACATTAATGCGACAACTTTATATACAACAAATTTAATGTTCATTACGTAATTTTATAACAAAATACTCATAAACACACTAATTTTTTTGTCTTGTAAAGATACAAACCAACAACTTTTAATATGCCCTTCTATTTCACTGAAAACTGCTAAATCTCATTGTTATAAACTTTGGGAGGAATAGATTTATGAAAAGAAATTCAACATTATTTCTAAAGGAAGAATATGAAGAATTAGTTAAGAAAAGCCTCGATTGGAAACTCCGTATCTTAGAAACAGGTTCAACACCCCATTCTGTTGTTGATGGCAAAAAAGTTATCATGCTTTGCTCTAATAATTATCTAAACCTAAGCAATCATCCTCGGCTTATTAAGGAGGCAATTGAAGCTGCAAAAAAATTCGGTGCTGGTTCAGGGTCAGTAAGAGCAATCGCAGGAACAATGAAACTTCATATGGATGTAGAGAAGAAACTGGCAAAATTCAAAAGAACTGAATCTTCCCTTATTTACCAGACAGGTTTTGCAGCAAATGCAGGTCTCATACCTCAGTTGGCAGGTAAAGGAGACATTATTATCAGCGATGAATTAAATCATGGTAGCATTATTGATGGTGTGAGATTAACCAAGACCGATCGAGCTATCTATAAGCATCGTGACATGGGTGAGCTTGAGAAAGTATTGAAAGATGCTAATAAAAAGTATAATAGGATTCTCATAATAACTGATGGTGTCTTCAGTATGGATGGCGACATTGCTCCTATGGATAAAATTGTCAAACTTGGGAGTGAGTATGGTGCAATGACCTATGTTGATGATGCTCACGGAGAGGGAGTAATTGGTCAAGATGGGCGAGGAATAGGAGCACATTTTGGTATTGAGGGAAAAATCGATGTTGAAATGGGGACTTTTAGTAAGGCTTATGGTGTAGTTGGCGGTCTTATTGCAGGAAGTCAAGATCTTGTTAATTTTGCTTATAATAAATCTCGGACATGGCTTCTTAGTGGTTCACACCCACCCGCTGTATCAGGTGCACAGCTTGCAGCAATTGATGTGCTTGAAACAGAACCAAAACATGTTAAAAATTTATGGGATAACACCAAGTATTTCAAAAAAGAATTAAAATCATTGGGATTCGATACAGGTTTTAGCGAGTCACCTATCACACCTGTAATTGTTGGAGAATCAAGTAAAGCCAAAGAACTTAGTAATCTATTGTTTAATGAAGGAGTATTTGCATTACCGATAGTATTTCCTATGGTCGCTAGAGATAAAGCAAGAATTCGAACAATGATGAATGCGGGATTAACAAAGAAAGATCTTGACTTTGCTTTGGAAAAATTCGAGAAACTTGGTAAAAAATTAGATATAATCTAATCATATCCAAAGGGCAGGTTAAATGATATACCATATTTTACACCCTGCAAAAAGTATAAATAAAAGATGTTAGATTCGTTAGCTAGTATTTTTCCAGATTTTATGGGAGTAATAATTATGGCAGAAGATTTAAAGAAGACTGGTACTACAATTTTAGGTATGGTATGTAAAGATGGCGTGATAATGGCAACTGAACGTAGAGCAACAATGGGTACCCTTATTGCTCATAAAGCTACAAAGAAACTTTACAAAATTGATGACCACTTGGCTTTAGGGACAGCTGGATTAGTTGGTGATTTACAAGTTCTATCTCGTTATCTTTGTGCGGAAGTAAATTTATACAGATTGAAACGAGATAGAAAGGTACCTGTAAAAAGTGCAGCAACGTTGATGTCTAACATATTGAATCAGAGAAAATTCGCTCCTTATTATGTACAGCTGATACTAGGTGGCTGGGATGCTGAAGGTGGGCACATTTATTCATTAGATGCTGCTGGTGGGGCAATACCTGATAAATATACTGCAGGTGGATCAGGGACACCTTATGTACTTGGTGTTTTAGAGGACCAATACAAAGATGATATGACAGTTGATGAAGGGATTGATATTGCTGCTAGAGCCATAACTGCTGCCATGGATAGAGATTCAGCTTCAGGAAATGGAATTGATATTGCTGTTATCAATGAGAAAGAATTTAAAATGATTTCAGAAGGTGAAATAAAAACACGTTTGGAAAAATTTGGAAAATAAATCTTGTTTGTTTGTAATATTAACTATCCTAAATTATTATGATGCTTAATAAGTGTTTTACAAGGTAAAAAAATGACAGTGGAAGATGTTTTACGGGAAATTAGGGGAAAAATTCGAGGTGCAGTACCCATAAATATAGATATATCTGACGTAGAATTTGAAGGGGCTTTACTAGTTATTTATACCAAGTCGCCTGATAAATTTGCTAAAAATAAAGACTTAGTAAAAAACCTAGCTAAAACTATACAAAAGCGTATAGTTGTTCGACCGGATCCATCTGTTCTTACAGATATTGATATAGCTGAAAAAAAGATTAAGGGGATAATTCCAAAAGACGCAGAGATAACAAATATTTACTTTCAACCAGATGTTGGTGAAGTAACAATTGAAGCAATGAAACCCGGGGCTGCTATAGGAAAGGAAGGTCAGATTCTCAATGAAATAAGAAAAACAATTAATTGGACACCTAGCATAATCAGAGCACCACCAATTCAATCGAAAACAGTGAAGGAAATCCGTGGTTATCTCAGATCAATGAGTGATGAAAGAAAAGAGATATTACGTAATATTGGCAGAAAACTTCATCGCGGGGTATCTGACGGGGAAAAATTTGTAAGAATGACCTCTTTGGGTGGATATAGACAAGTAGGCCGTTCATGTACGCTGCTTCACACTCAAGATAGTAAGGTTATGATTGACTGTGGTATCGATGTATCTTCAGACAATAATAATTCACCATATATCCATTTGCCTGAGGTTTTACCCTTGGAAACAATTGATGCTGTTGTCGTAACCCATGCACATCTTGACCACAGTGGTTTGGTACCACTTCTGTTTAAATATGGTTATGAAGGTCCTGCGTATTGTACGCCTCCAACTAGGGACATGATGACCCTCCTTCAAATGGATTATCTTAAGGTTGCTGCTGCAGATGCAAAAAAGGTTCCTTATTCTTCAGAAAACATACGTAATGTGATTAAACATTGTATTACTATGGGCTATGGCGATACAACAGACATTACTCCAGATATTAGGCTTACTTTTCACAATGCAGGTCATATTCTCGGTTCATCCATCTGCCACTTTCATGTTGGTGAGGGTTTGTATAACATAGCATTTTCTGGTGATATTAAGTATGAGAGGACCTGGCTCTTTAATCCTGCGGTTAATCATTATCCACGTATTGAGGCGTTAGTTATAGAATCAACTTATGGCGGCAAAGATGACTATCAACCAAGTAGAAGGGAAGCTACCGAACGACTTAAAGATATCATACGCCAATCAATGAAAAAGAAAGGAAAGGTCCTTGTCCCTGTTTTTGCGGTTGGCAGAAGTCAAGAGGTAATGATTGTTATTGAGAATCTTGTTAGAAACAAGGAGATTCCAGAAATTCGTGTTTATCTCGATGGTATGATATGGGAAGCAACTGCGATACATACTGCCTATCCAGAATATCTTAATAACAGACTGAGAAGTCAGATATTTCAGAAGGGAGAAAATCCTTTGCTATCTGATATTTTCAAAAGAGTAGATAGTGTAGAAATGAGAGAAAAAATAATCGGAGAAAGTGATCCATGTGTTGTCCTTGCAACTAGTGGTATGATGAATGGTGGTCCTGTCATGGAGTATTTCAAGTCATGGGCACAGGATAACAAAAACACGATTGTATTTGTTGGGTATCAGGCAGAAGGAACGATGGGAAGAAAGGTTCAACGAGGATCAAAATCAATTCCAATGAATATTTCTGGAGACATTGTCAATCTTGAGCTGAAAATGAACGTAGAAACCTGTGACGGATTCTCAGGACATAGCGATCGTAGGCAGCTTGTAGGATTCATAAATAATATGTCACCACGTCCAGAAAAAATTATCTTTGGCCATGGAGAAGAATCAAAATGTTTAGACATATCCTCTACAATTCATAAAAGATGTAACTTGAATACAACAGCTCCATTGAATTTAGAAACCATTAGGTTTGTATAGATTACTTTTAACTAAACCTAAGAATAGAGTCTATTTTGATATTCCAAAAATTAATTTTCTTATTTCTTCTAAACTATCATGCAGTCGTTTTTTAGCCTCTTTTTAATTAATTGATTCATGCAATTCTGCGGCTCCACTTGAGTCAAGCCCTGATACTACGTATTTACCATCTTTTTCATATATAGCTGCTTGATTTTTCCAAGCTTTTTTGAAGTGTAGTATTGCTCCTAAAAATTTCCAGCCTTTTTCTTGCATCCTTTTGTCTATGCTTTCTATATCAACTTTGTTGTCCATTTTTACACATCCTTCTAATTTAAGGATTTCAGCAAATATGTGCTATCTTTCTTCCAATTAAAAAAACAGCTAGGTATGTTGGTATTTCCTGTTCTCCTTCATTTAGATTAAAGATTTCATTTTTCATTTTCATATCAATTGATTGATTTAACTTAATTTTAACCAGATCATCCCCTAAAACCACCGAATCTCTTAGTGGATCAAAATCTTTCAACTTATCAATGTCAATCTTAACTACTTTTAGTCCAGTCTTTCCATGTAATGAAAAAGGAAGTCTAATAAGACGTTTTATATCGCAGGTAACAGGTTCATCTGTTTCACCAGCACTAAGAGTTACTGCTGTTTTTCTTAGAGCACTGTTAAGAAAGAATTTTCTAATTGTTTTAGACTGATCCAGTAAACCATCCTTTATTCTACTAACTCTCTCATCAGAAAGCTCCATAACTAATTTTTCAGCATCTTTCTTTTTTACACCATATTCCTGAAGACTTTTATTGGGATCATCACTTTTTCTTATTTCGTCTACAATGTCAATTATTCCTCTACTAATTCTTCCTTTCCAGCCTGTTTGATCGGGAGTGGGCATTTTTAGACTTTTTCCACTTGGAAAGTAATGATCACCATAATGTTTCCTCCCTGTTATATGTTCATGAAATATGTAAGAATCAATAAGGTCTCTTCCAGTAATATAATCCACTATTTCTCTTCTCTCATTACTATCTAAATCAAAAATAGCAGGATCCTTAACATGGCAATGGTATCCCCTTGCTCCGCTGAAATAAAGCTCAAGATATTTTTCATTGAAGCCAAAATCCCCTAATAAAAATTCCCTTACAAGTTTTTCAAACTCGTTTTTTACTATCTCCAGCTGTTCATCATAACTCATTTTATCTGCATTTTGGAGATGATCAGAATCTAAATCAAAGATAAGTTCTGCTCCCATCCAGTTTTTATCCTGCATTTTAGGAGCATCTGGTGTTTGATAGTAAGCTGAAGAATAGTAAACATGCTGAGGAACTCTTTCTTTTAAAAAATCTAATAAATCCTTCTTTTTATTAAACGATGAGTGTCTGATCATTCCCTTTCCGCCGAACAATACAAACGCAAGTTCCCTTCTACCAAATCGATCTGGTAATTCTATTTTGTTCTTTTTGTAATAATCTTGAAACTTATTTTTGAGAAATTCTAATGATTTTTGAGATGGATTGAAATCTGTCATTATTAAAAAGCAAAATGGTTTTTGTGTGTATAATCTTTATCCAAAAAGGGAGATAAAGTTTTATTACTAACAGGCATTACTAAATCCAATGAGCGATGTTATAGAGGACGAACTTTTTTCTTCATCTGTTATAAAAGATCTTCACGCTCTTGACTTTGATTATGTTCCAGAAGATCTGCCACATAGAACCGAACAACTTCGTAGTTTAGCTCAGATGTTTAAACCATTGCTAAATGATGTATCACAAAATGCTGTAGTTAGAGGACCTGTTGGTACTGGAAAAACCGTTATTATAAAAAAATTCAGTAATTCGTTTGTAAATATTGCAAGAAAACAAGGAAAGATTATTGAATATGTCCATATCAACTGTAGAAAACGATCAACAGATGCAATGGTATTAATAGGTGTTTTAAATCACTTTGATCAGAGATTTCCAGATAGAGGTTTTTCTGTTCAAGAGATGCTACAGATCCTTCATAAACAACTAAAAAGAAGGGATGCACAGCTTTTACTTATTTTAGATGAAGCCGATGCACTTCTGAAAAAAAGCGGTTCTAATCTTGTATATAACCTTACAAGATTTACAGATGAATCAATGAAAACAGATAATCCTATATCCATTATAATGGCCTCCCAAAAAGATGTACTATCAGATTTAGATTTATCTGCTCTTAGCACTTTCAAAAGAAGTAATACAATAGCATTGAATAAATATGCTCGTGATGAATTATATGATATTATAGACCAACGAGTAGGACTAGCTTTTCATAACCATACTGTATCTTTAGATAGCATTGACCTTATTGCCGATATAGCAAGTGAATGGGGAGATGCACGTTTTGCCATAGAACTTTTGTGGAAGGCAGGCATGTGCGCTGATCAACAGCATGTCAAACTTGTCGTGCCAGAGCATGTGCGTGCCGCTAAAGCAGAAACATATTCTGTTGTTACAGAAACAAAATTGAAAAACTTAGGAAAACATCAACTTTTAACATTACTCTCGATTGCCAAACGCTTACACAGAGATGGTGCTGCATATGCAAATACCGGTGACGTTGAAAAAACATATGCAATAACCTGTGAAGAGTATTCCGAAAAACCAAGAGCACATACTATGTTTTGGAGTTATTTAAAAGAAGTAGAAAACGCAGGATTTATACATATCAAGCTTTCAGGAAAAGGTCAACTTGGGACAACTCAGCTTATCTCACTTCCTGATATACCTGTTGAGACATTGGTAGATAAATTAGAGGGATTTCTAGGATAAATTGAATTCACATTGATTTTTTAAAGGGCACTTTTTACACTCAGGTTTTTTCTTACAATAATTTTTTGCCAGCTCAACAATTAAAGCATGCGATTCTTTATACAACTGTGTGGTATCTTTCTTGGGAAAGCATTTATGAAGTTCCCTTTTGAAATATTGCTGGATTTCGTCATATGATTCTTCATTTATTTTAACAGGTAATCTTTTGCAAATGCGTTTTGTATATGCATCGACGACAAATATTGGATGATTTCCAGCGTATAATAATATAGAATCAGCGGTTTCAGGACCTATTCCATTTATTGATAATAACTCACTTCTTATTTCTTGCAGATCTTTATTGAAAAATTTGTCTAGATTATCTTCATAATTTTTATGCAAGTGAGAAGTCAAAATCTTTAGTCGCTTTGCTTTTTGATTAAAAAAGCCAGATGGTTGTATCATCGTTTTAAGATTTTTAGTTTCCACGACTTTTTTTACTGTAAGTGAGTTGTTTGCCTTTAGATTTTTTAACGCCTTTTCAACATTGCCCCATGCTGTATTTTGTGTAAGTATAGCTCCAACTATAATCTCAAATCTTGGGTCACTATCATTTCTTTTGTGATAATCTTTGTCAACTGGCCACCAGTTTTGATTTCCAAAATGATCTAAAAGAAGCTTATAGATCTTACCCGGAGTTAGTGACATGTTCTTTCAATCCTGAATCTATCAAAATTTAGTTATAATGAGTTTTCCACAATCTTCATTATTTCATTTGCCTTATCGTCAGCGTTTTTTTGCAGCTCATCTGTTTCGAAGGTAATCCTTTCCACAAACTTGTCATCTTTTATTGAACCCAAATTAATTTTAATGTTGAGGATAGCTGATTTCACACCTGCTTGTGCCATAAGAGCAGAAACTGCTGCATCGGTAATAGAATTTTTATTGCCTTTTTTAGCAACAACCATTGCAATATCAAGTATTTTTTCACAAGTTTTAGCTGTTTCAAGCGGAACTTTCGCTGCAGTTTTGTAACCTTTTTGTATAGCTTGTTTTCTTTTTTCTTTTTGCTCGTCTGTTTCCTTGGGCATTTTAAATGCCTTTATAACGTCGTTAAACGCTTCTGTATCTTCATCAATAAGCTTTATCAATTCTTTTCCTAACTGTTCACTTTTCTTTAGGGTATCTTTTATCTCCTGCTGAACATCAGCATATTTTTCTTTTCCAATTGTTAGATTACAAACCATGGAAGACAACGCTGTTCCTAGTGAGCCAGCAAGTGCAGCAACACTTCCACCACCTGGGGCAGGACTATCTGATGCAAGCTCGGAAAGGAAATCCCCTACTTTCATTGAAACAAGAGGTCCAATTTCCTCAACCATGTATTCAATTACCTTTTCTTCAGGTTTAAATGTATAAAGCTCAGAAAGTCCCAGTTTTTCAATTCCGATTGAAACTAGTTCTTCTTCATCAGATATTTTGAGATCTTCTTTTTTAGAATAGAATTTACCTGCCAAAACCAAAGATTCCTTTGGAACAAGACCCACGATTTCACTACCAGTTGCTTTTGCACCTAGTTTCCCCGCTTCTTCTTGAACCGCTTCAAAAACATCATGAAGGTTTACCTTACGATAGTTTAGTAGATTCATAGAAACCTGAGCGATGTTTTCATCATACATCATACCTCCAGCTTGAACTCCTTTAAAACGACCTGGAATTCTTTCAGGTTTACCATTAGCTCCAATTATTTTGTTTCCATCTTTGTCCTTTTTAATAACTCCACGTGTTCTAATTTTACCAGAAATTTTAGATGCAATTGATTTGTCATTTGTATTCAAATTGATATTATAAGCTAGAAGAATATCTCTGCAGCCCGTAGCAGTTGCACCGCTTTTTGGGACAAATTTTGGTTTACCATAATCAGGTTTAAAACTTGGATCTTTAAATTTTTCTTCAAGAGATTCATACTCACCCTTTCTAATATCTG
>CP070724.1:1523921-1628230 GCA_020350825.1 Thermoplasmatales archaeon | reverse complement strand
CTATGATACTAAGAATCGAAGATGTCATCGCCGCGAAAGGCGGTGGAGGAGCACCCCCAATGGGAGGGCCTGGTGGTATGCCTCCAGGTGGCATGGAAGGTATGGAGGAATACTAAGTTTATACTCCCCTTTCTTTTTTTCCTGAATAATAGGATTTCATATTGAAAACTACCACTTATAAACAATATACTCTAAGTTAGTATATTCATACATGCAAAAAACTCCAAGAAATTGTATATGTTTATTCTCAGACAAAATCTACATACACTACTACGAATAGTAAATATTTTAACTACATTTTTCTATCCATCTTTATGGATATGAATAAAGGAGGAAGGTGATATGGGTAAAGCCAAGGGCAGAAAAGATATATCTCCAGGAAAGAAACCTGGGCCTTTAACAAAGAAGGAAAGAAAGGAACGCAAGAAGAAGAGAAAAGAAAAACATGTCTTGCGGTGAAAGATAAATAATGCGGTTGTTTATGGACAAGATGAAAAGGAAAAGTCGGAGAGAAAAAACTGTTAAAAAACTGATGCTAACAGATTCTGAAGTGTTACAACTGACAACGTCAGTTGAAGGACCACTTGGATATGAGAATTCTAGCGATTACAGACTTTCGGTAAGCTCCGGCGGCGGATTAATTGTTGAAAAAATGACCCCTGGTGGTTGGCGACGTTTAAGATGATTTCATGAAATGTGTTAAATGTAAATTTAAAGACAAAAACATTGGTGTTTGTACTTATCCTTTCGAAGTACTTGCTGTAGGTGACCATAAACTCGACAAGGAAGGAAATATAATAGGATGTACACATGGGAGAAAGAAATAAACGAATAATACAGATAATTGGATTAATCGTATGAGGTTATAAGCTGGGAGATGAAAAAAAAAGTATGGTGGAAAAATGTGATGGTTGTGGTAAAGACTTATTGTTTTTAGAAGGAACCATCTATATCCCGCCTAATGGAAGTAAGTTCAAACGTGGAATCTACTGTAAAAAATGTTATAATAAAAAACTCAGGGAGGGGCGACCTGTTCTATAGCTCGTAAAAGGAAGAGTTGGTGTGAAATCATAGGCTGAGGAAAGTTGCGAGATAAGGCAAGGAGATAAAAAAGATGAATGGGAATGAAACGAGGAAGAAATCTCATCCTGATGAAGAAGAGTTGATACATTCGGATGATGTTGAGATCATTGATTTTGAAGAAATGGATATGAGTGATGCGACTGTCATTGCAGGTTTTCCTTCGATAGGGATGGTTAGTACAATTGTTGCCAATTACTTGATAGATGCTTTTGGTTTAAAGCAGATAGGGGCTTTAAATTCCGCACAGTTCCCTCCTCTTTCTGTTGTGCATACCGGGGAACCGTTGTCTCCTGTTCGTATATATGCAGGGAAACTGGAATCTGGTGAAAAGATCGCTGTGTTTGTCTCTGAATTTAAACCAAAACCTAATTTGATAAATTCTTTATCATATACAGTTATAAATTGGGTGCATGAAAAGAGATGTAATCTCTTGATTTCCCCTGAAGGCATGGTTGTAGAAGGGGAAGAAGAAAACATTGCTGAAGCATTTGCAATAGGATCAACAGAAGAAGCCAGAGCCATGCTAAGAGAAAGAAACATCCCTCAGTTTAAAAATGGCATAATCGCAGGTGTCTCAGGTGTTTTACTAAATATAGGGAAACAAGCGGGGTACAATGTGATAGCATTACTTGCTGAGGCACATCCTAACATCCCTGATGCAGGAGCTGCTGCATCTGCTATAAATGTTATCGCCTCGATCATTGGTATTGAAATAAATGTTGGACCATTGTATGATGAGGCGGGACGTATAGAAAAACAACTTCAGAAATTCCATAAACAAGCAAAACCGATGGCATCCGATCGGGTTCCACAACCAAGTATGTATGGATAGGAATTAGCCCACCCTACTTCATCCCATCCTAAAATTTTTTAGCATGAAACTGTTAAAAACAATTAAGTTATTTCAAATAATGAAAAAAGGGGAAATAGATATGGCGATAGGTTTTGTTCTAATAACCATTGCACCTGCGCGTGAACATGATGTATATACCAAACTCTCTAAGGTGCCAGAGATTATTGAACTCTATCCGTTGTTTGGAGAATATGATCTATTAGCTAAAATCGAAGCTGATGATTTCGAAAGTCTAGGGGTTATTGTAGTAAACAAAATCAGATCAATTGAAGGAATACTTGATACAAAAACATTAACAGGAACAAAGTTTTAGCGAAAGGGATGAAGAAATAAAGGATAAGCACTTTTTGATGGTTGTAATAGCTGTTATGAAATCGGTATGAAAAAATATAAACGAGAGAATGTTTTTAGCTTAAACCAAGATAACTGTAGCAGAGAAATTAAAAAATGAGAACTATACGGTGATTACATAGAAAATGATGAATACCAGAAATGGGAGAACTCAATAGAAGGAATACTATACGATCTTCAAATGATAGGAGATGCAACAGTTGAAGACGATAGAAATAAAATTTTAATTGCAAAAATACTAATAGCACTACCAGAAGAAATAAGAAATAAAGTTTTATCTGAAGTATTGTTTGTTCTTTTGGAAGTATATGGAATAGCAGGTTGTTTATCTATTCCTGTTCCAAAAGGTTGTAAAAAAATAGAACAATCGTTTATATTATTAAACTTTAGTTTAATCGAAAAGCAATCAGAAGATTGTAAGATGGACTTTATTACTCATGAAATAGCGCATTTTATTTTAGGGCATAATAAATCAATGACGTATGATCCATTGGCGGAAAGAAAAGCAGATGATTTAGTTGAAAAATGGGGTTTTAATCGGGTATATAATGATTATGAACAATTTGAAAGAATGGCAAAAATAAATCAGAAAAGGCAGAAATAACCCCTCTAACGCATTATCTTTCTTTTTAATTCCTTATGATAATTGTGGAAATGAAATCAGTTAATCAATCCAGTAAGTATTTTAATGTGAATCCTGAAATATCTTTGGTATAGTCCTGAATTAATTATTGTGCAAAACACCCACTTATTGCGCAAAATTGCACAACAATTAATTAATGTGCAAAGCCTCTTTTTTCGGCTTTGCACAATAAACCTTGCTAATCGTTGTTTTGCACAATAAATACCCATTTTGCACAATAAACCATGATAAAGGTTGTTTTGAATATAAAATCATTTATTAGGCTTTAATTTTTTGTATGTTAATATGGAATTTTATAAACAAAAGGTCCAAATAAAAAGCAGTAAAAATAAAATTCAAATCCATCAATATTGACCCAAATATCGATAGATCCGAGACCAAAGATAAAATGTCGTAATGTTTTTGTTTGTTCTTCTTTAATTGATATAATCGTTCGATTAATATAATCAGAAAACGGATATAATACGAATCCCTTAACTTTTATATTTATACTATATTTAACATTATAAATTGTATGATTTTCTATGTTTTCAACAATGAGTTTAATTCCAAAGCCGTTTTCAATGTCGTTAATCATAATTCTTGGTCCACTGACATTTATTACGATAGGATCTGACCAGTTGCTTTCCTCGCCAAAAGTATCTTTTGCTTTACATTTTATTGTATAATTCCCTGGTATTTTCCATTGATGGTATCTTGAAATAGATTTATTTGACCCGTAATCAATCGTCCATCCCGTATAGCTTCCATCTCCCCAGTCGATGTAATAAGAAACTGGGTTAAAATCTGGATCATTTGCTTTGACCCGGTATTTATAAAATTTTAGGATTTCTCCCTCAGTTGATCCCACGATATTTGGTTTTTCAGGTGGTTCATTTGAATTGACATCACCAAAAGCATGTAGATAACCCCAAATGCCATCCCCCCCACTCCAGGATGAACAAATATATACACTCCCATCCTCACCAATAACTGGAGAAGTATCAACCAAACTATCAGATAATAATTTACGCCATTTTACAGAACCACTAGGAGTGAAAGCAATAATTTCCCCTCCACCACACATACCTATATCTATACACACTCCAATATAAATCGTGCCATCATCTGAAATGGCAGCAGTTGACCCCCATACACCATTGTACTTTCCAAGATCAAAACTCCATTTTATCGTCCCATTTGGAAATACAGAGTAAAATCTCTCCTCCCATACTCCAAAATAAATAATCCCATTTTTATCTATTGATGGGCTGCATCGCATGCTTCCAACATTGCATTTCCATTTCGTTGTTCCATTATTTGGATACAAAGAGTAAAGATAGGTATCATCTGAACCGACATAAACAGTTCCATCTTCACCAATTGTTGGAGAACCATGAACCCAACCATCTGTTTTAAATTTCCATTTTAAAATACCATTAGGATAAACTGCGTAAATATACGTATCATGAGAACCGAAATAAATTATCCCATTATCATCAATCATGGGTGTTGATTCTACGTAACTACCTGTAGAAAATCTCCATTTCAACGTACCATTTGGATAGCGGGCATCTACACCTTTAACATGACCATAGTAAATCACACCATCATGACCAATAGTAATAGATGTATCAATATCTGGAGTTGATTTATTCCATTTTTCTGTTCCATTAGGATTAATAGCTTGAATGTAGCTTCCAAATTTTGTAGCTATGTAAATTGTATCGTCATCAGTGATAGCTGGTGAACTGCCAATATCACCGAGTCCCTTTTTAGCTTTAAATTTCCATTTCAATGTACCATCGGGATTTATTGCATATAAATGTGGATCTTGCGATGTTGCACCAAAATAGATAGTTCCATCTTTGTCAATAACTGGTGAACTATCACACCAATCACCAGCTCCAAATCGCCATTTTTCAATACCTGGATTACTGGCTGTACTATATGGGCTTCGTCCTATATGTTTTCTATTGTATCCTTGCATTGGCCAGGCATGATCTATGAAACCACCACTAGGTATCGAAATTGTTTTCTCTAGTATTTCAGAAGTATTTAACTTCTCATTTGCAATTTTAACTTCATGGGTTTTTGTCCACAGATAATCTTGCCCAACAGAAGAATACTTTTCTGGAAAATCGTATTCATTATAACAATCGAATGAATAAAATTCATCTTTCAATTCCTGTTTTATCTCTTTCACTTCATTCTTCAGTTCTTTTGCCGAATTTGATATACCTACAAAACCAGATGAAAGAAATAATAAGATAACCAGTATCGGGATGATACATTTATTCACTTTATTCCTCCCTGAATATCTATAGATGCATGGGTATATAAATGCTACCCCTTAGCAGGGATAAACAAATATTTCAGAAGTGCATTATTAATATGAAGAGGGGAAGTTAAAATCAGGTCAATCCAAAAATGCTCCCAAGAATATACAAAATACCATGGAGTTTCACTCGGACTTCTCTTTCTAACCAGGGTTCATAATACACAGTTGCGTCAGTTAATCGAAGAATGTCTCCAGTACCTGGACCAATACCACTTGGTCCATCGGCACTCCCCCACCAATTATTGCTCACATCTGCCGTGCATTCTACCACCACCATACCTACTTCATTCCCAGCAATATTGTTATGGTCAATCTGTGAACCAGTATCGAATGCAACTAAGATCCCGTAGTTCCCATTGTCCTCAACTATGTTATATGTGATGCTGTTGTTTATGGATTCATAGAGATCAATACCGGTGAAATCATTTCGTTTTAAGGTATTATGATGTATGTTTTGCCCCCAATCATAAAACCCGATTCCAATACCAAAATTGCAATTCGTTATGGTATTGAAGCATACCTCGTTTTCATAACAGCCTTCCTTGAAATAAATACCGCCATAGTTAGTATCTGTAAAACGGTTATTGAAAAAGGTGTTGTCCCAGGAGTCATAAAGATTTATCCCTTGATACCCATTTTTATAGATGTTACACCTCATGATAAGTGTTTCTGAGCATGTGTCCATGTAGAATCCATCATCCCCCGCTGTTGCACGACACCCAATTATTTTTACCCCAGTTGAATCCCAAAGTTCAAATCCATGATAACAACCACGTGCAACGCAATTAAGTACCCATAAATCAGAACAATTGACAATCTGAATACCATAGAAATTATAGCTAGCGGTACAACCGCGGATAATCCCGGTAGTATTTACTATTAGGATCCCCTGACTTATATACTGATTGAAATTAACATTTACTACTCGCACTTTTTCACAATTCACTAAGGCCAGATATGCAAACTCAGTGTTTTTGGTTATTCGTATATTCTTTTCTCCAACTAGATATAATATTGGCTGGCCATTGATGGTGTTGGACGTATCAATATCATGAATGAAATTATCCATTTGATGCTGGTTCCCATAGACCTCGAAAGGAAATTCGGTAATATTTACATATGAGTTGTTTCTTAGAATACAATATTGTGAATTTAACAACATAATCCCAAAATTGATATTATCAACGACACAATCTGAAATAAGAATGTTTTCACAATAGGCTATATCTAATCCCACGGTATTATCTGTGAAAGATGATTGCAGTATCTGGGAATCATGAGTGCCTGCCATGATGATACTATTTCCGGTGTTTTTGGTATGATAATTCTTTACTGTGATATTATCACATTCTAAGAATCCTAAGAATCCAATACCATCGCTCCCATCGATTACGATATTACTCTGATTTCTATAGTAATAAATCGGGTCACCATTAATGGTGTTACTCGTATCAATGTCATGTACATAATCCTTATACCCAAATAATCCACCAATGTATAACCCCTGTTTATTGTCATGCATCGTATTGTTCCGCATGGTAGTATACCCTGAAACAATAATTTCAATCCCTCGACTGTTACCATAGAGATTACAGTCAGTGATGGTGGTATAGAGACATTCTGATAAATGTATCCCAACATTGACACCCTGTGTAGTTATGTTGGAAACTTCAACATATTTAACATCATTAAATGAATGAATTCCAGTATTTGATGATGTTAAGGTAGAGTCCACGATAGAAACATGGTGAGAGTGATAATCAATATCTATACATTTATAAGAATCAGATATAGTGAGATTGGAGAGTATAACATCTGATGAATCCCATATTTCAATCCCTTCATAGTCACTGGAAATAACAACATGATCGGCCCTCCCATTTTGAAGTTCATAAAAACGAAGACCCTGTTGTGGCGCACTACCACTCTCAAGATAGCAATTTTGGATGATAAAATATGCAGAAGTTTGAACAACCTTTATAGCAGTACCTGAGGGGGGCTGGGCAACAATCTCCCAACCCTCAATTATATACGGATCATTAATAGTACCGTTACCACCTACCACACCATTCTCAGGAGTAAAATCACCATCGCCATCTATTCTAATGGGATCATGTGGCGTATAATTTCCTTTGTAGGACATATCCATATCTACGGAATATTTATGGGATGAACCTAACTCCTCATATTCTATTGGATCTCTAGGAATCTGACTAACTCTCTCTTTTGTAATACATCTGCTATTCGTATCGTGATCATTGTGATATAATTGATATTTATCATAATCCATATTTCTTGAAGTACTTTGAGATTTTTCAAACTCAGAACTCTTTTCTGTCGGTTTGAGAGATTCTTCTTGTAGAATACTTCCTGTTGCTGGTAATACACTAACTCCAACAAATAAAGCAATTATAGTTATGACAACTCCATTTCTGAACAAGGAATTTTTTTTCATAATGTTTCCTCCCTTTTCCTATAATATCTATATATGCAGTGGTATATAAATCCTACCTATTAGCTTGGATTCTTCTGGGCTAAAAACCAAAAAAATATTGATAGTAGAAATCATTTTAATCACTCTCTAACGTATTTTCTTTTTGTTACAGATAAACAAATATATCAGAAGTGCATTATTAATATTTAGAGGGGGAAAGTTATGGAACATAATAACCTCATCAAGAAAAGAGTAGTAGTTAGTGTTATTCTCTTGCTAATAGGAGTATCTTGTATACCATCTGGTATCACTTCAAAGGTTGCTCCAAAAGATGATATTCGAAATGAACCTCAGGACTTCTTTTTCGGTTTAAAAGGGCATATAAAGTTTGATTACAATAAATCTCTTTTTCTCGAACCGATAAAACCTGTAAGTGCAGGAGGAATTTTTCCATTTAATGTGAGTTATAAGGTTTCTGGCAGGTTCGCCAATATTATAACAAGATGGTTTCAGGGACGGACGAGTATGACCATTGAATTATCTATAAAGGAGATACCTGAATGGGCTGGAATTATTGTCTCTCACGATACTGTACACTGCTATATTAGTACAGATTGGGAGAGATGTATAGAACGTCCCTATATCCAGATTACTTTAGATGAAAGAGCACCTGCTTTTGAACTTACATATTATAAAATAGTGGGGGCATCTGATTCTAAAAAGGGGCCTTTTGGTTTTCTGACTTGGATACATGGTTCAGAGGGTAAAGAAGAGTTACCATTTGTGCCAGATTATATGCCAATATTAAGTATAACCCCGGAAGGTAATTATATTCAGATACCACCGGGTCAAATAGGAGAATTAAATATCACAATTGAAAATCTGGCTAATGGTTTAACTTTGGTAAAATCTGAAGTTATTGATATTCCTTCTCCAGATTGGTGGGTTTATATCCAACCTGAAACAGTTTTGAATGTAGGTGAAGAGAAGAAAGTGTCTTTATTTATCATGCCTACTGAAAATTTCACAGGTACTGCCCAAATAAAAATTTCTTTCACTCCATGTTATTACTATAATCCTGAAATACAAGGAGATCCTCAAATTGAATATTTCACAGTTCATTCTCAGCCTTAAGGAAGATTTATGGTACTAGAGGTGTATAATCAATATGAATAAGAAAATACTAATCGGTAGTATCATAGCAGTTGTGATACTTATTCTAGTATCATTTACTTCTGCTGTTGGGTTTCATAGTGTTAAATCTACTTCTGCAATAAACACTCCGTTGTTTGGTATAAGAATTAGAAGAGCAATAGGACAAGAACAACAGGATATTACCACAGATTATCTGGGACATGGAGCAGAAACCAACATACATCTATCAAGTAGAATGAAGAAGGCAGAACAGGTTCAAAAGGTCATAGATACTATTAGGAATATGGATGACAGGGCATTCAGCAAGTTTGTTTCACGTATTATTCTTAATCTAAAATATCAAACGAAGATGACAGATAAAGAAATATCAGATGTATTAAAAGCTCTCCACTATATAAAGGGAAATCCAAAAGAAATGAAGTATTTTGATAGGAATGATATTTCTCTTACGTTTATAATAACTTGTGCAGAAACTTTTAAGTATCTTACATGTTGGGAGTCTCCATTATGTTTAATTAAAACGATTTATTGGTTATTTGAGTTTATTTTTATTTGGATAGTCGCTACTTTCATGATCACTGGATGCAATTGTATAACAATGTGGTGTACCGAAGAATTTACTCAAGGTGGATGTTGCAAACTTTAGGAGCCTAAAAAACTTACTTTAGAATAAAAACAAATTCTCCTGGGCTAAAAAACTAATAATTATTGTTTTGGTGCCAAGATTGTTATTTTTTTACTAACTACAAATATGACTGTAAAATATTGAAAAACTGGCGTACCAACTAAAAAATCAGAATATGATTTTCCAATCTTAAACTTTTCATTATTAAATCTATCAGATTTACTTATTTTATCACCCCAGATTTCAAAAATGACATCGTCTGTAATTTGAATTTTTTCCTTTACAGTTCCCTCAGCAGTTGTAATTTTTCTTTCTTCTTCTATAGTTTTAAGGTCTAGCGTATCTGCAATATCTTTAGGAATTTGATGAATATTTGAACCAGAATCCAAAATTGCTACATAAGGAAAACTAAATTTTTCCTTACCCTTTTTGTTCGTGATAAATCTAATATTAATTCTAGGTATGTTATTCTTATAATTGGTAGAAATCATCTTTCTGGGATTTGTTGCAATAAAATTATTATGGAAAGCTTTAAATCTAGACTATATATATCTATTTTACTCAATTTTTATTTTTGAGAATGGAGGTAAAATATTATGAAAAAGAAAATAATAGGTATTTTTGTATGCATGCTGTTGATAGGCACTGCGAATGTGGCTCTAGCGGACTGGGAGCCAGGCGATGGTCATAAAATGCATTCCCCACAGTTACCAGATCCAAATGGTTGGGATGTGGACTTTCACGACTGGTGGCTTGGTGACGACTGGATGTGCAGTGAAACAGGGCCGGTTACAGACATCCATTTCTGGTACTCATGGGTAGATGACGAAGTACAAGACATACCATGGATTTCGGTTGAGATCTACTCGAACAACCCTGGACCGCCTTCTACTCCTCACGAACTGTTATGGAGCAGAATATTCCAAGATGTAGATTTTATCATCGCAGGTCCTTGGTCTGGAGATCAGGGCTGGTATCATCCAACTACTATGTGGATAGAGCATGATCATCAGCATTATTGGCAGATCAACATCGTAGACATCGTAGATCCATTCGAACAAGAAGAGGGTGTCATCTACTGGCTAGTAATTCAGATGCCATATTACTCATTTCCTTCTCCGGCAATAGGCTGGAAGACCTCACAGGATCATTGGAACGATAACGCAGTGTTCGGTAATCCAGGGAATTGGATTCCACTTTGGGACCCATTGAGTCCAGTTGAGCCGATCGACTTTGCGTTTGTAATTACTGGAGCAGAACCTGATTTAGACTGTGACGAGTCTCTCAATTGGATTGATGTAAAACCAGGTGATACAGTTACTGATACCTTTGTTGTTGGTAACATTGGTGATCCTGGTTCATTGCTTAACTGGGAGATAGACGCTAGCTCAATTCCAACTTGGGGTACTTGGACGTTTAGTCCTTCTAGTGGCACTGGTCTTGCTGCGGGGATTTGGATTACTGTAACTGCAACTGTTGTTGCACCAAGTCAAGCGAATCAAAATTTCGCTGGAACTTTGAAGGTGGAAAATGTAGATGATACTACGGACTACTGTGAGATCGACATATCTCTTGCAACACCGAGAAACAGAGCATTCAACATAAATCTGTTATTCCTACAGTTCTTACAGAATCACCCACATATGTTTCCAATACTGAGACATATGCTAGGACTATAAACCTACACTAAATAGAAAACCAATGCTCATCACCCTCTCTTCTTTTCTTTTTTAATTTCTTAAAATAATTATATAAAAATTTTTCTGAACCTAAAGTTCCTCCTTTTTATTTTATTTAAATCTAACTACCCTGCACATAAAATACCATTTCTGCAGCATAGTTGAAAATTTCACTTTTGTAATTTTAATACCGCATAATATTCTGGTATTATCTTATCATAATTATCTAGGTAATTATTCTTTGTAAATCTCTTTTCTAATTCTTGAATATCTGTCAATTCTAGAGATTCATATCCCTGAATGGTTTGTATGAAATCAAAATCTAAAAAGGTATATTGGGTTTCTTTGAAACTAAAACGTTCTGCAAAGAATCGACTTAAGCGTTTAAACACAGGGTGATTGGAGTTAGTGGGTTTCCAGAAATCAAAAGTAAGAATAGAGTCAGGTAATTGAACTTCTGAAATCATGTTAAAAAGATTGTTCAGAACTTGTTTGTTCAGGTAATATGTTATCCCTTCAAGCAAAATGAAAGAGGGATTATTTTTAAAAATAGAAATCAATGATTTCTTTAATCTTTTAATATCGGCTTTTTTGTTAATATCTACTGGTAAAAAAGTAATATTACATTGAGGTAAGGTGCCTTTTTCTATCCAGGTTTTTATTTTTTTCTGTTTAAAATCGATTACATTTCTTAAATCAATCTCAATACATTTACAAGGGTTTTTTATGAGGAAAGGATAAGATGTAAAACCAGATGCAATATTTACAAAAACAGGATTATGTGTTTTTTCGATAAAGGAATTTAGATGTTCTAGGAAAAATCTGTTCCGAAGACCAAGTTCAATATCATCATAAGGATATACCTGACTGCTAAAATCCTTCCATAATTTAGCTGTAGAATCTGTCGTCCAAAGATGAGAATAAATATCTTTGCTAATATCCACTCTTCTTGAACGAGATTCATTTACTAAAAAAGCTGACTCTGAAATAGTATTAACACTCATTTTTATATCGATGTTTAATAATCTTCATATATAAATCCATTCTCTCTGCACATAAAATATGATTTTTATTTACGTATCAATAGATTTAAATAATCAAAGATCAATTTATTAAATAATATCAAAAGGGGAATATGATATGAATAAAGCATTGTTATTATTAGCAATTTTAAGCATTGGAGCTAGTGGACTTTTGAGTGGATGTATTCAAGAAGGAACCGGGACACTTGTTTTACAAATAACAGATGCCCCTGGTGATCTTAATATTTCAGAGGCTTTAGTCACAATTTCACAGATAAAAGTCCATTATGCAGGCATTAACCAAAATGATACAAATGGGTCATGGTTTACTATCGCTAATGAATCGCAGACGTTTGATCTTATACAAATACAAAATGCAACAGAGTTTCTTGGTGAGGCGAACTTGGGTGCAGGATGGTATACACAGATACGACTCTTTGTAGATGAAGCTCTGGTAACAATCGATGGAGTCCAATATAATTTAGAAATTTCATCAAAGAAAGTAAAACTGATTAAACCATTCTTGATTCGAGATAACGAGACTCTAACGCTGATCCTTGAATTTGACGTCCAGAAATCTGTTCATCAAACAGGAAGCGGTAAATATATTATGAAACCAACGATAAAGGTAATACAAGGATAAATAATTCTCTTTTTTTCTTTTTTTTAAATTATACACTTGCATATCCTTTGAAACTTCTTTTTATTTTATATAAAATTAACTGTTCTGCACATATAATCACATTTCTGCACAAAAATTACCTAATTTTCGTGATTATTTGTGCAAAGCCGAAAAAGCCGGCTTTGCACTTAAAGTACCTAAAATCACTGACTTTAAGTGCAAAAACTAGACTTTAGGTGCAAAATAGACTTTAAGTGCAAAGCTGGTATTGTGATACTGTAGGTTTCATTTGGGTTCCTGAATGTTGGATAGCTTTATTTTTACTAATAATTTCCAATTTTATATGACTGTTTCTCTCCTTAGCAACAATAATCTTGGATTGTCTCTAGTTCCAGATTCTTCTGGGCTAAAACTAATGGTTCTTTTACCCGGTTAGAAAACGTTATAAGATTTTTTGAATTAAATAATGCAACAAATGTTACAAATATTTATATTAGTAACATTTAAGTATTATGTGTTCTATATTTTTTGGAGGAGGAAGTTATTATGACATACATGTACAAAAGTTGGACTTTATATAAAGGACATGTTGAGTTAAAAGATGGAAATACCCTAACTCCCTATTTTTTCAGCAGATGGAAACCAAAGAAAGGTATACCATGTGATCTACCAAAGGGGTACACTGTTGTTTTCAATAACAGAACCGGTTTGCCATATCTAAATAGAAAGTTGATAGGTGATAAAAATGAATGTAGATAATGTTGAAATTAAAAACAATAAATTGAGCATAACTGTGGATAACTTTGGTGATATGTTAAATAAGTTAATGTTACTCAATGAATCATTTCCCTATTATAAATCGATGATAAAGCATGATTGAGATGGAGAAATATTTTATCCATCCTAAAAACCAATAACGTGGGTATTTTCATCTAATTCCTAAAAGTTTTATATTTTATGAAAGTTGATTTTACCTTTCTTCCAATATTTTTTCCATCTTGCTAATAAGACTAGCAATACGTATACCTTTATCTGAGAGACAATAATATTTTGCTTTTCTTCCCTCTGTTCCTCTTTCACTGATAAGATTGTGTTTTAGAAGTAATGCCAACGCTCTTTTTGCTGTTGAATTATTACTTATTTCAACAAGTGGCTTATTGTTATATAATTTTCCATATAATGTCTCTTCGTTTCTTTGCAAAACCAGCATAATTTGCAGTATACCTCGTTGTCCTTCAATTTCTATGAGTTTTTTACTGACGGTCATAATTCTCCCATCTATTTACCGTATAAATGAAAGTATATTTAATAGTTATCGTTTAACGTTAAATGAAAAAGTTTATATATTAATAACGTATTATATATTTTCGATTAACGATAAACGTTAAATAGAAAGAAAATGATGAGTGAAAAAAAATGAAGCGAAAAAATTCGTATGTATTGGACAAAAACGATAATGAAGCAATCCAACTATTCTCAGAGCTTGGAATGCCAAAAAACCTTGCGAAAACATTACTGTACGTCTCTGAAGTTAAAGAATGCCACACTAAAGATATTGAGCGAGGAGCGGATCTTCGACAACCTGAAGTAAGTGTTGCCATGCGAGAATTAGGTCGAAGAGGATGGGTAACAAAAAGAAATGTTAAAAAGAAAGGAAAAGGAAGACCTATTTATTCCTATAGATTTGTTAAGGATTTATCTAAAATATGGAAAGATTTTGAGCAGGAAAAATTACAAGAAATTGAAAACGTCAAAAAGGATTTGTCAAAACTCAAAAATATCGTCGTAAGTGGAAAGATTGGGGGTTAGGCCACCTCGAAAGGTACATTGTAATTTAAAGGCAAAATTAGTCTGATACTGTAATATACTATGAGGGTTGTAGAGTTCTAAGGAGATCTACTTTTTTATTCCATCCTCATTGCAAAAGTACATTGCCTTTCCTCTGATGATGGCTCTACACCCCCTCTTAATATTTAATCAAATTAATGAAATATTATCATATTAATTAAATTTTTTTAAACTCATTATATAACAGTGTAACCAGAGGTTACAATATTTTACAAATGAAATCAATATTGAAATATAATATTGCGGCTAACTTATTGTGCTGAATTTTAAGATTGCCCCAGTATCCTTAAGTTTGAATAGAACATGGTCTAAGAATTTTAGAACCTCTGCGAGTGTAACATCGTTCTTCCACGTGTATACAAAATCATGTTGACCAAAGGATGGCTTTAGCCCCATCTCGGAAAGAATTTCGAATATTTTTGATGCCTTTTCTCCGTCTGCACTATGTAATATCTCAACATAAGTTTTCATAATTTAACGGTTTAATTGATATTATATAAATTTTGTTATATAATTGTTATCATAATGGAATTTTTTGTCTGTAAATAATTACTGTGAGAAAAATACAAAAATAATTGTTTTATAGTAATTCAGATTTGGATCTATAGGAAAGATAAAAGATGTATTTAGATAGCGATAAAACATAATAACCATTATATTTATGAGATTGATTGTAAGGATAATTAAAGTAGAAAAATATCATAATAAGTTTAGCGGTGTTAAAATTGGATTTAGGAATTGATAATCGGGTAGCTATCGTAACAGGTTCTAGTCAGGGAATAGGTAAAGCAATTGCTTATGGGCTGGCGAGAGAAGGAGTTAATGTAACTCTTTGTGCAAGAAATCTAGGAAAATTACAAGCAACTGTTAAAAAGATTGAGCAATCAACTGGGACAAAGGTCCTTTCAGTTCAAGCAGATCTTAAAAATAAGAAGAATATAAAAGCTTTAGTAGAGGAAACCATCGAAACATTTGGCAACGTTGATATACTAGTCAATAACACTGGAGGACCACCACCTTTGCTCTTCTCAGAAACCTCTGAAAAAAACTGGCAAGATGCCATCAACCTATTGTTGATGAGTATAGTTAATTGCTGTTACGAGGTTATTTCATATATGAAAAAGCAGAGATGGGGACGAATCATTAATATGACATCATTTGCAGCTAAACAACCAGCGGAAAGACTTGTTTTATCGAATGCTATCAGAGCGGGAATACTAGGTCTCACAAAAACGTTGTCTAATGAATTAGCAGAATATGGTATATTAGTTAATGCTGTATGTCCAGGTTGGACTCTTACAAAAAGAGTTGAAGATTTAGCACTTACTATAGCTAAAAAGGGTGAGAAAAACTTTGAAAAAGTAATAAGTGGATGGGCAGATACTATTCCACTAGGACGGTTAGCTCAGCCAGAGGAAATTGCTAATCTTGTAGCGTTTTTAGCTTCCGAAAGAGCTAGCTATATAACTGGGACTACCGTCCAGGTTGATGGCGGTTATATTAAATCATTGCTGTGAAATCTTATGAAAAAACAAAGTTTGGTAAAGATAAGACAAGCAACCTTAGAAGATTTAGAAACTATTACTGAGATTTATAATGAAGCTATCCTGAAAACAGTGGCTACGTTTGATACTCAATTAAAAACTCTTGAAGAGCAAAAAGCATGGTTTATGGATCATGGTCCAAAAAATCCGATTTTTATTGCAGAAAAGGACGGGATCATTGTTGGATGGGCAGCTCTAAGTGAATGGTCCGATCGATGTGCATACTCTGATACAGCTGAACTTTCACTCTATGTACTGGAAGAAAATCAAGGACAAGGAATTGGAAGGAAGTTGTTAGAAGCAATTATCCATGAAGGTGAAAAAGCCGGTCTTCATACAGTTATTGCTCGTATAACGGAGGGAAATGAGGCCAGCTTTCATCTTCATGAATCTGTAGGATTCTCTCATATAGGAATTATGAAAGAGGTTGGTTTAAAATTTGGTAAGCGTTTAGATGTATATCTTATGCAAAAAATTTACAACCCTTAAGAAACTAATAAAGTAACAAATCCCATTTTTATACTCCTGTAACCCAAAAAAATTGATTTTAAAGATATAGATGTTATGAAAATTTGTGAAGAAGAGAATTAAAATTATATAATAGTTTTATATAAGTGGTAATTATGGCGGTTATAGAGCAAATTAGAGTTGGATTTGATAATTTTAGTTACATTATATACTGTCTAAAAAGTAGGAAATCTGCGATTGTTGACCCTGGCCTTGATGCCTCTAGAGCACTTGAATTTATATCATCTAAAAATTTGGATTTGAAATATATTATAAACACTCATTATCACAGTGATCATTCAAGGGAAAGCAAAAGGATTAAAAAATCAATTCCTTCAAGTATTATAGTAGCCTCAAAATCCGATGGAGAAAAAATGGATGTTGAAGTAGATATAACTGTTTCAGATGGTGACCGATTAAGGCTAGGTGAGGATCGTCTAGATTTTATATTAACACCAGGTCACACTCCTGGTGGTATATGTATAATTGTTGATGATGAAGCATTGTTAACTGGAGATACATTATTTATTGGAGATTGCGGAAGAACAGATTTAACTGGAGGCAATCTAGAACAAATGTTCATAACACTCAGAGAGAAGATTATGCCTCTTCCAGATCATTTGATTGTATTTCCTGGCCATGACTATGGTAATAAACCATCCGATACGCTGGGAAATCAAAAACGTACAAATAATACTTTACTTGCTAAAAACCTCAACGATTTTTCAAAAATTCCTTAACTACCTCTATATCCTTTTTTTATCATCCCAAAAAAACCAAAAACGGGAGTTTTATAAAGCGATAAACTTTGTGAAATTAGTGATAAAAAGGAGGACATATGGCCGTAGCTTTTGTTCTAATAACTGCTGTAACTGCACACGAACAAGCGGTATACAAGGAGCTTTCTAAGATACCAGAGATTATTGAATTACATCCTCTCCTTGGAGAATATGATCTACTAGCAAAAATCGAAGCAGATAATTTCGATAACCTAGGAACTATTGTAGTAAATAAAATAAGGTCAATTGAGGGAGTGAGATTTACAACAACATTTACTGAAACAAAGTTTTAGTATAAACTAAAGAGTTTATGCAGGAGAAATACGTATTAAATCTTAAGAGGTTATTTTTATTCAGTAATCTATTCTTTTTTAATTGTTCTAATTTCACTGTCTCCACAAAATCCATTAAACATATTGAGCCCTTCCTTTATCTCTTCAAGATCATGCGCAAATTGCATCATATCTTTTAGGGTTAATTCTTTTGTAATTTCCATCACTTTTCCCTCCTGTTTTTTCGCATCTATAATTTCTGTTGTTCTTTCTATTTATATTTTTCTGCTGGCACAATCCCTTTTTATCATCCCCGATTACCATAAAATAATGATTACCTAGGAGAAACTGACTAATCAAAGCATAGATATAAATAATGAATGATATACTGTATAAGTAAAGGGGGCGAAAATCATGTCAAAAATTTTTCCAGAACCTATTTTAAATCTTCCTGAGGCAGATATTCCTTTTGAAGGAATAAAAGCTTATCTATCACAGGGAGAGAACTATCAGATCATTTTTATGGAGTTTAAAAAAGATGCAGAGATACCTGAACATTCACATGAAAGTCAATGGGAAATTATACTAGAAGGAAAGGTCGACTATTGGGAAGATGGGATTAAACATACCTATATAAAGGGTGATAGATTTTTCATTCCAAAAGATAAAAAACATTCTGCAAAAGTATATGGTGGATATGCATCAATTGTATTCTTTAATCAAAAAGAAAGATACAAGAAAAAATAATTCTTTTCATTTCCCTATAGAAAATTTATAAAAAAAAATTTTAAAACCTTAATTTGTAAATTTTCAATTTTTATCAAATCGCTCGCCAATAAATAATATTATTAAAAAGGGAGAAAAAGTCACTCGCATTGGAGCGGCGATTGAACAAACGTTCATTTTTCTTTTCTCCCTTTATGCTGATTTTTGTAGTGATAAAAAATCGTTTGTTGCCAATTTCATGAAAATTTTTGTTTCTATCCCAAAATCATTTCGTTAGATAGAGATGATTCCAACTTCTTTCATCTTATTATAATTCTCTGGATGTTTATCAAAATACACATGAATGGGTTCAAGAATCTTATTTATATAGCTAATCGTAGCATTCTTTAAATCGAGAGGATGAAGACCACCAGCAAAAGCGTTTTTTAGATCCACATATGAATTAAACTCTTGATTTCCACCAAACTTTTCCGGTCGTTCAACCAGAAAAGATTCACCTTTTAACTCGGGAAAAATGACATACTTACAAATATCTAACACAGGATTTCCTTTAATCTGCTTCTCAGGGCAAAACGCTTTACTTATTTTCTGCTCCACACTGACAGGGTCATCATGAATTGAAAGCATGGCTTCAGGTTTACTCTTACTCATCTTTGTTTCAACTGGATCCATACGTCCACCAGCCTGCAAACCAGTTAACAATGGGGTATGCATTGCAACAGGAGTTTTACGACCAAATTTTTTAGAAATTTCCCTGGCTAACATATGTGCACGACGTTGATCCATTCCACCATATGCAACATCCAGATCAAGATAAAAAATATCAGAAACCTGCATGGCTGGATAAAAAAGCTTAGATAGATCTTTTTCAGCTTCTTCTGCACTTCTACCCATAATATCCATTGCACGTTTCACACGAGCAACAGACATAGATTTTGCTGTTCTAAGTACAAGTTCCCAATATTTAGAATCACTTACATAATCACTCGCATACACAAACTTTACTTTATCTTTGTCAACACCCATGGAAGCAAAACAATCTTCCATATACCGTCCACAAAGCCTGATTTTTTCAATGTCTCCACCAAGCTTGTCATTAATATACGCATGCCAATCAGCAAGAAGTACTATAAAATCAAACCCGTAATCAATAAAATCCTTAATTTTATTTGTACAGATCTTCCAACCTATATGAACCGAACCAGACGGTTCAAAACCAATATATGCCTTTGGCTTTTTTTTGTTTAGAACATTCTTAAGTTCCTCTATTGTCACGATTTCTTCAACATTGTTTGTCAATATCTGTAATTTATCCATATCAAAAAGTAGAATACGACATGGTATTTATGGTTATTTCGATGTAAACGTATTAAAACGTTGTAGGACAAAGATTTAAATAAAGTTGTTATTTATAAACTATAAATAGATAATAACTATTTGTGATAATATGAAAAGGAAAAGAATAGCCTATAGCCTTATTTTCATACTCTTGTTAACAAGTCTATCTTCAATATCGGCAAACGTTACTAAATCACAAATACAGAGATCTACAACAGAAGAATCCTTTTTATATGAAAAATATTTTTCACATAGCATCAAACCACTCGTTTTTGGATCTAGTCAAGTCGCATCTAATCTAGAAATTAAAAAAATCATCGAGGAAGAAAAAATACTATCTTATAGCAAGGATGAGGTTAAAACGAAAGAAATACACTTTGACCCATCTCAGTGCCTTATTCATCAAATAGATCAGAGACAAGTTTATCTGGAGATAAAGGGATTAAAACCATTTGGATCACCAGGAGATCCAATGCTGCCGATGAAAACGTTCATAATAGAAATTCCAAAAAACTCTGAAATACTCGAAGTTGGAATAACAAATGGATATTATAAAGAAATTTTGAATAGATTGACTATTGTTCCGAATCCTGAACCTGTTTTTTGGTCTAATGACAAAATTGAGACAGAAAAGGTCATTGAATCTTTACTTCCAAACATGGAAATTTACAACAGCGATCAGTTTTTCCCTGGCACCTTTGTCTCATATGATGTGGGGGAAGACAATGAGAAAAAATTGGTTTTTGTACGAATATTTCCTGTACAACATGTACCAAAACTTAAAAGGACTATTTTACTAACAAATGCTTCAATCAAAGTTTTTTATAAACAGGATGAAACTTCCACCCCCTCACCACGTTTCGAAGAATCTGATGTAGTAAATATTGTTATAACGCCCCCATCGCTTTTTGATCAAGCCTTAGAGTTGAAAACATTTCATGATTCAGAAGGAACATTTACTACTGTCGTAAATACTACCTGGATTTATAACCAGTATGAGGAAGCTGATGATCCCCCCTATGAGGGATATAGTGATCCTACTCTTCCAGGGTGGGATACCATCCATGATTACAACTATAGCCTTGCGAAGCGAATCATCAATTTTTTGTATGATAGTTACGAGCATCCAAATTTACAGTATGTCACGCTCTTGGGAAATGCACTACTAGTACCACCAAGCTATTATTATTACTACAGTTGGACGCCGACAGATTTTTTCTACGCATCACCAGATTGTGATTTAATAGCAAACTATTTTGTGGGTAGACTCCCCGTTAACAATGCGATAGAAGCCTCTCATGTGATTGATAAGATAAAAAATTGGAATGCCACATCAGACTTATTTAGAAATATTGCTGTTGCAGGTGGAAAACCATTTTTTACCCCTTATGACATAGGAGAAATGATTACAACAGATGCAATAAACCGAGGATTTTTCGAAGGTGTTAATCCAACGAAATATTTCAAAACTGAAGAATCTTTTGATAGAATCAATCTAACATATCCATTGATGGGAGATACAGGTTTGTTGTACCACATCGGTCATGGCTCTGGTACTGCATGGTCGTTAGAAGGAGATCCACTTGGTGTCGAAGACGTGATGAGTCTTCCTGCAAGCGATACTTCACCGGTAGTTGTGTCAATTGCTTGTATGAACGGTGCGTTTGATACTAATTTAATAGACATTGGATTTAATGTCTCATTTGGAGAATCAATTTTATTATCTGATGCTGGAGGGATAGCTTATATTGGCGGATCAAGGAGTAATGCTGGTGTACCCATTTTTACTTTGGATGAAGGATATATCAATATTACTAAAGAACCATATATGGCCGGGATGCTCACATACCTAATGGAGGCATATCATGAAGGAGGTTTAACTCTAGGAAATCTCACAACTAACGCAATGATGACCTACCTTGAGTATAATAATTTTTCTGATCCTATTGACTGTTTCACATTTTTTGCTTTTGTTTTATTGGGCGACCCGGCATTACAATTGCCACCACGACCAGTGGAAAGCAAATACCAAACACCTTGTTCTTCTTTAGAAAGTCCAGTAGCTAATATTGACCCACAACTTTTGCAGTTATTTATGCCTTGGGGATATGGTGAACTACCTCTGGGAGTTGTAAAGGAAATTATGACTATAATATCGGCTACTGATTCACCAACTGTAGATGTAAAACTTATTGATACACTTATGAAATTTGATGAAATGGTTCTTGAGAGGGTTAGCATGCCTACAGTGGGAGGTATTGTCTCATATGAGTTTCTTCCCACATATGCAACATTATATTCCATTAGAACTATCACCGAGGATGGTAGAGAGGGTTGGCTCTATTCAACTGCTGCCCGAATTGTCGATGATGACTATGATGAAACAACTCCAGGTTGGCAGGTGACACGATGGGCGGTTATTCAAGAGGCGGTTGACAATACTAATTCTAGTAGTGGGGAAAGAGTGCCTGATATAATTTTTGTCTTTAACGGTAGCTATCAGGAAAATATAATATTAGATAAGTCAATTAATTTGATTGGAGAGAATAATAGTATAACGATTATTGATGGCGGGGGAGATGGGTCTGTTGTTGATGTTATCGAGCCCTTCTGTACCATATCTGGATTCACTATAATTAATAGTGGTGAACAAGAAGGAGATGCAGCTATATCAATACGTGCAGATATGGTAGTCATGAATAATATCATCGCAAATAATAATATTGGTGCTCTTGTATCAGATGGAAGTATGCCCTTTATACAATATAATTCTATATCTGATAATATCTATGGTCTTTATCTGGAAAATTACAATTGTTTTACTTATGTCGTTGGCAATAACATCCAGGAAAACGAGTTCGGTATTTACCTATCAGGATCAGAAAACAAATTAATCTTTGGCAATATAATCAATGCTAATACGTATGGTGCTTATTTAGAAAAATCTAATGCGAATGCTATTTCCCTTAATAATATTACAAATAATGAACAAGGTGTCTTCCTTAAAAATTCAAATATTAATATAATCACGATGAACAATTTTATAAATAACAAGAGACACGCTCAATTTAGCAAATGCTACAGAAGCGCATGGCTCCAAAACTATTGGGACAATTGGATAGGATTAAAATACAATTTACTTTTGCCAAAATTTATACTTGGAAGGATTGGAATAGTTGGTTTGATTCCCTGGGTAAATATGGATCGTGAACCGTCAACCACAACGTGGAATATCGAAATCCCATTCTGGTGAATTTTCTTCAGCGCCCCTTCATCTCGTTAGTTTTTTAACAATACTTTCCACGATTTTGTTTGATGCACCCAAATAATTCCTTGGGTTCAAAACTTCTTTTAATTCATTTTTACTAAGTAGTTTAGAAATGTTTTTTTCTTCCAATAAAACGATTAATAATTCCTTATCTTTACCAGAGGCCTTAATCGAACATTTTCTGACAAGTTCATGCGCATCTCCCCGTCCCATTCCTTTCTCAACAAGTTTTGTCATTACAGCTTCAGCCATAGGGATACCCTTGGATTTTTCAAGATTCTCCAGCATTCTTTTTGTATTAACTTGAAGATTTTTGAATACATTATTCATCTGATAGACAATCAAGTCTGTAAGTATCAAGGAATGGGGTAAAATAAAACGTTCAGAAGATGAATTACAAAGATCACGTTCATGCCACTGAATTGCGTTTTCATAAGCGGGTATAATAAGGCTTCTTACAACTCTGGCAAGCCCGCATATCTGCTCAGAGACAATTGGATTTCTTTTATGTGGCATCGTTGAAGAGCCAACCTGTTTTTTAGATTCAAACGCCTCTGCAACTTCATCTATTTCACTTCGTTGAAGATTTCTAATCTCAGTTGCGAATTTTTCAATGCTAGAAGCAATATTTGAAAGAGTTGACAAAAGCTCTATGTATCTGTCCCTTCCAACAATTTGGGTCGCTCCTTCTTCTATTCCCAATTTTAAATCTTGCATTACCAACTCTTGAATTTTTAAAAAATATTTACCCATGGCAGCACCAGTACCCACTGCGCCAGACATTTTGCCAACTAAAACACGTGATTTGCATTCATGCATGCGTTCTAGGTGTCTGTCAACTTCCATGGCATAAACAGCCATTTTCAAGCCAAAAGTAATTGGGATAGAAAATTGCCCATGAGTCCTTCCATGCATAATTGTTTTCTTGTGTTTCTTTGCAAGGCTTACCAAACTTTTCCTCAGCTCTTTTAACTCTTTTTTAATGAATTCTGTTGCTTCTGAAAATTGTAAAGCATTAGCAGTATCAACGATATCATAGCTCGTGGCTCCTAGATGAACATACTTACCTGCATCACCACTGCAAACTTCACTGAGAGCTTTTGTTATCGCCATTATGTCATGTCTAGTTTCATCTTCAATTTCTTTTACTCTTTCCACTTTAACAAACTTAATAGATGCTTTTTTAGAAATTTCATCAGCGGCTTTTTTCGGGATGTTACCAACTTCTGCATGAGCTCTAGCTAGTGCGCCTTCCACATCTAACAAATATTGAAGTTTACTTTTTTCACCAAAAACTTCTTTTATTTCTTTCCTTCCATATCTAAAATCAATAGGACAAACTGGATTATCCATGGTCTCTCCAAATCAGAATAAAATAATAGTTAATGTCTTTTTGGGCTTACTAACATATGCCATTTAATAAACTTAATAGTTCTTTAGCAATATTCTTTATTCTAGGATAATGTCTATTGAGCTTTTCAACAAGATCATATAATTGTTTAATTGTCCCCATTATAAGAATATCGGCATGTTTCTCCTTTAACTCAAAGGCATCCTTAGGAATAGCTACTTCTCCTCCTATTGAAAGCATGTCCTGTTTGATTATAATTGCATCTTGAAGTAATACGTTTTCTACTTTAATGACTTTAGAAATCGCTTTTGGCGCCATAATCTCAATACTTTTAGGGTCACTCCCTATCTTTTTTATTTCATTTTTTACCTCTTCTAGAGATACGATGTCTACAAATTTAGAATTGTGATCGCTCATATATGAAAGAAAATATGCCATTCTTATAATAAATTATTCAAATAATACAAAGTATTCTCTTTTTGTAGAGGATTGAGAAATGAGAGGCAGCTATCTTTTATTAATGGAACTAAAAAATACTGAAACAATCCCTGTAGGTAAATTGGGAAAAATAGATTTCAAAAAAAGCCTCTATATATACGTCGGCTCAGCATTAAATGGATTGGACCAACGAATACAACGACATCTTAGAAAACAAAAAAAGATGCATTGGCACATTGATTATCTTATAAATCATGCAAAAATTGTAAACGTTTTTTACAAAAAAAACAATATAAGGAAGGAGTGTTTTATTGCAAAAACACTGAAGAGAGAACTATCCTCGATCCCGGGTTTTGGTTGTAGTGACTGCTTATGTAAAAGCCATCTTTTTTATGGCTCTTACGAAGAAACAAAAAATGCAATTTCCAATCTGGAAATGAAACAATATCTGATCAACGCAAAATCTTATAACTGCTTATAATTATTAGGATGTAAAGATGGTTGTTGCAATCTATTCTACAACGGGCAGTATAGAAGATGCAAAGAAAATCGCGCATTCATTAGTTGAAGAAAAACTAGTTGCATGTGTTAATATAATCCCAAAAATAGAATCGGTTTATAGGTGGCAAGGAAAAATCGAAGAAGATATTGAATGTGGTTTAATAGCAAAAACAACAGATAAAAATGTAGATAAAACGATTCAAAGGATAAAGGAACTCCATCCTTATGACTTACCAGATATCATTGTTCTGCCAGTTATTGGTGGTCTAAAAGAGTATCTTAATTATGTTAAAGATGAGACAAATTGAAACTCGTATCTTGGATTCCAACTAAGTTTATGGCTCTAATCTACTTCTTCTAATTAGTTCCAACTTATCTAGGGGGACTTATAATAGTCTCCATGACGCAACAGATCCGTGGATAATTTTCATGATGTTTGATAAAACCATTCTTTGATATTTAACCATATGTTTTCGTGCTAAAAGCGCTTTTAATTTTTGGTAAAATGGAAAGATTTAAAAAGCCTCAAGTCATACTATATAGTGTAGATTTGTAATTTTAATATACAATATATAGTATTTGGTGTATTGGGATGAACTGTCCATATTGCAACAATATTGAGACTAAGGTAACAGACTCCCGCGATACAGGGAATTACACAATTCGTAGAAGACGAGAATGTCTGAACTGCAATAAGCGATTTACTACATATGAATATATTGAGATGACCCCTGTATATGTCATTAAAAAAGACGGCAGAAGAGAAAAATTTGATAGGAACAAGATTAAAAATGGATTAATGAAGGCACTTGAAAAACGCCCGATTGGCCATGACAAGATAGAAGAAATACTCAACTCCATAGAAGAGGAAATAAGAAGATGTGGTAAAGAGGAAATTGAAAGTTCAATCATCGGAGAATATGTAATGAAAACTTTGAAAGATACAGATCAAGTTGCCTATATTAGATTTGCTTCTGTTTATAGATCATTTACTGACGTTACTTCATTTGAAAAAGAGGTTAAAAACCTAATAGAACAATATGGAGGAGAGATTAAAAAATGATACGTAAAATAAGGAAAAGAGATGGAAAAGTTGTTGATTTCAACCCAATAAAAATAACAAACGCAGTCTGGAAAGCAGCACAAGCAGTAGGTGGAAAGGACCACAAGAAAGCGGCCCAACTAACTGATAAAGTGATGGAATTCCTTGAAAAGGAGCTAAAAAAAGGTGAAATTCCAACAGTAGAACAGGTACAAGACTTAGTTGAAAAAGTGCTTATCGAAGAAGGCCATGCAAAAACTGCGAAAGCCTATATTCTTTATCGAAAACAACATCAAGATATGCGTGAAATAGCAGGGCTACTCAAGGATATAGATGTGGTCGATGATTATCTGAGCATGATGGACTGGAAGGTGAAAGAGAACAGCAACATGAGCTATTCACTTCAAGGGCTAAATGTGTATGCTACAGAGAATATTGTTTCTCATTATTGGCTTAATAAGATTTTTCCACCTGAAATCGGAGAGTCCCATACAAACGGATCATTTCACATACACGATTTAGGAACCCTAGGCGCATACTGTGTCGGCTGGGATCTTAAGGACATTCTCTTGCTAGGTTTCAAAGGAGTATCTGGTAAGATTGAAAGTAAACCTGCAAAACATTTCAGCACAGCTCTTATGCAGATTGTAAACTACCTATATACGCTTCAAGGGGAGGCGGCTGGAGCTCAAGCTTTGTCAAATTTCGATACGCTTTTAGCACCATTTGTAAGAAATGATCATCTAAAATATAGGGATGTTAAGCAGGAGATGCAGAAATTTCTGTTTAACATGAATGTTCCCACAAGAGTTGGTTTCCAGAGTCCTTTCACAAATATTACTATGGATCTTACAACACCAAGTTATATGGTTGAAGAACCAGCTATTATTGGTGGGAAGCTTATGGATGATAACTACATCGATTATGCTGATGAGATGAACATGGTTAATCATGCATTTGCAGAAATTATGTACGAAGGCGACGCTAAAGGAAGGCCTTTTACCTTTCCAATACCAACATACAATATCACCAAAGATTTTAACTGGAACAACGATGGTTTAGACCCTCTTTGGGATATGACTGCAAAATACGGCATACCTTATTTTTCAAATTTTATTAACAGTGATATGAAACCCGATGATGCTCGCTCGATGTGTTGTCGACTTCGTCTAGATAACAGAGAACTCCGAAAGCGTGGTGGCGGTCTGTTTGGTGCAAACCCTAAAACCGGATCTATCGGCGTAGTAACCATAAATATGCCAAGAATTGGTTATCTAGCTAAAGATGAAAATGATTTTTTCGAAAGGCTTGAAAAGATAATGAATTTAGCTAAACAAAGTCTTGAAATAAAGCGAGAAGTCATAGAAAACCTGACCTATAGCGGCCTACATCCATATTCACGGTTCTACCTTGCAGATGTGAAGAAAACATTTGGTGAATACTGGAAAAACCATTTCTCAACAATAGGTCTTATCGGTATGAATGATGCAATACTTAACCTTATGAATAAGAGTATCGGGGACAAAGAAGGTAAACGGTTTGCAGAAAAAGTTCTTGACTACATGAGAAAGAAAATTGCAGATTTTCAGGAGGAAACTGGCAATATTTTTAATCTAGAAGCAACACCCGCAGAAGGAGCAAGCTATAGACTCGCTAGGATTGATCACGCAGAATATTCTGATATCAAGACCTATAATCAAGAAATGTATTCAAACAACGGAGGAAGAGACATAGAACCATATTATACTAATTCTACACAACTACCAGTTGGATATACTTCTGATGTTTTTGAAGCGCTTGATTTACAGGATTCACTACAGTCAAAATATACTGGTGGTACAGTATTGCATATTTTCTTAGGTGAGGAAGAACCATCTCCAACCGCTACAAAAAAACTTGTAAGAAAGGTATCGGAAAAATATTCGCTCCCTTATTATACAATCACTCCGACGTTTAGCGTTTGTCCTGACCATGGATATATTGCTGGCGAACATAGGTACTGCCCAACGTGTAAAATAGGAAACAAAACCACCGAATGTGAGGTATATTCAAGAGTTGTTGGATATCTCCGTCCCGTAAATCAATGGAATAGTGGTAAAAGACAGGAATTTACGGATCGTAAAACATTTGATATGATGCAGAAAGTAACGGTTGCAAAATGAGGATTGGAGGATTTCAGAATACATCATTACTGGATTATCCCAATTATATTAGTGCGATAATTTGGGCCATGGATTGTAATTTTCGCTGCCCATTCTGTTACAATAAAAATATTGTCTTTGGTAAGGTAGAACCAATTCCTGAAGAAGAGATTTTATCCTTCTTAAAAAAGCGAAAAGGATTGTTAGAGGGACTAGTTATCACTGGTGGAGAACCACTTTTACAAGAAGATATTGTAGATTTTATAAAAAAAGTTAAAAAACTAGACTATCTTGTAAAAATTGATACAAACGGCACATTTCCAGAGAAACTCAAAGAAATTATTGATAAAAAACTTGTTGATTATTTATCTATGGATATAAAGGCTCCAAAAAATAAATACAGTAAATTAGCTGGAATTAAAGCAGATCTTACGAAGATTGAACAATCAATTGAAATTATACAGAATAATGCACCTGATTATGAATTTAGAACGACATTTGTACCTGACTTACTGAAAAATGAAGATATAATTGAAATAGCAAAATGGCTGGAGGGATCTAAACGATTTTACCTTCAGCAATTCAAGAGTGATACGTCATTAATTTCATCAAAACTAGAAGATGTTGCACCATATTCTAAGGAAGATCTCTTTAAAATATTAGAAAAAATAAAACCATTTTTCAAAAACTGTAATGTGAGAGGAGTGTAATTATGGTGCGTGAAGATATTATCGATGATATGGATAGGGCCCGAGATATATTGTCAGCAACAGATTGTTCTATAGTGGTTGTGAAAAATGGTAATATATTAACTAAAAAAACAGGAGATGGAATCAAACCTATTATGGAGGCAATCGAAGAGTTGGGAAAACATATGAAAGGTTCCATAATTGGCGATAAAATTCTTGGAAAAGCATCGGCTTTATTATGCGTTTATTCTGAAGCACGTGGCGTTTATTCTAAGCAGGCAACAAAGACTGCGATTACAGTATTGATAAGAGCAGGAATACCAGGTCAAACAGATGAGATGATTCCTTACATAAAAAACAGGATGGGGGATGGTCTTTGTCCTTTTGAAAAAATGCTTTTAGATACGGATTCTCCTGAGAAAGCATATGATATTTTGAAAAAAACCTTAAATGAAATACAATAAAAAAACTAAATATTAGATGAGTGTTTGGGAAATTATGGACTATGAGTTAGCAATCATTGGTGCTGGCCCAGCTGGCTATTCAGCTGCAATTTACGCTGGAAGATCAGGAATCAAAACAGTTGTTTTCGATAAAATTGGTGGAGGCGGCCTCGCTCTTGTTTCTCCTAAGATTGAAAACTATGCTGGTTTTGAGTCGATCCCAGGTTCTGAGTTAATGGATAAAATGCAGAAACACGCAATTAAATATGCTGATTTTCATTTTATTGAGGAAGTCAAGAAAATTACCAAAAATGAAAATCTGTTTACTATCGAAACTACCAATAAATCATATACATCTAAGGCAGTAATTCTTTGTATGGGAACTGAATATCGAAAACTCGGAATCCCTGGTGAACAAGAATTACAAGGTAAAGGGGTTTCCTATTGTTCAACCTGTGATGGGCAATTCTTCAAGGGAAAAAACGTTGCTGTTGTCGGCGGAGGGAACTCTGCTGTTATCGAAGCTATATTTTTAAAGCAAATCGGCTGCAAAGATGTAAATCTTATTCATCGTAGAGATCAATTACGTGCAGAGAAAGCCATTGAAGATGAGGCTATCACAAAACAAGTAAAAATCATGTATAGGACACACGTAGAATCCATACATGGAGATCAAAAGGTCGATTATCTTTATTTGCATGATTTAACAAAAGATAAAAAATATAACTTCTCTGTAGACGGTATCTTTGTATCAATTGGAGAAGAACCTCAAAATGCTCTTGCTAAAATGTTAGATACAAAACTCGATGAAAAAGGATATGTTATTATTGACAAACAGCAACGAACAAACATTAAAGGTGTTTATGCAGCAGGTGACATTACAGGTGGTTTACGGCAAATAATTACCGCCTGTGCTGAGGGTGCGATTGCTGCACTCACCTCAACCGAGGTTTTAGGTAAAAAATACCCTTACTAATGCTATTTTCAATTCCAATATTCTAAGTTTTGTGCTGGGTGTAGGCCATAAGCCTCCTTAAACCTTTAAAATTTTATATGACAGAAGATACAACAATAAAATCATAATTTAAACATAAAGTTTTTGTTAAATATATATAGATTAATAAAAATAAATTTTGCAAATGTTTATAAAATGTGGAAAATATTAGAAAGAACTTTCCATAGCTATTCAGTTGATGGTATGAAAATACATCCATTGATCTTACCTGGTACTTTCCTCCGTACTTATACCTTATTAAAAGAATCACAATGGTGGAGCAAAGAACAATTAGAAGAATACCAAATGCTACAGTTAAAAAAGCTTTTCAATCACGCATATGAAAATGTACCATATTATACTGAAATATTTAAAAAACTGAAATTAAAACCAAAAGAAATCCAGTCTCTGCAAGATCTACAAAAACTACCGTATCTATCAAAAGAAATCGTTCGAAAGAACTTAAACAATCTTAAAGCAACAAATTATCCTGAGCATAAATTTCAATATTTATCGACCGGTGGTTCAACTGGACAACCCTTACGATTTTACATAGAAAAAGGTGTTTGGTTATCTCAACTGTTGGCATATGGCAAGATACAGAATGATTGGGCAGGTCGTTCATTCCTTGATAAAAGTGTAAATATAAGAGGGTACAAAATTCCTTTTAAATATGAATTATTTGGAAGAAGCTTGATTTTATCATCATTTTTTATGAATGATAAGTATTTACCGCTATTCATCAAGAAAATTCGAAAATTAAAACCAAAGCATATTTTAGGTTATCCTTCAGCTATAACCACTCTTGCCGTTTATATGAAGCAAAATAAGCTTGAAGTGTTTCCTAGCATTAAGAGTATTGTAAGCTATGCAGAAACACTTTATGAGGGGCAGCGAGACTTAATAGAAGAAATGTTTAAATGTCGAGTTTATAACCAGTATAGTCTTCGAGAAACTGTTGCTTTTGGTACACCCTGCGAACATAGTAACTATTTTCATATGTTTCCTGAATTTGGGATTATTGAATTAATTGATAAGGATGGTAAACCAGTAACAAAAGAAAACGAAATTGGGGAGATTGTCGGCACTGGTTTTCATAATTACATTTTTCCATTTATTCGATACAGAACCGGTGATTTGGGGATTTACACAGCTAAAAAATGTCAGTGTGGGAGAAACTATCCTTTATTAAAAAAAATTGAAGGAAGATCCCAAGAATTTATGGTTTCAAAATCAAAACAACTTGTTCCTCTTACAGGGATTTATGGTTTAGTAGTTGCGTGTTCTCCAAATGTTAAAGAATGTCAATTGTATCAAGATACAGAAGGAGAAATTATTTTAAACATCGTTAAAACACAAAAATATTCGAATGCTGATAGTCAAACAATAAAAAAGAACTTCCAAAAACGGTTTGGAACCGAATTTAAACTAACCATTTGTCTGGTCGATCAAATTCCTCGAACAAAAAGAGGGAAACACCGATTTTTGATTCAAAAACTACCTATAGAGTTTATATACTAAGTTATCAAAATTGCCTCTGAAAACATAATCAATTTTATTTCCTGTTTATAGGCTGCAAGTCTCCTTCTGTTTATTATTGGGTTTCTAATTTTTCCAAGTTATTCGTTTTAATAAGTTCTATCAACTTATCCCCACTTTTTCTAACAATTGTAGTCATTTCACCAGACATAGTTTTTGGTTGTATTCCTATAAACAATACATTTTCAATATACTGTTCAAGATAACCAATTAAAACAGAAATAGGAATCCCATGTGTACTAATATGCATCTTGCTGATCTTCTCTTTTGGAACAATCTTCATTTCACCCGGATTTAAACCCATTTCAACAGCATCAATAATGATGAGATTTTTTGGATTATATTGCTTTACGATTGAAGTATAATTCTCAGGCACAGTACCGCAATCTAAGACAGCGAAATTCTTGGTTTCTTCCATTTTTAGATTATCAGCTATGTAAGGACCTATTGCATCATCGCCACCTTCTCTGTTCCCAATGCACATTATTAAGTAATCCATTGTCCACTTTAACATGATAAGATTAGATAAAATTTACGAAAAAAGAGGCATTTCACATAGCCAAAAACATATTATCCTAAATTAACCGCTTATAATATAAGCACATAAAAAAAATAAAAGGACAGTCGCGTTACCTATCTCATAGATATGAATATTAAAAAACTCCTACCAATAATCGGTATCGCTCTCCTGCTCTATATTTTATCAACAATGGATGCTGGAAAAATAATAGATGTATTCTTAAGCATTAACATATGGTACGCTCTTTTATCCTTCTTTGCTATCGTTCCTATTCTATTACTCGTTAACTATGAATGGCAATTGATTCTAAAAAAACATAACATCCAAGTCACCTATATGTATTCTTTAAAAAATATCTTAATTGGATATTTTTATGGATTTATCACACCAGGAGGTCTGGGAGGTTACACTCGAGCATTTTATCTCAAGGAAGAAAGCGGAGAGACCATCCAAAAATGTTTCGTCAATCTTCTCTTATTTCATACTGTCGACTACCTCACCTTACTCTCCCTAGGGATCCTCGGCGGATTTCTCCTCAGCAGTAGATTTCCAAACATATTCCCGATCTTCCTCATCCTCTTTATTTTAATGATTATTTCACTAATGTTCTTTATTCGAAAAGAAACAGGAAAATCGTTTTTCACTAAACTATTACAATCAAAATTATTACTTCCGTACAGAGATAAATGGCACGCACATATTAACAACTTATATAAAGACATTCCAACAGTTAAAGATCTTATTCCTCCAATTTTTGTCTCGTTTTTCGGATGGATCCTTTGGTTCTCAGAACTCTATCTCATATCATCCTTATTTTCGATAGATATACCATATCACTACTTTATTTTGATAATCGCTGTTGCCAGTATTATCGCTTCATTACCAATAACCTTCCACGGTTTAGGTACACGAGAAGCCGCTATGATAGGATTGTTTTCAATATTCGGGGTCGGACAAGAAAATGTCCTAGGTTTTTCGCTTTTTTGGTTTGTCCTTTTTTGGCTAATTCCAAGTCTCATTGGAGCTGGTGTCACTATTCACGAAACAAGAAAAAATCCTACACTTTTCAAAAAAACCTAGCCATTAAATAAGGATATTTTAAATAAAAAATTTACCTGCCAATTGATCGAACAAAAGGAAATTGATTTTTCCGATTTTTACTTAAACTTTTACAAAACACGCAAACAGAACATTTATCTAACTATAAATTTTTAAGAAAAGTGCATACCGGAGAAAAAACGTGTACAACAAAAAACAAGATTTCGTCATTGATAAAACATTAGCAGAGCAATTCACAAGATATATGGAAAAATATTCAAAATTATATTGCTCTCTTGCAATAGAGGCACGAGAGCATATCTCAAAATCAGTAAAAAAACCAGTCATTGTTGATCTTGGCATAGGATCTGGTCTGCTGTCTATAGAGCTAAATAAAATACTACCTGATGCAAAGATATTAGGTATAGATCCATCTATTTACATGCTTTCAATAGCTAAAAACAAATTAATTGATGCTGGTTGTAAAAATAGTAACTTTGTGATGGCAAGAGTCGAAAATATTCCCCTAAAGAACCACTATGCAGATATCATAATAAGTCGATTAAGTCTCTCTACCTGGAAAAAACCAAAACAAGGTTTTTCAGAAATTTTTCGTGTTTTAAAGCCTGGAGGTAGACTAGTCTTAGAAGCTCTCAACAAAGAATTCCCAAAAAGGAAACTCCTGCTAACAAAATTCCATATGATGGTTAATAAGGTAGAAAAAAAGGTTATCAAATATCATATTGATTACTATAAACACGCTTTTTCTATTAAACAAGGTGAACAATTTTTAACTGAAGTCGGTTTCACTATAATTAAAAAAGAAGGCGACAGAAAAGATTGGAAATTTTTAATAGTTGCAGCTAAAACTTAAAATATCATATCAATAAAAAGTTATAAATAGTTATAAGAATAAATTTAATACTATAAATTAAATTATAAAGGAATTTCTATGAATGGTACTGTAAAAAATACACTAGCAATTACAACGATTCTTCTATTACTTATGTCAAGTGCGATACCTGCTTTGGCTTCTGTAGATATCAGCACACAAGAAACAAAAATTGATACAGATAAAGAACTTTATCTATTACGAGGAGAACACTACCTCTACCTTAATGCATCTGATAATGTCAATGAATTCTTCCTCCGATTCGTTTTTCCACCAGATTATCAATATCAAGTTCCAACCCTTATGGAAATTTACAACGACACCACAGCAGATATCCGTCATTACAAAATAGAAGATGATACAAACGAACCAAACAAAGTCATTAATTTCACCATCGGACCGATGCAAAATGATGAAAGTGTTTTACTTCATTTCTCATGCTGGATCCTCGTTAAAAACCATGAATTTGAGGATTTACCAAATTATATCAAATTCCCAAGGAAACGTGACCTTCCTGAAGAGACAAAAACATGGCTTACTTCCACAACAGTCGTACAAGTACACAACATCCTCATCAAACACAAGGCAAGACAATTACGTGGTTTCAGTTCTAATCTCATACGATTCGCAGAAAGAGTTGCACCGTTTATTAAACAACATAGATTCCTCTTGTTTGCAATACAACTAAACATGGGCATTTTCTTCTCTCAAGATGCCTTTACAACCCTTCTAATAAATGGCGAGAACGTTGGGCGATCACATTTAGCCTGTGCATTTTTCAGAGGATACAACGTCCCAGCAAGAGTGTTACTTGCTCATAACGATCAAGGCTTCTGGACTCAAATGCACTATATGGTTGAATACTTCTGTCCAGGATATGGATGGGTATTAATCGATACAACAGCAGGAAAAACACCATACGCAACAAAAAGACAAATCATAAACAGAGTCTGCTTCCCTGAAGACGAAGAAGACACCAAATCCGATTACATCTTTCGATTTATGAAAGGAGAAGAACGATGGCTGTGGATAGAAAATGAAAACGTCCACCCATATTATGTAGATTGTAAAACAGGAAGTAAATCCAAAATGTTTTACGAAGGTGAGGTTGAAACGGATTCATTTACTGCAGACTACGCCTTTCTACTGACACAACTGGTATTTCACCAATATGAACAATATCTTGGGGTGAATCTAACTGGTGAAAACCTTGGGCATTTTCAAAATGCTACAATATATCACAACAATGCGTTATCTGCATTTCAACATTCAAACATTCAATCATATATCGATAACATGAATCTAGCATATGACGAATATCTTAGCATTATTCCATGAGATAACAAGACATTTTTATTTTTTTAACATAACTTTATTTATTGTTTTCAAGTTACTATTCATCAATGATGGTATCAGCGAAAAATAAGACAATCAATAAATCCACCAAACAAACTTCAAAATCTAATATTCGATCGCTTCTTTTCACTTTTGTTCCTTTAGTTGTTTTTTCAATTGGTTCGATACCTCTTGTTATATGGATAATATTCGTTTTTTATTTGATACCATTTAACATGATAGTTCATTTTATCTTGCTACCGTTCATACTAATCATTTCTTTATGGATTCTAATTGTTTCAGAAACCCTTATATCAGGGGCATTAATCGGATTATTCAACATTAAATATATGGATGGGACGTATGAATATTCAGTAAAGAACAACATGGCCTTTAAATGGTTACTTCTTTGTCAGCTTTATACTCCAATTAGAAAACTCTTTGAAATCATTCCCATGGGACTCATAAAAATCGCTTATTTAAGACTATTAGGAATGAAAATTGGGAATAACACCCTTTTGGGTGGTACAATTAAAGATCCATGTGTAACAGAAATTGGCGACAATGTAACAATAGGTGAATATGCAATATTATATGCTCATATTCAAAATTATGCAAAAGGAACGATAACAATTAACAAAATAAAGATAGGGAATAACTGTATTATAGGGGCAGGAGCTATTATTATGCCTGGTGTTGTGATGGAAGATAATGCAATTCTTGCTGCTGGAGGACTAGTCACAAAAAATCGTGTATTAAAGAAAGATAAAGTATATGGTGGAAATCCTGCAGTAGAGATGCCAATAACAAAAAAAAACAGAGAACAAAGAAACGTCTAAATAATAGCAACGTTAAAAAAAGAGAGCCCAAACGATTAAAAAGTATAAATGCAGTTGATATTCATCTGAATTGAATGTAGTTTTTATTGTACTCGTTTAGAAAAAAATCACTTAATATACCACAATGCAGCTCCATTGAATTAGAGGATGTGGCTTAATGAAAGGGCAATGCATAAATGAACCAAATAACATAAATAAAACTTACGCATCGCGTAAAATGAAAAACAGTATTTAGGAGATAAGTATGGCAGAAAAAATAAAACTTGCTCAGGGGGCTGGCGGAGAACTAATGGACAAATTAATCAAGGATAAAATTCTAAAATATTTTGTTAAAAAAGACAATTCTGAAGTATCTCTTTCAATGTTAGATGATGCTGCAGTAATTGAGGACATTGTTTTTTCTACTGATTCTCATACTGTCCAACCCATTATTTTTCCAGGTGGAGATATAGGCTCCCTTGCAGTTTCTGGAACGGTAAATGATATAGCTGTTATGGGAGCAAAATCCCTAGCTCTTTCAACAGGTTTTATCATTGAAGAAGGCTTCCCCATTGAAACATTTGAAAAAATTGTAATGAACATGGGTAAATGTTCAGAAGATGCAGGTGTTCCTATTATTACAGGCGATACAAAGGTAGTTGAAAAAGGAGCGATACAAGAATTTATGATTAATACAAGTGGTATAGGTACAAGAAGTAAATTTCTTGATATTAATATTAAGGAAGTCAAACGATATAGATCTTTTAATCAAAGGTGGCTTCTTGATTCAAATTTAGAAAAAGGAGATAAGATTATTCTTTCTGGTAACATCGGCGAGCATGGTATAGCATTACTTTCTTTTCGTGAAGGATATGGATTTGAAACTAAGGTAAAATCAGATGTTGCACCGATTAACATACTCCTAGAAAAAGCACTAGCCCAAGGAGGTATTGTATCTGCAAAAGATCCTACGAGAGGAGGACTTGCAAATACGGCAAATGAATTCAGCGATAAATCACATATTGGAATCATACTTGATGAAGAACGTATTCCTATACCAGACGGTGTACGATCCGCATGTGATATGCTAGGAATAGACCCTTTAGAGATTGGAAACGAAGGAAAGGTTATTTTTGGAGTTGTCAAAGAGAAAGCAGAAGATGTTCTGAATGTTCTGAAAAAATATCCACTTGGTAAAAATGCAACGATCATTGGTGAAGGAACAGATAAAATAAGAGGTGTAGTTTTACAAACAACTGTCGGTGGGAGAAGGATTCTACATAAGCCGCTTGGAGATCCTGTTCCAAGGATTTGTTAAATTACATAATCCGGAAATTTTTAATACTCCGTTAGATTACCTCCCTAACAGATAATTTTAATGGGGTAGAGTTTTATGGCAAAAGGACTTACAAAAGCATTTAAAAAAGCATTATGGGTTTATCATTGCAATTCAGGCTCATGTAATGGGTGTGATATTGAAATTATTGCCGCACTTTGTCCTCGATATGATGTGGAACGTTTTGGAATTAGACTTGTTGGCTCACCGCGTCATGCCGATGCATTGTTGGTTACAGGACCTGTAACAAGACAGATGGTAGATAAAGTGCAACGTATCTATGAGCAGATGCCTGACCCAAAAGCGGTTATCTGTGTTGGCAACTGTGGCAATACTGGCGACGTTTTTTATGAGTCCTATAACCTTGTCGGTCCGATTGATAACGTTCTCCCAGTAGACGTTCATGTAATTGGTTGCCCACCACGACCCGAGGCGATTATATTTGCTGTTGCAAAGGCTTGGACTAAACTTGAGACACTGGAGGGCAAAAAATGACCAAAGACCAAGAGTTAACCCCTGAAAAAGTTGTTAAATATTTTATAGACGAATTTAAACCTAAGATTAAAGATATAAAGATTAAGGAACGCGCAGCTGGTTCTAAGAAAAACAAAACTCCCAGCATATGGATGAAGATTGATAATAGTGCGTTTAAAGGCGCAGTAAAACATCTATGTGATCTTCAGTTTCCTCATCTTGCAATTATATCTGGTAATGATCTTGGTAAAACAATTGAGCTGATCTATCATTTTACTCTGAATTATGGTAATCGTCTTGGTGAAATAAATTTGAACATTTCTGTAGAACTGCCAAAATCTAAACCAAAGATTGAAACAATATGTGATTATATCCCTGGGGCTCTTATTACAGAGCGCGAAAAGCAGGAGTTCCTAGGAGTAAAAATTATTGGAATTCCAGATGATAGAAGGTTGTTTTTACCAGATGATATCCCAAAAGGTATTTACCCCTGGAGAAGAGACGAAACAGGCCCTGAAAAATTGTATAAAAATTTGCATGAGGTGAAAAAATGAAACAAACAGCTACCACAAAGACATCATATCATATACCCGTTGGTCCTATTCACCCTGCTCTTAAAGAACCAGTTTTTTTTGAGTTTGAGATTGAAGGAGAAAGAATCGTTGATGTTGATGTGAAACTCGGACATGTTCATAGAGGTATCGAGTGGGCGTCTAGAAAAAGAAATCCCATTCAGATTCTTTATTTAGCTGAGAGAATCTGTGGAATTTGTTCATTTTGTCATCCAGCGGCTTTTACCCTTGCAGTTGAAACTGCTGCGGATATTCAAGCACCAGAACGTGCTGAGTATTTAAGAGTAATTCAAGGAGAAATTGAAAGAATTACATCACACGTTTTATGGGCGGGTGTTGCCGCTCATGAAATTGGGTTTGATACAGTTTTGTTTTTAACTTGGCAGATGCGTGAGAAACTAATGGATCTTACTGAGTATCTCTGTGGTAACCGTGTTACTAAAGGCATAATGACGATAGGAGGTATACGACGTGATATTACCGAGGATATGATTCCAAAAATAACTGATACGTTAAACTATTTGAAGGATAATTTTGAGAAGCTTCGTAAAATCTTTTTAGATGACAAAACTATTAGAATGCGCAGTCAAGGCGTAGGGATTTTAACAAAAGAAAATGCATTGAAGCTTTGCGCTGTAGGTCCAACTACTAGGGCATCTGGTGTTAAAAAAGATGTTCGTGTTGATACGTCTTATTTTGCTTATGGTGATCTTGATATAGATTTTATAACGCCCGATGTACTAACTAATGAAGTTAACGGTGATGTTTATGATAGGATCATTCAGCGTTTGCTTGAAGTTAAACAATCTATCGGATTAATTGAACAGTGTCTGGATACAATGCCATCTGGTGATATAGTCGTAGAACCTAAGATTCCTAAATTACTTAATCAACTTAAGAAGGTTAATGGTGAGGGAGTTGGTAGGCATGAAGCACCTCGTGGTGAAGTGATACATTATGTAAAGTTTGATGGGGAAAACGAAAGCCCGTATACATGGAAAGTTCGCGCACCAACATACAATAACATACTACCTTGGATTCCGATGCTTAAAGGTGAACAGATTGCTGATATTCCAATTATTGCTGCATCAACTGATCCTTGCATGTCATGTACAAATAGAGTTGCTATTGCTGATGGTAGTAAAAAATACGAAATGCAGAAAGAAGAGCTCCATCGTTTGAGCATTGAGAAAACAAGGAGGCTTATGAAATGAAATTTTCAATGCTTCCTCAGGTCTTTGCACAGATGTTTAAAAAACCGTTTACCAATAAGTTCCCAGCAAAATACACACCACCTTCGACAACTAAGTTTTTAGAGGCTGTTGGAGCAGGTAAAGCAAAGCTTATTCCCCCTATAGAAACACCTGAGGGGTTCCGAGGAAAAATTCAATTTGATAAAGACAAATGCATCGGATGTAACCTTTGTATAAAGGTTTGCCCATCTGGAGCGATAGAATCTAAACCTGAGGAAAAGAAGATAAAGATTTATCTCGCACGATGTACGTTTTGTTCACAATGTAATGATGTCTGCCCTGTAAATTGTCTGAGTATGAGCAATGAGTTTTTACTGGCTGATGCCGACAAGTATTCGAAGGATCTCATTGTTGAATAAATGGTAAGATTTGATGAAACTTATCTTTAAAGGCATCGTACAAGGGGTGGGTTTTAGACCAACGATTTATCGTGTAGCAAAAAAGCTAGATCTCAAAGGCTACGTTTTGAATAAGGGTTCTGAAGTAGAGGTAGTAGTCGATAAAGACGTTGATAGGTTTATAGAACTGTTAAAAAAACAGCTGCCATCTATAGCTAAAATTACTGATGTTATTGTTGAATCTGATGATAGACAGTTTGAAGATTTCTCCATTCTTCATAGTAAAAAGGGTGAGAGACATTCACTTATCCCCGTTGATATTGGCATCTGTGATAAGTGTCTAAATGAGATATTTGATTCAAATGATAGGCGATATCATTTTCCTTTTACAAATTGTACTATCTGTGGTGCCCGTTTTAGTCTAATCAAAGATGTTCCCTACGATAGAGAACGCACATCTATGGATAAATTTAATTTATGTGAAGCATGTAAAAAAGAGTACAGAGACCCATTGAACCGCCGGTACCATGCGCAGACAATATCTTGCCCAAGTTGTGGCCCAAAGTATAAATTGTACGATAAAAACCAACATGATATAGGTGAAAAAGATGCAATTAAACGCTTTGCAGAATACATTGAAGATGGTAAGATTGGCGTTATTAAATCTTGGGGCGGGATGCATATCTGCTGTCTTCTTGATGAAATACAGCGTTTTAGAGAGTGGTACGGCCGACCTCAAAAATCATTCGCGGTCATGATAAAAGATATTGAAACCGCAGAGATATATGGAGGTATTACAGAGAATGAGCGAAAAATTATGCTATCGAAGAGTAAGCCAATTGTTTTAATAAAGAAGAAAAAAGCAGAGCAGATATCTCCGGGTTTGAACACAATCGGCTTGTATCTTCCTTATACGGGCTTGCATCATCTTCTTTTTTCATTCCTTGAGACTAATGCTCTTATTATGACCTCTGCAAATATTCCTGGTGAACCTATGATGATCCATAACGATGAGGTGTTCTCACTTGGAGCTGACATGTATCTAATGCACAATCGCGATATACCAAACAGGATCGATGACTCAGTAGTCAGAATTTGGAAAGGCAACACCTTCTTTTTGAGGAAATCACGGGGTTTTGTACCGGACCCACTAGAGGTATCGCATGATAAACGAGTTTTAAGTGTTGGCGCTGGAGAGAATATTTGTGGGGCTGTTTCGTGTGATAAAAAAGTGTATATTACCCAGTATATAGGTAATTCAAAATATTATCCTAATTTAGAGTTTCTAGATCAGAGTCTACGACATTTGATGAAACTTACTATGAAAGAGGAGAAAATTGATGCTGTTTCTATGGATTTGCATCCTGGATATGACACAAGGAGACTGGCCAAACAGTTTTCTAAAGAGTTTTCAGTACCATGTTTTGAAGTGCAACATCATTGGGCACATGCTACTTCACTTTTGGTTGATAATAACATAAACGAGAGTGTTGTGTTAACACTTGATGGACTAGGATATGGCAGTGATGGCACATTTTGGGGTGGAGAAGTTCTCGTTGCTGATTTTGAAGGCTTTAAGCGGGTTGGACATCTGGAAAATATACCTTTATTAGGTGGTGACAAGGCGACTAAAGATCCACGGAGATTGGTCTTTGCTATATTTAAAAAATTTGAAAAGGAGAAGTATTTCAAAGGGGATGAAGCTATTATTCTGAGTAAGCTGATGGATAAGGCACCATTATCAAGTAGCATAGGGAGGGTACTAGATGCATTATCTTGTTATTTTGATATTTGTACAAAAAGAACGTATGATGGTGAACCTGCAATGAAACTAGAAAAATATTTAGCTGATGGAAGAGATAATAACTCTTTTGATATAGAAGCAAATGATGATACTGTTGGTACAATTGATCTTTTTAGACAACTTGAAGAAAAAATAAAGAATGACGTTACAGAAACACAGAAGGCAAACCTCTCTTATTCTTTTGTAAAAACAATTGTTAACAAACTTACAGATATCGCAATTGAACATGCCGAAAGAAATAACATTAAACATATAGGCATGACAGGTGGTGTTTCATACAACATTCCTATTACAGAAATGGTAGAAAAAAGAGTTAATGAGGCAGGATTGAAACTAGCCGTGCATAACCGTGTTCCCAATGGAGATGGTGGCATAGCAATAGGTCAAAATGTAATAGCTGGTCATAAGTTATCCTCCTAGAATTTTATAATTTCATTGATAAAAACAAATTTTTAATAGTGAATCATGTATCAATGGTTAATTATGGGAAAAAATAAGGATTTAATACAAATACTAACGCTTGTGTTGATTGGTATGTTTATACCATTTTTTGTCTCAATTACAATTACTTATGGATTAGATTTAACTAATATGGATGATTTAATAAAGATAGGTTCAACATTTGGATATTTTTTACTTATTTTTGGAATTGAATTATTAATAGTTTATTTATATTTTACAATAGCCAATAAGATGGCCAACAAAAATATGGAAAAATTCAAGCCAAAATAACATTTAAATTTTTAAGGGTAAAAGATAAATATGAAAACTATAATCCGGTGCCAAAGAGGTTGATAAACATGGCAGTAAATGTAGATAAAGAAAAATGTACAGCTTGTGGGGCATGTGAAGAAGCTTGCCCAGTTGAAGCAATTAAAGTTGATGAAACGGCAGAAATCGATGAAGAAAACTGCATTGACTGTGGTACATGCGTCGATGAATGTCCTACTGAAGCAATAAGCGAATAATACCCTCCCAAAAGGGGACACCCTAAATTAATATTCTTTTAAATTTCTTATTTTTATTATGAAGTTTTTTCTGTATTTTTTCGCTTGTTAGCTCTCTAATTGCATCAGAAGCAATCCACTTTGCAGATTTTGAATCAATCTTTAGAATCTCTTTGGAGAGTTTTATTATCTGTTTATTAAGGGCTAGATTGCGCTTACCAATGTTTCTTAAAGCCCAGTTGACAGCTTTCTTTACATAATTACGTTCATCAATTGAGTGTTTCTTAATTAATGGGAAAAATTGTTCAAACTTTTTGTCACCAACTTTTTTATCATGAACTGTTAAACCAGCAATTAGTGAAAAAGCACCTCGCTTAACAAAATCCTCGTCATGTTCCGCCCACTCAACAACCTTTCTCCATGCAAGAGGGGTTAAGTCAAAAAGACTAGTACACGCCTGATCACAAACATCCCATGAGTCAAAATCCTTTGCCCAGGAATCCATTTGCTCCCCTGTTACCTTTGTAGGATCATCAATAAAGCAGGCTAGTAATCGAGCATCATGAATACCAGAAGCCCACAACTTTAAGGCAAGTTCGTGGTCTTTACCAATCTCTTTAGCAATAGACCTCAACTTATATATTGAAATACCAAGATTATTCTTGGGATTAATGCCATATCGCGCCATTCCTTTAACTGCCTCTGGATTGGACAAAGATTTCAGTTTATTTAGAATTTCTTCATATTGCATTTAAATCCTCTAATTTGGTAATCATAGAAGAGCATTAAACAAAAACCCTAAAATTAATATCTGAGGGACTGTAATTATTGGAAGCCATAAGGCAGCTTTTTTCCCTATATTTGACCATATTAACCCGATTTCAGTATAATCTGTGGCTACACCTGCCATCAGGAACGTAAATGAATTTCCAAATGCAGGTGTACCTGCCTTAAGTGTTTTATCATATATTTCAAATGCAAGTGGAGAACTACCTTCTGAGCATACCTCTATAATAGTTGCAAAAAGTAACGTTACAAGTAATCCAAGTAATGTAGGTCCCATGTATTGTTCAAAAAGATGGTGAGGTATATATGCACGTGCAAATGCTGCCATTAACATCCCGATTAGAAGCCACCAAAGAACCATTTTTGATAATGACCATGACCCTCGTGCTATTCCTTTTACAGCAGCCATATTATTTTTCGCTGTAAATTTGTAAACATTCCAACGTTTCTTTATATCTTTTATTATGGAAAAATCAGTTAATACAGGTGTATCTTCTCCAAGGAAACACTGCGCGCATTCTACCATTCCACGTTGTTCGAGCCGTTGATAAATCAATCCGGTGATCGTAGCAATAATTAGAGCTGATACAACAATTAATGCTGCTTTAGTTCCAAAAAAACCGAAGAGAAGAATGGTTATTGGTAAATTTGCCCATGGTGATGCAAGAAGGAATGCAATTACTGATGAGGTGTTTGCCCCCTTTTTATACAATTCGATCGCTATAGCTAGAATACCATGAGAGCACGCGCTCATTAAAAATCCAAAGATAATTGAATAGATGATTGTTCGTTTTCTATGTCTGGATAGGTACTTTTCAATATATTTTCTTGGTACAAAGTAATCAATGAAACCACCTATAAGAAAGCCGAGCAGGATAGCCCACCAAATCAATTCAAGATAGTCGATAAATGCATTAAAAAAAGGTTGTAAAAGTGGTATAAAAAAGCTTAATGTTACTAATATTATGACAACAAGTACAACGACGTACAGTCGCTCTTGATACCATTTTTTTGCTGGTACTGAACATGATGTACAGGTCTCATGGGGTATATTGTGTTCTTTTTCATATTTTTCGATGCACCCTTGAGAACAAAAATAGTGTCCATGAGCAGGTATGGTTCCTTTCATACCACAAATTGGATCAATTTTATTCATTTGCTGGAGCTTATCGTAAATTTATTATTTCAATATTTGCCTATTTCCTTATAACAGAGATAAATATCAAGTTCAGCTAAGCTAAGATCTGATTTTTCTGTGATTTTTGATATATCTTTTGTAATAACAATAATATATCAATAAAAATAGGATGAAAGGAGACGTAAATTAGACAGGGGCAATGATTGGTAAGGGAGGAGGAAAGGATGGGATACAAAAAATAAATCCCCTGTTTTTCGTCTCCAGTTAACAATTGTTAATACAACTTCGGTATTTAAATTTTTCTATGATTTTTATTTTTAGTTTTATCTGTATTTTAATCGTAAAATGAAAACAATATAGATTTTTTTACACATTATTAACAACCGTTAATTATAAGTATAAAATAGTTGTTTAAAGCATATGAAGGGTACTCCTTGCGAATACATGATGTGGAATGGATTGCCAGTAATAAGAAAAGAGATTGCAGAGAGTATGATTAATAATTTCGGATTGAATCAAAAAGAAGCTGCAAAAAACCTTGGAGTGACACCTGCAGCAGTATGTCAATACTTATCAAAAAAACGTGGGAAGATCAAAATTGTTGATAAATCTGTACTTATAGAAATTAATAAATCTGCTGAAAGAATTATTCAAAACGAAGGAGCAGTTGTTGTACCAGAAACCTGCAGAATTTGTAGAATTTTAATATCAAAAGGCGTGTTTCCGCTAGCATGTACCTCATGTTCAAGTGAAGAATAAAATTTTTGATAGTTATTGATCAATATGCATCTCTTTTAAGATTGTTTTAGTGATATCATATTCAGGTAAACTTTCCTGTTTCGTGGTCCATCTCCCTCATAAAAAAATATATGCTGCCATGTGCCCAAAATTAGTTTTTTGTTTCTCACAAAAGTTGTGATAGATGATCCCAAGAGACTTGCTTTGATATGCGCATCGCTATTTCCTTCCATATGATTATAATCACCGTTCTCTGGTACAATCTTTTTTAATTGTTCAATAATGTCACGCTGAACACTTGGATCAGCACCTTCATTAATTGTTATCCCGGCGGTTGTATGAGGCACATAGGCAACGACAATACCCTCTACTAAATTTTCCTCGTCTACCTGTCTTTGAATATCATGTGTGATATCAATCATTTCGTTTCTCATATTAGAACGAATTTTTAACTCCTTCATAAAAAATCATTATAATCAAGATATTTAAACTATATCCCATTGGAAAGATTTTTGTGTCACTCTAATATACTTTGAATTCGGCTGTAAATATATGAAAATAAAACCAAGCGCGATTCTTTTTGACATGGACGGTGTTCTCGTTGATTCATTAGAATCCTGGTGGAAATCCCTCAATCAGGCTCTTAAAGCTTTTAATCACAAAGAAATCAGCAGAGATGAATTTATTAAGATATACTGGGGACACGATCTCCGGGATAACCTAGAGAAGATGCAACTTGAACCTGAAATAGGGAATTTCTGTAACACCATTTATAGCGAGTATATTAATGCCGTTCATATCTATACCGATACAAAAGATACATTACAAAAATTAAAAATGTACAAAAAGGCAATAATAACTAATACCCCTAGAGACTGTGCAAAGCAAATACTAAAGAAGTTCGACATTGAAACATGTTTCAGCCATTTAATCACAAGTGATGATGTACGAAAAGCAAAACCCGATCCTGAAATTATATTCAAGGCCTGTAAACGCTTAGATGTTTCCCCAGAAACTGTGCTGTTAGTTGGAGATACAGAGAATGATGTAAAAGCAGGAAAAGCCGCAGGCTGTACTGTTGTTGGTATTGATATTAACGCCGATTATACTATTAAAAAACTATCAGAATTAACAGAAATTGTAGAATAATGTATTTATATTTTTACTATTTTTAGAGAAAAATAATGATCATATTATAACAGTTATTTTTAAAATCTCAAGCAATGTTTAAATACAAAATATCATATTTTGAAGCTATGGAAGATATATCTATAGTAGAATATAAAGAAGTGGATCTTTCAAATTCCATGCTTGTTGTTGCATTCCCAACTGTGGGATTGGTTAGTTCCATTGCTGGACGTTTTATCATTGATTCGTTAAAACTCGATGAAATAGGAGCAATCGTTTCAAAAAATTTTATGCCGGCTACAGTCATTCATAAATCTATTCCTTCTCCCCCTGTAAGGATATATACTGGAAATAAGGTTTGTGGACCAGATGGCACCTGTGAGCAAATTACCGTGATAATATCCGAATTCATGCCACCAATGGATACCATAATGCTATTGGGTGATACCATTCTGGAATGGTCAGATAAGAAAGGATGCAAACCAATTGTTGCTTTAGAGGGAACACATGCTGTGGGTGATATAAAGAAACAAGAATTACAGGTTTTGGGAGTAGGTAGTAATCCTAAAATGAAAAGCATTCTTAAAAAGCATAAAATAATGGAAACCCAAGAAGGCATGATTACCGGTGTCACTGGTGTCCTTTTATTTAGAGGGGTTCTTATGAAACACGATGTTCTCTGCCTGTTGGCAGAGGCTCATGCATCATACCCGGATTCCAGGGCTGCTGGGAATTTATTGGATAAATTAGACATAATGCTCCCAGGGATAAAAATTGATCCAAAACCCTTGTATAAGGAGGCAAAGGAGATAGAGAAAAATATAAGAAAGTTCCTGGAGCAATCAAAGCCAACAGCTCCATCAATGCCACCAATTCCTCATTCCATGTACGGATAAGGAAACTCTTGTTTTTCTTTATATCTATTTATACAGAAAAGTTATCCTTACGATTTATTTAATACAGTAGGTTTCAGAAACAAAGAAAACTATAAGATATAGAAATGGCATTCAGGTGAACCATGGCAATTGGATTTGCATTGTTGAGTATAAGCCCTTTAAAAGAAAAAGAGGTATATGAAAAACTCAATACAATAACAGAAATAGTAGAGGTACATCCACTCTTTGGAGAATATGATATTCTCGTAAAAATTGAGTGTAGAGATATCGATAATATTGGTGGTATCGTTATTAACAAAATACGGTCAACAAGAGGTATAATGGACACAAAAACACTCATTGGAACCAAGAGTTTATCTGGGTAAAAAATGTTTCTATTCATGAATTTTTACGAACAAAATTAGATTTAGTTTTTCATCTATAGATAATCCTTTAAAATTTTATTTTTTCTTGTTTTTTTGTCGGAGTGCAAAATATCTAAATCTTTCTCCAATTATGAATATTTCTGCTATTGATCTGATATCTCTTTGTTCCTCAATATCTGAAGTACTTCCAACAATCAACATTTTTTCACAATCTCTTACCAATCTGTTTAGTGTTAATTGCCAACACTATCCATATAAGTATATTTGTAATTATAAATATAAATAATTTTCTATATTTTAAAAAGAAATTATAAAAATTTTAATTTATTTTTAATAAAAATTTAGAAGAAAGCTATTTTATATAGATATATTTATGTATTATAAATATACTTTAAATAATCGCTAGAAAAATGAAAAAAAAATCCGTCTCATTAATTATAATCCTACTATTTTTACTTACTAATATTTCTGTAATCAATAGTATAGGCGAACAGGTTGAAACAACAAATGATGTAATCAACAGAAAAATGATATACGTTGATGGCAATAATACGGGTGGACCATGGAATGGATCGCAGACACACCCCTTCCAGCATATTCAAGACGCCATTGAGAATGCAACTGAAGGAGATGTTGTTTACGTTTTCAACGGAATATATCATGAGAATGTTGTAGTTGACAAATCTCTTTCAATAATTGGTGAGAATAAAAGCAGTACAATTATAGATGGAACTTACAAAGAATTTGTTGTCTATCTAATTGCAGATCATGTAAATGTACATAATTTTACAATTAGAAACTCTGGGGGATATATGCATAACGCTGGCATAAAACTTGATTCGGAGAATAACCAAATAACAGAATGTATTTTTTACAGGACAAAAACTGGTATATACGTAAATGAGACCTATTATAATGAAATAAATAACTGCACCTTTCATACTAATGGAGAGGGCATATATCTTAAATCATCACACAGCAGCAAAATCAGTGATTGCTATTTTTGTCATAATGGAATCGGACTAAATCTTGGAAGTTCTGATGAAATCAAAATTATCGGTTGTTATGCACACACAAATGGCATTGCTTACTTCTTTAATAACTCTTCAAATATCGAATCGATAAGATGTGCTGCATATAACAATAATGACAATCAAGGTGGTTTTTTCTTAAGTTATTGTAGTAATATCAATATTTCCGATTGTAATGTTAATCACAATGGATTTGGAATTAAAATTTCGAATAGTTCAACTATATACATCTCAAACTGTAATTTGTTTTGGAACACACATTTTGCAATTAACGTAAATAAAAATTCGGAAAACATAATGGTTGAACAATGTGATTTATCAGAAAACTTAAGATTGGGAATACAAGTAAAAAACAGTAAATTTAGATTACTGAACAACAATATTCACAGTTCTATTTGTGGACTATATTCTATACATTCAATATGTGATGTAAGGTATAACTGGTGGGGTTCACCTTTTGGACCGGCATTATTTGATCGGGAATCAAAAGATAAAATACTTATGAAATTTGGTCGCGTAACCGTTTTTCCATGGCTATTGCAAAAAGTTGATACTGCTGGTACAAGTTGGGAAATAGATTATGGATTGTTCAATGTTGAAATTAACAATTCTCGATATGTTGAAATAGAACTTCTAGGAATAGATAGTGATAATGATCATGTTCCAGATTGGTGGGAGGAAAAATGGGGGTATGAACCAAATTCTTGGAATGATCATAAAAACCTTGACCCTGATAAGGATGGTTTGAACAACATTGAAGAATGCTATACCGACGATTACGGATCAAATCCATTTCATAAAGACATATTTTTAGAGTTTGATTGGGTGATAGCAAAAAATCAAAATAATGCTTCCAATAAACCTCCAGATTATTATGTGGATAAAATGATAGCGGTATTTGAGAAACAAAATATTTCGCTTCATGTTGACCTCGGCAATCTGGAAGGAGGAGAAGAGATTTTATATGGTACGCATTTTTCTTATGCAGATCTCCGCGATATTTACTGGGAATACTTTCTGCATAATAACCTAAATAATCCGAGGAAGGGAATTTTCCATTACTGCCTGGTGTGTGACTATGGAGCTGGACCAGGTTTTACCTTTGTAGGATGGAATCATCTTGATTCCTTTCAAATATCGGCACAAACACTCCAAGAGGATTCACCAATATTTAGTAGAGGACGATTGATAGTTGCAGGTGCATTACACGAGTTGGGACATACTTTTGGATTAACTGTTGACGACCATGGAGGTAATGACAACATGATTGCAGCAAAACTGTTTACCAGACAATGGTTGAAATATCGAAACTATAAAAGTTGCATGAACTATCGATATACATACTCAATAATTAATTATTCAGATGGTTCTCATGGTAAAGGAGATTTTGATGATTGGAACAATCTAGATTTTACATTTTTTAAAAATACGGATTTTGAATTACCCTGAGAAGCAATCAATCTTCATTCCATTTTGTCAGGAGCACACCCGCAAGGAAAAAAATACTAGCAAAAATAATTACTATGAAGCTGTTTAGTAATGCTTCTGACTGATTCGCATAGATCATTGCATTGCGTAGACCTTCGTTAACATAGTAGAGAGGCAGGATTCGTGCGAATTCCTGAAGAAACTCCGGCATTTGGTCTAGTGGGAAGAATGTTCCTGCAAGAAACATCATCGGAAAACTAATGGCACCACCTGCAGTATCAGCAGTTTCCTCTTCTTTAACAAATCGTCCGATTAACATTCCCATTCCTGAAAACAAAAAACTTGTGGCACTGATAGTAATAATCATTAGAGTAATCATCAGAGGATCGACTGTTATGGTAATTCCCCACACAAGTATGCCAACTAGTATAATTATCACAGATGAAAGAAAAGACAGAAACATCATGAAGAGCATTTTTGAAAAAATCCACTCTGCCCTAGTAATAGGTGTCGTGAGAAGTTTTCGCAAAATTCCATATTTTCTGTACTTTGTATTCCTTTCGATACTTCCATATATACAAGTTTGCATAATGGTAAATCCAATCATTCCAGGTATAAAAAAGTCAATGAAATCAAAATCTTCAGTTATGGTAGGTATATCCTCAATTTTAATGATGTCCCTACCATGTGATAATTCCATATTCATTGATTGAATTACATTTGAAATAACACTTCGAATAACTTGATTAGATGATTGCTCACTTTGATCAAAATAAAACAAGAGATCAACTGTTGCATTTGTGCCAAATGATGAAATGATAACTTCCCCGTATTTTTCAGGTATAACGAGCAACCGTTTAATGTTATTCTCTTCAATGTACGACATAATATCCTCGTTTACTGATACGTTGATTACTTTTATCACACCAGTCTCTTCTAAAATTTTAATGAACTCGTGAGACATTTCTGAATCATCTAAATCCTGTACATCCAACTCATATTCTACCTCGCCAACTCCTGAAAAAATAGCGCCGAAAATCAAAATCAACATCACCGGGAATGCAAGTGTCCAAAACAACGTCCCCTTGCTTCGTGACCAGGCTTTAATATTTACTTTAAAATCTGAGGCAATTACTTTTAACCTCATGATGCTACCTCCCCCAATTTTGACCCGGTAAGATGTAGAAAGACTTCTTCTAAGTTAGAACGTTTAATATCAATACTTCCATAATCTATACAATCATGTCGTAAAGCTGACAGGACCTCGATGACATGTTCTTTATAAGTAATTCTAACTGCAATGTCGCCATTTTCCTCAGATGTAACTTCAAATCCTTTTTGCTGGAGCAGTTCTTTAACGTTCTTGGTTTTTAAACGTTTAATATAGAGAATTTTCCCTTTTCCATACCGATTGAGTAATTCGTCTAGCGATCCTTCGGCGATGATTTTTCCTTTGTGAATAATTGCTATGTGATCGGCAAGATATTCTGCTTCTTCCATGTAGTGTGTGGTGAGAAAGATAGTTTTCCCTTTTTTCTTTAGTCCGGCGATAACATTCCACACCTCGCGGCGTGCTTTCGGATCGAGACCGGTTGTTGGTTCATCAAGAAAGATAATTTCAGGATCGTTTACTAATGCTATTGCAACACCAACACGTTGTTTCAGTCCACCTGAAAGATTAGTATACAACTGATTTTGATTTCCTTTGAGGTCCATTGCTTCAATAATCTCATCAACATTAGCTTGCTTTTTGTACAAATTTGAAAAATAGACAAGTGTTTCCTTCACTGTCAGTCGTTCGAATGAATGAAATTCTTGCGGTAGAACGCCGATATCGTTTTTTACATCATCAAAATTTGTACGAATATCTTTGCTTAGAATTTTAATCATCCCTGCAGTAGGAATTCTGATCGATTCTATCATTTCGACGGTTGTTGTTTTTCCAGCGCCATTCGGTCCCAGAAATGCAAACACATCGCCTTTTTTGATGGAAAACGAGATATCATTAACTGCAATAAGATTACCATAAACTTTTTTTAGATGGGATACCTCAATCGCAAAATCTTTATCTGTTGTTAATTTTTCGAATGTGACTTTTCCCTGTGCACCGCATTTTGGGCAGGTAACCGTAATCCGTTCACCAGGTTCACCTGAAAAGGATACTATTTCATGACACTTCGGACAACGAACGTTCTTTTCAATCATCACATCAAATCTCTTTTAATAGGCAGGCTTATATAAAAAATAGTATTTATGTTTTACCTGGCACAAAGCAACTTCCAGTCATTCAGATTTATCTATTCATTAAATGTACGAATTGGGAATTAAACCTACATGAATAGTGCTCATGACTTATCATAACCTTTATTAAGAAATTTAATGATTGAGTACACGTATTAAATATTAAAATAAATTGGTTAATTTTGAGGAGAGAAGTGAATTTGATATGGATTTAGATTTTATACGAAATTTAAAAAAACCTGCTGAAACAAAAATTGTTTTATTGGTTATAGATGGAGTAGGTGGACTACCTAGAGAATCAGATAATCTTACGGAACTTGAAAAAGCCAATATACCAAATTTAGATTCCTTGACATCAAGAGGCATATGTGGTTTGCAACAACCTGTAAATCCTGGAATCACTCCAGGAAGTGGACCTGGACACCTATCTTTATTTGGTTACGATCCGATTAAATATCAGGTAGGAAGAGGTGTATTGTCAGCACTAGGAATAGATTTTGAACTAAAGCCTCAGGATGTAGCAGCTCGAGGTAACTTTTGTACTATCGATGAAAACGACCACGTTTTAGATCGACGAGCAGGACGTATTTCCACTGAAAAGAACGAAGAATTATGTAATTTATTACGTGAGATTGAATTACCGGGTGTAGATTTTTTTGTAGAGACGGTTAAAGAACATCGGATGTTGTTGGTGTTGCGAGGTGAAGGACTCTCTGATAAAATTATTGACACTGATCCTCAAGAAGTTGGGAAAAAGCCTCTACAACCAAAATCATTATCATCTGAAGCGGAAAAAACAGCCAGTTTGATAACCCAGTTCTTAGATCAAGCAGGTGAAATTTTGGGGGATCATCATCCGGCCAACATGTTGTTGTTACGAGGATTTTCTAAAAAACCTGACTGGCCCACAATTGAAGATGCTTTTGGTCTTAAAAGTGCGGCAATCGCGTCATATCCGATGTACCGGGGTCTTGCTAAGCTATTAGGAATGCACATATTGGAAATTGGTAAGACCGTAAAAGATGAGTTTAATACATTAACTGATAAATGGGATGAATTTGATTTCTTTTATTTGCATGTAAAAAAAGTTGATAGCGCTGGAGAAGATGGTGATTTTGAACGTAAAGTGGCTGCAATTGAAGAGGTAGATAAAGAAATACCCAAATTAATAGACTTAAATCCTGATGTTATCATAGTAACCGGTGATCATTCCACACCATCATTATTGAAGTATCATAGCTGGCATCCAGTGCCTGTAATACTATGGTCTAAATATTGCCGAGTTGATAATGTAGATCACTTTGGAGAACGTGCCTGTATGACTGGTGGACTTGGACCTCGACTTCCTGCAGTGGATCTTATGCCTTTGGCTTTGGCAAATGCTATGCGTTTGGAGAAATTTGGCGCGTAAGCAAAAAAATCATACATTAAAAAAAGTATTAATCTTTAGGATATATTACGAATAAATTGGGATCTAACCTTTTACAATAGGTTTTCATCTTGTTCACGACCATTCAAATTTCAATTTCTATCCCAACAGGACAATGATCAGAACCCATAACTTCCTGCATGATATATGCATTTTTGACATGTTGCAGAAATTCCTTATTAACAAAAAAGTAGTCGATTCTCCAACCAACATTTCTGTCCCTTGCTCGAGTTTTTAAATCCCACCAAGTATATTGATTCGGCTCTTTATTGAAATGTCTAAAAGTATCAACGTAGCCATGATCAATAAAGGTATCTATCCATGCACGTTCAATCGGTAAAAATCCAGAAATGTGTTCGTTTGCTTTCGGTCTTGCCAAATCAATTTCTTTATGAGCTGTATTAAAATCACCGCATATAACAATATTTTTTCCCTTTATTTTCAAGTTGTCAGCATAGGCAAGAAAGGTATCATAAAAGTCAAGTTTGTAATCTAGTCTCTCATTGTTCTTTTTACCATTAGGAAAGTAGATATTGAAAAGTGTGAATGACGAAAATTCCATTATGAGAATACGACCTTCACTATCAAACTTTTCGATGCCGAAACCTCTGGAGACTTCTACAGGTTTTCCTTTTGTATGAGTTGCAACACCACTATAGCCTTTTCTTTTTGCAGAATTACAAAAAGTATAGTACTCCGGAGTGTTTCTTAGATGTGACGGTACTTGTTCTGGTAAGGCTTTTATCTCTTGTAGACAAAGAATATCTGGTGATTCTTTTATAAACCAACTAAATAATCCTTTTTTATTGGCTGATCTTATACCATTTACATTCCATGACAGAATTTTCATATGTTTCGCCATAACGTATGGATTTAAAATGAATGAGCAATCTGGTTAATAAACATATATTTTTCATAATTTATTATACCAGTAATTTTGTACAAGAGTAACAATGGTTTAATACTTTTAAGACAATGTCCATTAATACTTTCAGTCATCCACTTCTCACATATATAAACAAAAAAGACTTTACTGGATTAATAAGACGTGAGATGTGGGGGACATGCCAGCACCCTCCTAAGCTGGCATTTCTGCCAATTATACTTTCAGATTCATCCCATCCTCTCTTTTTCTTTTTATCTAACCAAAAGATTTTAATCTTTAAATTCATTAAAGATATCGAATAACAGAAATTTAAAATGGCGAATGAGGAGTTAACATGTCTGAAAAAACTTGTGGTATATGTCAAAATAAATTTCATTTACATGATCATCAATCTGGGCTGGTATTTGATGGTAAGATTTTTGTATGTGAAATCTGCTCCAAGAGTACCTCAGAACATGATATAACGGAATGGTCAAGAAGCATAATGCAAAAACCTGGATGTGGTATGCCAATTGCTCTTTGGCTAATACATGAACAAAACAAAGATAAACCGATGTTTTCTAAACGGAAATAGCCGGGTTTAAAAGCAAAAAGGTTATGAAACACTATCAAAATCCTTTTTTATAGCTAGTTGAATGTGGGAGAAGATGTTTGTTGTAAAACTTGGTGGTAGCGTAATTACTGACAAATCAAAAAAATACTTTTTCAAAAAAGAGGTAGTGGATAAACTATCCGTAGAAATTAAAAAGGCAAACAAGGACATTATATTGGTTCATGGAGCAGGGTCATTTGGACATATTCTTGCAAAAGAGTATGTGCTAAACCAGGGGTATAGAAATAATGAGCAGCTACAAGGTTTTTCTCTTACACATGCGATGGTCCAAAAATTAAATTCATTGGTTCTTAGCTCACTACATGATAAAGGAATTGCTGCAGTTTCAATACCTCCACATGTTATATTGAAACTTGAGGATCATAAACCGTTAAAAATGAATTATGATGTATTTGGAGATTATCTGGATAAAGGGTTCACTCCAGTGACATTTGGAGATGTAGCATTAGATAAGAAACTGGGTTTTTCGATCTGTTCAGGTGACCTTCTTTTACAATTGCTTGCAAAGCATTTCAAGCCAAAAAAAGTAATATTTGTAATAGATGAAGATGGTTTATATACATCAAATCCTAAGATTGACAAAAACGCTGAGTTTATTGAAAACTCTACAATAAGAGAATTAAAAAACTATACAACCAACTCTAATAGTTATGCTGATGTAACCAAAGGGATGGAGGGAAAAATTGAAACAATAAAAAACATTGCCAATTTAGGTATAGATAGTATTTTGTTGAATGGTAATATAGATAACAGATTATACGATACATTGATTGGAAAAGAAACAAAGCACACGTTAATTTATGGTGAAAGGAAATGAACCAAACAGAAGAGAGGAAACGTGAACATATCAATATATCACTAAAAGAAAATGTGTCAGCACATCATAATTATTGGGATGATGTTTTACTCATTCATAATGCATTACCTGAAATAAACGAGTATGAAATTGATTTATCTATAAAATTGTTTGGAAAAAAGCTAGGAGCACCGTTGGTTATATCTGCTATGACGGGGGGCTTTTCAAAAGGTAAAAAGATTAATGAAAATCTTGCAGCGACTGCAGAGAAATTTCACATTGCTATGGGAGTAGGTTCCCAAAGAGCCGCTCTTGAAAATTCTGTATTGAAGGATACATATAGCATAATAAATAATTACAATATCCCATTGAAGATAGCCAATATTGGAGCATCTCAAATAGTGTTGTGGGACAAGAAAAAAATTTTAGAAAACGCTGAAAAAATTGTTGAGATGATAGATGCCGATATTCTTGCGGTCTGCCTTAACTTTTTACAGGAAGTCATTCAACCTGAGGGAGAAGCACATGCGAAGGGTTGTTTAAAAACCATTGATATGCTTTCAAGAGAGTTTGGCAGGCCAATACTAATAAAAGAAAGTGGAGCTGGCATTTCCTATAAAGTTGCCGAATCTCTTAAAAAAACTAATATTGCAGGTATCGACGTGGGCGGTGCAGGAGGCACTTCTTTCTCAGCTGTAGAATATTATCGTGCTAAAATCAAAGGAGATAAACATAACATGCGGGAAGGACAAACCTTTTGGGATTGGGGAATACCTACACCAACATCGATTCTTGAGGTTGGAGAAGCAACAAACTGGGAATTACCAATTATTGCAACCGGTGGTATTAGAAATGGACTGGATGTCGCAAGAGCATTAGCATTGAGAGCAAATGCTACAGGTATTGCACATACTCTCTTGAAACCTGCAACGCAAGATAAACAATCTACAATTTTCGAACTTGATGTCATTATCAAAGAGCTGAGAACTGCCATGTTTTTAGTTGGGGCAGACAATGTTGAAAAATTATCAGATGTGGAAGTGGAGTATGGACTTGAAAACTGAACTAGAAAAAAGATACTATTCTTTTAACAAATACTTGCAAAAATATCTGCCAGAAGGCGAACCAACCGATCTTTACAATGCAGCTCGACATCTTATTTTAGGAGGCGGAAAGAGACTCAGACCATGTATGGCTATGCTTGCATGTGAAAGTGTTTTTGGTAATGTAGAGCATGTGATGCCCTTCGCAGTAGCCTTGGAAATAATACATAATTTCACACTTGTGCATGATGATATTATGGATAAATCAGATTTGAGAAGAAATCTACCAACTGTACACATCAAATTTGGAGAACCTACGGCAATACTCACAGGAGATTTTCTTTTTGCTAAATCATTTGAAGCAATACATGACTTATCTGTCGATTTGTCTATGTTTAAAGAACTAGATTATAGCCTAGTAAAATGCGTTTTAGATATATGTGAAGGACAACAACTTGATATACAATTTGAGCAAAGAAAAATGATTACAGAGGAAGAATACATTAACATGGTCTGTAAAAAGACTGCAGCATTATTTGAACTTGCAGCAAGAGGGGGAGGAACAATTGGTGGCGGAAATCAAGATGAAATCAATGCTTTAACAGACTATGGAATACACGTAGGTTTATCATTTCAGATATGGGATGATTATCTTGATATAAGTAGTGATGAGAAAACGTTGGGAAAAGATATTGGAAATGATATTAGAAATGGTAAAAAAACACTCATCGCAGTCTATTCACTACAAAACGCTACTGGCGAAAATGAAAAGCTACTTGATGAGATATTTGGTAATAGAAACGCCTCGGATGATGATATAAAACAAGTTTTTACACTTTTTAAAGAGATGGGATCTATAGACTATGCAAGAAATACTGCACTAAATTATACCAAAAAAGCAAAAGATGCGTTGAATATTCTTAGAGATTCAGAAGCAAAAGAAATTTTGAAGGGATTAGCTGATTATTCAACAAAAAGAGAAAAATAGTATGTCATCTGAAAAGATACAAAAGACGGCACGAAAATATGCTCTTCAAAATGCAGTTCAGTTTAATGGAAAGGCCAATGTGAAATCTGTTGTAGGTAAAGTAATTGCAACTTTTAAAAAAGAAGATTTGTCCCCAAAGGACATTATTCCAGTTGTCAGTTCTGTAGTTAAACAAGTTAATAGAATACCTCTTAACGAACAAATCTCGGAATTGAAAAAAACAGCTCCAGAGCTTCTACAAAAAGAGAAAAAGGAACGCGATTTTTCATTACCCGAACTTCCTGATGCAGAAAAAGGAAAAGTCATTACTCGTTTTCCACCTGAACCAAATGGATATTTACATATTGGTCATGCAAAAGCATCCATTGTTGACTATGAATATGCAAAAATGTACAACGGAAAATTCATTCTGCGGTTTGATGATACAAACCCTGAGAATGTAGCACTTGAATTTTTTGATGTACAAAAGGAAGATCTAAGATGGCTTGGTATTGAATGGGATGAAGAATATCACACATCAGATCATCTTGAGAAACATTACAAGTTAGCAGAAAAGCTGATTAAGCAAAAAGATGCGTATGTCTGTGTATGTCATTCAGATGCTATTAAAGATGGTCGCTTTCAAGGGAAAGAATGTGATTGCAGAGATGTTTCTAATGAGAAAAACCTTTATCTTTGGAAGGACATGATTTCATCATCAGTAGAAGGTGCAGTTCTAAGACTTAAGGGAGATATGAAAAGTGTAAATACGGCAATGCGCGATCCAACATTGTTCCGAATTATTGACAAGCCCCACCCTCTACTCGGTGATAAATATCGAGTATGGCCTACGTATGATTTTGCTGGTGCAGTAGAAGATAGCTTGAGTGGTGTAACACATCCATTTAGAACAAAGGAATATGAACTTCGTGATGAATGTTATTTTCGCCTTCTTGAACTTCTAAAATTGAGAAAGCCACATCTAATGGAATTTGCTCGCCTTTCCATAGAAGGTATGCCTGTTTCCAAACGTAAAATTAAACCATTAATTGACCAAGGAAAAGTTTCTGGATATGATGACATAAGACTGCCCACATTAAGAGGATTGAAAAAAAGAGGTATATTGCCAGAAACTATCAAACAGTTTGTATTTTCACAAGGCATTTCTAAGGCTGAATCTTCTGCTGCCTTTAGCTTGGTAGAAGCAATCAATAGAAAACTCCTTGACTCTGCAGCAAAACGATATTTTTTCGTGCAAGATCCAATAAAGCTTGTAGTTGATAATGCTCCATCAATGAAAAAAACGATTAGTTTACATCCAACTGATGAAAAACTTGGAAGTAGAATCATAAAGACCGATAACATATTCTTCGTTCCAAAAACAGATATGAAAAATCTCAATATCGGAGATGTTTTCCGATTAAAAGATTTATATAATATTATGATAACGAAGAAAAACAAAGAGATTAACGCTGAATATGCTGGCGAAGAGTTAATACCTGATTCAGCGAAGATTCAATGGACAGCTGAAAAAGTTATTAAAATGATTGTTTTTGTTCCAGGACTTCTTTATGAAAATGACAACTATAATCCAAATAGCCTTGAGAAAGTGGAAGGTTTTGCAGAAGATGCAGTTTCACAGTTAGAAACAGGGGAAATTGTTCAGTTTGAGCGATTTGGCTTTGTAAGAATAGAAAGACAGAACAATAACATTATAGGATTTTTTGCTCATAAGTAAACTTTTTAAACTTTTTAATATTTATACAAAGATCTGGATGCAAACAAAAGGATGGGATAATCAATGTTATTTAGAAACAAATTAATTGTAATTTTATTTATATTGTCTATATTTGCTGTAGTAGATTATGCAACTGCCTCTGCATGGAGGCCAGACACTAGTAGCTCTGTTATGGTTACCCTAACAGTAATAATAGCTGTTATTGCTCTTATTGCTGCCTTCTTTTTCTTAGCAAGCGGCATAAAATATGTCACACCTGAAAATGTTCTTGATACAGAAATAAGAAAAAACCTCTATGAATATATTGATGAGTGCCCAGGTTCTCATCTTAGGGAAATTGCAAGAGAGCTTGACTTAAAGCCAAGTAACGCTGCATGGCATCTTCGCAAATTGGAGCAGACCAATCTTGTTCGGAGCAGGTATATTGGTGGAAAAAAGGTTTATTATCTCGTTGAAGGCGGTATAGAATCCAGAAAACAAGCGATAGCAGAGGCAATACTTAGAAATAAAAATGCTCGAGAAATTATGCACTATTTACATGAACATCCTGGTAAACATCTTCTTGAAATAGCACATGCTCTTAAACTAAATCATCATGTTGTAAAATGGCATATCAACAAAATGTATATGGCAGAATTAATTGAGGGAGATACAAGTAATTCTGCATATCCAGTTTACTATCCAACAGAAATTGGAATAGGAGCGTTGGAAAACTTTAATAATTATATTCATAAACCAGCTACTTAGATTCTACCAACATCGACTACTTCTACGTTGTCAACTTTATCAATTTTTGAAAGAATCCCTACTACTGGATCTAACCCACCTTCAGAATCTGGTACAGAAACAGTCACGTTCAATCCCCTTAAACCAAAGGCTATATTTTTCACTTCAACCCGACCAAGTTTTACCGGTTCTTTTATTACATTTCTTACTTCATCGATTATTGTCTGCATTTCATCGTCACTTATTACTCCACCTGGCATTAGGCGAATAAGCGCTACCACTTCTCCCATATGCTTTCCTCCTATGGTCCTTTAAATCCACATTTAGGACATATATAATCTACACTTTGTTCTCTACATCCACCACATCTTCCAATAATTTCGTCACATGTTGGACATTGAAATGTTGTAGCACCCCGCTCAAGCAATCCTTTACCGCATGTTATGCATTTCTCAGCTTTTTTCATAGGATGTGCTGAATAACATATCTATTATTAAAAATTAATGTTCTACTATTAAATAGTTAAAAAATTTAATTATCAGGATTGTTGGAAATAAAACTCGTAAACATAAATAGGATGAGCATAGAATCCTAATCGAAATAATGAATCTTTCATAAGAAAATAAATCTCAACTTTATCCATTATATATTTATATCTATGGAAATCAACGTTTTTCCAACGTAAATGTGGCCAGCTAGTAAAAGTACATGTTTTAACAAGGTTAGTACCATTATAGAATTTTATTTCCATCTTTTCGTGGAATATTCCCTTATTAGAACGAATTCTAAAACCCTTAATCATGGTTGGGATGTCAAGTGTTAAAATGAGAGGTTCATCACACCATTCGTTATCACTGATTTTTCTATAAATAGAGGAAGTAAGATAAGGCTTATTATCATATGTTTTTTTTTCATATTGCCAACTTGATGAATCTATGTAACCTGTAGGTGAAATCCAATTTCCTTCTACAAAATTAGGTGTCACATCTACTGGTAAAGGATTAGACCAGTTGCTTATTCTCCCAAATATATCTTTGCACCTGACTCGTACATCAAATGCGTAGTTTTTATCAAATCTATCATGGATATTTATTCTAAGCCACAGATGCTTAGCGGTTATAACATTGTCTAGAAATCTAGGAATAAAAACCCATCGGGTAGGTCGATAGTAGTCACCCCAAACCCACTGATAAAACATACCTCTAGTTTGAATATTTGTGGAAGTAGTAGAATATGTTCCAAACTGAGGTATAGTTACATTTGTGAGATCACCTTTAGGTTTCGTAGGAGCTGATGGAGCTCCTTCTTCAGTATACATTGATACATTTACGCATCTGGCAATTGCTTTTGGGCTTACAGCTAAATGGATTCCATCTCCTCTAGGTGGAAGTAATGGACCAGGTGATATGTCTAAATCGATAGTTCCATTGGATGTGTTATAATATGAAGCCCATACTAACTCAGCGCAATAAAAGTTATTGGAATTTGGATCGTTTTTATCATTTGGATCAGGATTTGCCCACCAGCTACCTCCATCCCAACTGACTTGATATCCTGCAATATCTACTAATGACAATGCCCAGTTTACAGCTGCAAGCCTTTGAGATTCGTTGGCATTTACCTTTCCAAACGCATAATATTGAGTCCAAAACTTATATTTTAATAAAGGTGTAATTTGAATTCCTGCTTTGCCTTTAAAAGGGAGTGGTAAAGTGGTGTAATTATTTGCTTCGACAAACATGTTATTTCCAATATATATAGCAACATGATCCCAAGAATCACGAATATTATGAAAAAATGCAATACTCTCAATAAATAGAAGATCGCCGATCCTTAAATTCTCTGGCATCTTTATAAATGAAGTAGAATCAATAGATTGTTTATTTATTATCCAACTTGATGATGCAATATCAATTATTAATAACAACATTATCAATGCTATAATCAATGAAATAGTTCTCATTTTAGATTTCATATTTCCCCAGTTTACAATTTATAAAATATACACAACAATATATAAATGCTACCCCTCTTTCACAGATTCTCCTGGTTAAAACCAATTGTCGTTAATTATTGTGTACAACAGATTTTGGTATTTATGGTATCTCCCTCATTGAAATGTTAACAATAGTTAATTATATATAGTACTAAAGATATTATTCTTATTAATGAAACAACAACATCCTTGCGAATACATGATTTGGTATGGCGTGCCTTTTATTAAGAAAGAAATAACCAAGTGTCTAATCAATAATTTTGGATTAAATCAGAGAGAAACAGCTAAATTATTGGGAATTACACCAGCGTCAGTCTGTATGTATATTTCTGAAAAACGGGGTAAGATTGAAATCAAAGATGAAAAAATAAAGATAGAAATCAATATATCTGCTGAACGGATTGTTAAACATGGAGAGACGGTTTTCATACCCGAAATTTGTAGAATTTGTAAGATTTTAAGGGAAAAAAAGAGTTTTCCCACTATAGAACCGAAAAGTATATAAATGAATTAACAATTGTTAATATGGGTTCTAATTCAATGGATAAGAATATGAGGGAGACTTTTTCATTTTATATCCTTTCCTCCTTTCCTACTCACCTCATATGTTAGAACCCGCCTCCCTTCCCTACTTCAAATAAAAGAAGGATTTTAAGAAAAAGAAAGGGAATTTATTGATTTGATGCGAAAGTAATATAAAGGGGTGTTAACAATTGTTAATTAATGGTGAAATGAAGAGATGAATATCGCTGGTACAACCTCAGATACTGAAGAAAGTGAAGAAATTGAAGATATCGTAAAAATCTTCCTTATTTCTCAAAGAATGAAAAATTTATCCTATCAAAGAAAACAACAAAGAAAGAGTAGAAAAATACCTATAAAAAATTTCGAAAAAATAACTGAATATCATAACTTTAAGCCAGGACAGTTTTCACTTTTTTCAGCTAGAGGATTAAACTAACTATTGTACTTATATTCCTGAAAAGTAGCATAAGATTTAATGAATTTATTGATTTTATGCGAAAGTAATATAAAGAGAAATTAACAATTGTTAATATGGGGCTAATATGGTGGATTATAATTAAGGGAAAATTTTCTTTTTCATTTTTCTTCCTCCCCATTCTACCTCCCTTTAAACATTAGCCCCTTTTCCTCCCCTTACCTGTACAAGAATGTTATTAAAAGAGCTATTTTTGTTTTTTAATTACATCCAATGAAAATGAAGCAACAGATTTGAATATTCGATATTGAAATATCACTCCAATTATAAGACCCATATGATAAGTAATAAACCTAAACAAAATAACAAAAATCCCTACTAATGATGAGCCAATAAATATACTATATAAGACTGCAGCACCACCTTCTGTGACACCGGCCCCTCCCGGTGTTGTCGGCATCATAATAATTATAATTAAGAGTACCTGAGCAGCACATGACTCGATTATAAAAGGATCGAAGCCAAGTCCCAAAAGGATTAGTGGAGGCACCATCCAACCTGTTATCCAAAATACAGCTGTAAATATTCCTGCTTTTAAAAAAGTCTTTTTACCTGTAGAAAGAAAAAAGACCATGCTGTTATGGAAATCGTCTACCGCACTGTTTATTTTCTTTATGCGTGTACTCTCGCTATCTTTTTTCTTGGAAAATTTACTTAATTTATTACTTAAAAAAATCAAAAAAGATTTGGTTTTCTTTGGATTTTTTAATGCATAAGCAAAAATTATCACTGCAAATAAAAAAATAGCTATTGCTATTGTAAGCCCAACTTTTAAGGCCCCGACCTCTATACGCCCTCTAAAAATAAGAAAAGCAAAAGGAACGCACAAGAGAAGAAATATCACATCGAGCAACCGCTCACCAAGTACTGATGCTGTTGCATTACCAACACTTAAACCCTTCTTATTTAATAGATAAATTCTTACTGGTTCTCCACCTGCCATTGAGGGCGTTATGTTTGCTAAAAAAAGATTCGCAAAAATTATTTTTGTTGATTCCCAAACACTAATACTCACATTTTTATCAATTGTATTGCTGAGTATTCTTAGCCTTACCCCCCATAATATCCAATAGATTACATTAATTCCCATTGCGGCAAAGAAAAATTCATATCGTATCTGCTGGGTTGATAAATATTCCAATGTTTCTGCGTCAATTGTAAAAAACAAAATAAGTATAATAATTGCAATACTTAGTATTAGACTAATTATTATGGAAAGTTTCATTGTTTTTGTTTTTTTTTCTGTTGAATCCACAAGCCTTTATTTTGGGAATGGTTTATGTTTCTTGTGGTCCTAAAATTAAACGTGCGAATAAAAAAACTTATGTGTAGTAAGATATTACTCAACGGCCATCGTGAATCTATGAAAAAGTTACCAATAGAAAAATATCTAAAAACAACGAGATATGCCTTTTCAAATTATTTGGCAAGAGAAAGCATCTATCCATTTTATGCCTCCTTTAAAGTTACTCATAAGTGCTCTCTTAAATGCAATTTCTGTAATGTATGGATGGAGAAAACGCCAGATCTTTCTAAAGAAGAAGTATTTAAAGTATTAGATAATATAGACAACTCCAGCATCGTTGTCTTAAGTCTTGAGGGTGGAGATCCTCTTATAAGAAAAGATCTGGGTGATATTCTAGAATATGCCCATAAAAAACCATTTTATCTATTTTTCACTACAAATGGACATCTTCTAGACAAAAGACCTATGGAGGAATATGGTAAACATATTGATTACCTTCACATAAGCATCGATGAAGGGCATGACAATCTAGAATTTTTTGATAGATTAGAAGAATTTCAAACCTACGGTCCAGAGATATGTATCCAGACTGTGGTGACAAAGGATACCCTATCCACTATAGAAGAAAAAGTAAAAAGAGTATATAAAGCAGGAGCAAGAACAGTTATTATGCCAGCATGCCACCTTGATGGGACAGATGATTATTATCCAGACCCCGAGAAATTTAGGAGCGAAATTATTCACTTAAAAAAAGTATATAAAAACACTATCACCACCCCAAAAGGATTTTTAAATAATATTAACAAACCTCATGGGTGTTCAACATCTTCTATAATTATTGACTCCGACGGTGGTCTTTTTTATCCTTGCAGAACCGTGGGCAAAAGAATCTATAATTTCACTGAAGGACCATTTATGGAATTTTTAAAATCAGACGAGGCAAAACAAGCAAGACAAGATATGAAAAAATGTAATAGAAGTTGTGGCTGGTACCAGTATTTCGCAACCGATGTTTTTACATCACCCTCCTCAATTGCATCTTCGTTTAGTCCCTACCTATTTAAGTAGTTAATAAGTTTTATAATTTTAGTAAACATTATTTATCAACCATGAGATCATGAGGTAGTACCTGGATATCGATTGTTATGAAAATATTATTTGCAACAGAGTCGTACTATCCAAACATTGATGGTGGGGCAATTGCCCAACATCGCCTCGTACATGAACTTGTAAAACGTGGAAATGAGGTAGCTGTAATAGCACCCAGTTTTTCTTTTAAAAATTGTGTTGAGCAAGATAAAGGATCAACGATATTCAGGCCGAGGGGGCTAACGTTACCATTTTACATGAATAATAAGTATCATTTTTCACCGCTTCCAATTTTTCAATCAAATAAAATTATTAAAATATTCAAACCAGATGTTGTAAATGTTTGCTCTCCCTATCCAATAGGTGCAAATACTGTGATATGTGCTAAAAAATATAGAATACCAATCATCGGCTCTATTCACATTTTACCCGAAAACATGCTTTCCCCTTTTTTAAACTCTCGATATTATAGTATGATGAACAAATATTCATGGAAATATCTTGTATACTTTTTCAATTTGGTCGACTGGGCAACTGCACCGACACAAACAGGAGCGAATATGTACATTGATAGGGGCCTAAAGACAAAAATAACTCCTATTTCAAACGGAGTAAATACTGAGATTTTCAACCCAAATAATAATGGAGAATATCTTAGAAAAAAATTCAATATACCAAAAGAAAATATCGTGTTGTATACTGGGAGGATGAGCAGTGAAAAAAATCTAGACGTTCTGGTAAAGGCCATACCGCTCGTAGTCAAAGAAATAGACGCTCATTTTCTCTTCTGTGGTTCAGGCGGGGGATATAAACAAAAAATGAAAAAGTTAACAGAAAAATTGCATGTGTCAGGTAGTACGACATTCGTAGATTTCTTAGACTGGCAGGATTATATCAATATATATTCACTTGCTGATTTGTTTGTGATGCCTGCAGAAGCCGAACTACAAAGTATTGTAACAATGGAGGCAATTTCTTCAGGACTGCCTGCTGTTGTGGTAAATAAAGGTGCAGTACCTGAGCTTGTAAGTTTAGATAACGGTTTTTTGTTTGAACCGAGAAACAGCAAGCAACTAGCAAGCAATATTATCAAGATATTATCAGATAAAAATCTTAGAAATACTATGAGTAAGAATAGTTTAGAATTAATTAAAAACCATTCGATGAGCCATGTAGGTTGCCAATTTGAAAAAGTGTATGTAAGTGTAATCGAGAGTTATAAAAACAAATGAATTTATACATTTACTAAAATTTCTTTTATAAATGTCCAATTAACAGTATAAACTTCTGCCCAATGTTCTTCTTCCATATCTTGATTTAAAGTAGCATTTCTATATGCAAGTTCAAAAGGTTGATACGAAAATTTTTCATAAGATTCATTTGTCATATAGAAGATTTTTCCAAAGCCAACATGTACTACCCTATCTTTCATTATGTCATCTATTATCACATGAGTGATTTTACTGTAATTCTTACCAATTCCTTCTAATTCAAAAATATAGTCAGTAAAATTTTCCGAAATCCAAATAATGCTCGATTCATCTAAGGTAGTGTTAAATCCAACAGCTTCAGTAATCCTTGCAAGACGATGATCTGAAGCTATAATGCTACTGTTTTTATCAAAATTCTCATTCATCCATTCTATGACTGTAAAATCTTCGTCTGATATCACCTCATATGATGCATTTAATGCTACATGGGAAGGATAAACAGATACAGCATTTGCAGTGACAAGAAAGAAGATTACTGCAATGTAAATAAGTTGCCGCTTTTGTAATAAACTCGATTTTTTAAAGTAAAAAAGTGACGGTTTACTGATATGATGAATTTTCTCAGTAAATCTGGTAATCCATTCATAATTTAGGTTCAGAAATATTCCGCTTATACCAAATATTGAAATAATACTTAGAGGTGCCATAATATATTCAAAATGTCTATGCGGCAGTATAGTTGAGTTGTTTGTTAGCAATCCATATACAAACGAGACAAGTATAGCTAAAAGCCACCCTCTAATAAAACTTCCATTTTGTATGAATCTGGTATATCTAAAACCCGCAACTCCAAATGCAAAAATAAGAATCAAGGGCAATGAATAAATAATTGATAAGGGAGTGAAACTGAAGTTTGTCCAGGGTAGTTTAACTACAGAAAAAATACCCATGATAATCAAACTTATAGCTATTGTCAAAAAAAACTTTACAAATGAAGATCTAGCAGTAGGTTTTTCCCTAATAATGAATAAATTCAATCTCCTTTTCAACCAAACAATTCCAAACATTGAAACAAATACCATATAAAATAGAATAATTGTGTAAATGGAGTTTATGGTTATGGGCCCTACACTAAACCCTCCTCTCATAAAACTATCATAAACTGGCGTAGCAATAAAAATCCAATACGAAAAAATCATACCACTTGTTGCTAATATGTATAAAACATCTTTTTTTAGTGAAAACATCCATTCTTTCGTACTTGCATTTTCAACAAAAACAATGAAAATTAAGGCAACCAGGTAAAAATATGTTGTAAGATGATGAGACATAATGAGTAGGGTTGTTGAGATAAAAAGTGGGATTATAAATCTTGTATCCTCTCTAAATTTTATGAAAAGATATATAGAAAGCATCATAAAAAAGTGACCTACAGTCAAGGGTGAGGCGTGGCTTGTCTGATAAACATGAAATGGCATGACTGCAAGGAAAAGACTAGAGAGGATAGCTTTTTTTCTATCACCTAATAATTTGTATGCAACAAAGTAAAAAAGTAGTACAGAAAGACCGCCAAAAATTGGGGCGATTTTAGGCATAATTGTTAAAACATCGATACCTGTAATCCAATGTGCGACACCAGTTATAGCATATAAAACTGGGAAATATTGATAAGATCCTCCCCAGCCATAATATGGATTAAATAACTCTTGACTATCCACAAGGGAATTCGTAAGGCCATAATATATCCCAAAATCACATCCCCATGCAGCATTAGTCCAAGCAGGAAGTGATCTCATAATTATAGCTGTAACTGTGATTACAATTAACCAGAAAAACCAATTTTTTATTATCTTACGAGGTTGTGGTATATTCATCAGTTACATCTCTTATTCGTATATTATTTATAATATTTAAAATCTTTAGGATGAAAAATCTATACTTGAATTAAGTACATCCATAAAGTTCTCTACAGTTTTATGCACATCACAATTTCTTTTAATTCCCGTAGTTTTTTTTGAAATTTCAACATCTTTTTTTAAGTTTATTTCGTTTTGCTTTACAGAATAAAAAGTGCCCTTTTTGTTATGATACTCTGATAGGTATTCTTGTTCTATTTGGCCAGGTGTTGGAATCAGCAGAGCCTTTGTATCAATTACTCCTAAGTCCATTATTGTAGAGTAACCAGAACGTGAAACAACAATTTTTGCTCTATTCAAAAGTTCTTCTCTTTTTTCTTTTGTTAGAAACGAATAGGTACTAATATTCTCCTTCCTAGTCTTAGAGTATTTCTCTACCTTTCCTAAAGTCATTACAATATTGCCATCTAAATCCTGAACCTGAACTGCTAATCTCTCCTCTAAAATACTTCTTTGAGGTTCAGGACCAGAAATTGATATCAAATAATCAACATCTTTCTTCATCTTTTTTTTCTTAAAATCGGAAAGAGCACCGATATAATGAAGCTTATTTTCATCAATTTTTTTTAGATTATGTGACAAATCTCCAGATATACTATTTTCTATGTAATCGGGTACAATTACACCAGAGAATCTTTTGAAAAAAAAGAGATTGAATAGTTCACTGCCAGATTCCAACATCTTTATTCGAAGCGGATTCATAATCCGCATCTGATGAGAAATAAAAAAAGAAGGAATTTTCTTGCTATACATATCATATCGAGCATCAGAAATTATTAGATCATATTTTTTTTCTTTTAGTAATTTTGAAAGTTCAACCAAACCCGATTCTATTCTCTTGATAAATAAGGGCCAATATATTACACTTTTTGCCATAAATTGTCTAGAATTTTCTGAAAGTAACATCGGATAATCAGGAATATCTTTGTAATGAGCTTTTTTTCCAAGTTCCTTTTTCAATAATTCCAGGGATCTACCACTTGATATGATAGTCACATTATTATTTTCATTTATCAGTTTCCTTATTATTGGTAGGGATCGTGTTGAATGTCCAAGTCCCCAAGAGCAAATTCCGTATATTATCTCCATCTAAATTTTGTATTTGCGAGGATGTTAAAAAACTAACTGGATGCTATCATTCTATATTGGAAATTCTATTTATATTTGATTGTATGACCTTTAAACAAGGTTTTATGTTTATATCCAGAGACAGATCAATAAGTACAGCGGTAGATACAGTGGAAATTGTGAGAAACAGGTTTTCTATAGATACCGATGTAAAAGAAAAAAAATTAGTAATGAGAGCATTACAAATGAAGAATTTAGCACATGAAATGTGTTTTTAATTGAAAAATATTTACATAAAAAGATATGCAAATGGGTTGAACAATAAGCCTACATAATAATATCTATGCCCAGTTTTTCTGCAAGCTCTTTGTACCTATTTCTAATGGTTACTTCTGTTACACCAGCTGTCTCTGCTATCTCACGTTGTGTTTTCCGTTCACCACAAAGTACTGATGCAATGTATAAAGACGCCGCCGCAATACCTGTGGGACCTCGCCCACTGGTAAGCTCCTGTTCTGTAGCTTCTTTTAAAATCTCTAATGTTTTCGCTTGAACATCGCCACTGAGCGTTAACTCACTACAGAACCTGGGAATATAATCCTGTGGTGATGTTGGCATCAACTTTAATCCAAGTTCACGGACAATATATCTATAGTTTCTCCCAATGTCTTTCCTTGACATATGTGCCATATGACCTATTTCATCAAGTGTCCTTGGTACATGACATTGTCTACACGCAGCATATAAGGCTGCAGCGGCAACACCTTCCATGCTTCTTCCACGAATCAAATTCTTCGAAACCGCTTTACGATAGATCATAGCAGCTGTCTCCCTCACAGTTCTTGGAAGACCCATACCCGACGACATTCTATCAAGATTAGAAAGAGCAAAAGCAAGGTTTCTTTCCATAGCATTGCTAATTCTAATCCTTCTCTGCCATTTTCTCAATCTGAATAACTGAGCTCTATTTCTAGTTGGGACAGATTTCCCGTAAGCATCTCTGTTTGTCCAACCGATCATGGTACTAAGACCTTTATCGTGAATTGTATAAGTCATAGGAGCCCCTACTCGGGCTCTCTTTTCTCGCTGGTCACTGTCAAACGCCCTCCATTCAGGTCCATGATCAATAAAAGCATCATCTATGACAAGTCCGCAGTCTTCACAAACTAATTCCGCTCTAGAATAATCCCTACTAAGATGTGTACTACCACATTCAGAACATTCAATTACTTCCTCCACTTTTTGCTTATCTTTATTTGCCAATTAAATCAAACCTGTAAAACTCCTATAATTTATCTAACAGTGCCTAGAGGAAATAATCTACATTATATAAATACTCCCACATGAATTTTTAATAACAAATGAACAATAACATGTTTATATAAAGAAAAGAACAAATTATTCGATGATGGTTGTCGGAAATATATCAAGTAAACAAGAAGCAAATGAAATTGATTTTATTGCACAAGTACTCGTAGTGAGAAGAATGGTTAGTAGACTCTCTGGTAAAAAATATTAGATACATTTTACATTTTATCTACATTAAGACAATAGAAGAGTAAATATCTATTTTAACTTGTTTTACGATATTATCTGGGGTTAAAAAATGAAATTTGATGACACTGATTATATGATTTTTAGGAAGATCCAACTGGAGGAAGAAAAATCTCCACTGCTCACAAAAATTGAGCATATGTTTTATTCCAAACTTTTAGAGTGCCAAAAAAATCCTAGTAACATGACCGAAAAAGATATTCAAAATATTAAAAAAATCTTTATTAGAATATGTGAAATAAGAGAGAGAAAGGTAGTTCAGGCTGCTCATTCAAAAGCTCGTGGTGGAAAACCTGATTTAAAAAACATGTTGGATGTAGAAAAGAAATTATTTGATTCAATCACAGACATTATGTTGAAATCACGTAAAAGATTCTTTAATATGGATTAGAAGGTTAACAGCGAAAAACCGTACACATTAAAGTTTATGAGTGTAAGAAAAAGGGGTTGAGTGAAGCAGCCCCATTGATGTAAGTTTTTCTAATAATTCCTCCACTACTTTTGATACATCCTCCGTGTTTTTTCCACCTGTACAAACTATTTTTCCAGAGCCAAAAAGCAACACAGCGACATGTGGTTCTTTTACTCTATAGACAAGCCCGGGGAATTGCTCTGGTTCGTATTCGGCTTCTGCTAATGATTTTGCTATCACATCTAAGTCTAATTTCTCTTCAAATATTGTAGATGTTACAATGTTTTCTATTTTTACATCTACCATATTTGTTTTAATACCTAATGAGCACTATTTCAATTTTGTAAAGTAAATTGAACAAATACGTTGTTTATAATACTATTTCTACCATATTCTCATAAGTTTTGTATTTTTTCTTCAATAATTGTAGAAAGCCCTGAAGTTAAAAAAGCATATAAATGACGGTTTGTTTTTCGATGATAAAAGTATCGTAAATTTGGAGGCAAGAGTCTATTGTACCACAAAAATTTTAAACAAAAGTTTTTAGATGTCTCTCACAAAAACAATAGCATATTATGTGTTGGTTTAGACATTGATAAAGATAAAATGCCCAAATTTTTATTTGAAACAAGTAAAAATCCATTCTTAGATTTCAACAAATCAATTATAGATGCCACAAAAGACATTGCCTGTGCTTATAAATTAAATATGGCCTTTTACGAAGTTTTTGGGAAGGAAGGTTTTGTTTTATTGAAAAAAACTGTTGAGTACATACCAAAGGACATTATTGTTATTTTAGACGGAAAACGCAACGATATTGGTAATACTGCACGTAAATATGCCCAATCTTTATTTGAAATATTGAAAGCCGATGCTGTAACAGTTAATCCATATTTAGGTAAAGATGGGGTCACTCCATTTTTAGAATATAAAGATAAATGTAGTTTTATTCTTTGTAGAACGTCCAACGCTTCGGCAGGTGATTTTCAAGACCTTTCTGTTTCAACAATTCCACTTTATCAAATCGTTGCTAAAAGAATAAAAGAGTGGAATAAAAACGATAATAGCGGTGCAGTAGTTGGTGCAACCTACCCTGATGAATTGAAGATAATACGTTCTATTCTTGGTGACGACATACCTCTACTTATTCCTGGAGTAGGTAAACAAGGTGGAGATGTTAAAGATACTGTAAATAATGGTACGAATGTCAAGGGTGAAATGGCAATTATTAATTCATCCCGAGGTATAATCCATGCTGGAAATAATGAAAATTTTTCGGAAATTTCTAGGAAAAAAGCCTTATCTCTTCGAAATGAAATTAACAAATACAGATAAAAGAGAGCGAAACTTTAATTAAGAACCTTTATCATGGTTTCTATAGCCTTGATTCGAAGAGCTCCATGATCTGTGATTGGAGAAGCAAGATTAAGGCAACAATTGATATCGATTAGGGTCCCTCTAAGATCGAGCAGACGAAATGTCAAGATGTGAAAAAGAGGACAACCACGATATCGAACATCTGTCGCGATATGAGCTACATTTCCACTCTGCTGCTGCTTTATTAGGATGGTTTTGTAACCACACCCAGCTCACTTTGTGTTGTTGGGTGACAGCGACATAAGATTATTATTTCATAGCAGCAATGTTACAGTTTTTAGATAAAATTATATTCTAAAAAAGTATATCATTAATTAATTAATTAGCGGTTGAAATAGATAATTCAGAGATGTAATATATAAATTCCATTGAATCAGGATTATAAGGGAGTAGGTTATTCGATAATAACCTCTTAAAAACGAAGTTTAAAAAACGAAAAGTTTATAGATAAGGGCAGGTTTTACAGCTAACGGGTTGCCATACTAGATTAGAAAATTTGATACTAGTTTGAAGTAGAGTAGAAAGGAGAGATGTGAGTCTCATAATGGCTCAATTTGCCAGCTACGAAAACCGTTTCATTAGGTGAGGATGAAAAATCATGAAAGTTGCAATGATCGGATGGGAATACCCACCTTTTAAGGTTGGTGGCTTGGGTACCCATTGTTATGGACTTACTCGTAGTCTTGCCGATAAAAATGTTTCTATAGATTTCTACATGCCAAAAACCAAACATGGCTCAAGTAGTGATAAGGATAATTTGGTTATAAAAGAGATTGGAGAAACTGAAATATTTCCTTATGATCGTCCTGAGGATAAAAAACTTGCAGGTCAATTTTTTGAAAGTGTTTACAGATATAATGATCTTCTAGTTCAGAAAGTAAGTGGAAAGTATGATCTCATTCATTGTCATGATTGGTTAACAATGAAAGCAGGAGTTGCATTGAAGGAAAAAATGGGCATCCCCCTTGTTCTTACTGTTCATTCAACTGAATACGATAGATCAGGGTGGCTTTACCCCAATGATTGGTTTATTAATATTGAAAAAGAAGGCATGGAAAAAGCCGATAAGATAATTGCAGTAAGTCATTTCACAAAGAGAGTTATTGTGGAAAAATACGGTATAAATTCTGATAAAATTACTGTTGTACATAATGCTGTATACCCAATCGGAGAGAGTGAAAAAAAGAACATTGTATTATTCTTAGGTAGACTAACCATACAGAAAGGCCCAGAATTTTTCCTAAAAGCAGCAAAAAAGGTTTTGGAGCACGAGGATACTCGGTTTGTTGTCGCAGGTATAGGAGATATGCTTCCTCGCCTGATAAGCCAAGCTATTAACCTTGGAATTTCAAATCGAGTTATCTTTACTGGTAAACTTACTGAAGAAGAGGTAAAGCACATCTATCAGATTTCCAGTGTTTATGTAATGCCATCAGTAAGTGAACCGTTTGGCATAACTGCTCTTGAAGCTATTTCTGCTGGAACTCCAACAATTGTCTCCAAAACAGCCGGCGTCTCCGAAGCATTTCAAAATTGTCTTCGTGTTGATTTTTGGGATACTGATGAAATGGCAAATAAGATTATATCATTATTGAGGTATAAACCGTTACATAAAACATTAGCTGAGCAAGGTAACCGAGAGATTAACATATTTACGTGGGACAGAGTTGCTGATAATACACTTGATGTTTACAGAGGAATAACATAATGCCATCAGTTTGCTTCTATTTCGAAGTCCATCAGCCTATGCGATTGAATCGTTTTTCAGTTTTTAATATCGGTAAAAATGATGAATCTTTATCGACATATTTTGATAGCAAATTAAACCAAAAGATATATGAAAAAGTAGCAAAAAAATGCTATCTTCCCACTAATAGATTATTACTTGATTTAATTAATGAATTTGATGGTAAATTCAGAATATCATTTAGCCTTACGGGAACGTTTGTTGAGTACTGTGAACGATTTGTGCCAGATGTTCTTAATAGTTTCAAAGAATTGTATAAAACAGGGGCTGTTGATTTAATTGAAGAAACATACTATCATTCTCTATCATCACTATATGATGAACTCGATGAATTCGAAGAACAGGTGAAAATGCACCGTCAAATGATCAATAGAATATTTAATTATGAACCAAAAATTTTCAGAAATACAGAAGCAATTTATGACAATCGCATCGCAAAAAAAATTGAGGAATTGGGTTACAAGGGAATTATTACAGAGGGATCAGAAAAAGTTTTAGGATGGCGTTCACCAAATTTTTTATATAAATCATTTAATGCTAATCTCAAAGTACTCATGAGAAATTACAAACTAAGTGATGATGTTGGCTTTAGATTCTCAGTCCGTGACTGGCCAGGTTTTCCTTTAACTGCAGATAAATATGCATATTGGATGTCACATTGTGAAGGGGATGTTATAAATCTTTTTATTGACTATGAAACATTTGGAGAGCATCAATGGACAGAGACAGGAATTTTTGATTTTATTAAACATATTCCTAGAGAGGTTCTTAAACATAAACATCTTGATTTTGCAACTGTTAGCGAAGTAGTTGATAGATATAATACTATGGGAGAAATTGATGTTCCTTGGGCTATCTCATGGGCTGATGAAGATCGCGATGTATCTACGTGGCTTGGTAATGATATGCAGATTGCTTGCTTCAACGAATTAAGAGATATTGAAAGACAGGTGAAAAAACAAGGTGACGAAGATTTATTACATACTTGGCGCCTGTTACAAACGTCTGATCATCTTTATTACGTTTCTACAAAAGGATTTGAGGATGGTAACGTTCACGCATATTTTAGCCCTTACGATGTCCCTTATGAAGGGTTTATTAACTATATGAATATCCTCCAAGATTTAAAACAGAAAGTAATGTAATAATGAGAATACGTAGTGGACTATGAGAGAATGGATAGTTACAAATGGTCTAGGAAGTTATGCTTCTTTAACTCAATCTAATGATAATATCAGAAAGTTCCACGGCTTATTAATAGCAAGTTTGAATCCGCCGACTGAAAGATGGATGGTTATATCAAATGTATATGATAGAATAAATATTGAAGACAAAGTTTATGATTTAAGAAACTACAAAGGTAAATTTGTTTTTGATGTTTTTCCCTCGTTTCTTTATAATGTAGAAGGAGTAAAATTCAAAAAAATAATTTTTATGGAGTATCAAAAAAATACCACAATTATTAAATATGAAATTAAAACAGACAAACCAATATCAGTTACCCATAATCCAGTAATAAATTCAAGGCATTTTTATGATATAACTGAACCAGGATCTGTATCATTTAAACAGGATTTTTTTAAACACGGAGTTTGTATAAAATCAAGCAACGTAGATAAAACACTTAAAATTATACTTAAAGATTCTATCTATAAACCAACAGAATATTGGGTGGAATTTCAATATGAAAAGGATCGTGAAAGAAATGATTCTTGGATAGACAATAGTGTTCATATTGGTGATTTTTATAAGAAAATCAAGATTTCTAGTGAATATTATCTGATATTTACACTCGAAAATAATGATTATAGTGACCCTTCTGAAATATATTTACGTGAAATTCAGAGGAAGAAGAATTTACTTAAACAGGCATGTCTTCCGAGTAAGTTTGAAAAACTTGTTTTGTCAACTGATAATTTTGTTGTAAAAAAAGGTAATAAAAAATCCATTATTGCTGGATATCATTGGTTTGGTGATTGGGGCAGAGATACGTTGATATCACTACCAGGAATTGCACTAACTACGAAGAGGTTTGATGATGCAAAACAAATGCTTTTAAGTTTTGGTGAGCACTGCAAAAATGCTCTAATTCCAAACGCATTTATGGATCGAGACTCAAAAGCAGTTTATAATACTGTAGATGCTTCATTGTGGTTTGTAGATAGAGTATATCAATATCTAAAATATACAAATGATCTAAACATTATAGATGAGATATGGGAAACATTAAATTCTATTATTGATGGTTACAAAAATGGAACTGAATATAATATTCACATGGACAATGATTTTCTCATAAGTCATGCGGAAGGCCTTACTTGGATGGATGTAAAAATTGGAGATTACTTCCCTACCCCTCGTTCAAAAAAAGCTGTTGAAATCCAGGCTTTATGGTATAATGCTCTTAGAATTATGGGCGTTCTAGCAAACATATCAAACAAGGATGATGCATATTCTGATTTAGCAGAAAAAGTAAAAGAAAGTTTTAATAAACAATTTGATCGACAATATGACATCATCGATACCAAAGATTTGTCGTTTAGACCCAATCAAATCCTTCTCGTTTCTCTTGATTTTTCTATGATAAATAAAGGGTTGCAAGAAAAGATTGTAAATGATGTTCAAAAAAATTTGCTTACAATCTTTGGATTGAGAACTCTATCGCCAGATGACTCAAGATATAAGGGAACATATCTTGGTAATTATAACAAAGATATTGCTTATCACAATGGTATGGTATGGCCTTGGCTTATGGGACCATTTATCAAAGCGTTTGTTAAAATAAAAAATCATGAATTGTCATGGAGAGACTTTGCATTTCAGAATTTTTTAAGGCCAATGTTTGATGCTTTTGGCAATAATTGGGACGGTACCATATATGAAATATTCGATGGAGACAGCCCTCATCTTCCGCGAGGGTGTATAACACAAGCATGGAGTGTAGCAGAAATACTTCGCTCATGGGTAGAGGATATAGAAAACATATCTCCAAAATATGCAAATATTTTACTAAATAAAGCCGTGTTCAAATCTCGGTTATTTAATAGACACTAATATGATTAATAGATGTTCGATCGTAATGCATTCAAATTAAATATCATCATATAGAGAAAATTTAGTATTAATCAAATTTTACAGAATAATATACACTTTTACTCCATTAATTTTAAATAATCTTACTAGATGACAAACATTCTGGCATGAGGTATTATAATGGATGAAAATAGAATTTCTTACCATGAATCTATACGTAGGCTTTATAAACGGATAAAAGAAGACAATATGACTAACATTTGGGACCGATATGAAGCTCAAGGTTTCGGAGACCCAGATAAAAGATGTCCTTTTTGTATGGGAGGTGTACGATGCGATTTATGCTCCAATGGACCTTGCCGTGCAGATGTAGAAAAAGACAAGAGAGGAGTGTGTGGCATCACTGGTGATGGAATGGCCATGCGTATGATGTTACTTAGGAATGTAATGGGCGCGTCTACATATCATTATCACACAGTCCAAACTATAAAGACGCTTCATGCAACTGCTAAAGGGAAAACACCATTTGAAATCAAAGCATCTGAAAAATTGAAAACTTTCGCAAAGACCTTGGGTGTTGATATCTCTGGCTCAGTATATGATATTGTTGTTCGTCTTTGTAATTTTGTTGAAAATGATTTCAATAGAAAATATTACGAGCCAAGTCAGATTGTAGAAGCACTAGCAACGAATGAACGTAAAAACATTTGGAAAAAGCTTGATATTTTCCCTGGCGGAATTTATAATGAGATGATGTTATCAACAAGTTCATGTCTCACGAATGTTGATGGTTATTATAAGAGTTTAGCGTTAAAAGCTATGCGTCTTGGAATAGCAATGGCTTATCAAAGTCAGATTGTAAATGAATATTGCCAGGATATTCTCTATGGAGTTCCAAAACCTCATCTGATGAGAGTAGATTTAGGTGTTCTTGACCCGGAGTATGTGAATGTTCTTCCAAATGGACATGAACCGTTCCTTGGTTTTGCTATGGTTCAACTAGCTCGAAAACCAGAATGGCAACAAAAAGCTAAATCTGTTGGTGCAAAAGGATTACGTGTTATTGCAAATATAGAGACGGGGCAAGAAATGATTCAAAGATGGGAAATGGATGATGCATTTTATGGTTTTACTGGAAATTGGATTATGCAGGAGGCAGTTTTTGCTAGTGGCTGTATAGATCTTTTTGTGGCTGATATGAACTGCTGTATGCCAATCGATCCGCTCTATGCCGAGAAATATAAATTCAAGCTTATTCCTGTTAGTGAGGTTGTTGCTTTTGAAGGTATTGACGAACGAATCAACTACAGCCCCGAGAAGGTAGAGGAGCAAGCTTCTAAACTTCTTCGGATGGCAATCGATAATTATAAGATACGGAGAGGAGCGATAGAGCCAGTAACACAACTACCTGTTAATGAAGCTATTGTAGGTTTTTCAACAGAAAGCATTCTTGAAGCTCTTGGTGGTACATTTATTCCGCTCCTTGATGCAATTAAAGATGGAAGTATATTTGGAGTTGCAGGAATGGTTTCTTGTACTTCTTTAAGAGATTCTGGACAAGATGTTCATACGGTCCTTATTGTAAAGGAACTCATTAAACGGGATATCTTGGTGCTTTCAATGGGTTGTGGTAATGGAGCAGTTCAGGTTGCTGGTTTATGTAAACCAGAGGCAAGAGAATTTGCTGGACCAGGTTTGAAGAAGGTGTGTGAAAAACTGAGTATTCCTCCTGTTTTAAGTTTTGGTACATGTACTGATACAGGTCGGTTAGCGGATTTATTAGCTTCGATATCAGAGTCATTAGGAGACGTACCAATTTCTGACTTACCTATAGCTGCTGTTGCTCCTGAATACATGGAACAAAAAGCAACAATAGATGCAGTTTTTGCTCTAGCATTAGGACTCTATACATATGTTAACCCTATTCCAACGGTCACTGGAGCACCAAATCTCGTAAAACTCTTGACTGAAGAATGTAAACAAGTAACTGGTGGTATATTAAACGTTGAAACTGACATAGTTAAAGCGGTCGAGGGAATCCTGAAACATATTGAAACAAATCGGAAAAAATTAGGCATCTTAAAGAATAAAGAATATGCAACTACTCCTTAAATAAGCCTCTCTTACCACAATATAGTATATCTTTGGTATTTTTACATTAATAATTAAAAACCTAATTTATTTTTTTTATGTATTTAGGGACTTTAACTACATAAAATAGGCGTTTAAAACGTATTGCTGAATCATTCTGTTTGTATTAAAGAATGAAGCGTTTATTGCTATGCAACTTCTCATAGTTCTTATCCAATTATCTCTATCGTTGTAAAATTTAGGTATTATCCAATTTTCAAGTTTGTTGTAAAGATCATTTCTATCGACTTCGTCGTCAGATTCTTCTTCTTCAGTTTTTTCTGGTCCTATTGCCCATCCTGTGATGTTTTCAACACATCCCTCCAGCCACCAGCCATCCAATGTACTAAACTGTGGAACTCCGTTGTGTGCAGCTTTCATCCCTGAGGTTCCTGAAGCTTCTCTTGGTCTTCGAGGTGTGTTCAGCCAGAGATCAACACCTGAAGTCATCATTTTTCCAATAGTCATATCATAGTTGTGGATGTAGGCAATTTTTATATTCCCTTTTATTGCATTCATAGCGTTAAAAATTTTTTTAATCGTTTCTTTGCCTGAACTATCATTGGGATGTGCTTTTCCAGCGTATATGATCTGAATAGGTCCTGTTTTTTCAGCGATTTGTTTGAGTCTTTCTGGATCAGAAATCAACAGATCAGGCCTTTTGTATGCAGTTTGTCGTCTGGCAAATCCTACAGTAAAATGATCATAGTTCATACCAACATTGTATCTGTTGTTAACAAAATTTATGAGACTTTTTTTTGCTTCCATGTGCGCAGCCCATACCTCACGTTTTTCTACGCTAAACGTGGCTCTAAGAATGTAGGGATCAGAGCGCCATCCTGGCAGATGTTTATCAAATAATCTTTGAAATGGTTCTGAAACCCAAGTAGGTGTGTGAACACCATTTGTAATGGAATCTATCGAATAACCGGGAAACATTGATCGTGACACCTCACCATGCTTTTTTGCGACACCATTAACATAGTGACTAAAAAAGAGCGCGAGTCTGGTCATGTTTAGTTTATTTTCAAATGTAACCTCATCGAGAATAGAATCTGGTAGTATATCCCCTAACATAGGTTTAGCAAAAGAAAGATCAAATTGATCGTGACCTGCAGCAACTGGAGTGTGTGTTGTAAAAACGCATTGTTCTCTGACTTTTTCAATATTCGTTAATTCACGAAAAAGCTCAAGAGTGCCAAGAGCAGCGTGACCCTCGTTCATATGGTATTTATCAATTGTTTTATAGCCAAGTGCCCGTATTGCTCTAACCCCACCAATACCAAGAACAATTTCTTGAGCAAGACGATATTTATTATCTCCCCCATAAAGCTGTTTTGTAATATCCCTATCCGCTTCACTGTTTTCTTCTAGATTGGTGTCAAGAAAAAAAACTGGAACTAGATATCCATTTATCCCTTTAATTAGGTAATGCCAAATTCGCACGTATACTTTCCTGTCTTCGATTATAACACTTGTTTTGCTTGGGAGTAACGTAAGAAAATCATTGATATTAAAATTAATTGGAAGTTCAATTTGATTTCCCTCTCCATCAATTTTTTGATAAAAATATCCATTTTCGGAAAGCAGTGTAATTCCCACAATTGGAATATTTAGATCTGCACATGATTTTAATGTATCGCCAGCTAGAATGCCAAGCCCACCACTATACGTAGGTATGTGTTTATCTAATCCGATCTCCATTGAAAAATAAGCAATTTTTGGTTTTCCGATTGAATTGAGATACTCTTCACTTTCCATTTCTTCTTTGATTTCTATACTAGATGCTTCCATTTTTCTCCTTCCACTTTCCAAAGTAATATAGATTTTGTTTTAAAACCTTATTTCATTCCAAAACAATTTATTAGTTTATCTTTTTTTTCTATTTGTAAAATTTCAATAAGAATAATTAAAAACAAGATTATTTTCCTTAGGAATACATTATACCTTCATAATCTTCTTGTTCTTGTTTTTTCTTTCCCGAATGGTGTTTTATAAACTTTCGTTGTCTTTTTTTACCTACAAAACTAAAATCATTTCTCGTCAATCTAATATATGTTTTATCACATAAAGGTTCTAGTTGTACGATACCTTTAACTTGAAATTTTTGTAAAACTCTCAAAATCATTTTCCTTGACAAATGAAGTTCACTCTCGATGTCAGATATAGTTATTGGATATTTTTTCTGTAAAAGTATTATAATCTGTTCTTCAAGTGTATCTTTTACAATTTCAATCATAATTAACCAACATGAAAATATGGCCTTTATATGCATTCGTAGGCTCTTGCCAACATTCCGTCGCTTTTAAGGAGGTTTTTTACATCGTTTTGCATTTCTGGGGGGTATCCCTCTGGAAAATCTATACATCCTCGGCAAATTTCAGATCCTATGGCTTTCTTTAACTTAGGTATGCTTATATAACCTAGAGAATCAGCACCGATTTCATTCGCAATTTGATTCCAAGTCCTAATTTCACCATTCTTATCTCGGGCTATAAACTCCTTTTTACTTCGCATATCTATTCCAAGATAACAAGGAGCAATTAGAGGTGGACAACCGATTCTCACGTGAACTTCTTTCGCACCGGCATTTTTAATACCACGAACAATTTTTTTAATATTGGTCCCACGAACAATCGAATCATCAAGTAACACAATCCGTTTTCGTTTTAGAACGGAACGTATAAAAGATAATCCTTCTTCAACAACTTTGTCTCTAGTCTCCTGGGTTTGATGTATAAATGAACGTTCGTCCTTATCTTTCATTATCCCTTCATCTATAGGTATTCCAGATTCTCGGGAAAATCCATGAGCATATCTTCTTCCTGAATCAGGAACCGGGACAACAATATCGGCTTCAATAGGTTGTTCTATTGCAAGTAATCTACCAATCTCATCACGTACTTTATGAACAGATCTTACGTTAATACGTGAATCAGGTTTAGCAAAATAAACAAATTCAAACATACATGGCAGCTCTTGTTTTTTTATTATCCTTTTTTCATGGAAATTTCCTTTTTGATCAATTACAACTACAGATCCCCCAGGAATATCTTTAACATAGTCAAAATTAATTTTTTTAAAAACCCGTGTTTCAGAAGTAAGGCAATACATGCCATCAGATTGACCCAGTACTAAAGGTCTAATTTTACGAGGATCAGTCATAGCAAAAAGAAAAGGATTTTCACCCGAATCAGCAATATACAAAGCAGAGTAACTGCCTTTTAACTGTTGCATTATTTTTTCACAAGCATCAAAGATTATATCAGCGTTTAGTTCTTTTTTGTATAAATTGTCTGCCATAGGTAATAACAACCATTGAATATCGCAAACTGTTCGTGGTTTCCTCTTGGTTTTTTTAGTCATTTCAAAACAGTTGTAAATATTACCATTGTGAACCGTTGCCAAAAAAGGATTTACCAAATATTCTGGTTGTGCATTTCTCTTCAATGACTCAATATCGTCCATGCCTGCTGTAGAATATCGAGTATGGCCAATTCCAATATTCCCCGGAGTATCTATCCTTTTATCCTCATTAAAGACATCTCTTACTAATCCCGCATCTTTTGTCACATGGATATTTCCATCATATGTTAGCTTCCCAGCAGAGGATTGACCACGATGTTGTACGGAAAACAGACCATGATAAATAAGACGAGAGACCGATCTTCCTCCTATGATGCCTATAATACCACACATTGTAAAATTGGATATGAAAAGGCCTTATTTATAAGTTTTTTAAAGAAAGTTATTAGATAATTAATTTTATTATTTGTTAAATTTTTCTAATTTTGTGTATGATGTCTTCCATGTTTTATCCTAATGAAACTAAATTTTATTAAAAAAAGAGAAAGAATGCGTATTTTTTTTATAAATTATATATTCAAAAACTTCCCGTTTTTATAAATGAGTTCGCCATCTGCATGGACCTCGCCATTTTTACGTAAATCGCACATCATATCCCAATGCAAACTTGATTTGTTCTTACTTCCAGTTTCAGGGTATCCACTTCCAACCGCAATGTGAATTGTACCTCCGATTTTCTCATCAAATAAGGTGTTTTTTGTATACTTCTCAATACCATAATTTGTGCCAAAGGAAAATTCCCCAATCCTTCGTGATCCTTTATCCATACTAAGCATGGAATTTAGGAATTTCTCACCTTTAGAAGCTTTTGCTTTGAAAACCTTACCTTTGTTAAACCAAAGTTGAATCTCATCTATCTCTCTACCACCATGAGATGCTGGGAAGGTATATCTGATATGACCTTCTGCTGAGTTTTCTGTGGGTCCCGTAAAAATCTCACCATCAGGAAAATTCTCTTTTCCGTAGCAGTTTATCCATTTTCTACCAGCGACAGAAATTGTTAAATCAGTATCTTTAGAAATAATATGCAATTTTTTCTTGCGGTCAAGTAGCGTTCTAATTTTTTCCTGATCTTTAAAAATTTTTTTCCAATGTCTGATAGGATCTTTTTTTTCTATGTGAGCTGCCTTAAATATAAATTCTTCATATTCTTCTAATGACATATCGGCATCCTGAGCAGAAGAATTGGTGGGATATTGGGTAACACACCAACGCAGTTCTTTTTTGGCAGCTCTATCAAGAAATATCTGATGTATCTCCTTTTGAGCAACACTGCTTATTGCTTGTTTTTTTGGATCTATATTTGTCAAACTCCTGGTATTTTCTGGACTTATTATACTAAGTCGTGCATCAATTCGTTCAGTCTCAAATTTAGCAATAGGTGACATATATTTGAGTTGTTTTTCTGAAGCATGTTTATAATATACTTCAGCAAGCCCGTCGATACCTAGCCTTGTATATGGATGTGCTCCAGATTCTAATGCTTGTTTATATACTTCTTTAATCAGCGGTTTTGCAATATAACCACCAGATATTACAAACAAATCGCCTTTTTTAAGTTCTAAAGAATGATTAATTAAAATATGAGCAAATTTCTTTAATCTTTTATCTATCACAACTATCCCTTCAAGAGTCTGTATAAAGAGAATAATGAAATAGTTTTCCTAATGATCGAACTAGATATTTTCCCATTCTTTGAGAACAGATTCCCATTTGTACTCTTTAATGGCTTCGATTTCATCAAGTTTACGAATGATTTTCTCATAACCTTTAACCAGAGTTCGTGTGCGTATTTTTACGATAAAATCATAGTAACCTGCAGTTGCTGTTACTCGTGTCACACCACCAATCTCCCAGAGTTTTTGCATAATCTCTTCAATGGGATAACCTGGTTTAGTATTGATGAAGACATACGCTTTGATGAGTGTTAGTGCAAATGAGACAATACCAAGTATGACGAGAATTGTGCTGATCATCTTAATCAAGATCATGATGGGATCGGTCGAGAACGGTGGTATAATATTGAAATAGGAAAGCATTAAGGAGAATGGAATGGCAAAGAGAAAGGTTGATGCGCGAACAGCTTGGGTAACACTTGCTTTTCCAATACCAAGAGCTCGTATATAGAACACATAGGAAAAGAACGTAACACCCATTGTTAATGCAACCCATCCAAAGTGTTCAATTGATGCAGTTATTCCCCCAAGGATATGGCTAGTACCCATGATAAAATCATAGATGAAAACGACAATGGCGGTAAAGAGACAGGCAAATATTACATTCCAAAATCTTATGTTAAGTGCATCATTTGGATGTTTGTCGATTTTCATCATTTTTAATTTTCGTTGATAGATGGAAAACATCACCCAAGCGGGATTTATCACGAGAAAGACAATCGCAAGAGATTCAAGATTGATGATTCCAGTCAAACTTATGGACCCAAGCATGGCACCAAACGTAACAATAACGGAAGATTGAATTTCTGAAAGTGTTGGGATATTTTTTTCCGTAATGGATTCGATAAGAACAAGATATAAAATAACAATTTGAGAAAACGGAAGAACCGTTGATGGGTCTCCAAATATGGATAGCAATGAAAGGTAACCGATGGTAAGAATGGCATTTCCTATGCCTGCTGGTATGTGATATTTTATTTCTTCTTTTCTTACCAATCTTAGACGTTTAAACGATGGGTCAATAATTTTTGATCCCAAACTTTTTCCTTTTATTGGTATCGAAAAAATAAGAAGGATAAGAAGTGAAATAAGTGTACCTACCAAAAAACATGAAAAACTAAACGCCAAAGAATTAGGTATGTAAACTGAACTAATGACGGCGTCTATAGCTGCTACACCAGCAGCAATAATTGCAGATGTAAACGCTAATATATAAAATAGATACTTTCTTCTAATCTTCATAGTGCAAGTTCTTTTTCTATTACCTGAGTGGTTGTCTTTTTTACACCATCGATAAGTTGTATTTTATCCGTAACCTTCAAAAGATTTCCGAGACTTTTAACACGTACCCGAATGACGATATCGTACTCACCTGCGACAACCGATATTTTTTCAATATTCCCTAATTTTCTCATTTCTTTAATTGCTCTATCTGTTTGTCCTGGGCGCATTATTGTTAATATATATGCGTTTATCATATTTCCACCTAATTTTCACGCCAAATAATAGTTCTTATTATAAAGTTATCTATTTAAATGTCATTGTTGTGAGGTGCGTATGTGAATAAGTTTTTTGGTATTTACCAGCTGAAATCTTTCCAAGGAGTTAGACCATATGTCAGTACTTTTAAGGTTTACAGAAGCTACCTGAATCTCCATACAATTATCTAACCAAATATCATCTCCTAAAACCGTAATGTTCCTATAATGGCAACCCTGCTTACAGTCATCGGTTTGTACATGAAGAGGAGGATACTGACTACAATTCAAAGGAAGATCATCATACACATTCTCATCGCTATCAATAACCACAGAACTATGTGTATGTCCCACTAAAACAAGATCAACTTCATATTCTTCACATAACTCTACAAATAATTCTCTATTACGAACAATAACCCCATTCATCTCACCATTCTCATCTCTCCAATTGATAGCTGGAAAATGCATAAGTATGATTTTATGTCTGGAACTATAACTGCTCAGAACATCTTCAAGCCATCTGATATCTCGATTGGTAAGACCACTGCCAAAAACATCTAACCACTCTTTTGGTCTTAAAATAAAATGACTACCAGAATCTACGAAAAAAAGAGTTAAATTCTCGTAATTTACAACATAACGATCATTCTCAAGAACATGATTTCTATCTACAAATCTATGGTAATTTATCAAATTCCAATCAAAATAATAATCATGGTTACCTGGAGTAAAATAAACTGGGATAGAATAATTTGAATCAGCATAATACTGGTTATCCTTTTCATAGAAGCATTTCATCAGAGTTCTGTAATTCATAGAACCAGAAATACCACTCCCCCATTCTACGAGGTCTCCAGTAATTACTACAAATGTCGGCTTCTCATCAAACGAGATGATATACTTTAAAACAGAATCGAGTCTCTTCTTACTTGTTTCATTTCTGTCAAATAATCTATGTAATAAATGTGTATCAGTGATATGAACAAAATAGAAGTTATCAGAAATTTTTTCGCCGGTATAAAAAAACCGTTCATCACTTTCTAGGTTAATATTATCCTTCTGATTCAAACCTCCAACAGTTATTCCACTGAATAACAGAATAAAAAAGAAAAACAATGCGACTAATTGTAATTTTAATTTTTCCATAAAAATATAATCTATTATTAAAACATAAACTTTTTCCCTGAAATATCGATATTATTCCCAATACTTTAACTGAGTCACCGTGATCTATTGTTACAATAAATTTTTTAGTAAATGAATGGTTGCAATAAAAGAATGTTGAGCATTTCAATACTTGATGGTTACGTAGATGAGCCTACTTGTCTTGGTGTACCACCTTATATCTGCCCATATCCACGTTATATTGCAGGTGCTGTTTGGTGTTATGATAAACACGCTCAGATTTTTTACTATACCATTGACCAAATTCGTAGTGACAAGTCTCTTCTAGGGATTCTGTCAAATTCTGATTTGGTTGTTGTCATTGCTGGTATGTCTGTTCCAGGGCGGTATTTATCTGGTTTTCCTGTAAGTCCTAATGAACTGGTATCTCTTCTAGGTAGTTTAAAAAAACCGGTAAAGGCGCTCTGTGGTCCAGCTGCAAGATACGGTTTTGGAACATCTGGAGGTAAGAAGGTTATAGATACTAGGGTTGTTGAAAATGTTTTTGATATGCTAGTAGACGGTGATGGTGAAATCGTAATATCAGAATTGTTGAGAAACAATCTTGTATATGACACTACAGATTCTTCTTTGTGTAGATCAAATCCTACTGATTTCAAAATTTTTGCTGTGCGCGGTTCAAAAATAGTGAAGCAACATCCCTTTTTCCCTGATTATCTGATTACCGAGATTGAAACGTATCGAGGATGTCCAAGGAGTTTAGTTGGTGGCTGCTCTTTTTGTAGCGAACCAAGTAAAGGTTCCCCCAATTTTCGATCCATTGAGGATATTCTTGGCGAAATCAGCTCTTTATACACTGTAGGAATTCGACATTTTCGCATTGGTAATCAACCATGCATTTTTTCGTATATGGCAAAAGATGCAGATAAGCAAGAATTTCCGACACCAAATCCTGATGCACTTGAAAAGTTGTTTAAAGGAATTCGTACTGTTGCCCCAGACTTAAAGACCCTTCATGTCGACAATGCAAATCCCGGAGTCATTGCCCGTTATTCTGAAGAATGTAAGCGTATCGCAAAAAGTATTATACAATATCACACTCCTGGTGACGTTGCTGCCTTTGGAGTGGAAAGTGCAGATCCTGCGGTAATTAAAAATAATAATCTAAAAGCTTCTCCTGATGAAGTACTAGTCGCAATAAAACTTTTAAATGAGGTCGGCTCAAAGAGAGGCAGTAATGGTTTACCTGAGTTACTTCCAGGTTTGAATTTTGTCTTTGGATTAAAGGGTGAGACAAAAAATACCTTTAAACTTGATTATGATTTTTTAAAGCACATATATGATAACGGTCTACTTATTAGAAGAATCAATCTTCGTCAGGTTATTCCAATTCCTGGTACAAAGATGTTTACATTTGGCAATAAAAGTGTTAAGAGACATAAAACAGAATTTCAACGTTTTAAAAGAAAAGTACGTAAGAATATAGAACAACCCATGCTCAAAAGAATGATTCCTAGAGGAATAATTCTAACAGATGTTTATACTGAGATCTATGACGGTAAATTGACGTTTGGTAGACAGGTCGGTAGTTATCCATTACTCGTAGGTATTCCTGGTGTTTTTCCTTTACACAGATTTTTTGATGTAAAAATGGTAGATTATGGATATAGGTCTGTTACAGCCATACCCTATCCTTTAGATATAAACACTGCATCTCGAGAAACCCTTGAGGCAATTCCAGATATTGGTAAAAGAAGGACCATTAGAATTATGTCAAAAAGGCCTTTTAAGAACAAAGAAAAATTAATCGAGTGTTTTGATGATTCAGAAATCGGTAAAAAAATATTGAAATATATTAATTTTTAGTGATACTTTAATTTAGGGTTGTCATATATCTATTTTGCTATGAAAAAAAACGATTTTAAAGTGCTTGAGGAAAAAATAGGTTACGCATTTAGTAATAAGAAATTACTGGAAGAATCCCTTACTCATAAAACTTATGCTTTTGAAGCAAACGCCCCTCTCGAATATAACGAACGTTTAGAATTTTTGGGAGATAGCATTCTTAATTTTATTGTAGCAGAGCAACTTTATAAGAGTAATAGATATTTCTCTGAGGGTGAACTTACCCGCAGGAGATCTATTGGAGTAAATAATAATTTTTTGGCTAATAAGGCTAAGGAATTGTGTATAGGTAAGTTTCTATTATTGGGAAAAGGTGAGATCAAACAAAATGGAGCCAACAATCGTACGAATCTTGCCAACTCATTAGAAGCTTTGATTGGAGCTGTATATCTAGATTCAGATATGAAAACTGTTAGAAAACTTATTTTAGACAAAATTTTTAATAAAGAATTTCAGTTCTAATTCTTATTTTTCAGCAGAAAGTAATTCCGGGATAATACATTTTAAAAATTATATAGAAAGATTTATATAATGTATTTTTATCCACAACCTAAATATACAGTGGTTGGAATGGGGAACAAACCGTAAATATTAGTAATACCTTTTTTAATCACCTCCCTCCTCTTCCCCATTCAAACTATTCTGCTGTTTTAATAGATAATATATTTTAATTGTATAATGTTTTGTTATTTTTTTCATTTATTGAAGGGTAGTAGAGCTTTGATATGAGGAGAGGAGGAAAGGATGATAAAGTGAGATGGGATGAAAAAGGTATATCTCTCTTTTAAGCTCTACGCCCCCATATTAAGCAAGATGCGATAGCAATTTAAGCTTTTCGCAAATGATTTAAATGTTTCTTAAAAGCTCAAATATATTCAATTTAAATATATTTAGTAAAACATTTGTTAAAAATAATCTAGTAATCTCATTTTTTAAAGTCGTTTAATATTCTCTGCAATTAAAAACCAAACTTTTTTTATTTTATATGATTGAAAAAGGATTCAAAATTGGGGATATTCGCGCAACGTTAATGAAAGAGTGAATTTCCATTAATCGATATATAATCTACCATTGGAATTGGCGGTTTAATCCAATATAAACCTTAGAATACAACCAGTAATAAAAACTAAGGATAGCGTAGTTAAATAAATAAAGGTTTTTTCCCAATCCTCTTGTAATAAAACCTCCATCTTCTCACCATAAAAAGAATTTTTTATTATGTTTTATACTTTTCTTTATTTTATCTGTTTTCTAAAGTAAATACACATTCAATTTTTCATGGTGTTACATTCTTAATTAAAACATCTTTTCCAAAATATTAACATTATAAAAAAGCTTTAAATTTATAATTATAATAGAAGATATTATTAAGTAATAATTTGTTTCTTATACATTGTGGTGGTATCATGCTTGTCAGCGAAATTATGTCAAAAGATGTAGTTACTGTAGAAAGTAATGAATCAGTTTTAGATGCGTGTAAAATATACAAAGATCGCGGTGTTGGCTGCCTTGTTGTCATGAAAGAAGGAATGGTACTTGGAATTCTTACTGAAAGAGATATAATTGAGCGAGTCATAATTGATCAAAAAAATCCTAATGAAATAAAGGTAAAAGAGGTAATGTCTAAAAATATCAAAACAGTTCACGCTTCTGCAAGTTTAGAAAAAGCAGTTGAAATTATGAAAGAATATAAAATCAAGAAACTTCCTGTAATATTAAACAATGAAATATTTGGAATCATTACAATTACTGATATTGCAAATGTTTTACCAGATTTCTCGAAACTTCTAGTTGAGGAAATTGAAAATTCGAAATCTGTAGAACAAACATCACAATAATCAAAATAATTTTTTCAAAATAAATCTTCTCTATATATTATCTACTGGTAAATCCAGTTTTTTCGTTATATTTCCAATTTTTATAAATGTTATTTCTAATCATCTCTCTTTGTTTTTTATCTTCCGAAGAGAGTGCATCTATAATTATCCCCTCAATGTCCCGTAAAAGGATTTTACTTTCATCTTCATTATAATCAGTTGTGTATATTTTTCCTCTATTATAGATAATTCCTTCCCCAGAATTATATATTGATTTTTTCCCTAATTGCAATTCTGTGTCATAATCTTTAATGTCTTCCAATCTCTTGAGTTGATATGCATCTTCTGCCATACCAATCATTGTTCTATATGCTTGTATCTCCTTAATATCCTGTTCAGTTTTAATCTGATCTTTGATGCCAGAAATTATTGCTGGAATTTCTTGCGGCTCTATTTCTAAAAGTATCTTTTTCCAGAACCAGTTATATGCCTTGCTAGCTCTAGCGTTTATGTGCTCTGGAGATTTCTCCGGGTAAATGATAATTCTCCCATTGAGAGTTCTATGTCTCTTTCTCCATTCTGTTCTTTGTTGGTCCAGTTGCTTTTTTCTGTTATTGCTTACCATTTCATTATATTATTACAGTTCATGGATATAAAAGTTGCGGAAGATGGGGTGTTGTTTTACTAAAATTATATCTTTTTTAATTAAAAATTTTATTCGATAGCTTTTAAAATATCTTCTGCAAATGTATCAAGTTTCTCCTCATAACCACTCTCCAATGGTCCTTTCATACCTGTTACCTTAATCATCAAACCTTCAGTGACCCTAGATATTTCCTTCGATAGAAGTAGTCTTTCCATTTTTTCTAAAGTATTCGCTCTAGGATTCAAATGAGTTACTACAAGAACATATTTTGCATCTTTTTGCAAAATTTCCAATTTTTTAAGAAATTTTTTCATTTTTCCTGCTGGGCTACCAATTTGGGTTGGCGAGCTAAATATATAAAGATCTGCCAATGGCAATGATGTGGGCTCTATTTCACGAACTGAAAACATTTTTACATCATGATCTTTCTTACTCATTACGCCTTGTAAATATTCCATACATCCTTTTCCATTACCAAATTTCGATTCGTATACAATACAAATCTTCATAATTATTCACAACGTCTGAATCTATCTTAATCTTATAAGTAATTGGTTTGAAGTATTGCAAGATATTTATGTCCAAAACTAAAAATAACTTTGTTACTTTAGAAAAAGAAAAAAGAGTTGTTTTAGTTGACGTTATAGTCCTAATAGTTGTCTTAGAATTGGAAATATATTTGGATGTTGCTCTAGGAATCTTAGGAATAACATGTTTATGTTAAATGCTTTGTTTTTCGGTGTTGTAAGAGATACATCTATGATGCAGAAGTCACTAGGATCATCTAAATTGACTACTTTTACCGTCCCAGTATACGTTGTATCTTTGGGTTGTAGTAAAACTCTAGGTACCCCTTGGGGTGCAACAACAGTTACCTGTACAGTAACTGGTCCGTCTTCAGGTTTTAATGCAGTGCCACCTGAAGGATTAAACGTCCATGATCCCCAGTCTGGCCATTCTGTGATATCCCAGTCAAGCTCCGAACCTGGATCGCCAATGTTTGATACATTAAAACTATCAGTTACTGTTGCCCCTGGTTTAACTCCAGTCCATGTTAGGTCACCATCGCAGTCTATTGCAGCTTGTGGAACTACCATGTCGTCGTTATCCATATTATCATAATATACATCACCTAAAACATCTGATATTGATGAGGTAAATACAATATGAGCCCAACTACTATCACATGCAAGACCTAGATATTCCCCCATCCAAGGTGTTCCCCATGGGTTTGTTGGTGATGCAAAATTTTGGTCATTAATTTTATAATTAGTTGAAAAGGTAATTCCTCCATCAACGCTTTTAGCAATATATACATCCCAGAGTTTATCGTTCGCATCATTTCTACGGTCATACCATGCAATATCAATTGTTCCATCTGGCTTAACATCCATCCATGGAAGATGCTGATCATTTGTTGTTGTATCATCATTTACTCGAATAGGTGCACTCCAAACACCCCCTCCATTTGTAGATCGAATAAAGAAGATATCACATTCATCGGGTCCACCTCCGTCAGGATCTGCTGCATATGTAATATAAAGCTCATTTGGATTATTTGGTGAAACTTCTAACACAGGGGCTCCTTTAGATACAACATCGGGTTGACCAGCACCAGTGGTTAGAGATAATGGTGGCAGATTTATTGTAGCAACAGTAATATCTGGTCCCCAAGTTACACCACCATTGGTAGATACATCTAAAAATATAGTGCCAATTCCTCCTGTCCATACATTATAATGCAGCCATGATACATATACAGTTCCATCAGAAGCTACTGCTGGATTTGGCATATTAGCAAGATCATTAGCAAATGAGTTAATTGTTATAGGTACACTGAAGGTATTACCATTATCAGTCGAGTATGAAAAATATATATCACCAGTTGGTAGCGGCATGTTAAATCCACGATCTTTTAACCATGTCACATAAATATTATCAGTGTATGGACTAGATGTATAAGTATCCGCTTTTATCTGACATCTATCATTAAATCGGAAGTTTGGATCTGGATTAGATTGAGGTGGAATATCTAAAGCAATATTCACTGGTGGGAGCCAGGTTACACCCCCGGTAGTTGACTTATGAACATACATACCGCTGTACCAATTTATATCTGAAGATATTTGTCCAACAAATACATTTCCTAGGGTATCAATTGTAACAGTAGGATCAAACATATCATCCATAAGCAAACCAGTAATGGTATTCATTGGATACTGAAGTTGAGTTGCAGTCCAAGTCATTCCAGCATCTGTACTATAACTTACACCAAGCCCTGGACCACCAGCATATGGATCGTCATTATAAGCAGCAACCAGTAAAGTTGGTGAACCTGGTGAACCTGGAATAAGATCTAAAGATATCTCATTTTGTAATATATTTGTCGGATCAGGATCAATTAGAACGTCTGTGCCACTCTGTCCTGCCACCTGCTTCTGTAGAGCTGCTTCTTTATCATTACTAACTTTTTCAATATTTCCACTTATGTTTGGTACGACACTAGCTCCAAACAATAGTATTGCTATACCAATTATAACTAATATTTTCTTTTTCATTTTTTTCCTCCCGAAATTTAAATCTATAAATTACAATACAATAATTTTATTTAAACATTTCCTTTTAAATATACTTTCTGAAACAATTTTCAATCCCAAATTCTGGTTTCACTTCTACAACATTTATTATAGCCCTATTCTTCTCTTAAGAAATATAAGCTCAATTACAATAGTTATAATTGATATCATTCGTTCCATATATTTATATAGACATATCTATAATTAACAATACAAGGTGTAAGATTATGAAAATTAAAATCCTGGGAATTATGACTTGTATGATACTGATGTTAAGTATTTCATCTGTAGCTGAACCAATTGAGATTAAACAGATATCGAACGAAACTATTATGATTAACGATGACGTTCCTAGTTGGAATAAAGATGATAGCTGGACATATAGATTAGATGAAATTAACATTGATTACAATGTTGGCGGTCAAAAGATATTTATGGATGGAAATATAGATGACTTTAAATGGGCTGTCACAGACACTAGCGGAAGTAATTATAAGGTAGATTTTAGAGGTAAACCTACTGCTGAATATGAAATCCGTCTCCCTTTATCCTCTATGACATTAGGGATTAATGGAACATTTAAATCTGCATTAACTCGTATTACAGGGACTATTACTTTCACCAAATCTGATTTGGAAATTGTAGATATTTCTGCTGAAATAAAGGGAATAAGCGTGGCTAAGATTTATCCTATCCCTATACCTCTACCAATTCCATTTAAATTAACATTTGAAACTGATTTTAATAAAGATATTCCTATATTTGATTTTCCGTTGGTAGAGCCAACTCAGAGTTGGTTTATATTAAATTTGAATGCGAATATGGACTTAACTATTGGTGGTATTTTTGGACTTATTAAAATTCCAATTAACTTCAATAGTAACTACCCCTTGGTAATATTTGAATGTGAGGGTAAGCAAGATATAGCTGTCGCAGCAGGAATATTTAGTGCATATAGAATTCGCCCGATAATTGGGGATTTCTTTGAATATTATTATGCACCTTCTGTTGGGAACCTTGTTAAGATTGAATTTAATATGCCAAATGGTAATATCCGTGGAGAGCTAATATCCACAAATCGTTTATAAAAAAATATTATACCATTGATAATCCCTTTAGATTAAATATTCGTTTATTATCAATTTTATTTATTGTAGATACAAAACAGTAAATATATTTTTCTTATTAATAATTTGTAGAATAATGACTTGGCAGCACCCCTTTCAGACTGTAAAACTGTTGAGTAATTTGTTATTCTAGAGGATTCAAGGTGTCAAATCGGAGGGCATTCCTAAATTAGGGAAGATTTTTATTACAATAAAGTATATATATATACAACATTTAGTATAATAGAATTGTTGTGATATGATAGCTATGAAAACCAAACTAATTTGCATTTTGATTTTTGCGTTGTTAATATCTATTTCTATAACAGTAATTGGAAGCAAGAAACAACCATCTGAATCAATGATTATAGATAAATTAAGTTACCACCCATTTTTCACTAATGTTTTAGTGAGAATCGATACAACAGAAGAAACTTTTTTAATTCCACGAGGTGTAGAAGCAGTTGGAGGCAGACCAGGTGAATGGATTGATATTATTATTCCTCGGATCAGACTCAATGAACTTGCAAACTTAAAAATTAATTATTCTATTCTTATTTGGGATGTAGATGCTTATAGCCAAAGTGTTGCTGGCCAGTATCATACACTTACTGAGATTGAGTATATTTTAAGTAATATTGCAAGTACTTATCCTAGTATCACTAGTCTTTATAGTATAGGGACAACTTTTGAAGGGCGCGATATTTGGTGTTTAGAAATCACTGATAATCCCGGTGTTGATGAAGGAGAACCAGGCGTCTTTTTTATGGGACTACATCATGCTCGTGAATGGCCAACTGTTGAGATTTGCCTACATATCGCAGATGAACTCACATCAAAATATGGGTTGGATCCCGATATTACTGATATAGTAAATAACCGGCGTTTATGGCTTGTTACTTGTGTTAATCCTGATGGTTACTATTATTGCCATGATCAGGGAAATGACTGGCGGAAGAACCGGTTTTATTTCCCGGAGTTTGATACTTATGGTGTTGATAATAACCGTAATTATGGTGGCTCAAGTAATGGAGATCCCTGGGGAGCTTGGGGATCAATTGGTCCGGGTTCTGTTACTCATAACTCAGATTATAGTACCTATTGTGGCCCTGGACCTGAATCTGAGCTTGAAACACAAGCGATACGTGATGTATTTCTTCAGAACGACATATGTGCTGTTATTACATGGCATACTCATGGTCAGCTTGTCTTGTGGCCGTGGGGTTATGCTCCTAGTTCTGCCCCTGATGCTACTTACATATCTCAAGTTGGACAGCAGATTGCTTCTCGAATAACACGACAGAGTGGATCAGGAACCTATACACCCCAACAAGCTTGTACCCTATATGGTACCACAGGAGATACAACAGATTGGGCATATGGATATGGTCATTATATCCAGGGGCGAACAACCTTTGCATATACCATTGAGGCATGTTCCTCATACCATCCATCTGAGAGTTATCTTGATCAGATTTGTGCTGAAAACTTTGATGGTGCATTATTTATCCTTGAAGAAGCTGGAAATATCCGAAACACGGTAGTACCAAGAGTGATAACTCCTGTTATCGATGAAATGAATACAGATCCAGATGGAAACTATACAATCTCTTGGGAGGAACAAAATCCTGATGCAGAACCGGATTATTTTCAACTTGATGAGCTAACTAACCTATCTCTTATTACTGATGATGCTGAATATGGTTCAGATTCATGGGCACTTGATGGATTCTCACTTTCAACATCAAGGTTTCATTCGTCTAGTCATAGTTACAAATCCCGTCATAATAACGAGGATGTTTCATCTATGACAACTGTTACTCCATTACCAGTTACATCTGGAATGAAATTATCATTCTGGTGTTGGTACAATATCGAATTAGAATGGGACTACGCATTCGTTGAAGTAAGCCGAGATGGAAGATACTACGAAGTACTTGATACATTCACTGGTTCATCAGGTGGATGGTCCTATGAGGAATATGCTTTAGATGGCTATGTTGGCGAATCTGTCTTCATACGTTTCAGATATACGACTGATCAAAATACCCAAGAGGAAGGTTTCTATGTTGATGATATTTTACCTATAGCCGATTTTGCATCAATAACAACCCTTTCAGATAATATCATAGATCCCTATTACGAGGTGAATGGCAAACCTGAGGGAACTTACTATTATCAAGTAAAAGGTTATAACGCTGAACATGGCTGGGGAGATTTCAGTACGCTTGAAGATATGAAAGTCAGCATTATTGAAAATGATCCACCAAATACTCCAAATATAAACGGTACAATTAATGGGAACATAGGGACGACATATGAATATACCTTCGTGTCAACTGATCCAAATGAGGACAATGTCAAATACTTTATAGACTGGGATGACGGCAATACTGAGTGGACAGACTATTTTGGTTCTGGTGAAGAAGTTATCCTTACACATACCTGGGATGAAAAGAAAACCTACATAATCAAAGCAAAAGCTAAAGATATATTTGATGAAGAAAGTAACTGGGGTACACTTGAAGTAACCATGCCAAGAAACAAGGTATTAATAAACTCATTGTTCCTAAGGTTTTTAGAGCGATTCCCAAGGGCATTTCCAATACTCAGAAACCTCCTAGGACTCTAGGTTCTTACTAATAATACATACTCCTTTTTATTCTAAAGACAATAAAAAATATTTAAAAACTAATTAATAAACAATATCGAATATCTACATTTTTCTACCATCTTTCTTTTTATGCTTTTTAGTGGTAAACCTAGCACTTTTTTTTTCTTCTGCTCTCTTCCTATTATTACAAGTTTTGCACCAAAATTTTCAGCTGCTTTAGCTATCTCGTTCTCTAAACTCCCTCTTACCAAACGCACATCTATCCCATTTTTATGCATATCAGAAACAAATTGTTTTCCTCTGTCAGTCAACATTTTTTCAGATTTTTTTTCTGATCTCTTACCCATTTTGTCTACTTCAACAGTATCTTGTGTATCAACTACATATAGCATATTTAAATCCCATCCTAGGATTTTAGAAAGCTTAATACCAATATCTGGTACTCTTTGATTGGGAGCAAGATTGGAACAAACCGCAAGTATGGAGTTTTTCTCAAAGCCAGATTCTACCCAGACGGGGATATTTACTTCATTTAAAAGCCGATAATTTAACAAACATTCTTTCTCAAAACCCATTAGAATCAAATCGTATTTCTCTTTGTTTAGCTGGCCTTTTATGACTGTGCTAAATTCCCCATTTATTATTTCTTCTTTAAAAGCAATGTTTTTATTCTTGAAAAAAAGTTTTGCATCATTAAAAATAATCCTATCTGCCGATTGTACATATCTTCTAATTATCTCCTTCTTTGTTTCTGCTCTCTCATGAGTTGTTCTATAAACATCTGAACGTTTATCTGTTTGATTTAAAGTTTTTTCTTCTATTATATATATTAAAGTTATTGCGCTGTCAAATTTTTCAGCTAGAAAAGCACCAGTTTGAACTACTTCTTTTTGATAAAACTCTGAAGAAATTGGGATTAAAATATTCTTAAACATAGTAATAAACAACCTCCATTATCTCTAAAATTTTTGTATCTTTCATAGGCCTAACACCCCTTTCCAATAAACAATTGCTACGATAAAGATAATTCCTATGCAAATAATATTTGCAACAACTCCTGCTTTGAACAAATCTCTGCTTGAAAAATATCCTGACGAGTAGGCAATGGCATTACCTGGTGTAGCTATAACAAACATAAATGCTAATCCTCCACTAAGAGCTATTATTAGCGAAGCGAGCAGAGGGCTCACTCCAGGAATTTCAGTTGCAACTGCAAGTCCTATTGGTAGCAGTATTGCTACTGCTCCTACATTTGACATCATATTTGTTAACAAAATTGTAAAAATAATTAGCCCAAATATAACTAGATATGGATTGGTGGCCATTACATCAAATATGCTATGGGCTATCCAAGCACCAGCACCTGTTTTTTGCATACTTATTCCAAGAGTTATTGCTCCACCATATAGTAATATAATTCCCCAAGGAACTCTTTTTTCAACATCTTTCCATGTGATACATCCTGTGAAGAATAATAGGATGCTCCCCAAAATTGCAATGACCGCAAGTCCAAAATATTGTGGCACCGAAAAGAATATCCACAGAAAAACAGTTAGAGATAAAATACATATAACTATTATTTCATATTTTCCCATTTTTCCTGCCATACTTACTTGATTATTAATTTCTCTTTTTGCAGTTGTAATGTCTTTTATTTCTATTGGAAAAGAGATTTGTAGAACAAGCCAAACCAATGGCAGGGCAATAAATACTATTGGCATGGAATATATCATCCAATCAAAAAAAGTTAAAATTATTGGTGGATTTAAGTCAGAAAGAATACCAATGGTCAATGGATTTCTAGCACCACCTATAAGTGTACCTAGACTACCAATTGAACATCCATATGCAATTGATAACATGCTTATTTTTCCAAAATTACTTTTCCTTGGGGTTATTTTCATAGCGATTAAGATAGATGCCACAATAGGTAAAAACAAGGCAGCTACACCAACTGCAGGCATTATAAAAGATAAAAATGCACAAGAAGACATTATTCCCAGAGTAAATATCTTAGGATTTTTTTCAAAAAAACTTAGTAATTTCAATGCCGTTCTTCTATGTAACCCATGTTTTTCTAACGCAGCAGCTAAAATGAAAGCACCTATTAAGAAAAAAACTGCTTGGTTACCAAATGATGAAAAAACATCCTTTGCAGGCATAACATTCAACATGGGCTGAACTATTATTATCAGAAGTCCAGTAACAGCTAATGGGATTGGTTCAGTAACCCATAGAATACCTCCCATTAGTAAAATACCAATCATAATTTTCCCACTTTGAGATAAACCTTCAGGGGTAGGGAGAAAATAAAGTATTGCAACTACTGAAAATGCAAATATGATAATAAAGACGTTTCTTTTGGTAAAAGTGGGGACTTTTCCTTTTATTAATTTGTACTCTTCTTCTTTTTTTTCATTATCTTTATTCAACTTTTATAACCCACCTCAAATTCTCATTGCATCACTTATTTCATAATTTGTGTGCCATAAATGGTCTAACTGTTTAATAATCTTGGTTAATTTATGTCTTATGGATGGATATAAAAATTAAACTTTTTCTTTTTTTGTCTATAATGATTAACGTAATTTTTATTAAAATTGTTACTAAATACAAATTTGTGATTAACAAAGCTTTATTTAATTTAAATACGTTAAGCATTTTTTGATGAAACATTCTTTAAAAACGGGATTTAGCTTTGGTCTAACTTCAGGAATAATTACGACACTCGGACTTATTGTAGGTTTACATTCGGGAACCCATTCAAGAATCGTTATTATTGGTGGTATAATAACTATAGCGATAGCCGATTCTTTATCAGATTCGGTAGGCATTCATATTAGCGAGGAATCAGAGTGTAAGCATAATAGTAGGGAGATATGGGAGTCAACAATCTCTACTCTTGTGTCTAAATTTATATTTTCAATTTCTTTTGTTATTCCCGTTATATTTCTGTCACTTTCAACAGCAATGATTGTTAGTTTGATCTGGGGTTTTTCTCTTATTAGTATATTTAGCTACTACACTGCTAAGTTAGGAAAATCAAAACCCTGGAAATCAATTTTAGAACATCTCGCTATCGCACTAATAGTTATAGTTATTACACATTATGTAGGTGTTTGGATATCAATCACCTTCACACAATGAGAATAGTAATAGTTTTATATGATGTCTACATATAAAAAACATAGATGAGGTTAATTAGAAATATTGTTATCGTAGGAACAATTTTTCTTACCGTCACATCATCTTTAGCGTGTAGTATTTCTTTTACAAATTTTCCAACTAGTAATGAATTTCCACCAGATACACCAATTGTTTTAGTTACAGGTTTTGAACCTTTTAGTAACTATGAGATTAATCCTTCTCAGTTAATTGCTGAAGCACTTGATGGACAGAATATTGAAGGAACTGAAATAATTGGTATTGTTTTACCTGTAAGTTTTAACGAATCAGTTGAAGTTGTCACTCAGGCCATTATTGATTACAATCCTTTACTTGTGATAAGTGTGGGTCTTTCCCCCAGTACACATAAAATTAATGTAGAAAAATGTGGTATAAATCTAAGGCAGGTGCCTCGAAATGCAAGTATATGTTTTCCCTTCCGTAGATTAGAACCTTGTGGTCCTTTTATTCGTCTGTCACCTCTTCGTACAAAAGAAATTGTATTGAATATAAGAGAGGCCGGAATTCCTTCACGCCAGAGTTTTTTTGCTGGCTTGTATGTATGTAATGGTGTATTCTATGGAACGTTAGGTTGTATTGAGGAATATGGAATACCCACAAAAGCAGGTTTTATTCATGTTCCACTTTTATCTTCTCAGGACCCTGATGGTATGGATTTGGAGAAAATGATTGAGGCTGTTAAAGTAGCAATTAAAACAAGTTTATCATGAATTTCCTCACTTTATCAAGGTTTGATTGTGGCAGTACTTCCGAATGTAAAAAAATGCCAAGGAATCATCATTTTTTAGGAGAGAATTATTTTTAGAACGTTGATTTTTCAAGGATTTTTTAGATCTAAATCTGCCAAGGAAGTCTAGTTTTTCTTTTCTAGTCAGATTTATATCAAAAATCTTGGTTACTTGTTTTAATTCCTGATAACTGATTATTTTCCTATTTATATTCTCAAGAAAAGCCCTAGCAGCAACATCTTTCTTATCTTCAAGAAAGAAAATGGTTCTATTGTACATTTTTATCTTACAAACACTGGGAAAATATTTTTTTAACATCTGGTATTTTTGTCCTGAATCACCATGAGAATAGAAGGCACATCCGTTTAACACTATGTCCTGTAACAATTTTAACGTTCCTCCTCTGATACCTGGTGATCCATATGGACGACTTGGAAAAGATTTTGCTATATGGTAAACTGTTGTTGTAGATAGCCCTAGTTCTTTTGCTGTTTGATACTTTGATTTCCCACCCATGATCTTTCGAGTTATCCATGCTTTTTTCGCTGGAGATAGCCTACTTCTAGTTTTTGATTTGGTTTTAGTCATTTGGTTATGATTTTTGATAGTTGTATAAAAAAGTATTGAAAATTTTGGTTTTTAGCCCAGAAGAATCATCATCTAAACGGCACAACCAATTGTATTACAATTCATCCAACAAGTATGACTCGTAAGCCATCCTATTATAGAAAGTCCAATTTCTATTAGAATTCCCATTATAAAATTAATAATACAAGGAAAATCAAAACATGTAATATACTCTAAAGTTTCTCTAGGAATAT
>CP070724.1:1401451-1523821 GCA_020350825.1 Thermoplasmatales archaeon | reverse complement strand
GAGAGGAACAAGGGTCTGCAGCCTCTACTTTACCAGTTGTCCGACAGGGCAATGCTGGGCAGCCACGCTGTAAGGGATAAATGCTGAAAGCATCTAAGCATGAAGCCCACCCTGAGACGATGCATCATAGAACTCGAATAGAAGATTCGTTTGATAGGGTTAGGGTGTAAGCATGAAGCTTCGGCGACATGTTCAGCCCGTAACTACTAAAAGTTCATTTTCTGGCTCAATCGTTAAACAGGTTGCGTATCATCATGAATTTAGGGTAACTGTGGTTTGACGGTCAAAGCGGCAGGGAAACACCCGGTCTCATTCCGAACCCGGAAGTTAAGCTTGCCTGCGTAATTTTCAGTACTATGGTGCGAGAGCCCATGGGAGGATTACCCTCTTTGAGGGCTTGAACCTCTGACCTAGGTGGAGAGCTCGGGTTGATTCCTTCGGGAGTCTTCTTGGGTAAGCTCCACTGCTTGAAAGTCAGGGGCTCTCGGTACGCTGTCAAGCCACATTTACATTTTCATTTGAAAATTTTTGTCGAATTTTTTATTGTATAAGCGTTTTCAGAATGTAAAAAAATTAGTAAATGGGATGAGATATATTTTATAAAATTATTTATTATAATTTAACGAAGAAAAACTTTATAAGTATAATAATTATAAATTAATTGTTGTAAAAAGTAAAGGGGGATAAAATTATATGAATAAAAATAAAAAATTAGCTTTTGGTGTTGTAGTGGGCTGTTTATTGATACTAGTAAATATAGGTATCGCGGGTTTTCCTTTAGGAGAAACAGTACAAAGAGGGGAAAATGTTGAAGATCCATTTATATCCCCTTTTTCTTCTAGTGCAGATCGATCTAATTCAGAAGAAAAAGATCTACCAGTCCTAACAGAAAAAATATCGGCAAAGGAGAAAGAATTGGGAGAACCTATTGCACAAATCTCTCATGCTGATGCAGGTGGACCATATTCTGGAGAAACAGATGTATCTATACAATTTGATGGTTCAAATAGTTACGTTGGCCTCATTGGAATTGTTAATTATGAGTGGGATTTTGGCGATGGAATAATTGGTTACGGTCAAAATCCAATCCACAATTACTCCACACCTGGTGTATATTATACTACTCTAACCATAACAAAAAATAATAGAGAGATCTACCAAGATATTGCCCCTGTCTATATTAATCAAGAGGGCAACCATCTTCGGCCATATGGAGGTTGCTTCTATCATGCAGAGAAAGATGAGCCAATTCTTTTTGATGGTTCTCAATCCATTAGCAATAATGCAGATGCAGATATTACTGAATGGGTGTGGCATTTTGGGGATGGAACAATAGATTACGGCAAGCGAGTAACACACAGTTACTCTGAGGAAAAGGTGTATCTTGTTACATTAGAGACAAGGGATAACAACGGATGCAAACGTCAGGATGTCCTACATGCAGATATCGGCGTTTCTTATTCCAATATAGAAGATTTCTTTATTAATTCAGATGCTGAACTGACAACCATTCTAGATATACTTTTTAATAGATTAGGTTCATTTATTCTCTATCCCTTATTATTTGTAAAAATTTATACAAATTATAATGGTTATGAGCAGACTATACCACTTTCAAACAGCCTCATGTTACCCTTAACCATTGATGTGAACCATGATGGGGACGGTGATCTAATAGTAAACAATTTTAATTTTTTCAAACCCGTCATAAGTCAATCCCAATTCAATGGTTTCCCATGGTTTGCATTTGAAACAACACTTACAGATATTGAAAAGATATCCGAAGATATCACAATAGCTGATGATTTCACTATATGTTTACAATTCTCCCTTCAGATAATGGAAGGTTTTCTTGATTTACAAGAACCTGTTGTGAGAATAGGATATCAATCAGCAGTTGGTGAAGAAAAACCAAGCCATTTTAGCGCAACTCATATATTTAGACCATATATCCTACTCAGAATCCTGAATGGTGGTAATGCTGTACTGTCAGTAAATCAAAACATTAAAGTCAATCCAGTATCCCAAGTTACAACAAGTACTGGTTTGCAAACTACTGCACGGTCTTTTGTAGAAAAAGAACAGCAACCACTTATACAGGGCTTTATCAAGGATTCAACTCTTATGAAAACTGATAGTAAGGAAATTGCATTGGCAATAACAGAAAAAATCCAACAAGCGCCAACTCAGCCTAACAAAAAGGGGAAGGGAGAAGGGGATCTGATCACTGAAAATGGAATACGAGTAGAATCTTCAGATGCTGACCATTTCTCTCTTTTTATATCTTTTTCAAACACAATAGGCACCACTAAAACAAAATTTGCAGCTACCTTCGAATCATTCACAGCTATAACATTAATGCATAGAAGAACTCCATCAATTCGAGATGTTAACCTCCAAGGTTCAGACGATTCAGCGCTTACTCTTTCAATCACCAAAGAAAATCAATATGGCAGTGCAATAATTGGCTTGTTAATCAATCCATTACAGAGTTTAGATTTCCACATGGACATAGGTAAATTACCAAACAATGCAAGACATATAACATTTAACATTGATAATCCACCTGAAAACATTGTATTATTCACAGAAAACGAAGACAACCAAGGTGGCCAGAATTCACATTATTTCTACCTTAAACATCTACCAACAAGTGTTGATTTTGAATGGCTCCCTCGTTTAGATGATGGATACATTTTACTTACAAAGGAATATGCATCTGACGAACTTATAGTTGGTATTTGTGACGATCTAGATGATCCATATACAAATTATTATATGACTAATCTTCCAATCCAAATATCTTTAAGTTGGCAGATAACATCCAATTCTCCAGTAACTATCACATTTTATAGTGACAACAAAGGTCTTACACTAAACGCTGAATTAAAAGATGTAACACAGGATGAACAAACAATTAATTTCCATGCTATGTCTCATGATGGATTTGACATTAAGTTGTCATTTGATTTTTCTAAGGGGTACTTTGAATTACAACGAAGCACGAAAAATATTGATTTTATTTTCTCAGTAGCTCAGAAAAATGGATTATTAAATATCTCTGGTAACTTCCAAGGTGGACCAGATGAAGGATTTGTTTTTAATTTTAAAGATCTGCAAAATGGCAATATAAAACTTTCAAATGATATAGCCTTTGATGTGAAGATTAATATTGAAAATATCGTAACTGAAACGATTTTAAACACCGATTTAGCATTCAATTCAGGTGGAGACGTTGATATTTTATGGAATGATAACCTGAATTTTAACGTCGATTTAACCTCATCAATTAGTTTATCAAATTTTGTGCTACAAAGGAATGAAAATTTTGTAAATGTAGATGAAATAACAATTTCCTCAGGGGGACAGGTTGAATTAATCTATGACCATAACACACAAGTTTTAGAGCTAGGAGGAAATGGACAGATATCTGTTTCACTATTTGAAGCTGAAGTTGGCTATTGGGCGGGCCAAATTAACTCTGCAAGTGCGGGAGGGAGTTTCAACATTTTACTTAAACCAACGGATAAATATTACGAGGTTGAAACAAATAACAATATCGATTTAGTTGGGTTCGATATCAGATATGATAGACCAGAGAGCAATCAATTTGATTTACTTTTTGAAATTGACTTATTCAGTGTAGACTCTGGTGGGACAATATGGTTTGATTTCAGTGGTGTTAAACCTAAATTCAACTTTGATAATGATGACAATATAGACTTAAATAACCTTCATTTATCAGTGGGAAGTGGAACCACCCAATCCATTGACTTCACCATTTCAAATGCACACTTGGAAAACGATGGAACAATATACGGTGAATGGGATGAGGATAATTTATTTGTCGATGCAACACTTGATCTCAACTGGGATGTTGAAATATCAACCTATAACTTCGGTGACTGGGAGACCCATGGAAACATTGAAGGAAGCGCCAGTATGGAAGCTGAATGGATCGATGGATCAGGATTCATAGAGTTTATCATTAGTGAAACAGGTTTAGCTCATAGCCTTAAGATAATACATGATGGATTAACATTAAATCTAGCAACCTTCAATTTTGAACCTGGAACCATAACATTTGACTGGGAGCGTGAACAATATCCAACAAATGGGCATCTTAATATAATAAACAATGGTGTCGATGGCAACTTAACCTTGTGTAAAATAAGCTATCCAACAAGCGGACTTGAACTAGAACTAGGGAACATTAATGTGGTTTCTGGAAACCTATATATGAATTGGTCAAGGACGTTGGACCAAAAAATGTTCTATATAAACAATGGAATGACAGTTGACATAGACCTAATAAAAGCAACTAAGTCTGGAAAAACAATAGCTCTAGAAGGACTTGGACTGAAACCTGGAGAATTCAAATTCACTTGGGATACAACCAATAAAATAATAACAGTTAATAATGGCATACAGGACCTTGGACCCAGCTGCTACTATGAAGATGTCGATAGGAAACTAGAAGTAGATCTAACAAACTTTGAACATTACTACTCCAAAACCATGACCTTAAAATGGTATGAGACAGGTGACAGCATAACAGGATTATATTTAGACACCGATAATCACAATCTTGTTGATTGGATAGAATTTTCATCTATCAAATATGATACCTCAGGAAACACTGGAAGAAAAATAGCCTTAGGAGGATTAAAAGCAAACGATTTCTACATTTATAAAGTCGGAGATGGAATTGAAATAAATGGAGAACTATACATTATAAGTCATCTCATCTACTCAAAACTTGTAAACGATCAATGGAAGGATCTTGAAGTACAATGGGATCTCAACCTAGATGGGGTAGGATATATAGAGTTTGATATAGATAGTGCATTTAATCTAGATATCCTAGATATCTCTGCCTCATTTTTAGGAGTTGACATCGTCACAAACTTTGATTGGAAACATCCAACATTTCCTCATTATGTGAAATTTAGCTGGGACGTCGATTTTGACCTGAATGGTAATGTATTCATTGATACAGATTGGGAGGAAATTGATGCTACTTTCACCATCAAAAAAGATACAGTATCCTATTTACCAAAATGGGGAGTGATAATCGGTTCAACAAGTATGAAAGCAGATGATTATATGATTTATTGGGACTTTTCAAACCCACCAGGACAATGGGTACTTGGCTACAGCGGACTTATTGAACCCGGAACATTGAATACTATATTAATAGCATGGAATGGTAACTGGTATAATACATTGTCTGCGGGTACCCCAACATAGTTAAAAGTACTCAAATAATTTTTTATATTTTACATACATTAATCGTTATTTTTCAAATTTAAATGTTTGGTATAAAATAAAAAAAGAAAGAAAATGCGTTAGAGGCCTGTTTCTATCTATTATGTATCTAAAAAGGAGAAACGACCTAGGGTTCTTCAGCAGACGATTTCGACTTTTTTGAAATAATAACATAACGAATTGTGAGCAATATTCTTAAAATCCATTCGACTAGGATGATCATCAGGATAAATTGAATGGCTAATGTAAAAAATTCAGGTAGGGAATATACTCTATCCATAATATCTTCAAATCTGTAATATGATGGATCTACAAGAAATATACCTAATAATGCAAATGGGAGCATCTTAGCCACATCTTTTGAAAGATCTTCACTGTAATATGCACATATTCTAATTGCAACAATTATTGCAAATGAGGTAGAAAGAACCGCTTCAATTTCATAACCTCTTGTCAAGAAGAGCATTAATAAGGAAAACCCCATAAAGAAAAAATAGGCAACAAAAGGAAAAATAAAGAAATATTTTAAGAATCCTATTACTTTTGGGTATTTTTTCATACTTATTTTAAAGCAGTTTCTTCGTGCAATAAAACGGTAAAAATGCCATATAACAATTGAGTAAATAGCAATTGCTATTATCAAATAAAAAAGGGATACAAATGCTGATAGATCACCACTCAAAATCCGGTCAACCGAAATTTGTGACATCCATTCAGAAAAATTTTCCAAAGCCATTTTTCTCTCTCCTCAATTAACTTTCTATATTAGAAATTTCTTTAAATAATTTCATATACTCGTAGACACCCGGATTCCCTAATGTTGCCAGTTTTATTTTCGAGGGATATGTTATTAATTTGATAAGTCAAAATGCTAATGTAAAGTTTTTACTGTTATAATCTCGTTTTAAAGGGGTGTTTATTATTTCACGGCTACAGCCCTTGCAATTATCGAAAGAATCACCCCTATTGCCCCTATTGAAAGGAAACTACTAAGGGTGAAACTCCCTTCAACAAGGGCAATCACCAGCGAAACTATCAATCCAATAAGCCCTATTCCAGCTCCAAGAGCAATGACAAATTTACCAGTTCTAACCTTGTTTTTGCCTATCAATAAACCGCCAATAATAACAGCAATACCGCCCAGCGATGCAATGAAAATCAGAATTGCAAAGACAATCTGGACTATAGTATTATCTATAACATGTGTAGTAACAAAATCCTTGATTGTTTCCCATGTTGCTAAACCACTTACACCCGCTATTAATAATAATATCCCCGCCACAATGGCAAGGCTCATAGCTTGTCTATTTTTTGATGGCATTTGTTTTCCCTCAGTCTTAACAAAATTATGTTTAACTTTATTTTATTTTTCCTGGAATAAATGGACATCTCTCTGTGGGAATGGTATTGTTATTCCTTCCTTGTCATATTTCTGTTTAAGCGCTTTCTGAAAGTCAAAGAAGAAATCCCAGTAATCCTCTGTTTTTACCCATGGTCTGATTACGAGTACAACAGCCGAATCAGCCATTTCTTTCACACCTACTTGAGGTGCAGGGTTAGAAAGAACGCGTTTATCTGCTTTAAAAAGAGTCATCGTGGTCTTAATGACGTGGTCAAGGTCATCATCATAGCCGACTCCCATTTCCATGTCAACTCTTCTAGTTGGATGTCGTGTGAAGTTCGTAATGTTACCACCCCATACCAATTTGTTAGGTATAATTATTCGTTTATTATCAACTGTATCAAGTTCTGTTACACTAATTCCAACGTTTTTTATAGTACCAGTTTCACTATTAGCAGTTACAAAGTCTCCTGCCTTAAATGGTTTAGTAATAGCTACCATGAATCCAGATGCAATATTGCTCAATGTGTCTCCAAGTGCAAAGCCCAGAACAAATCCAAGTACAACAGAAACGCTCACTAAAGCAGTCCCAATTTCAACGCCTAGAAAAGCCAAAGCAGTCCCAATGACGAAGATGTATAGTATCAACCGGATTGTTCTTGTTGAGAATTCAGCAAGTATCTCTGCCATTTTTGCTTTTAGCATCCATTTTTTAACAGCCCCAGTAGCAATTCTCACCACTAATATGCCTACAATTAGAACTACAATAAAGAGTATAATATTCCACAAGCTTACCCCTAATAGAGGTAACGATTCTTCCAATCCATATCCTGCAATTTCTATAGCCATTATAATTAACTCCCCCAAGAATTGAACCACGAAATCAAATAGAGATTATTTACTTTTTTTACTTCTTTTTCTTAGCGACTCCTTTCTTTAGGCCTTTCCCAATTCCTTTAACTGCGCCCCAACCAATTTTTACACCTTTACCAACGACTTCCTCGGTTTTTTCAGCACCTTTTTCAACTTTCCCTTTTTTTCTTCAGCCATATCTTATACCTCCCAAATTTACTAATTCATATCCCCAATTTCTTAATAAACCTTTTTTAAAAAGGTATTTCAGGATATTGATTGAATATCTCTGGTTTTTAGAAAAAACGTGTGAGTATTCAACTTATAACGTGTATGTTTTACGGGAGAATTTCAAATCGAAAAATAATAATTATCAAATAATGCATCTTTTCCAAAAAATGTGACAAGATTTTGTATATAAAGTAAAAGCGCCCCGGCCGGAATTTGAATCCGGGTCGCGAGCTCGACAGGCTCGCATGATAGACCACTACACTACCAGGGCATATGAAAATTTTTGTAAGAGGGGGTAAACAATTCTATTTCTTTAATTTTTTGGAGAGAATACCAAAAGAACTTTGAAAAATTGCATAATCCTTAATTGAAAAATAAAAGATGAAAGTTGAATATCCAGATATTTAATGCTCTTCTCTTATTTCATCAAAGAACGTATAATCATCAATACGTTCCTTCATTTCTATATATCCTCCAAGAGCAGTCTGATACAATCCTTCCATCATACTGAAATTTTCCATAGCGAGTGTCACGTTTTCCAGTGCCCCTAACGATAAGTTCTCAGCAGCTTGCTTTATGAATTTACTTGCATTATACCTAAGTATGGAGATAGTCTGTCCCAATTGTGAAAAGTTAACGTAATAGCCTAATACCTCGATATACCTCCTGCTTTCAGTAAAGCTTTTAGCATCAACGAAATACGGTTTTGATTCACCAAATTTGTTATGAGATGTTAAATATTTAATCATTGCATTGCTACAGTTTTCAATACATCTTTCAATTAATTTCTCTGTCGTATTCACCCATTTGTTGTTAAACCATACACTGGCATTTACTAATGCATTATTAAACCAGAACAATGCAAAATCGAAATTGAGATTCGCCACTTCTCTGACTTCTCGAGCAGAATCCATCATGATGGATCCTTGCAGAAAATTATCAGTAAAATTTTCATTTCTACTATTGACGTCTTGAATTTCAAAAATATGTTCTGTTGTTAAATTTTCGATTTTTGATTTGTTGACAATATCTGCAACAAAATATGTAATAATAATCACCCCAACCATGACCGCTGCTAGCATAATAAATATATTCCTGTCAAATACTCTTGTCACAATTTCACCTACCTTTTTATGTTATTAAAGAAAGTCCTATCCTATGTTCATCCCAGAATAAGATTGGGCATACAACAGGACTTTTTGTACTACTCCATTCTATTCTCGCCAAATTGGAAAATAGTGGTCCGAGTATGCTGCCAGTTTGAGTGTCAACCAATCCTTTTCCAACTTGGTATAATGAATAGTTGATATAATCATCCCCATATTTCTCAATTCTCATTTTATACCAGCCGTTATAAAGATACCCACCTAAAAAATCAGATTTTAATTGGATCCATTCACTTGATGATTTAAAGGAAAGTTTTACAATATAATCTGATGGATGGTCAGATCCAGCTTGGACATACTCAAATTTTACTTTTGCTATATCATTTCCATTAGTATTTTTAAAATCTAAAAACAGGTCGGATTCTTCACTGGTATTCCCACATGCAAACCAGACCTCCCACCACACTATATCGCTGTTAAACTGAGAGACTGAATAGTTCCAATATTGTGGACTACAAAATGCTCTTAATTTTGTTTTAAAGGACCCAAGTGTAGAATAATGATAGCTAGAAGCTACCTCGAAATTACTCTTTACTGATTGTTCACTGGTTTCAAACCATATTTGTCCTCCATATGATTGAGTTGCTTTTTCTCCGGCTGAATCGTCAGAAAAATCTTCAATAAGTATAGTTGGCGCTTCATATGAAGAAACAATTATTACTGTTGGATCATCATCATCAGTTTCTCCGTCTCCATCCAGATCTATTCCATCATCAACTGCAGGATCGTCGGTTAGTTCAGTTGCATCATTTGTACCGTCTTCATTGCTATCCCAGCATACAACTCCTTGGTTTGATATTTCAGTGCCATTGGCTAAGCTAGAATTGATAGTTACCTGAAAATTTAATGCAACACTACTTTCAGCAGATATACTTCCATCCCATGTTATTTTATTTGCCTCAGAATTGTATGCTATTGTTCCTGAACTTGCTTGGGCAGATCCAGGGATATATCCGACGTTATCAGGTAAGATATCTTCAAATTCGTCTCCAGGGTTATTACTTTGATTTGCTTTTCCAATATTACTTATAGTTATAGTATATTCCAATATGTCCGTAGGTTCAGGAAGACCACCGTTTATATCTTTGACAGTTTTTCTTGCAATAATTTCTGTTTTTGCATATCCAGAAAATCTAAGGTTATCTATAAATACAGCACTATCAAATTGATTATCTCCAATGTCTTCGATATTAAAGGTTACCGATATCTGTTCATTTGGGGAAACAGGATGTTCTCTTCCAACAAGAGCGGTTGCACCTGCATCTGCACCAGTCGGGTTTGGGGTTGTCGTTAACCAATCAACATCAGCAGGATTTCCACTTGTGGCAAATACATCATAACCGCTTCCTTCGATATCGTGTGAGTTTAAAACAAAATCTCCGCCATTAACGTCTACTATATATTCAGATATTCCTTGAGATGGAGAATCAACAGTAATTGTTAGCCTATCATTATACGTTGAACCTATATAATCCGGATATTCTATAGTATAAAATTGCATGTCATAATAAATATAATGCTGGTATTGCGGCACTTGAAGCGTTAAAGTAAGCGTCGCTTGATCTCTAGGAGTACCATATTTTCCTGCTAAAAACCAATTTCCTCGTTCATCACCAGGATTAAGTCCATCTGTAGTTGCTGGGTTAAATCCAGCTATCCCAGTTGATAAAAGAATAAATGATGACCCCTCAGTAGGAAGCATTGTCCCACGAGATGAAAGAACTATTGATTGTCTATAACCCAAATCATCTGAATCTGTATACTGAGAGTTTATTAAAGTTGATTGATTTACAAGAATAGCATTTGCTAGATCAAGACCATCATATGATCCCCCTTCTACAGTTCCCGATAGGATAATTAAAGGTAGAGATAATATCATTACTGCAATAATTATTATAATATTATTTTTCAATTTATTAATCACCTCCAGGGTAGCTAATGATAGTTAAAATGTTTGATTCTGTAAACATATCATCTTGCACTCCATCGTTTGGAGTTACTATACATTTCCAACTTTCCCAAAGAGTTGTTTCCTCTGAAACTATAACACTCTTACTGGACTCCCCATCTTTAGTACATAGATAGTTTTGATAAATTTGTTCTGCAGATAGTACATCATTATAAATTTTCAACTCATCAATTAAACCTGTGAAATTCCTTTCTCCCGCCTTTGGAATTCCTGTTATCTGTAGATCATCAATAGCCGCAAATTCATCTATTGATGATGTAGACCACCAAAATTGTAGAATTAGAGTGTCTATAGAATCAGGTATTTGAGCTTCAGCAAAGGTCCACTCAAGTTGAAATCCATTACCAATCTGAGGATTGAGTTCTTCAAAAATAGGAATCCAATTTAAACCATCAAAATAATATAAACCAAGTTCATCCTCTGATTCCGTACTTTTATAACTATACCATACAGAAACTGTTACATCAGTATAATCTGAAATGTCAATACCTGTTCTGTTAAAGGCAGCATATTCTGGATCAAAGTCACCAGTACCTCCTATAGAATAGGTTCCAGTTCTTGGGGCTAAATCATCAGAATTACGAAGGTCAAAATCGTAATCTATCCTATTTCCAGTTGATACATTAACGAACATCTCATCTAAATAAATATGATCATAATTACTGCCTGCATCGCACTGTATTGTAATTCTTGCTTCATCTGTAAAAACATAATCTGTTTCATTAATATAACAAACAGTATGATAAAAAACATTGTTACTGTATTCTCCTAACCCAATGACAAAAGTGTCCAGCGTATACAGGTTGAAACCATCAAAATAATTAACCCAAAAATCTTCTCCATCTTCCATTGAATTAGCTATCCACCAGAAATCGATTGACATTTTTGTGTATTCTGCTGCATCAGCAACTATTATATCAGTATATGTTGCTGATGACCATCCACTATTATCTCTAATGAGTACTGCACAACTCCCCTGATGAGCATATGTACCGCCAGTGTCCATACTGCAATCATCCCCTCCGTCATTCCAGTTCCCCCAGCTGGCTCCTTCAAAATCATCGTAAAACAATGTTTCCCATGTTTCCTCCTCTCCAGTTGTATTATGCTCATTCCACTCTTCTTTTTCACCTTGTGTCTCAAAACTTGTAGCAAATATTGTCTTTTGATTTGCACTACCAGTGCCTTTCCCAATAAAACCTATTGGAGTATCTCCAGAACCAAGAGATTCTCCTGAAGTATGAGCGTTTTCACTGTTTTCTAGTAATCCATCAACGTAAATGCTACTATCACCTGTAGAAGAATCATACGTTGCTACAATATGATGCCAAGCATCATTACTTATATTTGTTTGGCCTACAACATCGATAATACCATCACTTGCGTTTGTACTCCATTTAACGAAACTATTTGAAATTGCTAGGTCCCAGTATTTATTCCTGTCAAAAGATACGATGGTTCCTGAATTTAAGTTAGTTTTAATCCATGTCTCCACTGTAAGTTTGTCAATATAATCGCTATCAAAACAGTATGGAATTGAAATATATTCTGCCCCATTAAAACTATAAGCACCTCCAACCTTTCCATTACTCTCCCATATAGCGTTATAAACAGTACCATTATTGTTGTTTCCAGAGTAATCTCTTGCTTCTGTTACACTATTGATATCAAATGGCATTAAAAGATTACTTATTGGACTGTAGGTACCTCCCTGTTTCATCAACCAATTATAAATATAAGTTAAAGCGTCAATATTAGGCTTAATAGAATAGTTATAACAAATTAAATCCTCATCAACGGTATTTGTTCTCAGGGTCGATATCAACATTGGATGTATTAGAGGCACAGACGGGTCTTCATCTAGTGTTTCATCCTGTTTAAAAGTGCCATCGAACACTTTGTGTCTGCTGTCATCATCATAGATGCTAAAAACTGTTATTTTTATCCAATCATTTTCTGTTAAAAGGATCGCATTAGGTGGAGTTTTACACTCACCTATGTCCCATGGGTTGTTTTCGTATCTGTAGACATTTGTATCATTTGATTCAAACACATATATCTCATATGAAGATAGTGTTTCACCACCCATATGTTCAAGAATAACTGTTCCATCTTCAGATACATAACCCATTAAATGAACGCTGGGTTCAATAGATGGTATTGGAACAGGAAGCATCTGGAAATAGATTGATGCAGATGCAACTACAGCAATAAAAACAATAAGTACACCACCAACTATTTCAGATACTGCATTATCGTTAGCACGTATTCCGCCTTTTTTCATCTCTCCTAACCACAAATAAAGCTCTTTCCTTTATAATATATATAACCTTCGTGACATTTTGTCGGTTTGGAGATTAACCGCTTTAAAATAGTACTTTAAACAATATAAATGAAACTAATATTAGTATGAACGCTGATTTTACTCCTGATGAAAGCCTCCCTTCAATCATGAATCCACCAAGGATTCCTCCTCCAATGCTTTGTACAACAACAAAGATAAAGAACATATCTTTAACTGTACTTGGATCTATCTGAGCTATACGAACGTTACCAATAGATTGACCTACCATTTCGCTCTGAAGATCGTAAATTGCAGCAAATATTGTAGAATTAATTACAAGAATGACTGCCAGAAATACAAAAAAACTAATAAATATTACTATACTATACATTGACATTTCTGTTTTTCTCTGAAGTTCAACACGTTTAATTTGATCTATTTCCTTTGCAGCTGCATTAAAGACGGAAGATGTATTACCACCGATTTCCAATGCCTTATTTATTGTAACTGCCAGCCGTTTTACTTCATTTGTATTAATTCTTTTTGCAAAATTATTAAGAGCATTTTCGATAGAAATGCCCCATGAAAGCTGAGATACCATCATTTTTAACTCTGGGGTTAATTCGCCGTAATCCCCTTCGGAAGCAGATTTTATAGAATCAAAAATAGTCATTCCCGAAGCAGTGGAACTAGATATATCGCGTAAAAAATCAGGTAATTTTTCCTCAACCTCTCTTTTACGTTTCTCTTTAACGTGATTATAAAAGCCAATTGGCCCAATACAACCCAATACTCCAAAAACAATGTAATCCATACCACTTAGAAAATCGCCAGGGATAATAGATACCCCACTAAAAGCAAAAATTCCAAACACAAATAAAATTGATGCAACTACTATAGATAAACCTACTATAAATAATAATGTTTGATCCTTGCCGTATCTTTTTTTTATGTTGTATTTTCTTCCAGTTATTAACTTTTTTATATTTCCAATTGTTATTTTTTTTATATTTCTTCACCCATCCCTGATTTCATCATAACATAAAAACCAGCATACGCCATTGGTAAAATAAGGATCGCTAAAATATATAGAAAATCAAATGATATACCTCCGCTGGTTAAACCCATTATAGAGATGATAATGACCAGAAACAATGGAAATGCGACAACTGTAACCACAAAACTTTCAGCCATAATAGCCAGAGAATCCAAATTTTTTTTTCTATCTTCTAAATCTTCATACATGTATTTATCAACACATCGTTCAAAATAAGGAGCTAACTCACTTCCAGATTGAACCACCCCAATAATGCCTTGAATAAACTCTTTAAATTTTTTTGAAGGAGAAATAACAATAGCATTTTTTAATGCAGTTATCGTATCTATTCCCATTAACTCAATTTCAGTAGTAATTTTTTTAGCTTCTTTTTGTACTTCTCCATAAAGTTTTATACCGGCAAGTGTACCAAAAACTTCAGATGGTGAAATGCCTGCAGCCGACATCGTATTAATGAAATTAGCCACATAAGGTAGATATCTGTCAATGTTTTTACCCCGACTCTTTGCTTTATATGCTGGAAGCTGAATATAGACAATACCTATAACAATTGGAACGATTGAAGTAATTAATAAGATGAATAATGCCGTAATATTATTAGGAATCAATAAATACAAAATAAGTGTTGAGACAAATGAGACGATAAAACCTATTATTATATTCGTTAAAATCATTGAATAGTATTCTTGATAAACCATGCTAATATCTGCTTTTTCCAGTATTCTATTTTTACTTGTTTCACTTATATTGAATTTTTCAAAGCTCTTTGAAAATAATCGACGGCAAAATCTTGTATATTTTGTAGATTTCATCCTTTCATTTCCTTTTTTACTTTTTCTAATACTTTCTTGGGATATTTTTGATAATCTGCAACAACCTTTCCAAATTCCTGGTATGACCTAATGTCTTTCTTTCCCATCCATTCGAGAACCAGCATTCTGTTTGATAATTCTTGTTCAACTTGTTCATCGGTCCAGTCGTTTTGCTGTTTTATTTTATTATATATCTTACTGGTTTTACTACTTTCAAATCTATCATCTGTTTTTGAGATCCATGTAAAAGGAGCCATAAAAATGAGCTGATTTGTATCGCTATCTAATTTTATTATTTCAGTAACACTTGTCATTCTTCTTACCATCTTTCCACCAATCTCTATAGCGTTTTGGAATACTATTACATCCAGAGAGGTGAGAAGTGCTCTTGGTAATGAAATTGGAGGGTTTTCAAGTCGTTGTATGAGTGTATGAATTGTGCTTGCATGTACCGTTGAATATGACGTATGCCCTGTTGCCATAGCTTGGAAAAGACTATAGGCTTCTCTTCCTCTTACTTCTCCCACAATAATAACTCTTGGCCTTTGTCTTAGCGCAGCTCTGATGAGATCAAACATATCAATGTCTTTCCCTGTTTTGTTCTCATCAGAAGATGAGAAACCTTTTCGTGTAGTACCTGCAATCCAGTTTTTATGTGGAAGGCTTACTTCTCGTGTGTCCTCTATAGAGACAATTTTATGAGAAGCTGGAATAAAAAGTGAAAGAGCATTGAGGGCAGTGGTTTTTCCGCTTGCTGTACCTCCACAAAATAGCATGGATGCTCCGTTTTCGATGGCCATCCAAAAATAGGCAGCCATTTCCAAAGAAAGTGATTTATATTCAATTAAATCAACCGGTGTTAATGGATTCTCTTTGAATTTTCTAATTGTAAAAGTTGAGCCTTTTGTAACTGTCCGTGCAAGTGTTGACTGGAGTCTGGAGCCATCGGGTAATTTGCCATCGACTATCGGTGAATAGATAGATATTTGTTTACCGGAAATCTGACAAAGTTTTACAATAAATGAGTTTAATTCTTCATCCCCACTAAAATATATATTTGTTTCAATTGCTTCATATTTCCTATGATATAAAAATATTGGTGTTTTAGGTCCATCGCATGAAATATCTTCGATTCCATCGTCATGCATTAAGATATCTAAACGTCCATAACCTAAGAAATCTCTAAAAAGGTAATAAAAAATCTTATCCTTGGATGGTTCGGAAATTTTAATATCGTTTTCAAATAGTATTTGTACAATGGTTTCTTCTAAAAATATTCTATCATCATATAATACCAGATTTATCCGTCCTTTATTCAGGAAGTCCTCAAAAAGATCATAAAAAATCTTTTTCTCATATGATTTATCAAATATAATGTCGTTGTCAATGATTATTTGTTCAAGTGTTTCTTTTAAAAATTTTCCTTTTTCTTCTTTATCCATATCAAATGTATCAACATCGGCAAGCATCTTGAACAAATGAGAGATTTCCTTTTTAGTTTTCTTTTCCTCCTCATTGAGTTGTGGTTCAATAACTTCATACTTATAATCATTAACGTTATGATCATAGACTATTCTTTTACTACCAAGTGTTTTCCATCCAAAACCTTTTTGCTCTTCAATGACATCGATATTTTTCTCTTCTTTAACACCTATTACAGAAGGCGGTGCTTTTTCTTGTTTTCTACGTTGAGCTTTATCTAAAAGTCCTTTTGGTTCTTCAATAACTACATAACTTTGCTCTTCTTTAACACCTATTACAGAAGGCGGTGCTTTTTCTTGTTTTCTACGTTGAGCTTTATCTAAAAGTCCTTTTGGTTCTTCAATAACTTCATAACTTTGCTCTTCTTTAACACCTATTACAGAAGGCGGTGCTTTTTTTTGTTTTCTTTTTTGAGATTTTCCTAAAAGATTTTTTGGCTCTTTTATAATTTTTTTTGTTTGTAAAATTTGTATATCCTTAGATTCTTCTGATTGTCCCTTTTTTTGCTGAGCTTTTTCTAATAATCCCATAAATCTCACTTGATCTTATATTTGTTGAGAACCTTTAAATATAATTTAAAATCTTTAGATTGAGCAAATTTGTCAATAACTTCTTCAGGGAGTTCTCCCAAAAGATTATCTGTTATAACTAAAAGTTTTTTAATATCTTCATCTAAGAGAGTTGGTTCTGTTTCTATATCTTTTTTCTCATCTGGTTCTCTTTCCTTTTTTATTCCCCATACTAATTTCTTTTTAGGCCCTCTCTGTCTCTCCTCTTTAACAGAATATAATTGTTTTTCCTCCTTTTGTTCCTGGATGCTTATTTTTTCTTTTTCTCTTTCCTCTTCTTTTGCTTCCATCATCGCTTTTTTCAATTCTAATTTTTTTAGCTTCTCCTCTTCCACTGCTTTCTTCAGTAGTTCCTTTTCTTTCTCTTTCTCAGCCTTTCTAGCTTCTATCTCCTTCTTCTTTTTTTCTTCCGCTGCTTTCTTCAGTAGTTCCTTTTCTTTCTCTTTCTCAGCCTTTCTAGCTTCTATCTCCTTCTTCTTTTTTTCTTCCGCTGCTTTTTTTAGTTCAAATCTTTTTAGTTTCTTCTCTTCTTTTTCCTTTTCTCTTTGTTCTTTTTCTTGTCTTTTTAACTTAGCTTCATTTTCTTTTTTGGCTTTCTTTGCTGCTTTTTCTTTTTCCTTTGCCTCAAGAATCGTTTTTTTTGCTTCTAATTTTTTTAATTTTTCTGCGTCCTTTTCTTGTTCTTCCAATTCTTTCTTTTTTCTTTTAAGTTCCTCTTCTGCCTCCTCAAGCTCTTTTAATTTGTCCCTAAAATTTTCAGGAGCATGTACTCGGTCTGATTCTTTGAATCTATTTTCTTTTTGGTGTCTGCTACCATCTATATAGTATACCTGTGCTTTCCTCTCATTTTCCTTTGGTTGTTGTATCGGCTTAGAAAATATATTGTCATATTTTTTATTTTCAAGTTCTTTTGCATCTATGATCTCTACTTTTTTACTTATAATCTTGTCAGGATATAATCTATTCTTTAAACTGTTGCCAATTTGATGATTCACTCCACGAGTTTCATCTTGAGATAAGGTTGAAATTTTTTGAGTGGTTGCATCACCTACTGACAAAGAATCTAGGTTAATAATCTCGATATGTTTATTTTCTTTTTCTTTCATTAGTAGAATATCCTCAATAAAACCTAGATCATTTGCAGTTGAAATATCTGTTTTAAAATCCCCTGGCTTTTTCCCCCTGTTGGTAAAAATATCATCAGGTTTTATTCCTGGTTTAACTTCGGACAGTCCGATTTTTTTACTCAGAGGATCTCTTATTTCTATTGGATGTTCCTCTGGAGAGTCACTTGTTTGTTGCCCAGTATTTGAATCCAAAGAGAATGATTCGCCCTCATGTTTTTTTAGTAGCTTATCAATTTTTTTTATTATCTCTAAATGAAAGTCAATTGAACTTTCTTCTGGCTTTTCTTTTGTAATTGGTTTTTTTGAAAAAACCATTCCTGTAAATGGTAATAGTAGATCATCTATTTGACCAGCTTGATTTATTTTTTTATTTTTTTGTAGAGGAAACATTCTTATCCCATCCCAAATGTTTTTGACAGACGCTCCACAATAAATTTTCTTTATTGCATCCCATTTCTTAATTTTACAAATAGGTAAGCAACTATTATTCTAATAAATATTTCTGTTAAATTTTAGTTGAGTTTTTAAATGTGTCGTTTTTACAAATTGAAATTACGATAGTTTTGCTAGTTTTCTTGGACATGTTTAAATATCACATGCAACAAAGTCATGTCACGATATTAGATAACATATTTGGTGAGATAAGTGATATTGTATAGGTTTGAAAGACCCAAAAAACATGAAGATATAATTCAAAAAGTATATATACCAAGTATGTTATTTATATTAAAAAGCCAAAACTTGGCTAGGAGAGAATGGGAATATGAAAGCAAATAGAAGATTTATAGAAGGTGAGGAAGAAGCAGTATCTGCAGTTATCGGTGTTATTCTAATGGTTGCTATTACCGTAGCGATTGCTGCAACAGTGTATGTCTATGTCAGTGGTATGATTGGTGGAACAACTACGACATCTTCAACGGTAGCAATGAATGTATTTGACCGAGATACCAGTGCATACCAAGTTATTTGGATGGTATCCCAAGTTGAAGGAGAAACAATTGGAAGTACTGAATATAGATGGACTTTGTTAGATACCAACGGTCAAAATGTTACTGGTGCGACACTTTCCTTTAACGATAACAACGCTGATACCTATGTAAATTCAGGAGATACTTTTGCAGTAAATACTACATCAACCGGCAGCTACGTCTTTACATTATCCGATAGTGGTACCGGTGCCCTCCTTTTCAAGAGTGCAACTACTAAATACTAAAGTTAAGCTATTTCATTTGGGCCACTTTTGCCCCCCCTCTTTTTTTATTTAATCATATATAATACATTTGTACCCAAATTAAGTTATTGAAAAAAATGTTGAACACGGGTAAATATGAAAGCAAATAGAAGGTTTAATAAGGGTGAAGAAGAAGCAGTATCTGCTGTTATCGGTGTTATTCTAATGGTCTCTATAACTGTAGCTATTGCTACAACAGTGTATGTCTATGTCAATGGTATGACTGGCGGTGAACCCACAAAGAAATCAACTTTATTGTTAAGTGAGTACGATAAAAATAATGATAATAACGAAATCATTTGGTATGTAACTGGTATAGAGGGAGATCCAGTAAAAAACACGAGCATTGCTGCCGCCGTTATAAATAGTACTACAGGGATTGGACTTAATGTCAGTCTCGATGGTAGCATACCTTCTGGTACTATTACTGCATGGGTAAATTTTACCGATAATAACGGTGATGGTCATGTCAATACTGGCGATGTTTTTTCAGTAAAGGCACAGGACGGTAATTTCATCTTTATTATTAACGATATAAACACAGGTTCCAATATCTTTTACAGCCAGTCCACGAGCTACTAAAACCGATATAGTAAACATAGAAATGAGGGTTAATTTCAGGCTACTCCATTTTTCTTCTATATATGATACTTCAAGAATTTCTATTGCTTAGATCGTATAATTCTTGCAGGTCTGAAATCATCAGATGGGGATTTTGTAAATACCTTCCAAACATGCAAAGTAGCATTTTCCCGATTTTTATATCAAAATGTAAATTTATCATTTTGGATTTTTTTCAAGTTATTTTTATATACTATATATAACTAATCTTTAAGTCGTAACATAATAATAATTTCAATTAATTAAAAAAACCTAACTAGTGTTTAGAAATATGCAAAAAAATAGGAAAATCATTAATAATACCCATGCATCTCATTTTTTCCTAAGTATTTTTATCCTTGTAGCTATTGCATTATTTCTCTCTGTAGCGGTATATCTATATCTTAGTGAAATCCCAGGCGGCGTACAAAAAAAATTTTTTCCATCAGTGGGTATGATACAAGAGGGTGACCATATCTTCATATCAGGTGTACAAAACGGCCCAGTTATGAACGACTCAGTTATTATTCAGATAATTAATCAAACGAGTGGTAAATATGAAGGAAATGGGAAAATAAACGTTGGATCAGATGGCGAAATAAAAACAGGAGATACAATAATCTTAACTGGAATAAACACAGGCACTAATTATGTAGTATCAATGATACACAATGGAAAAACTGTAGGATCCTGTAATTATTTTTATTTAAAATAAAACTGATCTCATTGCCTTTATTAATACCTCTTTTGTTAATCTTTTCAATTTACAATAGAACAGATATAAAATAACGAAAAATACTTTTTTTATTATTAGTTTAAACAATTCACCAATTACCTTAATATGACCTTTTCCAATATCATTTTGATATAATGGAAGATGGGATATTACTCAACATAATACGACTAGTAGTAGGTGTAATAATACTTTCCTATGCATCTTACACCGATATAAAAACCAGAAGAGCAGCAAACATGCTCTGGATATTAATGGGATCAATTGGCGCAATCTTGTTAGCAATACAGTATTTTACTACAGGTTTTGACAACATACTATACCTAGTTTTTATACCTATAATGATTGTGTTTATGTATGTTCTTTTTAGGTTAAAATTGATTTTTGGTGGAGCTGATGCAAAGGCGATAATGGCTCTAGCAATACTTGTCCCATTGGAACCAGCAATACTTGATTTTCCATTATGGAAGGAGTCTATTATGCCATTTTCTTGGATCATATTTTCTAATGCAGTTATACTATTTATCTTGATACCATTGAGCCTACTGATATACAACATAATCAAAAGAAATGTTAAGTTTCCTTACTGTGTTTTAGGATATAAAATGAGTATCGGAACGGCTAAGCAATCATTTGTATGGCCTTTAGAAAAAATAAAAAATGGAAAAAGAAGGTTTTCTTATATACCCAAAGAATTTGATGCCGATGAGGGATTTAAAGTATTTGAAGATAAAGGGATAAAAGAGATATGGGTTACACCCAAAATTCCCTTTATGATACCACTCCTTGCTGGTTTTCTAGTATCGTTTATCCTAGGAGATATTCTTTCACACATAATGCAATTTTTCATATAGCCTCTCTAAGGATTTATTTAATACTAAACTAAAGCGAAAAGATCATAATAACAATGATATACCCCTTTTTAATTTACAGTCGCTAGCAATGGTAAAACGAGATTACTATGAAATTCTTGGTATAGATAAAAATGCTAGCAAATCTGAGATTAAAAAAGCATATAGAAAACTAGCATTAAAATACCATCCTGATAAAAATCCAGATAAAAATGCAGAAGAAAAATTCAAAGAAATATCTGAAGCATATGCAGTTCTTTATGACGATGAAAAACGAAAGATGTACAATATGTATGGACATGCAGGTATAGATCAACGATATAGTGCAGAAGACATCTTTAGGGGAGCAGATTTTGGAGATATCTTCAGAGGTATGGGATTTGATTTTGGATTTGATGATATCTTTGAACGGTTTTTTGGACATCATATGGGTTTTGAAAGAAGACCTCGTACGAGAAGAGGTAGCGATTTACGATACGATATAGAAATAAGCTTAGAAGATGCGTACAGAGGAATAGAAACAGAGATAAACGTCCCAAGAACTGAAATTTGTAATGTTTGTAATGGTAGTGGTGCCAAACCTGGAACAGATACTAAAACTTGTCCGCAATGTAACGGAACGGGACAAATGAGAGCTTCTCGAAGAACTGCATTTGGAATGTTTACTCAGGTAAGCACATGTTCAAAATGTAATGGTCAGGGAACAATAATAGAAGAACTGTGTACCACCTGTAGAGGAAGAGGTGCTGTTCAAAAAACAAGAAAAATTGAAATTAAGATTCCAAGAGGTGTGGATGAAGGAGCTCAACTTCGACTTGCAGGCCAAGGTGAACAACCTGGAAAAGGAGTAAAAAGCGGCGATCTCTATATAGTAGTTCATGTCAAAGATCATCATAAATTCAAAAGAAGGGGAGCAGATTTTTACCAAAAAATAGATGTTTCATTTACAGACGCTGCCTTAGGAGAAAAGATAGACGTAGAAACACTTGATGGAACTGAAAAGTTAAGAATTCCTGAGGGCTCTGAAAGCGGAGAGATATTCAAACTAAATAACAAAGGTATGCCTCGATTAAATAGACGTGGATTTGGAGATATGTATGTTGAAGTTCACGTAAAAACACCGAAAAAACTAAGCAGAGCAGCAAGAAAAATATTAGAAGAGTTAAAAAGAGAATTAAAAAATAATAACCGAAAGTATTAAATAGAAGTTCTTGCAAGTATTATGTTGGAAAAATTATAGGAGAAACAAAAGATGGAACCAATTGATGAAGATAAAGATAAAAGAAGAAAAAACCCATTTGATTACATTGGAGATGATGAATTTGAAAAAATCTTTGATGAAATGCAAAAATGGTTTGAAAGTTCCAATTTTAAAGATTTATTTGAGGATATGTTACGTGGCGGAATTGAACCAAATAAAGGTTTTATTCGCGGGTTAAGTTTTAAAGTAGGTCCTGATGGTAAACCAAGGATTCAAGAATTTGGTAACCGTCCTACTAGAACCCCAAAGGGCACCTCCTTAATTTCAGAGGAACGAGAACCATTAACTGATATAATTGAAGGAAAGGATGATGTTGCAATAACCATTGAAATTCCTGGAGTGGAAAAAGAAAATATCGATCTTAACGTAAAAGAGAGTAACTTTGAAATTAAGGTTGATGCACCTCAAAGAAAATACCATAAAGTCGTTAATCTACCTTGTAAAGTAAAACCAAAAACAACAAAAGCAACCTACAAAAATGGCATACTTGATATTGTTCTAGAGAAGAAAGAAAAACAAAAAGGTGGAACTGGTTTCAAGGTTAGCATAAAATAAATTTTACTTTTTAAATTTTTTTCTATTTACATGATAACATTAGTAGTTGATAGTTTACTAACATTTATGTAGCATATAATGTATTTTAAAAAGAAACGGGGAGAAATCTTTGGTTAAACTAACGTTCTATGGAGGTGTTGGAGAAATAGGAGGAAATAAAACCCTTCTGGATGATAATGGTACAAAGATATTCTTAGATTTTGGAATGGGTTTTAAAAGGAGAGGGCTGTATTTTGAAGAATTTTTGACCCCAAGAACTGCCAATGGCATTGGAGATTTTCTTGAACTACGCCTATTACCTGATATCTCTGGTGTTTATAGAAAAGATTTACTAAAACAACTTGGAAGAAAAGCAGAAGAACCTGATATTGCAGGAGTTCTTTTATCCCATGCACATGCAGATCATGCAAATTATATTTCATTTCTTCATAAAGACATTCCCATATACTGTGGAGAAACATGTAAATACATATTGGATGCAGTGGAAGAACAAAGTCAACGAAATCTTGAATGTGAGGTCGTTAATTATAAACAAAGACCTATTTTTAGAAAAGACTACGGAAAAATACCTATAGAACGTGTCTTTAAAACATTTAGAACCGGGGGAAAAATAACTATAGATTCACTAGATATAGAGCCAATACATGTAGATCATAGTGTTCCTGGATCGTACGGATATATAATTCATACTTCAGAAGGAACAATGGTTTACACTGGTGATTTAAGAATGCATGGATTGCACTCTCAGATGACAACTGATTTTATAAATGCTGCAAAAGAAGCAAAACCAATTGCAATGATAACAGAAGGAACAAGGATAGACAGGAAAAAAACAGATGAATCTGAGCGGAAAGTCTATAACGACTCGAAAAAAGAGATTTCCAAATGCAACAATCTTACGATTGTTGACTTTAATTTCAAAGATGTTGACAGATTTACAACATTTTATAAAATTGCAAATGATCTTGGGAAAAAACTTGTGATAAGTTTTAAACACGCTTGTTTTTTAGAGAGGTATCATAAAGATAAAAAACTTAGGTCTCCGAGTAGTACAGATGAAAACATAATGCTTTTAAAACCCAAGCGGAAAACAGGGACTTATATTGATGAAGACTACACTGAAAAATTTATCAAAAGCAGGTTAAAATATCCAAATATAATAAAATCTGAAGATATCGTAAAAAATCCTTCGCAATATATGGTTGTGTTAAACTTCTGGTATTTCACCCACCTTGTTGATTTAAAACCAAAAAACGGTGTGTACATACACTCTTTATCGGAGCCATTCAATGAAGAGATGGAAATTTCATATGATAGAATGCAGAACTGGTTGAATCATTATGATCTTAGATTTGTTCAATCTCACTGTTCTGGCCACATCAACGGCTCAGATCTCAAAGAACTTATTCAAACAATAGATCCAAAGATACTCTATCCTATCCATACGGAACATCCTGAGATGTTTAAAAAATTCCCACTAAACATTGAGATAGTTAGAGAAGGAAAAATGTATAAACTCTAAGTACATCAAAAAATAGATTTATTGGAGAATAAAGATGGCTGATATCTATCATTATGATAAGAAAAAAGAGCAGACCATGATTGAAACAGACAGTGGTAAAAGAAAAAAAGAACAATTCATAGAAAATCTTAGAGAGGGAGATGTTGTAAACGATTATTTTGCTGTGAGAATTAAAAATCCTCTAAAGTCATATAAGAGGGGAACGTGGTTTAGTTTTATCGCAACAGATAAAACAGGAGAAATTAGTGTAAAATTTTGGGGTGGAGAAAACAAAGATCGTGTAAAAAGATTACATGATAGTTTCTCAGCTGGAGACGTTGTACAAGTACGTTCTGGAAATGTAGAAACATATGATGAAAAATCCCAGATATCCATTAATGAAACCGTAGGTGGAATAAGAAGATGTGCCCCTAGCGAATATGATGCAAGTGATTTTATTCCAGCCTTAGACGAAGATAAAATAAAAGAGTTATATGAAACCATTAAAAAATACATCAAAGAAATCAAAAATAAGCAACTAAAAAATCTGGTTTCACTATTTTTTGACGACCCTGATTTTGTTAATGAATATACACATTCTCCTTCTGCAATGTCACATCATCATAACTACGTAGGTGGAAATCTAGAACATGCTATAGGTGTGATAAGATTATGTAAAAACATATGTGAAATATACTCAGGTATGAACAAAGATCTACTTATCAGCGGTGCAATACTTCACGATATTGGAAAATTAAAAGAATATAAGTACGGTGCTTCAATAGACAAGACAGAAGAAGGAAATTTCATTGGACATATTGTAATGGGAGATAGATGGATAAAAGAAAAAATCGAAGAATTAAGAAAGAAAGGAAAAGAGTTTTCAAAAGAACTTGAAATGTGGTTGAGTCATTTAGTGCTTAGCCACCATGGAAGATATGAATTTGGTTCACCCAGAATGCCAAAGATCGTTGAAGCATGCGTTTTACATTATGCCGACCTTATGGATTCTCAGGTTAAAAACTACATACAAAGGTTAGAAGAAGCAAAAAAATTAACCGATGACAAATGGGCATTTATATTCGATTCGGATGTAGGAAAAAATAGACTAATTTTTTTAGGGGAATACTAAATAAGAGAAGTGAGATTATGAAAAAAGATTTGGTAAACATTCTTTGCTGTCCAACATGCAAAGGAGATTTAAAACTGAAGGTAGAAAAAGAAGAGAGTGGAGAGATAATCTTAGGTAGTTTTACTTGTGAAAAATGCAAGTGCACTTATTCTATTGAAGATGGAATCCCAGATCTACTTCCCAAATAAACTCACCTGTTCATAAAGTTACTAATATCTGCTAAAGGATTTTTTGATTCTCTCATATCGCTAATATACTGTTTAAAACGTGGTGCTCTCTTGTCCAGAATAATAGCTACTCCACAATCTTTCTCATTACGAATAAGCCTGCCAATAGATTGAAGTAATTTTCTTGCAGCTGGCGCATTTACAGTATATTCCCACCCTTTGCAAAATTTTAAATCGTAATATCGCTGAAGACCTCGCTGTCTGGCCGTAGGTTTTGGATAGGGAATTCCTACTATAACTGCTATCTCAAGTTGTTCAGCTGGAAAATCCATTCCTTCACTAATCCTTCCACCTATAACAGAAAAAAGAGTAGCGCCATTACTATTTTCTACTCCACATCTCTTAAAATCTATTACCAAATCCATCAAATCTGATTGAGACATTGCTTGTTCTTCTACATACAAACAACGTTCAATGTCAGTAAAATATCCCTTATTTCGAAACATGGAAAGTATGTTAAAGCTAGGGAAAAACACCATGGTATTCTTTGGAAAGGTATTACAGATATCAGTAATATGTCGCCACATTCTTGAAATTATTGTTTTATCTCTTGTTATCTCCTCATATCTTGTTGTAACATCCCGAATAAAAAATATTCTTCTATTTTCCCTGGAAAAAGGAGAAGGATAAAAAACTAATTCGGTATCTTGCGAAAGGCCCAATGAATCACGATATTCCTCAAGAGGTTTCAATGTACCTGACATATGAATAGAAGAATGAAATTCATTTATAATGCCAGTTCCAATGGATGGATCTATACAATACGCTTCAATACGCGGATTTTTTCCCTCGATTGAATCAACAATCAATTTAATATATTGATCCATCTCAACTGTTATCCAAAATTCCAAAAAGATACCAAGCTTATGAATATAAGAACGGGGAAGTTTACCTTCTTTTTGTCTATAATCCTGAATTTTTTCACCATATGCAATTAAATCGCTGACGATATCACGAAATGTTTTACTTGTGATTTTCAATCGAGATAAAATCTCTGATTCTAATTCATGAGATGGAATAAACGCATCATTCTTAATGTGTGAGTTTCTTCTGATACCGTTCTCTAAAATACCGTAAACATATGTATCTCTCAGATCATTTACAATTTCTAATAAAATTTTACAAAATTTTGAAACAGAAATTTTTCCATTAGCTATAGAAGGATCACCAACCTTTTCAGCTTCAAAAACACAACTATTAAGCATCCATACACTAAGTTGCGCAGAAAATAAATCTCTTAGATAATCAGGGAGATTATGTGCTTCGTCAACCACTAAAAGAATATCATCCTCAGATATTGATAGCCAATCAAAAAACATAATTCGGATAGATTTAGCAAAAACATATATGTAAGGGACAACGATCACTATCGCTTCTTTTATGAGTATTTTATTCATTTCATAAGGACACACTATATTTTTTTCGCAATATTCTACAAATTCTTCTGCTGTAGGTAATTTTTGCCTTGTCCATTCAATTATTTTGTCAATCTTTTGCTTATCTCCAACAAAATTTCTATAATATTTGCAACCTTCGTTTTTCTTATCCGACAATACCTTTTTCTTTAGATTTGAACAGAATTTCGAAAGTTCCTCAGATGAACCATTACCGATTTCAGGATCGTTTTTAGCAATAATGCACATATTGGCTCGACCTTGCATTCCTAATCCAAAAATTCGGTTGTCATTTTTCTTCTTTCGAATTGCACGTAGCTCTAGAATGACTTGTCTTTGCTGAGCGTTTGTACGAGTCGTATAAACTATTTTTTTATTGCTTTCCAATGCATATTGTAGTGTTGAAGAAAGTGCACAAATGGTTTTTCCAGAGCCGGTTCCTGATTCAAATACAAAATGTTTTCTTACCTCGAGCGTATTTCTGATATCTCGCATTATGTTTTCCTGGTTTTTACGCAGATCATAGGGAAATAAATCCATTTAATAGGAGAATAGAATTATGGTAAATAGAGTTGTTGGAAACAAAAAATTGGGAATCAAATTTTATAGTTTAATTCTATTAAACCATGTCGTAATGATTGAAACTCCTTTAAACCAAATAAAAAAATTACTTTCAAATGAAATTCCTTCAGAATTAATTTGTTGTCTTACAGATAAATGGGAAAAAATCGGAGATGTATTAACTATTAAATTGAAAGAAGATCTTAATAAATATCAGGAAATAATAGGTGAAAAGTATGCTGAAATTCTTCATTGTAAAACAGTTCTCAATGATGTTGGCGGCATTTCAGGAACATATCGGGAACCGAAAGTTGAAATAATTTATGGTTCTAAAAATACTGATACAATCCATAAAGAAAACGGTATTAGATACAACTTAGATCCGCAGAAAATCATGTTTTCATCTGGGAACATGGACGAAAGATTACGTATGGCAAATATTTCAAACAAGAATGAAATTGTAGTTGATCTTTTTGCAGGCATTGGTTATTTTACAATGCCAATAGCAGTTTATTGTAAACCAAAAAAGATTTTCTCCTGTGAGATCAATTCTATTGCGTATAAGTATTTATGTAAAAATATCGTATTGAATCATGTAACCTCTGTAGTAAAACCATTGCTTGGAGATAACAGAAAAATGGCCCCAAAAAATATTGCTGATAGAGTTATATTGGGGTGCATTGACGATACATACAGATTTTTATCAACTAGTATTGAATGTTTAAAAAATAAAACAGGAGTTTTACATTATCATGATATATCTCCTAATGAGTTGATTCCAGATAGGGTTTTGAAAGTTATTCAACAGACAGCCGAAAAATACGATACAAAGGCTAAGCTTTTGAAATATAAATATATAAAATCATATGCACCTGGTGTGAGTCACGTTGTTTTTGACATTAAGATAGGTGGAAGATGAAAAGAAAAATTCAACTTATCGTATATCACACAAACGAAGATGATCCGAAAAAATGTAGTGCAAAAAAACTACATAAGTTTGGTTTTGTTAAACTTGAGAAAAATATAAGAAAAGTACTAAAACATTCCATTTTATTAAATCCATTTGCTAAAAAAAGTCTTTCAAAAGAGGATATTAAAATTGCTAAAGAAAACGGAATATTGGCTATCGACTGTTCGTGGAAAAATGCAGAAAGATCTTTTGAATACTTAGATCGGAAAAATATATCCAGGGCGTTACCCTTTTTAGTTGCCGCTAATCCTGTAAATTATGGCAAACCGTTTAAGTTGACAACACTCGAGGCTTTTTCATCTGCACTTTATATACTAGGTGAGAAAGAACATGCCAAAGATATTTTAAATATTTACAAATGGTCGCCTCAATTTTTAGATCTTAATAGGCAACCGCTAGAGGAGTACGTAAAGGCAAAAAACAGTAAAGAAGTTGTACAAATCATGAAAAGATATATATAAAAATATAAAAATATACTTTTAGAAATAATTAGACAGCCGCACTACGTTTAAGTAACAAAATACGTTATCTGGAATACTTGTCAAAAAAAAATTGAAGATGTGGATGATATATGAAGCAAGAACTTGAGACATTTTTCAAACCAAAAAGTATAGCAGTTATTGGAGCCTCGAACAACATTACAAAGATAGGGAATGCATCATTAAAAAATATCCTTGTTTCCGACTATGAATGTAAAGTCTATCCTGTTAATCCTCGTGAAAAATATATAATGGGTCTTAAATGCTACAAAAAAATAACAGATGTTCCTGGAGAAATCGATCTTGCACTTATCGCAGTACCCGCAAAGATAGTTCCTGAGATCATCAATGAATGTGTACAAAAGAAAGTGCACGGTGTAATTATTATATCCTCTGGATTCAGTGAAGTAGGTAATCATGAATTAGAAAACAAAATAAAAAAACATGTTGAAGGTTCTAAAATGCACATACTCGGTCCAAATACAATGGGATACAAAAACGCCTCAGTAAATCTTGATGCATCCTTCGCGTTTGGGATGCCAAGGAAAGGAAACCTTGCATTGATCAGTCAAAGTGGAGCACTTGGAATGGGTATGATTTACCTGGCCAATAATGAATTTGTAGGATTATCAAAGATTGTTGGAGTGGGGAACAAGTTAGACATCGATGATGATGACCTTATTGACTATTTCAGCCAGGATCCTGAAACTAAAGTTATAGGACTCTACATTGAAGGAATAAAAAAAGGAAAAGAATTCATGAAAAGTATAAAATCCTGTGACAAACCGGTACTTGTAGTAAAAGCAGGACGAAGTGCAGCAGGAGCACGGGCGACAGCATCTCACACGGGCAGTATGGCTGGAAGCGACAAAATATACGATGCTGCAATAAAACAAGCAGGTGGTATACGCTGCCGGGATGTAGTAGAGCTCTTTGATATGGCACGAGCGCTAGCAGGACAACCTCCCGCACAAGGAAACAGGATTGGAATAATCACAAATGGGGGTGGACTAGGTATACTTCTCACAGATGCCTGTGTAGCAAATGGTCTCAGTATACCAAAACTTTCTGAAAAAACATACAAAAAAATCGATAAAATATTACCAGATCTTATCAGGCCAAACAACCCTGTAGATCTATCAGCTGATGCAGGATTCTACAGATACGAAGTGTGCACACGAGCGCTGTTGGAAGATCCGAACATCGATGGTATTGTTGTAGCATCAGTACACGGTGGGTACGCCCGTCCAAGGGAATATACTGGAGCTATACTTAAAATGGTACGGGAGAGAAAACTACACGAGGAATACAAAAAACCAATACTGGGTTTTTGGGTTGGGGGAAAGGAATTCGAAGACCTAGTCCTCGATCTCAAAGCGGCAGGAGTACCAATCTATCCATCATCATGGAGAACAGTAAGAGCTATGCTCGCATTATTTCTGGAGGGAGAAAGAATAAAAAGAGAAAGAAAAAACTAATCCACCCAATCAACACCGAGAACTTTTTCCCAATCTGGTCTTTTATTTTTCCATTTTTCTGCGGTCTCTTTTGTTAAGCACTTTTCACAGAGGCCCACTAGATTAAAATAACATGAACTGCACACCGATCTACCGCATTTTATACAGACTTCATTAGAGGTATTTGTACTGCAAACCTGACACACCCCATGTGGTTTTTTAATTTTTTTATGTGTTTTAATTTTTTTGGATAGGTTTTCTTTGTCCTTTTCTGTTAGCCACTGTTTTAAATCTTCATTCATTGATTTCATGCTAGGTTCTTTTACCCGGACTTTGCTAGAATTTGAATTTTTAGCCATAAAAACACCCTTTAATGAAATATAAAAATAATAGACAGTCTAAATACTTTATCTTTTTGCATTGATAGTATGTGATTTTTTATGTAAAAAGTTGGCGGTAAGATGAATGAATGGTGTAATAACAATGAGAAATAAAATATGCCATAAAGTAAAGCTTTCATAAAACCAATTATTAGACATAAGTCCCGATACTTGTAATATTCCACTAACTAAAAAACTAAAAAAAAATGCACCTACAATAAAATCAATTTGATCAAACAAAAACCAACCTTCACCACGATTTTTTCCTATTCTTCTTTTAAAAAAACTTTTTACAACATCACCAGTTAATGCACCAAAACAAAGCGAAAAGATTATTGGAATCATAAGAGGGAATCCTTCAAAATCACTTAAATTTAAAAAAGCAAAATCACTCAACGCAATATACCTAGCTGCAACAGCTAAACCAAAGCCTCCGATCATTCCTATAAAAGCACCAGCAAAAAGCCCACGCCAAGTCTTACCGTCACCAAGAATCCTTTTTCCATCTTTCCAATTTTTTCCAAAATCAACAGGTGTCCCTCCTCCAACTAAAACAGCGCTCGCATTGGCGATATACGCAGGAATTATAAGCCAAAAAGCCTGAAGTATTACTTCATATTCCATTACAGATAGAATATAAAGTTTCCTTAAAAAACAATTGTAAATAATCAATCTTGTTTTCTAGTAATCTTTAGGCCGGTGTAGTGGAATTTATTTGATCGCTTTACTAAAGCTTTTAAGGCTGTATTGGAAATTTGAAAGTTTTCAGATACTTTATTTCCATAGGTGCCGTTTGCTCCAATAAACTGATATATTTCATTCTCTAGTTTTTGGAAATTATCATCATCTAAAGCAGAAATGGTAAAAATTTCACTTATTTCGTTAACAGGGCAAGAAATGTTTATATTAAAAAGCGAGTAAAAAGAGCGGTACATTTTTTGAGGTTTTCCTTCAATTCCTTCCTCGGGTGTAGTCCATTTAGTTTCTGCAAGTTTCATATGGTCAAAAAATTCGAGAGCTTCTTGACCTTCTGTCCCGAATTTTTCAATTATTACACTTGTTGGTGTCCAATCCTTTGATATCTCAAAAAAAACTTCTTTTTTTGTTGAGGAGTCAAATGCCCTCATTATTGATACTAAATCGGTAGAATCATTTATTACTTTTGTACGAATCATAGGACCTACAATTTTATATATTAGCAATCCTAAAACATGATTTCTATTATTTATAGTTTTTGTATTTGAAAATATTTATTTTAAAAGTTTATTTAAAAAATCCTATGATAAAAAACAAATAAAGTGGACTTGTCGGGATTTGAACCCGAGGCCTCCTCCATGCCAAGGAGGCGATCTTCCGAGCTGATCTACAAGCCCATTAGGTGTAAACGGCACTTAAACTAGTTTTAGCAAATAAATTTATCGTCTCAACTAGTTTTATAGCTTGTTTTATGTTTAAAAGGGTGGTTGAAGGCTTTAATTCAACTCACGGTAACTTTTTTCTTTTTTGCTCGATCATATATAAATCAAACTGACATTCCATTTTTTTAATTTTATTATTAGAAGGAAATAACTTAGAGGAGAGGTTCCTATATATTTTTATTCTATAAACTACCACCAGGGTTAACTACAATAACGAATCCTAGAAGAAACGCTTGTTGTTCTCTTATATCTGAATCTGTAGGTATCTCGGCTGTAACGGTTATGATTGGTTTTCCCAATCCTAATATCAATCCTGAATTTATCGTTTGTTCTCCGCCAGCAGGTATAGTAAGAATTGTGTCAGAAGTTTCTTCTCCTATTAATATTAAACCACCATTTAGATTAATTTTCCAATTTACGCTATTTGCTTCAACAGCTCCAGTGTTTTTTATCACTGCCTTTACTTTGAATAATCCACCAACGATAGGTTCAATATCAAGTTTTGGGCCTTCGGCTATGTTAATTGTAAACGGATCTGACCACTCGCTTCCAGCATTATAGGTGTCCTTGGCTTTCGCTTTGATGTCATATGTACCATGTTCAAACCATGTGTTACTTACAATTACCTCTTCATCTGATGGATACGGTCCGATCCATCCACTGTTGGTGCCGTCTCCCCAACCAATGTAGTAGAATACTTCGTCACCATTCGGATCAGTTGTAACAAAGGTAAAATCATACTCAAGTCCCTCTATTCCATTTGTGGGACCAGATATTGTTGGTGCGTTAGGTGGATCACTTAGAGTAATTGATTGAGCAAGTTCAGCAAGCGTTGCAAGAATAAGTCTCGAGCCTTTTACGGCATATGTGATATTCATATTGGTGATGTTATCCGCGGGTGAATGATAGAAATGGTTGAATTCATATTCATGGTAGAATAATGCATCGTATCCATATTCCCAGAAGTAGTAATGGTCGCTGCCCCAGGAAAATCCACCTTGTAATGTAATTAATCCAATGTAATCGGTATATTGCTGGCTAATATCTTCTGTATAGTAATAAAGCCAATCTGATTCATCCTCATATATTATAATTCTGTCACCCTGATATTGTGTGAGGGCAAAACCAATCATATCGGCATTTAACGCACCAATTATATTGTCCCCGTTGTTATATGCTTCTACAACATATTCATGGCTTCCAAGTAATCCTTGTTCTTCCCCTGAGAAAGCAACAAATCGGAGGGTGTGGTTAAATGTATAATCTCGCATGATATAAGCAGCAGTCATAGCGGCAACAACACCAGATCCATCATCATCAGCTCCTGGACTACCACTTACACTATCATAATGTGCACACACAAGATATATTCCATCGCTAGTTGGATCAGTACCAGGGATAGTAGCCTCTATGTTACTCCCAGAATATCCCTTATAGCTCCAATTATGATATCTAACCTGCAAGCCCATATCCTCAAATTGATCATAGATCCAATCACCAGCATTCCAACAGGCTTGGGTGCCTGTTTCCCGTGGGCCAAATGCGGTAAGGTTTTCGAGGAAACCTAAATATAATGGTTCGGTGAGTTGAATGATCATGTCGATTACTTCTGGTGATGGTGCGTTAATAGGTTGCGGTATTTGATGAGATATCACGCTTATTTGTTCAGGAACTGGAAGAGAAGGATATGGATCAGTCATATGTCCAGGTTTTTTTGGTGTCACCAATGGATCATCAAGAATAACCGATTCTTGTTGTTTCTCATCAAAGAAAGAGGTTCCGGTGGTTACAAAGGAGAAAGTCAATAACGTACATATTAGAAAACATATCAATTTTTTTTTCATATTAGTTAAATCCCCATTTGAGTATATTATGGTTTTACTAGTATATTAAATCTTGCAGAAAAAAAAATAAATCTGCTTCTAGTAAGTTTATTAAAACCCATTTCTATTTTTACGATTAATCATGAAAAAAAGAGAATTGGAAATATTGCTTCAAAAAGTACCCTTACCAAATAAACCAATTCCAATTTTAGAACAATATATGACACCTGCAAGTATTGTTGCTGACATTATTTGCATAGCACATCAATTTGGAGACATAGAAAATAAAACAGTTGTAGATTTAGGCTGTGGCACGGGTATTTTCTCTGTTGGTGCTATGATTGCTGGTGCAAAAAAGGTTACGGGAATTGATGCTGACAAAGACGTTATAACAATTGCTAAAAAATACGCAAAGGAAAATAATTTAGAAATAGAGTTCAAGGTAGACGATGTAAAAAATGTTCAAACAAAATGCAATACGATTATTATGAATCCGCCGTTTGGTGCACAGAAAAGCAATCAAAAAGCAGATAGAAAGTTTATTGAAAAGGGCTTTGAGATCTCAAAAATACTTTATTCTATTCATCTGAAAAAAACAATTCCTTTCCTAGAAAAAATGATTTCTTCATTAGGTGGGATTATAACATATCGAAAAGACTATGATTTTCCAATAAGATGGACTTTTAAATTTCATGATAAAAAAGTTGTATACTATAATGTAACACTACTAAGAATTGAGACAAATATCTAATATTTTTATTTAATAAAATAAGAAATATCTACATAAACAAAAGATTGGAAAAACCAGTCAGTTTTAAAAACCTACATTTATTGACCATATTAAAAAAGCGATAAATAGGCTGTAAAAATGAAATATGTCAAAAGTGCTAATGAAGAATATATCTTAGACGACGGAGAACGCATCAACGATCTTGGCAAATGTACGCTACAAGATGCAAAGAAAGTAGCAGAGGAGACAGCAAAGAAAAATAATAAAGCTGTCTTTATAATGAAAACTGTAGGTTACGTCGATCCAGATATGTAGATATGCGCCCTTTTAAACCTTATCCGAAAGTATAATAATATATTAATTTATCTGCTTTCGACCTATAATCAGGAGAAATTACGGAATGTGATTGAATTGACGAAGAAAAAAACTAAGAAATTCAGAGGATCCATGACTCATGGTAGAGGAAAAAAGGGCGGCAGAGGAGCTGGTCTTAGAGGAGGTCGAGGAAATGCAGGTTTGCTTAAACACAGATATATGTATATGTTAAAAAACATGCCAGATCACTTTGGAAGATCTGGTTTTAAAAGACAACAGGGCATTTCTAAAATAGATAAAACAATAAATGTTGGTCAGTTGGAAGAAAAATTCACTGGACAAAAAGACATAGATCTCACAAAGGAAGGTTTTGACAAGTTGTTAGGAGGGGGAAAGATTAATAGCAGCTTAAAAATAAGGGTTAAAGCAGCGTCACAAAAAGCAATAGATAAAATTGCTGAAAAAAAGGGAGAAGTAAAGATTGAATAAGGTTTTATTATGGCAGAAGAAAAGAAAAGTCGTTTATATGCCTTAAAACCTCTAATTGAGAGATGGCCTGCTGTTTCCAAACCTGAAGGGCATGTTAATTTTAGAACAAAAATCAGTTGGACTATTTTGTGTTTGGTTATTTATTTTATTTTAACAAATGTTTTAATATGGGGTGTTAGTGGGACCGTACTTGATATGTTTGCGGGTTTCCGTGCAATTATGGCAGGGGCATCCGGTTCTATTATGCACCTTGGTATAGGGCCAATTGTTACTGCATCTATTATTTTACAACTTTTCGTTGGTGCAAAAATTATAAAACTTGACCTTACCAAAAAAGAAGATAAAGCAATTTACCAAGGAACACAGAAGGTACTAGTTATTGTAATGATACTTGTCGAAGCTATTCCGCAGGTTTATGGATATTTGAGTCCAAGTGATGGTTTAATAGGTATGACTGGTCTTGGTTGGGCTAACGCTATAATAATTTCACAGTTGTTCATAGGAGCACTTCTAGTATTTCTTATGGATGAACTGATCTCAAAGTGGGGGATTGGTTCTGGTATCTCTCTGTTTATCGCCGCTGGTGTTTCTCAAGCGATATTTACCGGTCTCTTTAACTGGTTGCCTGGGCAATCATCAGTTCCATTAAGCGTATTTAATCCACCTGCAGGTGCCATTCCCGGAACATATTATATGACCTCTCAAATGTCTTTAGGGGAAATAGTAGACCATGGTTTTCAGTGGATATTTATTGGCCATCAGGGATTTCAAAATGCGATAGTGCCGGTACTGGGTACGATATTTATATTTCTGATTGTTGTTTATACCGAGTCATCGAGAATTGAGTTGCCTTTAGCGCATGGTAGGGTGAGAGGAGCAAGGGGAAGATATCCAATTAGGCTAATTTATGCTTCTAATATTCCTGTCATTTTAATGGCCGCTCTTTTGGCAAATATTAACATGTTTGCCCTTTTGTTCTATACACATCCGGGGATGAAAAATATCCCGTTTCTTGGGGGGCAATGGTGGATAGGAGCATATGATACTGCAGCAGGATCTACAGCACCTGTCGCTGGTGGTGCATGGTATCTTTCTAACCTTAATGGTATAAATGGTTGGCTTATGCCTATACTTAGTGGAGGAGTACCAGGTGGTCATGCTCCCTGGCAATATGCTTTAAAAGTTATAATTTACCTGTCAGTAATGATTTTTGGATCTATTCTCTTTGCTAAATTCTGGATTGAAACAACAGATATGGGAGCAAAGTCGGTGGCAAAGCAGATCCAAAGCTCTGGCATGCAAATACCTGGCTTCAGGAGAGATCCAAGGGTTTTAGGACGAGTTCTTGAGAGATATATACCTGTTGTAACAGTTATAGGTGGTTTTGCCGTTGGTGCTTTGGCAGGATTTGCAGATGCTATTGGTACTGTTGGAAATGCCAGTGGTACAGGCTTACTTCTTACCGTGGGTATTATGATCAACCTATATGAACAAATAGCAAAAGAGCAGGCAATGGAAATGCACCCTGTACTGAGAGGATTTTTTGGAGCTGAATAGTGATCGATAAAATGGGAGTTGTTGTAGTAACAGGAATACCAGGAGTTGGTAAAACAACAGTTATGAAAAAGGCTGCAGAAGGAATGGATATACAATTTGTAACCTTTGGAACGGTAATGATAGTCATTGCAAAAGAAATGGGTATAGTTAAAGATAGAGATGAAATGAGGAAACTATCATTAGACCAACAAAAAAAGCTTCAAATAAAAACAGCTGAGAGAATAGCAGGTATGAAAAATGTTATTGTTGATACGCATTGCACAATAAAAACTCCAAAAGGTTATTTACCTGGATTACCTGAATGGGTGGTAAAAAAACTTAATCCTACAGCTATAGTTGTAGTTGAAGCAGATTCCACTGAAATTTATAATCGAAGAGCAAATGATGCCACAAGAAGTAGGGACTCTGACTCTAAAGAAAAAATAGATGAACATCAACAGATTAATAGAGCAGTTGCTATGGCATATGCAGCGCTTACTGGTGCCCCAGTAAAAATTGTTTTTAACCATGACGATGATATAGATGGTGCTGTAAAAGAAGCAGCACCTGTATTGAAGTGATTGAAATGAATAACAAAGCACAAGGAAGTCAGTTATTGATGCTTATGTTGCTCATGTTTGTAATGATCTTTATATTTGGAGATCCTGGTATAAGGGGAACGATCGCCACATCACTTAATTCTGTTTTCTATCCTCTTATTGGATTTGGTGGAAGTTATCCTTTATTAACGATAGTTCTTGCTGGGATATTTGTCGTATTTCTCTCTTCATTTTTTACAAATCTTTTTACAGATTGGAAAGCAATGGGAAAGGCACAAGAAGCCAGCCGAGCGTTCCAAAAAGAGATAAGTAAAGCACGAAAAGAAGGCAATACAAATAGAGTGAACAAACTCATGAAAATGCAACCACAGATAATGAAAATGACAACTGAGTCATCGAGTGGAATGATGAAACCCATGTTTTTCTTGTTTTTATTTATCGCTCCAATATTCATATGGTTAATGTATTTTTTAGGTAATTTGGATTATTATTTCTTTACTGTTCCATGGGCTAGTGGTGCATCATTATTTGGACGTGGTATTAGCATAATGTCCAACTGGTTTTTACTATATCTTTTATTTTCAATGGTGGTGGGGCAGTTGATACGACAAGGACTAAAAGTGATTAGCTGGTCAGCCTGGTGGCAAAACATCAAGAAGAAAATTAGGCCCTCTATAAAATAGAGAACATGACAATAATTACAATTAGTGGTCTTCCGGGTGCTGGCACGACAACTATTGCAACACTTTTAGAAAAAAAACTTGGACTGAAACACATTTATTCTGGGGATATTTTTCGGAAGATGGCAGAAAAGTACAACATGTCTCTTGAGGAATTTGGCAACTATTGTGAAAAACATAAAGAGGTTGACGAGCAATTAGATAGATATCAACTAGAAATATTGCAAAAGGGAAATGCAATTGTGGAAGGGCGTATAGCTGGATGGCTTGCTCATTGTAACCATATAACCGCGATAAAAATATTATTAGAGGCCGATTTAGAAACGAGAGCAAGTAGGATAGTAAAACGAGAAAATGGAGATATTGAAAAGAGAAAAAAAGAGATATTGAAAAGAGAAAATAGTGAAGCTACTCGTTATAAAAAGTATTATAATATTGACTTAGAGGATACGTCCATCTATGATCTTGTAGTTGATTCTTCAGATAAGACACCAGATGAAATTGTTGACATTATTATAAAAGAAATTAAGAAATAAACTACTTTTTATATTCTACTCTTATTCTAGATAGAAACGGTTGGAAAAATTATATGCTGCCTTCTTCCAAAAAACGAAAAAGATTGATTAAAGTCTCAGCTAAAACAAATCCTAATTACGGGATATATCCTGATGAGATGAAAGCAAACGACTTATTAAACAACGGTTTTATAAATTTAGATAAACCTAGTGGGCCAACATCTCACCAGGTTGACGCATGGGTAAAAGATATTCTAGAAATCGAGAAGGTAGGCCATGGTGGTACACTTGACCCTGGGGCTACTGGAGTTCTTCCAATTGCTCTTGGCGAAGCTACACGTGCTCTACAAGTTCTTTTATTGGCTGGAAAAGAATATGTTGGAGTATTGAAACTTCATAAAAAAGTTGAAAAAAATAGGATAATAGAAGTTTGTAATAGTTTTGTTGGAGAAATTTATCAAATTCCTCCTTTACGATCGGCAGTTAAAAGAGTTAGAAGAAAAAGACAAATTTACTATTTTAAAATTATTCAGATAAAAGGAACTGACGTTTTATTTCGTGTTGGTTGTGAAGCTGGAACATATATTAGGACCTTATGTGTGGATATTGGTAAAAAACTAAAATGTGGTGCTAATCTTTCAGAACTTAGAAGAACCAGAGTGGGAAATATAATTGAAGAAGATTCTGTAACACTTCAAGATGTTAAGGATGCATATATATTTTGGAAAGAAGAGAAAGATGAAACTGAAATTCGGTCTAAGATTTTACCTATGAGAAGATTATTAGATCATTTACCAACGATTGTAATAAGGGATTCTGCTGTAGATGCACTCTGTCACGGAGCAAATCTAGCAATCCCTGGAATTGTAGAGATTGATACAGATATTAAAAAAGGTGATTTGGCAGCCGTTTTAACATTGAAAGAGGAGGGTGTAGCCCTTGTTAATGTTTTAATACCTTCTGAACAGATGATTCAAAAAGATTCTGGAATATGTGCTACACTACAACGAGTTTTAATGAATAAGGGGACGTATCCTTCAATCTGGAAAAAAACATAAAAAGAGAATAGTATTCCGGCTATTGTTTTTGCCGAGGTGGCCCAGCCCGGTACGGCGCGAGCCTGGAGAGCTCGTGGTGCTTTGCACCTCGGGAGTTCGAATCTCCCCCTCGGCGTAAATTATTATTTGAAAATGATTTATTGGAAGAACCTAGATCATCCGATGTTTTACCTTCTATAAGAGCTAAATATTCTTGTAACTTGATCTCTAAGAAATTGCAAATATTAATTTCATATTTCCTTGCCTTTTTCCCACATTTTCCTTGTTTTCTTAATACCATTTATTGTATCAATACTTAAATCCGTATCTAACCTTGAAAGATATTCAACTATCAGGTTAAAAGGGAATAATAAAATAGGGCTCAAACTTGCTATTAAAGCCGCTAGCTTTTATCCTGATTACTATTTCGAGTTCTGATATTATTCAGGTCCAACATTATATCTATAACGAGGGAATTTCATACTTTCATTACAATAGGCTTCTATACCAATTTCTTTTGCACGAGTATTCATTAGAATCCATCTACGTTTTAAATCAGTGTCAAAGTTTGTTTTTTCACAAGGAAATTCATCACATTCAAAACAAAAGTCAACTCCTTTACTCCTATAGCAATCAACAACTCCACAATCTGGATATACAGCACATGTTTGATTACGGCATCCATCACAGTCCGCTTGTGTAAAAAGTTCTAGCAGTTCTTTAAATTGTGGATAATTTTTAAACACGGGTAGAAACTTCGAAAACCTTTCAGCATAATTATCAAAAGACCCTAGTAATTCTTTTAATTTCACACTGTGGTTTAGAATTTCACCATTTGAGTAGAAAATACATTTTCTGCAATTACTACAACAAGGAGCAAGAACTTCTAATATTTCTTCGTATTTCATTTACTTTTCCTCCTCCAAAACTACAATTTCAAAACATCAATTTCTTTAAAAATATATCTTAATAACCTTGTGTTTCCCCCAGAAGGTAGATTACGTTATACCATACTTTTGAAAATATGTCGTAATTTAAATGGATGGTCGTTTCTTTGGGTAAATTAGTTCATTTATCTTAACTGCTCCATGCTTTGGTAAAATTAATTCATCTGGGTTAAGCGCTCTTTGCTTTTTTATAATATATATTTCTTCTATTCTAGTATCAAATTTCTTTGAGGGATTACGTGATTCACATGGTATTTCTTTTACAACTGCTTTTTTATTCTTTGTACCAGAAAGTTCATCTACCAAAGCTTCTATCTCTTTTATATCCATTTTTGTCACTCCACAGTATTCAACTTCGTTAATTAGCATATTTAAGGTTTGTTTTACAACTATTATCTAAAAAAAATGTGTTTGAGGGTTAATTTTGTCTATTATGGCAATAAAAAAAGATAAGGGTTAATCAAGTTTCATATCGTTCGGAAAAAATAATACATTTTTACTGAAGAATACCTATTCCTGTGGAAAAAATGTTCTTTATTATGGCATACTATATCAACGATATTTTGAGATTTTACTATTATTCCTAACAATATTTTAAAAGTAAAGTTTTTAAGGTTTGTCTTGTTTCCAAATCTTGGCGGAGGTGAAAAATCTATGGGCATGCCAAATGCCTTCAAATGTCATATATGTGATAGGCCAAAAAAGTATTTTGATACACAAGACGAACGAAGTACCCACTATTCAGCAGTACATGGATCACAATTCTCACCAGGAGATGCATGGAAATGTGATACTTGTGAACAAGATGGGGTTAAAACGTACTTTCCAACATGTAATGATCTTCAGAATCACTTATCAAGTGATCATGAATGAATATAATTTGAGATCTATAAACTAGTACAATAAATAAAAAAATCTCTATCCGTAATTCTTAGGATTTAAGTATTTAATAATTAAGATAAAGAAGTATTCCGCAAAACGTTAAAATAATGTTATAAAATATTATTTTGCAGAATTGAATGGAAAATATAGATTTGAAGGACCGGAAAATTCTATATCATCTTGACATTGATTCCAGACAATCGTTTTCTCAAATCGGTAAGAAAGTCGGTTTGCATAAAGATGTAGTGGCTTATAGAGTAAAAAGGCTTCAAGAGAATGGAATAATCAAAGGATTTTATACAGAAACCGATGACTATTTGCTAGGGTATATCAGGCATAGATTCTACTTTACTTATCAATATGCATCTCCAGAAATAAGGAAAGAGATTGTTGATTATTTTGTAAAAAGTAAAGATACTAGAATTATTCACTCAACTGAGGGACATTATAATCTTGTAATAATTTCAGATGTAAAAGGTATATCCAAGTCATATTCTGTATGGAAAATAATTATAAGTAAATTCAGAGATTATTTTGCAAATCAGGTGTTTTCAATAATTTTTCAAGTATATATGTATAGATATTCGTTTTTGTTAGATGAAAAAGACGAAGAAAGGGTTAATAGAGCAAAATCTACAATGTATGGTAGGGATAAAAGAGTGGAAATTGATGATTTTGATTATCATCTCTTAAAATTAATTTCGCAAAATGCAAGGATGCCAACAACAGAGATCGCTGATTCACTTAATTCAACTGCTGTTACAATAACTAATAGAATAAAAAAACTAAAGGAATTGGGCGTAATTAGGGCATTCAGGGTCAATATCAACTTTCCAAAATTAGGTTATCAGAGGTACAAAGTTGATATTATTCTTAAAGACTATAATAAGCTACCTGAGATCATCGATTATATAGAAAAAAATCCAAATTTAGATGAAGTTATATATTCAATAGGTTATGTTGATCTCGAACTGCTTTTTATTCTGAAGAACGCTAATCAGCTTTATATGATAATGGAAGATCTCTCTATCAAATTTCCAAATACAATAAAGAACTACATCAGTTTTAGTGCCACAACGACCCATAAATGGAGCTGGATGCCTGAATAATAAATGATCGTCTCTACTTAATGTTCCAACCATCCTCAATATCAACTGTACCAAGGGAGGTAAAAACCTATAAGATTTTACAAGGACAATTACCCAAGATTTATAGGGAATGACTTGTAATGTAATTGGAGAAATGATATGTAAAATAATGATTAGGTTATGGTTGTAGATTCCAAGGCTTATTAAAAAAAGTAAGATCAATAAAACCCCAATCATCAAAATCATGAGGACCATGGCTCCCATCAGAATAATCTAGAAAGTAAGATCTGACTTTATTATAATTCATACAACTCTCATAATCTTTCCAATATTTTATTGCTTCAAAATATGCTTTAATCTTTTGGAGAGGAGGTAAATCATTTTTCCCTACCATAGTCGCGTTGTCTATACCTCCATGATATGACGATATAAGTCCAAGGGTATGCCCTAATTCATGCATCACAGTAACAGCCATACTTATTCTTTGTAACCTTGGTGTAAATGCGGGTGGAAACATGTTTTGTGTAAAATACTTGAAACTACTGGGGATTGAGATAACATCAACCCACATCTTATGATCCTGAGGCCAAGCCCACCCTCCAGAATGACAAATAAATACGTAACGGAAAACTCCTTTTCTTTCATCAGCAAAATGATATTTATAATACTCTGTTCCAATACCACTAAACATACCTATATAATCCTCTATGTAATTCAAGTATTCTCCACCACCAATAGTATGACCTCCAGGCCAACCATCATCAATATGTACAGTTATATCATGTTCATGGAATTTATCTATCAGCATAAATTGAGATTCTTTCCAGAAAACATGCTTATGTGCAAACAAACCAGGGCCCTTTTCCATAAAGTCCACTTCAATATAGATATCCTTGTAAAAAGGGTCAGCCAACCATTTTCTCATAGTATATTCTTCTAGATTTGATAAACCATCTTTTTCTGAATCGATTACAGAATGATCATCATAAACAAAGGGATTATAACCCCATTTCCATTCCCAAGCAGTTGGAATACCATCCTTATCAGGATCTAATTTTGAATCATCGACCTTAGGATCAGTATATAACTTATTTACCTCCCACCAATAGGGTATACCATCATCATCTTCTTCTGCCTGATGGACGTAAAACCAAATCTCATAGTTTTCGTTGCCGTAATGTCCATAACCATCAATATCGTTAAAGTTATCATCGCCATACCAGCGACCAGTTTTAAAATCATAGGTTATCTGAAAACTGATAACTTTTTGATCATATGAACGGAATAATTTTTTCTTTGTTTCAAAAATTTCCAGTTCAATATTACATTCTACTTGTTCGTCTTTGACCAATTTAACATTCTCCCAGCCGACATATCCAGTATCCCAACTGGTAATATCTTTGCCAATCCACTCTTTATCATCAATAATTGCAACAAAATGATAAATGGGTTTTTTCTTCCATGAGTTCCCTACATTCCTCATTAGATTTTCAATACCCTTTTTATGGATTCGACGTATTTCTAATGATACCGCTTGTTGTACTCCAAGAGGACTAATAGTATCGTCTACAATTCTATTTTCACCTCTTTCTTCATTTAGAGGTTCTTGATAGAAAAACATATAATAGCTGAATCCTAGTATGATTATAATTAGTAAAAAAGCAATTCCGACTATTATTTTTTTCTTTTTATTTAGAACAGAATTATGATCTTTTTTTTCATTACTAGTTTTTTCCAATTTTTCACCCTAGATCAGTAAATCAAATATCAACAGTCTATTAATTTTATATTATTATAAATTTATGATTTATAAATTTAGCATTTAGGTGTTTAAAAATGTAAAAAAACTCATTTATCAATATCAATTGTAACCATATTTCCTCTCTGATTATGATAATGAAGATAAATTAGGATTAAATTAAAACGTTTCCCTTAACAAATTATTTATCAAATTTTACCTCCCCAGAAATATATCTGGAGTAGTTGTTATCAAATATTTTAATATAAATGTTTTTGATAAAATAAAAACTGCAACATCTGTAACAAAAAGAAAAGAAGAGAGGGTTTTGTTTTATAACCCTAGCATGTGCCTTATTATTGGAAATAGATGTGGATGATTTTCTAAGAATCTTAGGAATAACAGGTTTATGTTGAATACTTTGTTTCTAGGTGTTGTCATTGATACATCTATTATGCAGGTATTATCAGGATTTTCCATATTTTCTATTTTTATTGTTCCAGCATATTCGTCTTTTTGTTTTGGTGCAACAACAGTTACTTGTACCGTTACTGGAGCTCCAGGTGGTAAATCGTCACCCTCTTCAGGATCAAATGTCCAGGTTCCCCAGCTTGGCTCATCCGTAATCTTCCAATCTAGCAATCCGCCACCAACATTTTCAACAGAAAAACTATCCGTTAAAGTTGCACCTCCTTTTACATTTCCAAAATGAAGGTCACCTTCACAGAGTAAAATAGGATCATCACTAATTACTCCTTCAAGAATGAAATCGTCATAGTATATAGAGGTTGACGGACTTGTATGAGCCCATAGATCGACACATGCGAGGTTTTTCAAACCCCCTGGTTGGACTCCCGCAGTCCAACTTTTCTCAAGCAGAAATTCACCATCATAGTACGCTGTTTGAATATCTGCTTCAAAATCTATCTCAACACGTATCTCGGCCCAATCGTCGGTTATTAGCGGCAACCAGTCGTCAGGATTATCAACATCATATATGCGACCACTTGTGGTGCTAACTACTAGCTGGGTTGACCAGTGGTATGGACCACCGTGATTGTAGGTGTTTAACAGAATAAACCACGATTCACCCTCCATATCACTGGGGACATACTGCCAAGCTGTAATATTCCAGTTACCTGAGCTAACTCCAGAGAACCGTTGCACTATATCTGCGGACACACCCGAAAACCATGCGATCTCCACCGAGTTAGAAGGGCTGTGGGATTGGTTATCCGTCACATATGCGGTTGTTGCAGGGTTGTTATCCCATGATTCCCACCCACCTTGACCATGCAAAGGACCTATTGTATAATTATCAAAGTTATCTTCCCAAAATATGTCGAGGGAAGCTGACTTGGGTGTCATACTAGAAGCTTTTTCAATATTCATGGCACCTGTTACTGAAAAACCAGCAACGCATAACAGCATACATACAAAAATACCTAACAATTTCTTTTTCATTTTTTGCCTCCCATAAATGCTATACTATAGCATGGTAAATACATCTAAATAATCTTATATAAATATTTTGATAAAGTATTGTAACAACTATAACAAAACCTAATATTGTTAGTGGATTGATTCAATTTCAACAGTACTTTTAGTAGTAGGAAGGAAGGGATACCCTAAGGTTGCATAAAAATAGGAGGTATACATTGAGGGAAAATTCCCCACCTTTCCTCCATTCCTACAAATAATGATATGCAACATCTATAAAAAACCCAATGCTGCAGTACAGATTTCGTTTACATATCTGAAAATAATAAAATCCAAAATAAGAAATTATTATATACAGGAGAAAATCAAGATTTACTAAAAAATCCGCGGAAAAATCCCCCATTAATATGATTTTGTAATCATATATATGTTAATAAATAAGCTAAGAATTTCGAATATAATGTCTCACAATAGCCAATTAAAAAACCCTACAGTATGCATTCAAAAAAGTAACTATCCCAAAATAAACCTAGAATCACTTTTAACTCCTCTTGATGGGATTAAACAATATATAAACCAAGGAGAACGAATTCTGCTGAAAGTTAATTTATTAAATGCAAGTATACCAGAAAAGGCTGTAGTAACCCATCCTGCATTCGTAGAAGCGGTTGTTAAAGCAGTACTTAAAGAGGGAGGTACACCATACATAGGAGATTCACCATCAGGGCAGTTTACAAAAAGGAGATTGAAGAAAGTATATGAACGTTCTGGATTGAAAAAACTGGAGCGGGATCTTGGTGTTGAATTGAATTACGATACCCGCTCACAAAAAATTTCTATCCACAACGGTAAGAAATTGAAAAAAACACCAATATGCAAATTTGTCCTAGACGCAGACAAAATAATTGCTTTACCAAAAATAAAAACACACTCATACATGACTATGACAATGGCTACAAAGATAATGTATGGCGCTGTACCCGGTTTAACAAAAGCAAAATATCATTCAATATTTATTAAGAAAAAACCATTTGCTGACATGCTCCTAGATGTACACTCTGTTACCAAACCTGATTTGAATATTATGGATGGTATAATAGGCATGCAGGGAGATGGTCCAGCTGGTGGGATACCTGTTGAACTTGGTGTACTTCTTGCCTCAGAAAATGCGGTTGCTCTTGATCTCGCAATTTGCAAAATGCTCAACATAGAACCAGTTGGTATTCCAACCCTGAGACAAGCGAAAGTAAGGCATTTATGGCCACGCGACATAAGTTATCCACTTCTATCACCAAGCGACGTTAGATACAATAGTTTTATTTTGCCTTCAACTGCCGGTTATATACTAACAGGGAAAAAACAACCCATACGTTATCCGGTAACAACTGAGAAATGTACAGTCTGTGGACTGTGCCAAGAAATCTGTCCAAGAAATGCTATAACTATGGATATTAAGAAAGCACAAGTTGATTATTCTGCTTGTATTAAATGCTACTGCTGTCATGAGATATGCCCTGAGGATGCAATAAAGCTTGAGGTAATAGAGTAAATTCAAGCAAATTTAACGACATTTTTTGAAGTAAAAAACTAGATTTTTACTTCTAAACTTGTGTCATAATCTCCCCTTTGATGTTTAATGTTAATAGAATCCAAATCTATAGATGCTTAAGTGACATTAGTATAGGGAGTAATATTCTTTAGTAATTGGGTCAATAGCTATCTTCTCACCTTCTATATCAACATCATACCCTGGAAAACCGTAATCTCCCAATGTTGGATCAAAAATAATCCCGCTCGTACTATCAAAAGAAAACACTATGATGTCATCCTCACCATATAACTCGTAAAATGATGGTCTAAAATAAAATTCAAAATCTACGCTAACACTTGCAACTTTCGTCCCTTCATTAACAAGCACAATTCCAGCGTATCTATTTATATGTTCAATAGAATCAATGATGCTTATAAGAGCTACCTTTTCCCATTCCGTATAGTGATTAAATGGTTTGCCTTGACTTAGATTATAAAAATCACTATATGAATGAACTACAAAAAAATGTAACGATTGATTTGAATTTATTGTGTATTCAATATTCATATAGTCAATATAACCTCCAAAAGATTGTCCTTCTCCTCCACCATAATATCTAATATAATAAGGATTGAGGTCAAAGGTTTCTTCGTAAGTTTGGATAATACTCTCTCCCCAATCCTTCTCAACCTGACTGATTAATGATTGTTCAACAAAATCCCATAGTTTCTTTGGATCAATATCGTGTGCCATAGGATAGACATGGTCTTCTGATAAAACCAAATAGGTTTTAATACCGATATTTTCCAACAATGAACTTAATAAGATGGATAAATCTTCACAAGTCCCTTCTTTCTCCTGAATAGTTTCTTGGGGCGTTTGTAAAGATCCAATATTTCCAGAATCATTTATACAGTTAAAATTCTCCACAATATGCCTATAAATAGCATTAACCTGACACTCTCGATCTTCAGAGTCACAATTGATGATCAGTGAATTAGCATAGTTTCTTAGCTCTGTATCATCTGTAACAATTTTCTCGATATATGGCTCTGCTTTCTGAACTATTGGGTCAATGTCATCATAATAAACAATTTCATTATTAACGCCACTATCATTTAAAGTATAGGTATGGTTTCTTGAAACTCTTATGATATTATTACTACCTGAAAGGATAATTTCAAGAAGAGTTGTATTCTGACTTATAGTAATATTACAATTGGAACCAGAGACATTGAGTATTACTGGTTTATCAGGTTCATTTATGATTTGTGTTACGTTATTACCAGATATTGTAATAGTCTTTGTTTCCTCCCAACTTGTATTGTCATATGGATAATAATCGGTATTGTCCCCTACACCATCACCATCAGTATCTTTCCATTCACTTGAATTAAATGGAAAATCATCTGAATTGTCACCATAACCATCTTTGTCACTATCTATCCATTCTGAAGAATTATTAGGAAATTCATCAACATTATCATTGTAACCATCACCATCCGTATCTATTTCTTTGGTAGTTACTTTCTGTTCATTACATCCACTAAGTCCAATACAGATGAGAATAACACAAAGTATAAACAGATGTTTTTTCATAATCTACTCTCCTCAAATCTAAAATTTCATAATATGTTTTAGTTTATAAATCCTATTCTAGAGAAAGAAGAAATAGAGATGTTAACTAATATTTTTAATCAAGTAGTTGCAGGAGGTTTCTTAGTAATAGGATAATATGTGGAAATCGTTTAAACAGCCACTATAAAAGATGAAAGTTGAAGTTGTAGGCTTTGCTTTTCTAAATAATGATATCAAGTGTTCTTCAAATAATTTAAAAATCTTAGACGTCTATTGCTAATGATCTGATATGGGATAATTAATTTTAAATTACATTTCTTTTATCCAGATAATTGACTTACGTATTTTTTCATCGTTTTTATTAGCCCATTCAATTCTTTTATCGACGGGTAATGTTATATATTTAGTGAAATAATAAAAATCTCCAATTCCTCCAAAAATATTAACCAAGGGAAATATAAAAAGAAAAGGTTCTTTTGGATTTATGAATATTATTAAACACCAAACTAGTGGCAATAAGTGTAAAAAAATCAATTTCTTTCCATCCTTCATATATTTTTCATTATCGACGAGAAAACCAATAGCAGTCCATTTAGTCATAATAATTGCTTTTATAGGGATTTTATAATACAATATCACTAGCAAATGAGTTAATTCATGTAGTAGTAAAGCGACAATTAAACCAATTAATATCTTTAATATGAGTTCTATTACTGAGCCCCCCGTGTAAATAATGTATTATTATTATAATATATTATTAATAATATTTATATTTATCTACTCTTTACCTTAAATAAAAAGATCAATCAAAATTGCTTATTTTACAACTTATTTGGGAAAAATATGAAAATTTAGGCGAAAAGCTACTTTTTGTTTATAAAAAAGCATTATTTGTCTGATTGATAGTAGCCTAATTTAAAAAAGTTATAAGTTATTATACCTAGTGACTTTCGTGATTCGTATGAGAGATATTAGAAGGAAAGAGAAAGCAATCAAAGACAAGGACGAGATGATAAAGATTCTAAAGGAGGCTAAATACGTTACGATAGCGATGTGTAATGATAAAGAACCCTATCTAGTAACATTAAATCATGGTTACGATTCTGAAAAGTATGCTATTTATTTTCACTGTGCCCACGAGGGCAAGAAGATAAATATTTTGACGTCAAATAATGTTGTCTGGGGGCAGGCATTACTTGATATTGGCTATGTCTTTGGTAAATGCGACTATCTTTATGCTACAACCCAGTTTAGAGGAACTGTGACTTTTATTGATGATATCGAAGAAAAACGTCATGCGTTGATAACTATGATAAAGCAATTGGAACCTGAACCTGAAAAAGTCATAAAGAAGCAAATTACTAAAAAATCTTTGAAAAAAGTAAATATCGGAAGAATTGATATCGATTATTTATCTGGTAAAAAAGCGGAAAGGGTAGTCGTCTCTCTTTAGAGTATATAAGTAATTTACTGTTTTAACATTTCTTTGATAAACCTCAAAACATCTTTGGTACTATAATTTATCTGATGGATGTGAGGATAATTTAGAATAAAGATTATAAACCGTTTGTAAGTAATGGGAGTTAATCACTTTGGAGTTAGATGGTAAAATGAACTTTAATGCAAAAACTAGGATTGGTGACATATTAAAGGATTATTTATTCTTGGTTGCACCTTCTTGATTGGAGTTGATGTTAATGGAAAATCTGGTATCAAATGTGAAAAGATTAATTGATTTAGCAGATTATCAGACGGGGTCTATTGTAAGCAGAACAATTATAGATAAAAAAACAGGAACAGTGACCTTTTTTGCTTTTGACAAAGGACAGGGATTAAGTGAACATACAGCACCATTTAATGCCATGGTGTATATTATCGATGGTGAAGCAGAGATTACAATTTCTGGTAAACCTTTTCGCCTGAAGCAAGACGAAATGATTATTATGCCCGCCAACGAGCCGCATGCCTTGAAAGCAGTGAAGAAATTCAAGATGATTCTCACAATGATACGGTCATAAATTCATGGAGCGAATTTTTTTACTAATAAAAGCGAGTTAAAATCTCCCTCTCGGTATTTAATGTTATTTTAAAAATTCTTTGTAAATTTCTAAAGTTCTATCAGTAACGACATCCCAACTAAACTGTTCGATCACCCGTTTTCGTGCCTTTTTTCCCAATAAAACACTTCTGTCCTTAGATTCTAAAATTTGTTTAACACCCCAAGCTATATCATCTGGATCAAACGGATTTATATGAATGCCACATTGTTCTTTACCGCTGGAAACTATCTGTTCTCTCATACCATTTATCCCTCGAGCGCCTACTACAACTGGCTTTGCCATGGACATTGCCTCGGTACATACTATTCCAAAAGGTTCGTAAAGTGATGGCAAGACAACAATATCAGAAGCAGCATAATGTAAAATGCGTTCTTCCTCACTAACAAACTCGGTTCGCAGAGTAACTTTTTCTTTTAATCCTAAATCGTCAACAAGTGATCTAAGCTGGTTTTCCATATCTCCAACGCCTAATATTACTAGTTTTGTTTTTGGAAAATCTTCCAAAATACTTGGCATTGCTCTAATCAAGTTATCCGCACCTTTAACGGTTACTAAACGGCCAATGAAAAATAGTAGAGTTTCGGTATCATTTATGTTATATTTTCGTCTAAGTTTCGTCCTTTCTTCAGGGGATATTCTCTGTGGATCATATTTATTTGGATCTACACCATTCCAACAAACCCGAACTTTATCTTGAGGAAAACCAAGTCTTTTTAATTCATCCACCATAGCATAGGATACTGTTATAACACAGTCCGCAAATTGACCTCCTTCGAATTCTATATTTTTAATTGTAAGAGAACCCCCTCCGGTAGATCTGCCATCCTCGGTTGAATGCACATGAAATACTAGAGGGATATCTAATTTTTTCTTCACTATCATCCCCCCTACAATACCTAACCAATCATGTGCATCAATAATATCAAAAGATCTTCCATTTTTCCTTACAAGAGTGTTAATGAGTTGTGACGCTGAATTTATATTGTAATCCATTACATCAGCAAAAAATTTGAAATTTGACCCCCACGAACAAACATCTTTATTTGAAAATAAACATAAAGTGGATGTAAGATCAAGAGTTTTTGGTCGGTATACTTCTACATTGTTCCATATCTCTGATGTGCTAAGTTTATTTTCATCATTTAGAGCAAAAACAGTGACATTATTACCCTTAGATACTTGTTTTTGTGTTATTTCTAATGCAAATGTTCCTAATCCGCCCCAGATTACGGGGGGAAATTCCCATGAGAAATGAGCAATTTTCATATCAAACCGTTCTATATTGGGGGAGTGCCTCAATCTACTATCTTTCTGCATCCCGTCTACCTACCTTCAAAAAAGAATGTTTCTAACTATTAATAAAATAATCGTAATATCTAATAGGCAACGTATATTACGTGAATCTTTATTTTATATACTCTGTAAAAGAACAAAATATAGATAGCTTATATGTGATTTAGAGATAATCAGAATGCATAAGATCGTACATTATAGGAGAGATAAGAATGGATGATGATGTAAAATCAAGGTTGCTAGAAAAACTTAGACAGATAGATGGAAAGAATTTGTCAGATTTTCATGTTGTTTTACTTCCTGATTTTTTTGTAGATCATTTTTTAACTATGGATAAATTTGAAAGAGAATTTACTAGGATCCAAGATGTATATGTACAAGGAGGAGGTAATGTTCCAGGAATCTTGCAAAGAATCCATCAAGGAGGTAACGCAGCAAATACTGCTCTAGCACTTTCTAGACTTGGTATTAAGTCTCATTTAATCTGCAAGACAGATGATCTAGGGCTACATCTGTTACAATTCTTTTTGGGAAAATCGGGTGTAGATTTAAGTGGGGTTAAAACAGAAGGAAAGTTAGCTATTACAACTGCGATGGAATTTGGGAAACAACACATTAACGTTATGGTTGGAGATACAGGATCTGTTTCAGATTTTACTTTTGAAATATTAGATGAAGCCGATCTACAAACAATTACAAACTCAGATATAGTATGTGTAGTAAATTGGACCCTTAATAAAAAGGGAACAGGCCTTGCAAATGATGTTTTTAGATTTGCAAAAAAACATACTATAAAAACGTTTTTTGATACAGGTGATCCAAGTTATAGAAAAAATGAAATCCCAGAACTAAAAAAAAATGTTTTAACCAATAAAAGTTTGGATATACTAGGGATAAATGAGAATGAACTACTACATTATGGTGAAATTTCCAAAGCAAATAATTATGAAGATATCATAAACGCTGCGGTTTCATTAAAGAATACATTACATGCACGTATCGATCTTCATACTGCAAATTTTGCATGCACAGTCAACAAAAACTGCACTGTTATACCAAGCCTTCAACTCTCTAAGATATACAGGGCAACAGGAGCAGGAGATGCCTGGAATGCAGGGAATTTATTTGCAGAGCTATTGAATTTTAATGATGATGAACGATTATTATTTGCAAATCTTGTAGCAGGATACTATATTTCGTCACCTGATCCTATACATCCTAGCTTAGAAACAATTATAAGTTTTATAAGGGTCTGACCATTTAGCAAAAGTTAATCAGTCGAATTTAGAATAGCAAATTATCTGTAATTCAATCTTAAAGGAAGAAAAAAATGAGTGATTTTGTACTACCACAAGCAAGTCTGTTCCTGGGAATAATACCAGCGTTGATTTTACTTTATATTAGTTTAAAAGGATATGAGGGATATTATAAAGATAAAAACATTTTCCTAACATTTGTAGTCGGAATAATCGCAGGATTTTTGTCAGTCTTATTTGAAACTTTTACCATCGGTATCGGAATATTATTTATTATTTTATTTCCAATAATTGAGCAGTTATTTAAAACAATAATCTTGAATATCAGCAGACTTCATGGTAAAAGAGAAACCACAATCTATGGTCTTTCTCTGGGTCTCGGTTTTGGGTCAATATTTACTCCTTTTTCCATGATCACATCCAATATTCAAACAGGGGAGCCATATCTACTTTTGTTAGTGATCATAGGATCTGTTGGAATTATCCTTTTGCATGGAACAACTGGAGTATGCATCGGCTATGGAATATATCTTGGTAAATTGTTAAAATATTTTATATTTGCAATTATTTTGCATGTGCCAGTCACAGGATTAATCTTTTTAACATCATATTATAAAGTAGAATATCTACAGATTGGATTGATTATTTATGGTTTAATTATATATTGGTATGTAACCAAAAAAATAATGCCTCGTATTTTACCCCAAAGCCAAAGAAGGAAAAGAAGTGAAAAACAAGAATGAAGAATATTTAAGCATTGTAATAAGTAAAAGGTGTAATAGTTGGATATTGAAAAAATATCTGCAGTTGATAGAAATATAGCAGATAAAAATACTGAATTAAACTTTGGACAAGATTCGTTTGGGCAATCTACCAATAAAAGCAACATGGCAACAATAGGAGGGACTCTACTTATTGTTGCAGGGGTATTGAGCCTCATTACATGGGTATCAATTCTTACAGTAGATATATCACTGATAGATACATCATTTATTGCTCAAGAAGGATATGCAATAACTCCAGAACAGATTCAATCGGTTCTTATAACATGTGGGAGTATAGGATGTATATTATCGATCTTTCCAATATTGGGCGGCATTGTAGCGCTGAAGAGGAAGATGCGAGGTCTTGCACTTGTTGGTGGTTTGATTGGTTTATTTATAATAGGACCATTATTTGCATCGAGCATACTTTCATTAATTGGATTGATTTTTGTGGGATTATCAAAAGAAGAATTTCAATTAGATTTTGTGGAATTTTTTGAAGGTATTACAGGTATGTTTCAAATTTTTTACTGCAATATGGGCATATATTAGCATCAAAAGGAATGGCTTTCCCGCAATTTGGACATATACGATCTGGCTCAGCAGATTTTGTTGCAATTGAAATAGGAACCAATTCACCAGATGTAATTCGTTTATATGGAATATACAACGCGATGATTAATAACACATTGGAAAGCGCATTTCCAACAAGGCTAACAATTGCTGTAGTCCCAACCCATGGAAATGAAGAATATAATTGCATGTATGCTGAAGAACTATAAGAACTGGTATTTAATAATTCTTCAAAAGCAGGAGAATTTATCATATTTTCGAATACCAACTTTGAACTTATCGCAACAGCAATGGCAGTTACAATCATAATAATATATGCAACAAATAAAACAATTCTCCCAGTTTTGTTTTCTAACTGGTACAATCCAAATATCCAAATAAGTCCACCTAGTGCAGCCGATATTGGCGCAGTGATCGCAGTTATGGTTATATAGTTACTATTTCTAAAAAAATCCACCATATCGCTAGGATTCTCAGAAGGAAAAGAAGTTTGACCTAAAGAAGTAAAAGTCGCGAACATTAATATTCCAGCTAATAAAACACTAACAACTATAGATATAACAAATACTAAAATTGCATAAAAGATGAATTTTCTATGTTTTTCTCCAAACTCTTTCCGTCCTAAAAGCATTAGTATAGCACCTATCAATCCGAGTAACCCACCGATACCTGCAATAACAGCTCCCGGAATAATAGCCATAAAAAAGTTTGAAAAAATTTCAGTGGTAATATTCTCAGGATTAAAAGAGAGCCAAAAACTATACAGAAAAATAACAGCAATCACTGCAATTATTTCATATATTATCAATAATAATAGTCCAGTTTTTGTATACCCCTTCATCCGTTCATCAACTCCATTTTTGCAAGTAAATCTAATATTGAAATACTTTTTATAACTATCATTTTAAATTTATTATTTTAAAACATATTGATGAAGGTTTACAAATAAAAAAAATAATCGTGGAGAAGAGTGAAATATTTTTAACATTTATGGTATTCTACATTTGATAAATTGCTATGTCCCTCAGATATCCCCTAGATTTATTCTTCGAATTTTTTAGCGCAATACGGGCATGCTTTAGCATCCATGGGAATAGCACGGCCACAGTTAGGACATCTTCTATCTGGTTCTTTCTTCTCTCCGCCAACTGCTTCAGGAAGCTTATCCGGTAAACTGAAGAAAGCTATTATTTCAATTATTCTAGCAATGATTATTATTAGTAAACCGATGAGTACTATTGTGGTGATTGCACCAACAAAATATACAGTACCGGTTGTTTTAAATAAATCTACTTTTGTATGTTCTGCAATTTTATTATAACTCCTTCGTAGATATATTGCAGCAAGAATTGATAGTATCCATCCGACAATTAATGCTACTGCACAACCTCCTATTATACTGCCAAAATTTGCCCAAAATGATTCAAAATCAGTGATTTCAGTAGTTTCTAAACCAGAAATCCAGGTAAAACCACCAGCAGCACCAAAAGCTACAAGCATTATTACAAATAGTGCAACAATAGCTATTACGCTGATAATAAGATGCATTAGATAGTTTCTGTATATTTCGTTATCTTTTGTTAGTTCAGATATTGTTTTAACAGCAATAAATATTAGCACAATACCTGCTATACTTAAGATAGGTCCTATGGTGGGAATAAATGTTCCAATTAGCATTAAAAGTGCGCCAATGCCACCAAAAACCTTTGCATTACTTAATTCAACCATATATTTCCTCACCCATTTTTCTTATAATTTGTTATGCCTTTAAAGTATAAAAATTAATATGATTTTTTTAAAATGTTTAGCACAATATGGACAAGCTTTGGCATCGAAGGGACTAGCACAGCCACAATTTGGACATCTTCTATCATGTTCTTTTTTTCTCTCCTCCAATTGGTGAACGGATTGCTAACCAAATAACTATTACAAATATAAGACCAATGAAGCTTAGAAATATTGCTGTTAAAATCAATAGAAGTACCCAAAGAATCCTTTGTTTTCCTCTTTTCTCAGCATCTTTATAAATCCAGATACAAGCTAGAATGGCAATTACAAGCGGCACTACAACAATTATTAAGCACACCGTTAAACCAAGTCCCATAAAAATTGCTGTTTCTTCTGCTCCACACGGCTAATCCTCTTGTGCACTTGCTATTATTGTTAATGCTACTGTCATTAAAACACTAGTTAATGCAATTATCGTCATCTTTTTTCTGTTATCCAATCTTTACACCTCTGTCCTTGAATAATTTTTATTCTAAAACTATTTTTTGTTATTTCTATAAACATAGGTTGTTATAATTTCATTTAGTGTAAATCAAGAAAATCTCAATCATAAAAATTATTTTTTATCGGTAAAATAAAAAGAAAAGAAATGGGGATTAATAATTCCCCTTATGTTGATGGTTTTTCTTCTTTAGGTCTTACAACTAACCAAACAACGATTACAATTATTAGACCGACAATATTCAGAAATATTGTAGCTAAAATCAATAGAAGTACCCAAAGAATCCCTTGTTTTCCTCTACGCTCAGCATCTTTGTAAATCCAAATACAAAGAAGAATGGCTATTACTAACGGTATTAGAAAGAATACACAACACATTAATAGACCAAGTCCTGCTAAAAATCCACCAAAAGCAGGAATATCGTTTACCCATTCCGGAATATCTTCATCTGTAAATGGATCTTCTTGAGCTTGAGCTACTGTAACAACAGACATTGTAAGCAGGATGAATATCAGCATAATTGTCAATTTTTTTGTTTTATCCAACTTCCTCACCATCAAAATGAATATTCTCCTGTTTTAATTACTTTGTGTAATTTTTAAAGAAATGAAACGTTTTGATTTCATCTATGATAACGCCTATTGCTATTCCACATAATACCCCAATTAATAACCCGGTTATAACTCGGATTACATTTGTGCTCTCCCAGAAACCTAAGAGTTGCCCAATCCCATCTATACCAATAGGGACTAAACCAAGAAGTATTGCAACCACAAATCTCTCATTTAATTTAACTCTATAAAAAACCATAAAACCTAAACCCAAAGCCAAACCAAGCCATATAGATATACATCTACTACAAAATGGCATCTGATTTCCATTAACGAAAAAGGACCGTTCTGCTTTTTGATGACAAAGTCTATCACCAGCAGAGTATATAGAATTCCAGGGAAACGACATGTTGTTAATCGTATTTTCATTATCAGATAAAACCACAAGACCAGATAGATCTTCAACACTGTTTTCAGGTAAAAAAATTGGAGCTAAAAACTGTAGAAGAACCCAAATAAAGAATATCAAAAACAAAATAATTATAATTTTAGAATACTTTGCCCTTCGTTCCATTTTCAAACTCATCTCTAGATACAATTATAAGTTCCAATGCCAAAATAGAAAGGACAAGGCCAACAAACAATCCAATAGAGAATATTCCAATAAATGCACATATTGCCGTAAAAGCAAAATAACGACGTTTGAAAACAGTTATAGATCCAACCAATGCAAATATTGAAAAGATAATAAGCGAAATTGAAAGTGCAAACTTATCAACAGAAAGTAACGAAAGATTAGATGTAATAAAGTCAAACTCTGGGATGAGCTGTACACTATCAGAGTTATAAATCACAGCGGTAAAAATACCAAGAATACCAGTTGCGAGTAATAAAAATGAAGCTATAATTGGCTTGTTTGTTTTATGTTTAATTGATGATAAAATAGTCTTTCTTGGCTCCCCATGTTCCTCCCACCAGCATTCATCTTCTGATTCATCTTTGCATGTACGTTTTATTATAAAGGAATGGTTACATTTAGGGCATTCTATATCATGTTTCTCTGAATCGTCTGGCACATCCATTACAAACTCATGATTACATTTTGGACATGTCGTTTTCACTCTCATATCTTTTCACCCACGCAGATACAATTAATGAGTTAAGAAGATTTCTATAAATTATTATATTAGTTGTAATTTTATACTAATTTTTATAGTTGTTTTTTAAAATAGCTTTTACCACATATTTAAATATAATATGGTTATTCCCGATACACCAAAGGCGATTACAGATGGCAAGATTTCCAGAGGCTGAACAACGATTGTTGAACAAAAAAATCTGCATGAAATGTGGTGCATCAAATGCACCAAGAGCAGAGAGATGTAGAAGATGTAGATCGAAAGAACTCAGAGTTAAGGCTAAAGAAGGCAGAGGTGCCTAAAATAAACCAGTATCTTTAAAAACAACACTTCTTTTTGGTTTGAACAGTTGAATTTATATGCCTGAAACAAAAACTAAGAAAGACGAAGATTTTAACGAGTGGTACAACGAGATTGTAGAACTCGCAGATTTATGTGACAAAAGATATCCTATTAAAGGTATGAATGTCTGGAAACCCTACGGTTGGAAACTTATGAACAACGTAGATGGTCTCATTAGATATGAAATGGAAAAAACAAATCATCAAGAGGTTTATTTTCCTCTGTTGATTCCTGAATCATTTTTTAAAAAAGAAGAGGAACATATAGAAGGATTCGGAAGTGAAGTATATTGGATAACACATGCAGGCACAAATGAGCTAGAAGAAAGATGGCTTTTAAGACCTACCTCAGAAACCGCCATGTATCCGATATTTTCATTATGGATAAGATCACATTCTGATTTACCGCTAAAAACTTTCCAGATAGTAAACACGTTTAGGTATGAAACAAAACAAACAAGGGCGTTTATTAGAGTGCGAGAAATACATTTCTTTGAAGCGCACACCTGTCACAAAGATTTTGAAGGCGCCGAAAGACAGATAAAAGAAGACAAAGCTATCGGAGATAGTTTCCTTAAAAGGCTTTGTTTGCCATATTTATTTAGTAAAAGACCTGATTGGGACAAATTCGCTGGAGCACATTATACAATAAGTATTGATATTCTAATGCCATCCGGAAGGACATTACAGGTTGGTTCCATACATCAATACAGAGATAACTTTTCTAAACCATACGAAATTTCTTATGAAACTGAAGAAGGTGCACATGCGTATTGTCATCAAACAACGTATGGTATGAGTGAACGCTTATTAGGTGCAATAATCGGAGTGCATGGAGATAATAAAGGATTGATTATACCTCCAGATGTTGCTCCAATTCAAGTGGTAATTATACCAATTATTTTCAAAGGTAAAGAACAGAGCGTTATGAAAGCATGCGATGCTCTGAATAATAAACTCAAGGATGAAAATATAAGATCACGAATAGATGCAAGAGAGATAACCCCTGGAAACAAATATTATGATTGGGAATTGAAAGGTGTACCTTTGCGAGTGGAAATTGGTCCAAGAGATTTAGAGAAAAATGAAATTGTTATTGTTCGTAGAGATACATCAGAAAAAAGATCTGTTCCTAAGATAGGAGCAGAAAAAGCAATAAAAGAAGAGTTGGAAAAAATAGCTACCACTCTGTTTAGCAATGCAGATAGTTTACTAAATGAAAACATGCATAGAGTTCTAACAGTTGAAGAAGGGAAAAACAAAAAAGGAATTATTGAGTTACCCTGGTGTGGAAATGAGGGGTGTGCCTTAGAAGTAGAAGATATCTTAGAAGGTAACACTTTGGGAGAACCCATTGAGGATACAAAATGTGGACATTCTTGTCCTATATGTAGTAAATCCTCAAAAACATGGATGAGATTTGCAAGAACGTATTGAGATGAGAATATGGTAAGCAAAATGACTAGATTTATGAGAGAATATATATTTGGATTGAGTATAATAACCATAATTATTGGATTATTTTTACTTTCTATGGGAGTTTTATGGTTTGGATTTAACGATATCGTCATAGAAAATAAATCCTTAGAGTTTATAGCAAATATAGAAAATTTAAACGCCTATTTGTTAGTAGCAGGACTAATAATTTTAGGTATTGGGCTATACTATCTTTATAGTTTTTTCAAGAACAGGAAGCTTGCGTTAGAGGACCTCAAGACAGATAAAAGATCGGAATTTCTAAAAAAACATAATGAACTAAAAAGTATTGTTAAATACTTACCTTCAAAATATCAAAAGATGTTAAAAGATAAGGAAAATGAATTAAAAATAAAATAGTCTTTGGTTTTATGGACGATAGAGAAAATTTAACTGAATTTTACGTTATTCTTGTTGAGCCGAAATATGGGGGAAATATTGGTGCAGTAGCTAGGGCGATGATGAATTTTGGTTTTGATAAGCTTTATCTGGTAAATCCATGCAAACTGGATGATGAGTGTTACGCACGCTCTGTACACGCGAATAAAATCCTAGAAGATGCGGAAATTTTTTCATCGTTTGAGGAGGCTGCTAAAAATATGGATTTCCTTGCTGCTACTTCGTCTATAGAATCCAAAACAGATAAAAAGCATTTAAGAAATCCGATTTTTATTGAAGATTTTGCCGAAAAAATATTTGAATTAGAAGGGAAAGTAGGATTGGTTTTTGGCCGAGAAGATTATGGTTTATATAACGAGGAAATTGCAGCATGTGATATAATGCTTAGAATACCTACAAGTGAATCATATTTATCATTAAATCTTTCACATGCAGTATCTCTGGTTTTATATTCCATATATATAAAAAGAGAATTTATTCCAACAGGAAGAAGAAATATTGGAAAAATTGAGAAAGGAAAATTGTATGAGTTTTTCTCTGATTTATTGGAAAAAATAAATTATCCAGAACATAAGAAAGAAAACACCAAAATTATGTTTAAACGTTTAATGGGAAGAGCAATGCCTTCAAAATGGGAATATCATACTATGATGGGAGTTTTTAGTAGAGCTTTAGAAAAGATTAAGAATCAAAAGAAGTAAGAAAATTAGATTGTTTCAATATTAAAATAGACTTTATTGTTTTTTAATGCAGAGTGAACCTTATCTGCAAAAAATACTAGTTCATCTACACCTGCAACTTCTTTTCCCCAGTCATACACGAAATCATAATTGCCTTTAGTTGCCTTAAAGCCCATATTTAGTAATTGGTTTTTAATTTCTGAAGGAAGAGCTCCTTCACTATTGAACATTATCTTAAGATAAGTCTTCATGCAGCCACTTAAATTAAGAATTCATTTTAGAGTATTAAATATTGCGATAATCAAGTAGCAATATTTATAGGATATGGAATGTAGCAAATTATCAGTATAACCAGTGCAATAAGGAAGAGCGTTTTTCTTTTAATGTCTAGCTTAGTACTGTCATTAAGTGGTGGGGGATGTATCATTCCCATCATAAAAACAATAATCATCGCAAAAAACCACCATCCTGTAAAAATCATGATGAAAACAGCAATCCATCCTGCATATTTTTGTTTTTCTCCAAGAAAAGCACGGAAAATATGACCTCCATCTAGCTGACCTGCTGGGAGGAGATTAATCGATGTTATTAGAAGTCCTACCCATCCTGCAAATGCAGTAAGGCTTAGGTTTATTGCAGTTCCTGCAGGAATATTTAATAGAGAAGTAGATAGAAATGTAAAAAGTATTGATCCACCTAGCATAACCTCACCAGTAACAGGTTCAGTTACAGGGGCAGGGCTGGAAATCATTATGCCAATTGCTGTTACTGGGAGTGCAACGATAAAACCTGCTACAGGGCCGGATATTCCAACATCAAATAGTGCTTTTTTGTTAGGCATGGGATCACGGCTTGAGATCAATGCACCAAATGTACCAATATTAAAACTGGGAAGAATTGGTGGAATGGGCATGAAAAAAGGAAGGGATGTACGAACACCATGTTTCTTAGATGTAAAATAATGTCCCATCTCATGCACAAACAAAATACTCATTAGAGGAAAAGCAAAAAGTAAGATACCATTGAACAAGTTTTCTGCTTTAAAAATGTCTATTACACTTGGAATACTCCATATATCGAAATTACCCATGTACAAAATTGATCCTGTAAGAGATACGGTAATAATTGTTGCAATCAAAAGAGATATATTAATCCAAATGGATTTTTCCTTTCTTTCCATTTTTTTAATTACATAAATAACGTGTTCTCCTTTTTCATAACGAAGCATTGGAATGTACCCTTTCTCTGCAAGAGATACTCTTAACGAATCAAACTTTTCTTCAAGAGTTTCTTCATCTATTCTACAAAAAAATGCAGCGGTTTTAATGTCGTGCTTCATCTCATAAAAAGGAAAACGTTGACCCACTTCTTTTTTAAGTAATTCTAAATCTAAACTCGTTTCTCTATTTATTTGTCCAAAATTGTTCCAATCGTTAGACATTTATCTGGCGATATAGCATCTATTTTATAAAACCTTCGTCAAAAATAATTTTTGTGTAAAATATGAATATATGTAGCAGAATAAACAAATGAATTTATTAATGAGGGCATAGAAAAAATTGATAATCTTATGATACATTTATGACAATTAACGTTAAATGGAGAAATAAAGATGGATATGGAGATCAGCTTTCCAGGTGGTAAAAAAGTAGATGCAGTATATAAAGGTTTTACAATTAAAACCGATCAACCAAAGCATGAAGGAGGAGAAGGTACAGCCCCTGAGCCATTCTCACTTTTTCTAACATCTATTGGTACTTGTACAGGATATTATGTCCTCAGCTTTTGTCAAAAACGGAATATATCTACAGGTGGGCTTAAATTGATTTTAGATATAGAGAGAGACCAGGAAACACACATGATAGACCAAATAAGTATAGAAATTCAAGTTCCAAAAGATTTTCCAGATATTTACAAAAATGCAATAATAAAAACAGCTAGTGTATGTGCAGTTAAAAAACATTTAGAAAAACCACCTAATATCGATATTTCTGTGAAAAAAAATAGTATCTAACATCATATTTATGTACAACTTTTCCATAGCCATTTGAGTGAAGGAAATGACAGTTACATTAGTTATTGGTACACAATGGGGCGATGAAGGCAAAGGAAAAGTTGTAGACTATTTTTCAAAAGATGCTGATTATGTCGTGCGATTTCAAGGTGGAAACAACGCAGGTCATACCATAAAAGTTAGAGATGAAATCTATAAACTTCATGTAATACCGTCTGGTGTAATACAAGGCAAAACTGGTGTGATTGGCAATGGCGTTGTAATAGATCCGGAAATTTTAATTAACGAAATTAAAGAACTTATAAAACGTGGTATAAAACCAAAACTTCTTATTAGTGATAGAGCAAACATTATAATGCCGTATCAAAAAATTTTGGATGGTGCAGAAGAAAAATATCTTGGTGACAAAAAAATAGGTACGACAAAAAGAGGCATAGGACCCTGTTATAGTGACAAAGTAGCTCGTAAAGGCATTAGAGCGATTGACATAACTGATAATAAAACGTTAAGTAAATTGCTTGACAGAATAGTTCCAATCAAACAAAAAATTATAGATATCTATGGAATCAATGAAAAAATCGATAAAAGGGAAATTCTAGAGGAGTATAGCAATTACGGAAAACAATTGAAAAATTATATTACAACCACTCATATCAAACTTAACAAATCAATACAAAAAGGTAAAAACATCCTGTTTGAAGGTGCACAGGGCACAATGCTTGATGTTGATTTTGGTACCTACCCATTTACGACATCTTCACACGTTATTGCTGGTGGATCATCAATTGGCACAGGCATTGGACCAAAATACATCGATGAAATTATTGGTATTGTAAAAGCCTATACAACTAGAGTGGGAGAAGGACCTTTACCTACTGAATTACTTGATAAAGATGGAGAATACCTGCAACAAAAAGGCCAGGAATATGGTACAACAACAAGTAGACCAAGAAGATGTGGATGGCTTGATCTTGTAGTAATAAGACATGCTTGCATGATATCTGGGATTACAAAGATAGCAATAACAAAACTTGATGTATTAGACGGTTTAAAACAAATAAAAATTTGTACTCACTATCAACTAAACGGTAAAAAAATTAATTACTTCCCTGCAAACATCGAAGACGTGAAACAATGTAAACCAATCTATAAAGAATTCAAGGGATGGGCTGAAATAGACAAAAACTCTTCAAAATTTTCAGATCTACCTAAAGAAGCACAGGAGTATCTTCACTTCATTGAAAAAGAACTACAAGTTCCCATTGCAATAGTATCAATTGGCCCGGGTAGAAGAGAAACAATAGAAATCTAAACAAGTTGATTAACGTTAATAGCAGTATTTACCCAGCGTAGATATGAATTACAAGCTGCCCTCAAAGTGCTTACATCATCGGATTCAATCTTTAAAGAAAGGGCATTCTTAGAAAGAGAGATTTCAACGTTTGCTTTTGGAATTTTATGTTTTACTTCAGGAGAAAGTGATTCTGCTACTATCGCAGCATCCTTAAAAGAATCAAAATTAAAAATAAAGGTAGCTTTTTTTTTCATTCTGCTTTGATACGTTTAGCTACTGTTGGTCGCTCTTTATAGAACACCTTGCTACCACAATAAGGACACTGAATACCAATATTCTTTACATCAAATTGGACAGTTTTTTTACAGAGTCCGCATTTATATCCAGTCATAATAAATCACTCTGAAATATTTTTTAAACTACCTTTTAACATTTTGTCTACATCGAGGCCTTGTGCAGTTTTTGGTATATACGCGCCACCAGCAAAAGTATTTCCGCATTTTTTACATGTCCAAATGCCTGTTCCACTTCGCTTAACTGTATTCTGACCGCATTTTGGACACTTATGTTTTGCCCTTTGCTGGATTTCTACATCCCTTACTCGCGTTCGTGCTCTAACCCCATATCTAGCTTGAAATCGACCTGCCGAACCTACTTTTTTTGTTCTTTTTGCCATTTTATTTTCCTGTACACTCAGATAATTGCTTTTTTATTTCTCGCCCGTTATCAAGAGAGGCTCTTATAACTTTTTGTATCTCTTCCTTAGTGAAACTACCATTTAAGCCTTTCTGCATAGCCCGAATATCGCCATTTTTATCTGTTGCAACTGTCAATCTTGCATCTGCTATCTCCTCTTCATCAAGAGAAGGATCTATTACAACAAAGTTATCAAATTTAACAGAAGTGCAAGATATTGGAGGCTCTTTAAGCGGCAATTGATAATCTTCACCCACCTCAAGCCGAGTTGCTGGGACTATAGTGGTAGACAATGCAGCAAGTGAAGCAAGTGAAGCAGCATCAAATAAATTGCCATCATAGTCAAGAATATGGATATCAATGAAAACTATCCAGACTTTTTCACCAGGCTCAAGACATAGTTTATCTAATTCTACAACTTCAGATTCTCTTACGCCCCTATCTACTACTCTAGCGAGTTCAATTGCATCTTCTCGTGGGGGACCTGCCTCAAAATCTGGTGAAGCAAGTGGAATGAGTTCTGCGGCTGTCGTCAAAACGCCAGATTCTGGAGAATCGGAATACGGTTCACCCACATCCATTTTTATTCCGGCTAACACCTGTGTATTACCAATTTTAACTCTCGCTGATCCTTCAGCTTTATTAACTACAGTAGTTTCAATTTCAATTTTTCTGAATTCATCAAATCTTCTTCCATCAATTCGTTTTCCTTGTTCTGCAAGTTTGGAAATATAGTCACGTTTGATAATTGGTACAATTGACATTATTCTGCCCCCTTAACAGATTGATACTTATCCATTATTGCTTTCTTTTGAATCTCCGATGCTTTATGACAACCCTTGATCGCAAGATCCAATGCCTTGTTGAACTCTTCAACAGTTAGATGTCCATCCATTTGAAGAAGGAGAATTTCATCTGTGCGTGGGGAAATTGCTACCGGCAAATCTGCATCACCGAAGTTGTCCTCTTCCTTTCCAAGGTCAATAACAATTTGACCTGCAATTTTACCTGCAGCGCATGCTACAGGAATATCTTTCATTGGAATGCCAGCATCTGCGAGCGCTACACCCGCTGCGGTAAGACCTGCACACCGAGTTCCTGCTTCTGCATCTAATACTTCAATATTCACATCAATTGCGGATCTAGGAAATTGTTCCGTTAGAACAACCTTTTCTAAAGCTTCTGAAATTACCTTAGAAATTTCTCTACTTCTCCTATCTGGCCCTGGTCGTTTACGATCTTCAACACTAAAAGCAGCCATATTATATCTAGCACTTACAATTGCCCTTAGAGGGTTTTGCGTATGTCTTGGAATGGCCTCTCTTGGGCCATAAACAGCAGCAAAAACCTTATTGCCGCCCCATTCAAGATAACAAGAACCATCTGCTCTATGCAATACTCCTGCTTCGATCTTGATTTTTCTTAACTCTTCTGCACTTCTTCCATCCATCCGTTTTCCATTGTCATCAATCAATTTGATATCTAATTCCATTATCGCACATCCTTTGCGTCTTTTTTTAATAATTCTTCAATTCTATTTGTGAGTCCATATATGATGGCTTCACTCTCTATCTTATATATGGTTTGTAACACCCGCTCTATGCTTTCTGTATCTCCATCAACCCAAATTCTTCCATTCTGGCCAACAAAAATGCGACAGCGGATATATTTCTTTATTAAAGTGATCATAGATCCTTTTTTACCAATAATTCTTGGTACTCTAGAAGGTTCCACTTCGATTATGTGACCCCCTTTAATTTTATATAAATTACGATCTTTCAATGTAATTTGGAATTTCTTTAATTCATCAATCTGTGAAACCTTTGCCATTATGGAATCTCCTCTGTTTAAATATTTTTCTGTATCGCCAAATTCAATATCCCAAGGTACCTCATTTACGTGTAAAAAAGCAGGAGAGGGAGCATTGATATCAACTAACCAACCTGCGGACAAAGCTTCTTCGACAATACCAATGATAAAATCGTCTACAGTAGGTTCATAACGACCTTTAAAAGATATTACATTTATATAATTTGAATTTGCATTTAATATTCCCAATTTCTCAGATATGATTTTCCCGTTTTCAATAAAAGTACCTCGACCTGCCTTATCGGATTTTATATCTCCCAAAATCTGGCTAGGTAAAACAATCTTGCGTTCTTCGTTTGACATAGAATAATAACCTCTTCAAAATCACTTTAAAATCCTAGTTTCTACATTTCCCTTAGTAATATCATTTAATTTATCATAAAAATCTGTTTGCATACCTGCTGGAATCTTAATAATGCCAATCCATGAGCCATCAGTTTGCCAATCTTCTCTCTCTAAAACGCCGAAGTTACGAGCGACGCCATAAGCCTTACCTGTATATTTAGGTGGAATTTTTATAGATATCCTTACCTGCTCCATTGAAATAGGTACAATGGGTCTTAAAGCATCTATTACAATTTTCACTTGTTGATCAACAGGTTTAAACGGGTCAATATGAATTCCTACTTCTTCCATCGCAAGTTCAATTCTTTGACGTGGGTGAGGAGTCTTTGTTTTAGGATCCATTGCATTTTTAACAATTTTATCAACAATACGTTTTCTTTTCTGTTCCTGCATCTCATGTCTTTGTTCTGTAGTCAGTTGTATTTCTCCATGTAAAATAATTTCTTTTGCAATCACTTCAATTTCATCTGTACCAAAATGTTTTTGAATTGATTCTTGAGGGGCATGGGTGCCTTTTTTAGAATCTTTAAATATTGCATCTATGGCAAGGCATGAAAGAACATCTACTTCTTTACCTTCGATTAGTTGCTCAGCTGTTTTGGGATCTACAAGAATCTCAAAATGATCTTCTCCTTTTTGTAATCGCGCAAGAACAGCCTCATCGAGACTTACCAAAACTACTTACCTCCAATTGCTTTAGATATATATGCTTTTGTTTCATCCTGTGATAGTATATGAAACGCAACATCTTTTCTTACTACACCTATCTCAACAGCATCAGGGTTTAGTTTTCCTTCAGTACCTTTATGCAATGCCTTTATACCCATATCAACAGCCTCCTCTAAAGACAAGTTTTCTTTATAATTTTCCTCGAAAAAAGCCATTGCTCCACCACGTCCAGATCCTTCACTACTTGCTTTATATTCCATCAAGGCGCCAGAAGGATCAGTTGAAAATAATCTAGGTCCTGTTTCATCTACACCTGCTATTAGAAGGGCAGTTCCAAAAGGTCTTACTCCACCATATTGAGTATATGTCTGTTTAAAATCACAAATACGTTTTACAAGCGATTTAATCTGGATCTTTTCATCATATGTTATTTCATTTATTTGAGCGTCCAAACGAGCCCTATCAATAAGAGCTCTTGCATCTGCAACAAGACCAGAAGTCGCACAACCAATATGATCATCTATCACGAATATCTTTTCAATGGAGCTTGGTTCAATTAAACGGGATGTAATTCTTTTATCAATAATTAAAACAACTCCATCTTTAAACTTTAATCCAACGGTTGTAGTCCCTCTCTTAACCGCTTCTCTTGCATATTCTACTTGAAACAATCTTCCATCTGGGGAAAAGACCGTAATTGCTCTATCATACGCCATATTTGCCGGTTGCATTTTTATATCACCTCTTAAAGTTCACTTTCAAATCATCATTATCTTTTATTACCAATTTTCAACCAAGAATATGCTTTTACTGTATATAGTTTGTGTGTGTCTAATTTTATACGTAAAAATCAACTAGTAAAAAATTAAACTCCTTTCTTATTCCCCCAAATTATCTTATGTAATTGTAAACCTAATCTTACATTGAAACCATCATCAAGAATCCAAGAAGATAAATCTTTCAGATTAGTGCCCCACACAGGTTGAAAAAAAACAGTACTTTTGGGTTTATATTTTTTAATAACCGCTTTTGCAAAATCGTAATCATCCCTATTTTTGATTACAAATTTTAATTGATCATTAGTGGTAAGATATGATAAATTATTGAATTTCATTTTTTCATGCATACCTGATGATGGACATTTGATATCAAGAGAGATAATCAATGATTTTTTACCTACTAATTTTTCTATGCTTATGCTTCCATTTGTTTCTAAACAAATCCTATATCCTCTTTTTAAAAGAATATTTATTAAGTCAAGTATATTATTTTGCAATAACGGTTCTCCGCCAGTTATACAAATATGTTTGCAAGGAAACTTTTGGATCTCATCAACAATATCTTCAACGCTCATTTTTTTTCCATGTTCATATGCATACTTTGTATCACAGTAAGAACATCTTAAATTGCATCCTGTTACTCTTATGAATATGTTTGGTAATCCTGTCCAATTTCCTTCCCCTTGTAGTGAATAAAATACTTCATTGATTTTCATTTATTTGATGTATTTGAAACACTAATTAAAAATTAACTGTGATAAAATCTATAAAAATCTCATCACAACATATGTAAAAATATTTATATAAGAATTGGTATTAGGGGTAAGCCGTTCCAACAATAATATTAGATAGAGTATAGTATATAAAAATTAATTAAATGAAATGGAACTGCGGCCCTTGATTGGGCCTGTAGCTCAGCTAGGTAGAGCATCTGGCTTTTAACCAGGTGGCCAAGGGTTCGAATCCCTTCAGGCCCGCCTATTCCTCAAAAAAAATTAGGAGGAATGTACCATCGCTGTCACCTCGAAAAAACATCATGAAAAACATTATGAAATATTAGGACACGAACTGGTTCCCGAACACACAATTTTATCTGATAAGGAGAGAAAGGAACTGTTGGAGAAATACAACATCCATCCCGAACAACTACCAAAGATTCTGGATAATGATCCTGTGATAATTTCTATTGGAGCAAAGCCAGGGCAAATTATAAAAATTGTAAGAAAAAGTCAAACTGCAAAATATGCAACAGCTTATAGAATTGTTATAGAAAGTGAGAATAGTGAGAGGGGGACTTTCACAAGTTAGTGCTAAGTATATATTCATAGGTGTGTAATAATATGAAAGAATTTGTTGATGCTTTTTATAGAGATAGAAGTATAGTAAATCACCAGCTTGCATCGTATGAGGATTTTTTAAGTCAAAGATTACAGAGAATCGTTGATAATACTGTAATTGGCCAAGAAGAAGAAGGGATGGAAAAAGGTTACATATATCCAGAAATAGAAGGATACAAGATAAAATTCGGTAAAATAAAAGTAGGATATCCAGAAGTGAAGGAAGCGGATGGGACTGAAAGACGTCTATCGCCTATGGAGGCGAGATTAAGAGATCTCACCTATGAGGCAAATGTTGAATTAGAATTCATGCCTGTTAAAGATGAAGTTGAATATGAACCTGAATCAGTAAGAATTGGTGAACTACCCATAATGGTCAAATCAAAGAGATGTAACATATCAAAAAAAGCTTTAGAAGAAGACGCTGAACATAGTATGTCAGATGAAGAATATACAGAAAAACTGAGAGAAAAACAGGAGGACCCTTTAGATCCAGGTGGATACTTTATTAGCAATGGTACAGAAAGAGTACTTATCACTGTTGAAGACCTTGCACCCAATCGAGTCCTGGTAGAAAAAGCTAGCAGATATGGTACCGATGTCGAAGTTGCCAAAGTATTTTCTCAGAGAGAAGGATACCGAGCTTTAACGGTAGTTGAGAAAAAAAAAGACGGCATGCTCATGGTATCTCTACCTACAACATATGGTCAGATACCTCTTATTATATTGTTAAGATCGCTGGGCATGGAGAATGATGAGGAAATCGTTGATGTTATTTGTGTTGATCCTAAAATGGAGCCTTACGTTTTGGCAAATATTGAGGAATGTGCCAGGGAATATGGCATAACTACAAAAGAGGAAGCTATTGCTTACTTAGGTAAAAAATTCGCTGGTGGTCAAGCTAAAGAATATCGTATTAAACGAGTTGAAACCATAATGGACAGACATCTTCTTGCTCATCTTGGAAATTCTCCAGAAGATCGATTGACAAAGGCTATCTTCATGGCACGTATGGGTATGGCCGTTTTAGAGTTAGCATTAGGTAAGAGAGAACCTGATGATAAAGACCATTATGCAAACAAACGTTTGAAGCTAGCTGGAGATTTAATGGAAGATCTATTTCGGGTTGCATTCACAGCTCTTTGTAAAGATTTAAAATACCAGATTGAACGGATTCATGCAAAAGGCAAGGAAATAAAGATTGGCTCGTGTTTACGTGCAGATGTTTTAAGTCAAAGAATCCATCATGCCCTTGCAACTGGTAACTGGGTTGGTGGTAGAGCAGGTATATCTCAACTATTAGACAGGACAAGTAATTTAGCGGTACTTAGTCATTTAAGAAGAGTGACTTCGCCTTTAACAAGATCTCAACCACACTTTGAAGCTAGAGATTTACATTCTACTCAATGGGGCAGATTATGTCCAAATGAAACTCCCGAAGGGCCTAACTGTGGTCTTGTGAAAAACCTTGCACTTACCGTTGAAATATCTGAAGGATTTTCTGAAAAAGAATTAGAAACTGTTTTGAGAGATTTAGGCATCAAAGAAATTACAAAAAATATGACTGGTTCCAGAGTTTATCTAAATGGTGACCTCATTGGTATGCACTCTAATGGAGGAGAATTAGTACAAAAGTTAAGGCAGAGAAGACGAAAAGGGTTACTTAGCAACGAAATAAATATATGTTATGATACGGAAGCAAATGATGTTATCGTAAACTGTGACTGCGGTAGATTGAGAAGACCTCTTCTTGTTGTTGAAAACGGTAAACTTCTGTTAACAAATAAATATTTAAGTGAACTTAAAGAAGGGAAGAAAAAATGGACAGATCTAATAACCGAAGGTATTGTAGAATATATGGATGCTGAAGAAGAGGAAAACACCCTTATAGCATTAACAGATAGTGATATTACACCTAATCATACCCATATGGAGTTAGATCCTATGTGTATATTGGGTATCGGTTCTTCTTTAGTTCCATATCCTGAACACAATTCATCTCCAAGAATTACAATGGGTGCGGGTATGGGTAAGCAATCTCTTGGTTTTGGGGCGGCTAACTATAGAATACGTCCAGATACAAGAGGTCATTTGATGCATTATCCTCAAAAACCTATAGTTCAAACTCACCCTATTAAATATATCAAATTTAGAGAGAGACCAGCTGGGCAGAACTTCATTGTAGCGGTAGCATCGTTTCAAGGTTATAATATGGAGGATGCACTTGTATTGAGTAAATCATCTATTGAAAGAGGACTTGGTAGAAGTTCTTTTATCAGAACTTATCGTACTGAGGAAAAGAGATATCCTGGTGGCCAAGAGGATCATTTTGAAATTCCAAATCCGGATTGTAGAGGCGTAAGAAGTGAAGAAGCCTACAATAATCTTGGTGAAGATGGTCTCATTTCTCCTGAATGCGGTGTTAATGGCGGTGAGGTGTTGATAGGAAAAACCTCTCCACCAAGATTTCTTGAAGAACCTACTGATTTTCTAACACCACAAAAAAGAAGAGAAACGTCTGTTACAGTTCAGCATGGTGAGGGAGGTGTTGTTGATAAAGTTATGCTTTCAGAGTCTGTAAATGGCTCAAGAATGGTTAAAATTAAGGTAAGAGAACAGCGCATTCCTGAATATGGCGATAAATTTGCATCAAAACATGGTCAGAAGGGTGTCATAGGTTATATCGTACCACAAGAAGATATGCCTTTCACTGAAGATGGAATTTCTCCAGATTTGATAATTAATCCGCATGCTATACCATCAAGAATGACGGTAGCCCATGTACTTGAGATGATAGGTGGTAAAGTAGGATCCTTTGAAGGTAGATCTGTAAATGGAACTGCATTTAGCGGAGAATCTGAAGAATCTCTTAGGAATGCACTGATTAAAAATGGATTTAAAGATAATGGTAAAGAAATTTTCTATGATGGAATAACAGGGAAATTATTGGAATGTGACATATTCATAGGCTGTATTTATTATCAAAAACTACATCACATGGTAGCAGGTAAAATACATGCACGATCAAGAGGGCCTGTACAAATATTAACAAGACAGCCTACTGAGGGTAGAGCAAGAGAAGGTGGCTTACGATTTGGGGAGATGGAAAGAGATTGTCTAATTGCTCATGGGGCATCGATGGTAATAAAAGATAGATTACTTGATGAATCGGATATTACAATGAAATACGTATGCAATACCTGTGGCCATATAGCAATGATTGATAGGCATGGAAGGTTGCATTGTTCTATATGCGGCGACAAGGCAGATATACACCCTGTTGAAATGAGTTATGCATTTAAATTGTTAATTGATGAATTAAAATCATTGGTTGTTGTACCTAGAATTAAATTAGAATCATTAGTATAGGAGGTTTAAGTATGGCGAGATTAAGAAGTGTCACTAAAAAGATAGGGAGTTTGGAGTTTGCTGTGCTTTCACCAAATGAACTCAGAAAGATGAGTGCTACAAAAGTTATTACTGCTGATACCTATGACGATGATGGTTTTCCCATCACAATGGGTCTCATGGACCAAAAATTAAGTGTTATTGAACCGGGATTAAGATGTAAAACTTGTGGGCTGAAAGTAGGGAAAGACAAATGCCCTGGACACTTTGGACATATTGACCTTGCAATGCCTGTTGTTCATGTTGGTTTTGTTAAAACTATTAGAAATAGTTTACGGACAACGTGCAGAAAATGTGGAAGGATACTATTACCTGATAAACGATTGGATGAATATAAACAGTTAATTGAAAAAAATAGGTTAGAGGGAAGAGATAATTCCTTTGTTTTTAAGAGCATCATATCCGAATGTACTAAAGTAGAAACCTGTCCTAGATGTGACAATATAACAGGTAAGATAGATCTCGATAAACCTACATCTTTTCGAGAAAATGGAAAAAAATTAACTCCTACTGAGTTAAGAGATTGGTTGGAAAAAATCTCTGACGAAGATTTAGTATTATTAGATATTAACATAAAATCAGCAAGACCTGAATGGATGATATTAACGGTTTTACCTGTACCTCCAGTCACAGTAAGACCTTCTGTCACACTAGAATCTGGTGAACGTTCTGAAGATGATCTTACACATAAACTAGTAGATGTTATTCGAATAAATCAGAGATTACAGGAGAACAGAGATGCTGGCGCCCCGCAACTTATAGTAGAGGATCTGTGGGAACTACTTCAATATCACGTTACCACATACTTAGACAATCAGACTTCAGGTATACCTCCAGCCAGACATCGTTCTGGTAGGCCTCTAAAAACTTTGGCACAAAGACTTAAAGGGAAGGAAGGTAGATTTAGAAGTAACTTATCAGGTAAGCGAGTTAATTTCTCTGCAAGAACTGTGATCTCTCCGGATCCTAATTTAAGCATTAACGAAATTGGTGTTCCTAAAGAGATAGCCAAGGAGTTAACAATTCCTGTAAGAGTCACCAAACATAATCTCGAATGGTGTAAAAAAATTATTAAACAAAGCGGTGAAGACAAGGGATCTGATATATTAGAATATGTGCCGCGTGTAAATTATGTGAAAAGATATAGAAATGGCATAGAACAAAGAGTAAAAGTAGCGGAAAGAAATGCTGAAGATGTCGCTGAAAAATTAGAAGTTGGTTTTATAATTGAGAGACAATTAATGAATGGGGATATTGCATTATTCAATCGTCAACCATCTCTTCACCGTATGTCTATGATGGCGCATCGAATTAAGATAGTTCCATACAGATCATTTCGGTTTAATCTCTCTGTATGCCCTCCATATAATGCAGATTTTGATGGAGATGAAATGAATCTTCATCTTTTACAAGGGGTTGAGGCAAAAGCTGAAGCTGAAATTCTTATGAAAGTACAAGAGAATATTCTCTCACCTAGATTTGGTGGTGTGATAATAGGTGGGCTACATGATCACATATCAGGATGCTTCTTACTTACATATCGAGATAAAGAATTTTCAAAAGAAACGGCGGCACAAATTTTAGGAGCATTTAAGTATAGAGGAAAATTCCCAAAAACACACGTTGAAGATGGAAAAAGTTTTGTTTACGGCAGAGACATATTTAGCGTTCTGTTACCAAATGATTTGAATATGGAATATAAAGCAAAATCTTGCTTTAACTGTGAAGTGTGCAAGGCTCCAGATTGCCCAAATAATGCATATGTCATCGTAAAAAATGGCATTCTTAAACAAGGGGTGGTTGATGAAAATAGCATTGGTTCATTTAAAGGAAGAATTGTAGAAAGGATAATAAAAGATCATGGAACAGATGTCGGCAGAGAATTTATTGACAATGTTACTCGCTTGGGAATAGTTACAATAACAAAATTTGGTTTTACTACAAGTATTGATGATGAAGATATACCAAAAGAAGCAAAAAGACAAATTAAAGAAGGTTTAGATGAAGCACAGAATAAGATTAAGAATCTTGTTGTAGCATATGAGAACAGTGAGCTGGAACCTCTTCCTGGAAGAAGTTTAGAAGAAACATTAGAAATGGAAATAATGAGAGTTACAGGTAGAGCTAGAGATATGGCCGGTGAAATAGCCAGCAGATATCTTGGAATGGACAATAGTGCCGTCATAATGGCAAAATCCGGAGCTAGAGGTTCAATGCTAAACCTATCTCAGATGTCAGGTTGCGTAGGACAGCAGGCTGTCCGTGGTGAAAGAATATCGAGGGGTTATAAGCATAGAACATTACCGCATTTCAAAAAGGGAGATTTAGGGTCAAGTGCAAAAGGTTTTGTTGCAAGTAGTTATAAAAGTGGGCTTAATCCAACCGAATATTTCTTCCATTCAATGGGTGGCAGAGAAGGTCTTGTAGACACTGCGGTCCGTACATCTCGATCAGGATATATGCAAAGACGTTTGGTTAATGCTTTAGAAGATCTCAAGGTAGAAAGTGACGGCACAGTGAGACATACTGGCGGAGATATAATACAATTTATTTATGGTGAAGATGGAGTAGATCCATCAAGAAGTACAAATGGAAAAGCAGTGGATATAGATAGAATCATATACGAAATAAATGAGGGGACATAGTTATGAGTAAAACTGGAGCCAAGAATAAAAAGCAAAAAAACATAAAAAACCCTTCTAGACCAAAAAAAGATACATCTGCTAAAAATATAAAGAAAAAAGAAATGTTAAAACCTACTAAAGAAAAAACAGTCAAAGCAAAAAAATTGAAAGAAAAAATGGTTCCTTCACCAACCAAAAAACAGAAGAAGATGGGGAAAACAGCAAAGATCAAAAAAACAAAGGAAATCTCCAAAAAAAAGAAAAAAATACCAAAATCTGCTAAGGATAAAACTCTCAAAGCAAAAAAATTGGAAGGAAAAAAAGCTCCCGCACCAATTAAAAAAAAGAAAGAGAAGAAGAAGTCTGTAAAGATTAAAAAAACAAAGGGCATAGCCACTAAAAAGAAGAAAGTAACTTTGAAATCTACTAAGGATAAACCTAAGAAGTTAGAAGTAAAAATGGTCCCTCCGCCACCAAAAGAAAAAGAGGAATCAAAAGAATACAAAAAGATAAAAGAAGAGATAAATAAAATTTTGAAGGATAGATTTCTTCCTAGATATGTAGTTGATAATATTGTAGATAGAGTTGCTAGGGATAAAAAACTTAACTCAAAATTGAAAATCATAATTGATAGAATATTGGACGATTATGGTAAAAATCTAATTGATCCAACTGAAGCATGTGGTATGGTGGGTGCACAAAGTATTGGAGAGCCCGGAACTCAAATGACGATGAGGACTTTTCACTACGCAGGTGTAGCAGAAATTAACGTTACTCTGGGCTTACCAAGACTCATAGAAATTGTTGATGCAAGATCTATACCGTCAACCCCGATGATGAATATTTACCTTAGAGATGAATATAGAGTAAATTCTGATCTAGCAAAAGAAATTGCAAATAAAATTGAAATTACAAAACTTACAGACATAGCAGATATTGAAATGGATTTAATAAATTTAATAATCTATATCAAACCAAACAAAAAAACCATGGATAAAAAGGGTTTAACTTTAGAGGAGATATTGGAGAGAGTAAAAACAGTTAGGAAGACAGATGCCCACATAGAAAAAAAAGCTATAAAAATAACATTAGATGATCCTGGTTATAAAAATCTTCAGGGTATTAACGAAAACCTTAAAAAAATAAAAATTAAAGGCATCGACGGAATAAAACGAGTTATTATAAGAAAGGAATCCCATGAAGGATATGTAATATATAGTGAGGGGAGCAATCTTAAAGAGGTTTTAGAAATTGAGGGTGTTGATCCGTATAAGACATCGACAAATGACATTCATGCTGTTGCTAGAGAACTTGGGATAGAAGCGGCAAGGAACATGATAATTCAAGAGGCGCATAATACCCTATCAGAACAAGGTTTGAATGTGGATCTAAGACACATTATGATAGTAGCAGATGTTATGACTGCAGATGGCACTGTGAGGGCTATCGGAAGACATGGTGTAAGTGGTGAAAAAAGTTCTGTATTATCTAGAGCTGCATTTGAAATAACAGTAAATCATTTATTATTAGCCAGTCAAAGAGGTGAATCTGATAAACTCAACGGTGTCGCAGAAAACATTATTGTTGGACAACCGGTTAATTTAGGTACGGGTGCTGTTGAGCTTGCGATGGGCCACGGTAAAAGCAAAAAGAAGAAGGGAAAGTAAATGGTAGATGTAAACAAAGTTTTAAAGGATGTAGTAAAAAAAGGAAAGGTAAAGATAGGAGAAAAACAAACGAAGGCGGCAATAAATAATGGATCTGCAAAGCTTATTGTTATCTCAAATAATTGTTCATATTCTGCAGAGATTACTGGTTTAGCAAATGAAAAAAAAGTATCAGTTTACAATTATAACTCAAATGGTGTAGAACTTGGGTATGCGTGTGGAAAAAACTTTGTAGTCTCTTCTTTTGCAGTGATAGATGAGGGCGAATCTAATATAATGCAGCTAGTTAAAAAAAGGAAATAACAATGTCAGAAATTACCTTTTCTAATGAAATAGTACAATACCTAAGCCTAGCAAGCAAATATTCTGGAGCAAATATTAAGGATTGTGTAGTAGAAGATGATCGCATAATTTTTGTAGTTGAAAAGGGAGATATGGGTGTTGCTATTGGGAGTAAAGCAAAAAATTTAGAGAAATTGCGAACTCTTTTTAAGAAAAACGTAAAATTTGTAGAATTTGATGAAGATAAAAAGAGATTTGTAGAGAATCTTTGTAAGCCATACAAAGCAAACAGCATTAAAATAGAAGGAAATGATGATGCGAGCATCGTAAAAATTGAAGTTAATCCAAGAGACAAATCAAAATTGATCGGTAAGGGTGGGAGAAATATCAACATGATTCGAAAATTAGCTCGAAGACATCACCCAATTAGAGATGTGCAAATTTTATGATGTGTGTGCATTAGATAAGAATTTTTAAAAGGGTTTTCATATTTCAGGTTTAAGAGGCGTGCATTGAGAATAAGAAATCATCCTATTATAGATTTTAAAAAGAAGAGAGAAATTTCTTTTTATTTTAATAAGAAAAAGATGTATGGGGAAGAAGGAGATACTATTGCCTCTGCATTACATGCGAATGATGTGAAGGTGCTTTCTCATAGTCTAAGATATAAAAGACCTAGAGGGTTTTTTTGTGGGATCGGTAAATGTTCCTCTTGTTTCATGACCGTAAACGATATACCTAATGTCAGAACGTGTATAACACCGGTGAAAGAGAACATCAAAGTTATGGAGCAAGATAAAGGTGGTGAACTGCCAAATAAACAATTTATTAATAAAGATAAAAAAAGGATTGATGTCGAGATTGTAATAATAGGGAGTGGTCCAGCTGGATTGATGGCTGCTCTTGCTGCTGCAGAGCAGGGAGCATCGGTTCTTTTAATTGATGAAAATCATATGGTTGGGGGACAGTTAGTTAAACAAACACATAGGTTTTTTGGTTCTCGAGAAGAAAAAGCTGGTATGAGAGGTATAGAACTCGCAGTCGAACTCATGAAAAAGGTTGTCGAATATAAGGAAAGCATTCAATTGATGTTGGCTACAACGGTTATAGGCTGTTATAAAGGTAAGAAACGCCATAATTTGATTGCTGTTCAAAAACTTGCTGATGGAGACCAGCTCTTTGAAATTAATGGTCATAAAATTATAGTTGCCTGTGGTGCATTAGAGAATATGCTTGCTTTCCCTGGTAATGATCTGCCAGGGGTGTATGGTGCTGGTGGTGTACAGACACTTATGAATGTTTATGGTGTTAAACCAGGAAAATGCGTTTTGATGGTTGGGGCGGGAAATGTTGGATTGATAGTATCGTATCAACTTCTTCAAGCAGGTATAATGGTTGATAGAGTTGTGGAGGCTATGCCCAAAATTGGTGGATATCATGTTCATGCAGCAAAACTTCGCAGATGTGGTGTGCCAATCTACACTTCTCACTCGATTAAGGAAGCATATGGAAAAGAAAAGGTGGAAGGAGCTGTAGTGGTAAAAGTGGATGATTATTGTCAACCAATTTCTGGGACAGAAGAAAATATTTCATGTGATACCATTTGTCTCGCAGTTGGTCTTACTCCATCAATACGTTTAATAGAGCAGATAGGTGTGAGGACAGAATTCATCCTTGAAGCAGGGGGTCATGTGGCAGTCCACGACTCGTCAATGCAAACGAATGTTAGGGGGATATATATTGCTGGTGATTCATCAGGAATTGAAGAGGCATCCACTGCTATGATAGAAGGACAGTTAGCTGGTGTTTCAGCAGCAACCTCATTAGGATATGACAAAAATGCCAGTGAGGTTAAACGGAAATGTCGAAGTGCATTGAAGGTATTTCGATCTGGTCCCTTTGGTGAGATTCCTCGAGTAGGAAAAGAAAAAATCGCTTGTTGTTATCGTAATGGAGGTCTTACATATTAAAAATTATGAGAAAACTGGGGTCCTATCAATTAGTAATTTGAGACTACCAACAGATGATCAGCTGAAAAAAGGTGTTGCTATCATAGAATGTGTGCAAGAAATTCCGTGTAATCCTTGTGTAGCAGTATGTCCAGTGAATGCTATTTCTATGGAGGATATTAACGATCTTCCTAAAGCTGATTTCAATAAATGCACTAGTTGTAGACAATGCGTGGGTATTTGTCCTGGGTTAGCTATATTTGTTGTAAAGGTAAAAGATGAGAAGGCTTTGATCACGCTTCCATATGAGTTTCTCCCAATTCCCAAGGTTGGAGATATTGTAACAGCTTTGGACCGAGATGGAAACTCAAAGGGTGATGCTAAAGTAGTTAAGGTAAATCAGAAGGAGAAAACAAGAGTGATTACTATTGAAGTTTCGAAGGATTTAGCCATGGAGGTAAGAAATATTAGGGTATAGAATATGAGTGATAAAATTTTTATTTGTCGGTGTGAAGATCTGACAAAAGAAGAAATTGATCAGGCAATTGACGAAGGGTATAAGACACTGGAGGAATTAAAGTGTAAACTTCGTCTTGGGATGGGATCATGTCAGGGGCGGGGTTGTCTCTTACTTGCTCGACGTTTACTTTGCCAGAAAACAGGAAAGTCAACTGAGGAAATAACGGTCCCTCCCTCACGGTCACCGTTTATCCCTGTTTCAATAGGTACATTAGCCAGTGATAAAGATGAATGAGATAGATCATAAAGCAGATGTAGTCATTATCGGTGGAGGGGTTAATGGTTGTTCTCTCGCATATCAGCTTTCAAAACGAGGTATGAAGGTAGTTTTATGTGAGAAAGGGTATCTTTGTTCAGGAGCAACAGGGCGGTGTGGTGCTGGAATACGACAGCAATGGTCTACTCGAGAAAACTCAGAACTCGCGATCAAGAGTATACAGATATTTGAACGATTAGAACAGGAGTTGGGACAAGATATAGGTTTACGGCAAGGTGGGTATCTTATCGTTGTTCATGATAAAAGCGATATGAAACAGGCTAAAAGTAATGTAAATATGCAGAAGGCTCTTGGTTTAGATGTATCGATTTTGACACCTGATGAAATTGTAGATATTGTTCCCATCTTAGATGTTAATGGAATGCATGCAGTTGGGGCTACTTTTTGTCCCACAGATGGACATGTAGATCCCTTTAAAACTACTCATGCGTATGCTCAAGCTGCCATAAAGCATGGGGCTCAATTGTATAAATTTACAAAGGTTGTAGGTATAAAAAAGAAGAATAAGAGAATTGATAGTGTTCTGACTGATAGAGGTAAAATATCGACAGATTTTGTAATTAATGCTGCGGGGGCCTGGTCAAAACAAATCGCTGAGATGGTTGGTGTTAAGCTACCGAATAAGCCTTTTCGGAAAGAGATATTGGTGACAGAACGGGTAAAACCTTTGTTCGATGCTATGGTTATTTCATTTAAGGATGGTATTTACTTTAGTCAACAGGAAGAAGGTCAGGTTCTTGGTGGTATTCCAATACCTAACGAGAAACCAGGATATTTAACTGCACCGACTTTTGATTTTCTTCATCATATGGCAAAGACGTTAGCACGGTATGCTCCCCCTTTGAAACATGTGAATGTCATCAGACAATGGACAGGGTACTATGATGTGACACCTGATGCGCTACCTATAATCGGTGAGGTTGAAGGGATAAAAGGATTTATTCAATGTAATGGCTTCAGTGGACATGGTTTTATGCTTTCACCGATGGTAACAAAGATTTTAACAGCGTACATAGCTGATGGAAGAACACCTCATATTTTAAAACGACTGAGTCTTAGTAGATTTAAAGGAAAGAAAATTGTCCGTGAAGTTTCTGTAGTGGGATAATTTCTATCCTTTTTGAGTAACCATATTAAAAGAAATATTTTATTTTCTATCTTATACGATTAGTTATGGATTATAAAAAAAAATCGGCTTTAAAGCAGGAGATTTAAAAGATTATTTCGTCTTGAATTCAAACCACTTTACTTTTCCTTCCCCTACAAGTTTTTTGATTTTGTTTTGTTTGGCATTTTGTTTTGATTTGTCTTTTTTGAACTCTACAAATAGTATTTGATCATCTTCAAATTGTACTCCATCTATGGGACTGCCTATGAATCGAAAGTTTTCTATAGAGTACGGGTATTTTTCTGTAGATAATGCATATTGCTCTGTTATCTTGTCCCAGATTGTTGATAAAGATTCTTTTTCACTAGTAAATTTTTCAACCTTTTTATGTAGAGGAGATATCGCAACTTTATAAACAAGAGTTAATCCAAAAATTACCCCTATTATTATCCCGATTAAGAATACCCAGAATGTCATTAATGGATCCATATTATCTATTTAGAAATGCATTATATAGTTGAATAGTTTTTTATTGGTAAATTGTGAGAAAGTGTATTATGGGGTAATTCTTTTTTTAAATAAGAATTTGAGGTTTTTCCATCCATCTTTAAAGCTCTCCAGTTTTACAGCTCCTTCTCGCGCATACAATGTGGATGGTATCTCTTTACTTTTAATATGTTTTGTAGTGAACATTTCAATTTTTATTTCTTCAGAAAAAGGCATTCCATCATTAAAATCTTCTAAAGGTTGTATTTTATCTAAAGCTTCTTTTTTGAATATCCACATACCTGATTGGGAATCACCAATATTTATTAGGAAAAGAGCACGTAGTGTTGAAGCCAACATTATGTTGCCAAATGCATGTTTTACAGACATAGATCCATGTTTTAATTCTGCGAATCTATCTGTTGTTATAAAATCTAGATTTTCATCAAGTAACATCTGTATGTATTCATGTATTTTATCAAATGGATATGTTGCATCTCCATCACCAGTAACAATAATATCACCTGTAACCTGTGACATACCAGTTTTATATGCTCTGCCATAGCCTTTTCTTTTTTCTACTATTATTTTTGCTCCTTTCTTCTTTGCTATTTCTTGGGTTTTATCTTTTGAATCACCATCTACTATTACTATTTCTAGTTCCCAGTTATTTTTTTTAAAAAATTCTTTGTTAATTGAATCAATGGTTTTACCAATACCTACTTCTTCATTTAAGGTAGGCATTATAACATTTATCTTCAGGATGAATCACTCTCAGGAGAAACATAGAGGATATAGTTAAAAGTTTTTATAAAAAAAAAGAAAAAAAGGGGTAGAGAGGGTTTCCTCTCTTTTTATTTTCGTCTACGTCTTAGGAGTATAAATGCTACTCCGATCGCTGCAATTAGTGTTAGCAGTTCGAATCCAGGTATTCCGCCTGCTTCTATTTCTATTGTTAATGGATCTGCATCGGTATATCCTGGGAAGGTTGCAGATATTGTGTACGTTCCTTCTTCTGAAGGCGCTGTTACAGTTGCTATTCCATTTGCACCGGTTGTAAAGATATTATTGTTAATGGTAATAGTTGCACCAACTACTGCGTTTCCAACATCGTCTGCTATGATGACGTCAAATGTTGAACCCGCGCTAACTTCTCCTTGAACCACTATAATCAGTTTTGGTATGTTTAATATCATTATGGTTGTTATTCCCTCTGCATGACCTTCTTTGCTAGCCGATATTGAGAATTCTCTGAATGTCACTACTGCAGGTGCTGTAAAGGTAACCTGACCACTGGCATCAGTTGTTTTTGTTTCTCTGTTGAATGTTACAGCTGCATCTGCCACAGCTGCACCGGTGGCAGTGCCATTTCTAATGGTTACTGTAAAGTCCACGTTTTCACCTGCTGCTGAAGGTACATCGATATAGAGTTTCCATGAGGTAACTGGTACTTTTGTGTCTGATGTCCTGTTTTCAATTGCTATTGTTATTTCTCCAGTAGTAGGTGGTGTAAATGCAAATGTTGCTGTACCATCTGCAAGTGTTGTTGTGTTCATTTCTCCAGTTAGACCTGGTATCATTATGCTCACAAAAACATTTCCAAGTCCTGCACCACGACCAGTTACAGTTACTTCAAGTTCTGTTGGTTCGTTATATGCAATTGATGACGGAGATGCTGTAACATCTGCGATCTTTACTGGAAAGATACCGCTTGTTCTTGCCCAGGCACCGCTTTTTGGTTTGAAATACATCGTTATATTTTCCCTTGAAGCTGTTCCTGGTAAGAAATTAGCAGTAATATTATTGATCGTAACAACACCGTTGGTTATTGATATTTGTTTGGATACATTTCCCGCCGTATCAGAGCCACCAGTAGACCCTATTGATGGGGCAAAAGAGCAGTTTGTCCATGTTTTATTATAGCTGGTACCGATAGCAGTCATATTATCAATTCTTAGCGTACCATTGAGAAGTTCTTCGTTATACTTTATCGTAAATGTAGCACTAATATTCTTATCGACATTCCAGATAAACTCTGATATGGTAGAAGTTACATCTACTGGTTGTACTATAAGAGTTGCATTGTTTCCCTCACTATTGTGGGTGTTATTGTATGCATGAACCGTATAGGTACCCGGTTTTTGTAGGAATTCATTAGTAGCTGTCTTATTGGCTTTTCCATCAGTATCAGATGTTGTGAGAGAACCAATATCTGCAGTTACATCGACACCAGTATCGTTATATATCCTCACTTTTAAACCAGAATCGGCAGGATATCCTGTTAAATTACCGGTGGCATCAACAGTGGTCGTATTAAACCACATCTTACTATATTTCTTTCCTGCCATTAATGTACTGGTACTTGCGCTAGCAGCAGCTTCTGCAGTTACTTTAAGATCGCTTATTGGCTTCATTTCTGCAAGAGCATAACCATAGACATAACCTTCAGGTGTAGATCCTGTTGTTCCTCCTCTATAAAGCGCGACATATGCAGATATATTTCTAGGTGCCATTATACTTCCATATACCGCAGTTTGATTAGTGGTTTGCATGCTTTTGTTGACAAAGAACGTATATTCTCCGGCAGTACTACCTCCGCCGTTTTTATAAGATAATATTCCATCAGAGCTGCCAAATAGAGTTCGGTTATCTTCACCGACCCAACGTAGCCATACCTGTGCATTTGTATAACCATAACCAGCATTTATTGAGTCAGTAACAGTAACAGTAATGGTGAGATTTTTATCAATTATAAATACATTCGGAGAGATAGTAACTATTGTACCGTTCACTGATTCTCCACCGATATGAAGTGTTTCAGTAAGGCTTCCATAATCAGACCAAGAGGAAGAAATGGTGATTTCACCACCGTTAAGTGCCATTGTCGGAGTTATTGGAACAGTCCATATGCCACTTGAATAGCTAACGCCATCTAATTTATCTAGTGTCTTACTGCTTAGGAATAATGAATCACCTGAAATAGTAATATTTTCACCTTTTTCATAAGGCGCAGCGGCATCTGAGGATGCTTCATCACCATAATATGTATGATCGTCACCAATTATCTGGAATCTGATATCTATCGGCTGTTCAGCTAAACTGGGTATTCTCGGTATCACTCCATCGGTACGTCGTTCGCCAGTTTCCCCTAGATCGCCACTACCATCATCAACCCATTTAAACTGTACACCTGGAGCAGATGAAACCTGGAATTCAACGGTTGTATTCCATTCTTCTGTCCATTCACGGTTCGTAGCATCACCATCACCATCTAAATCAGAGAATATATATGCATACCATGTACCATTTGTACCAAAAGTATGTTGGTCTTGGTCTACACCCCATGTATTATTACTTATTTTGATATATCCTCTATAGGCAGTGGCGCTGTTAACTGTTAGATTTGCAGTAACATCCACATCATCACTATTAAAAACCTTGACAGATAAAGTAGAGATATTGGTACCATCATAATTGTGTACACTAATATTTACCTCGCCATCAAAGCTCCAATACATGGTTTCATTAGCAGTCGGTATAGATGTTGTTGGAACTCCAGAATGAACCCAGATTGCAGGAGACAAATACGTCGAATTGTGTTCCGGAGGATCCCATGGACCACATAATGCATAATTATAGTAGTCAGCACTGGTATTAGCAGGATCTATATTACCATTATTGGATTTTGACCATCCGTGGGTGTAATTGTAACCATATATGTCGTAAAGATTCTGTGTAGGTCCATCAATATCCCAGTATGCTACAACAGTGTAATTACCGGCAGCAGTAAGTCTGTTTTGCCAATTCGTTGATAAAGTTACTTCTCCATCTCCCCCAGTTCTCTTAATACCACTTGTAATAGGGTCTTCTGTTGACTCTCTTCGGATATCTACTATAGAATCCGTTCCTGAACCCTCATGCGTAACGTTAAATCCTATCGTCTCGTTTAATCCATAATATACTTCATCAGGTGAAGCCGATAGAGAGAAAACTGAAGAGGTATTTACCCAGAAATGTTTATCAATTGTACTTGCGAAAGTCGCAGCATCACTGGCATTTGGTACAGCTGAGACTCCTGCAACGACCCACAAACCACTGCGGTTCAATACAACACCACTAAAAGTTTCCTCAACACCGACAGTAGCAACAGTAATATAATTATTTCCAACTCCTGTATATCTCTTCCAAGTTAAGTTATATGAAGTACCGTAATAACCACTATATTTTGGGAAGTAAAGATAATAACTATTACCCTGAGTCAAACCAGTAGTATTGATTACAACGTCTTGTGGACTTGTTGAATACATCAAACCAGATGTTGTAGTATTTGTTGGATATCCCCACCAATCATAACCTGGTATTGCACTAGCCTCAAACTTAACATCCATCTCCTTTAAGACTACCATAGTTGCTAACAGCATAGCCAATACCACTAAGGTAGCCAATATCTTCTTTCCTTTCATGTATTTCTTCCTCCTAAATTTTTATCGTATATCTTTTCCATAGGGTTCCAGTTTAAAATACGTATCGATTCACACCGTGAACCGATATGAACATCCCATAGCCTTAACTAATATACAGAGGAACATTCACATCCGCGTATCCTCACCGGACCTCAATTCATCGTAAATACTGAGCTTGTTTATATAAGTTGCGATTTTCCTTATCTTATATACAGATATTGGTACAAAATTTAGATTTAATTCCGAAGAGTTTTATTACACTATATCAGTTCTTACTTTGAAGCGTCTCCTTAAACTCTTTGAGCCTGCCATCTAACTCAGCATTAACAAGTCCTATTGCTTGTTGAAGTTTTCCTACAGAATCAGTTTTATAAAAAATTTTGAGATTTTCTAACAGTAGAGCTTTACCACATCTAGAGCATTTTGTTGTCTTACAGGATAAATCCACGCCTTTAACTTTCTTACAATTAGGACAAACAATGACACCAAATTTCATAGCATTTTACTAAAACAGCGCCTTAACTAATAAATATAACTATGTTTATTTGGGCTTTGCATTCCCGCCTTAGCTCAGTCTGGCTGGAGCGGCCGGCTGTAGACCCTATTGGCCGTAACCGGCAGGTCCCCGGTTCAAATCCGGGAGGCGGGACTTTTTTAATAATATTAGTAAACTTTTACATATATATTATACATACATAATATGGAGATGAAAAACAAATCTGCTGGAATACGCGTCCAGCTAAATCAAGCTGAAAAAATGCGAAAATATCTTTCTGAAAAAAAATTACTAAGAAATGATCTGAAAATAAGTAAAAACAATGCATTTATCTTTTTCCCTGTAAAAGAAATCCCAAATGAATTAAATCCTTATAATTTTGTAAAAAAGGAATTTGAAAAAAAGGTAATAAAACCTAAATCATACAAAGAAATAGGGTTAATTCCTGAAAAACTAAAACATGAACTACCTACATCCTACGATGTGATAGGAGATATAATTCTAATAAAGTTACCAAACAACCTCCTGAAATATCAAAAAGAAATAGGGAAATCATTGCTAAAATCAAATAAAAACATAAGAACAGTCTGCTCAATAAAACCTGTTACCGGAGAATTTAGAACTAGAAATATTACAGTTATAGCAGGGGAAAGTCGTACAACAACGACTCATAAGGAATATGGGTTAAAACTTAATGTGAATATAAAAAATACCTATTTCTCCCCAAGACTCGCTGCAGAAAGAAAACGAGTTGCAGAGCTTGTAAAACCAGGTGAAATAATAGTTGATTTATTTACAGGTGTTGCTCCTTTTTCCATTATGATTGCAAAATATGCTGATCCTAAAATTATATATGCTATTGATAAAAACAAAGAAGCAGTATTATTTGCAAAACAAAACATTAAAAAAAACAATGTTCTTAATAAAATTGAAGTCATAAATGCAGATGCAAAAGAAATTCATGACATACTAGAAAAAAAAGCAGATCGCATAATAATGAATCTTCCATTTTCTGCTCATTTGTTTTTTACATATGCATTAAAGATTGCTAAAACTCATACAATAATACATTATTATGATATATTAAAAGAAAACAAAATAGAGGACAAAACTGATAAACTGAAAAAAATAGCTGAAGAAAACAGATATGTTCTAACAAATTTAGACGTGAGAAAAATAAAAACATATGCACCAAGAGAATTTTATATAAGGATTGATATTACGGCTAAGAAGATGCCGATGTAGCTTAGCCCGGTAGAGCGGCTGACTTGTAATCAGCAGGTCGGGGGTCCAAATCCCTCCATCGGCTATCTGAACCATTTTTTCAGAGTAAATGATACAGTTGTTACAAAAAACACGTGAGGGCTTTGGACTTAAAAACGGATATTATTCCCATGTAATCATAACGTAGATTCTTCTAGGCTAAAAATAAATTTGCACTAATTATTATACTAATTTTATTCCACAAATTGTTATATGGAATTAAAAAAGATTGGAAGAGATTGGTTAATGAGTTGATTTATAGTCCTGACAGGTGTCCTAATATTGGAAATGCCCGCGCCAATCGTTCAAACAGCCAACTTAGCAAGTTGAAGGAGAAATTGAATGCTTTGTTTTTTGGCATAGTCACTTCTAGTGTCCCCCATTCACCAATATTATCGTTTACATCCTTAGCTCTCGCTTTAATGGTAAATTCTCCTTGCTCAGACCAAATATGATCTTTTGATATTAATTCATTTGATTCATACGGGCCATCCCACGGATCAATATCTCCATCTCCCCAGTCAATCTCATAAAATACATCGTCATCATTAGGATCTATTGAAACAAACGTGTACGAATAATTCTTCCCTGCAGTCCCTGACAAAGGACCGTTTATTATAGGGGCACTTGGTGCTAAAGAAGCAATTTCTTCAGGTCCAAAACTCATGAAACTCGATGGATCATTTTGATTGTTGAAAGATGTAGAAATCCATGCTTGTGTTCTTGAACTATTTGAGACACGGACCTCATCAATAAGCCCATACCAATAGTAACTAGAATCAAGCTCAACTGTCCCAATACGAATGTCAGATGTACCTACAAAAGGGATACTATCAAAAGTGGTTTGATATATCGTGTCGATATAAACATCTAAAACCTCACCAGGGGTCGCTCTAAATGACATATAATGCCAGTTACTATCAGATGTACCGATTTCCTGGGAATATAAATTGCCCCAACCAACATTCCAATGTGAAGGATTTACAGAAAAATAGAAACGATTATCATTAGTCGTATCCCAACCAAAATAACCATCACAAGGACTTGATCCATCCCAGTTTACCCATATTTCTATACAAGCATCATTGGTATCTAAATCTTCTTTTGCCAGTACGTAATCAAAATAACCGTTACCTGAAAACCAAACACAATAACCCACTTTACCTGGTGCTTGATATGACAAAGAACCTTGTTTTATCCCTATGTTTTCATATACCGTACTATCATATATATGTCCACTCGGTTCATTCATATGATATACGCATTGGTAATTGGAATCCCAAACCATTTCAGAATTTTGTTGATTGGCACAATTCGAGTTACCATAATACATATACAAACTTGTATCAACCGTTGAGGAAAGACTTGGAACATTTACCCAAGCTACAAGTTCACCATACGAATCAACATATTTTTCAATTTCATGATTAAGTTTTATTCCATCATTAGTTGTAAAGACAAAATCATCACCATCATGTTGAGCGTTATCGGCAAGATCAGATGAAATATGAACCACCAATACTGGGAAGCTATTAAGATTATCATCTACATAGTTATGATCTATTGTAATCTTTTTTCTATAATGCCATTCATTATCCCACCAATCATCACTTATTGTAAGTTTTGGTACATTTTTAATTTCACTACTAACATTTGATACGATACTTGCGCCAACAAACAATATTATTATTCCAAAAACCATAGTTTTCTTTAACATATTATTTTTCATTTTATAAGCCTCCCTTTATATTCATATGACCCTTTTATTATATATATTTTCCCCAGGGTTTTTCAGAAAATTAATGATTCTCAAATATTATGAAGTATTTTGACAAGAAGAATATTCTCTGCCCAATTTTAGAGTATTTTATATGTTTTAGGTTTCATGGAGGTATTATTAAAAGGTATATAATGGGATTCTAAATTCTTATTTTTATACATCTGGTTTAAGTTTTATGAACAATAAATGATTTACCATGACAACCAAAGTTATAATAGTCAATTAATTTAATTTCAGGATTTTGTTCCAACCACTCTCTTGTTGCTTTTTGCTCACCTTTTTCTGGATTCCCTTTATAACAGAACCAATCATCGAATATCAAAATAGTTCCGTCATCTAAATAATCAGTGATGAAACTCAAAACATCAACAGTAGATTCGTAAATATCACAATCGATCATTACAATCGAGGCTTTTTTTATGTTTAATTTCCGTTTTGTTTCATCATTTAATGTATCACAAAACCAACCTGGAGTAATTGTTACTCTATCCATATCAACGTGTCTTCGTCGTATATTCTTCTTAAATTGTTCTAAACTACATTTATACATGCCCTCTGAAAATTTACTCATACTTTTATCTTCAGGGTTGGGCAATCCCTCAAAAGAATCAAAGGCAAAAAATCTCATTGTATCCTGTTCTTTCATTTTAGCGAGATTAAAAGCTAAAGAAAAACCATCGCCCCCATATACTCCAAATTCAAGATAATCCCCCATGACCTCATTCATTTTAACAAAACGCATAGCTTGGTCTAACATTATTGCCCTTCTATTTGCATTTAAAGCATCAACAATTATCTTTTTCATTTCACCACTTCCACATAATAAATAGCGTAGCTTTCCCTCAGAGGGAAGTAAACATCCCCCGGCGTTTCAGCATTATTCTCCAAGCAATCCATCCTACAACCAAAAGGTAGGGTACTTCGTACCTATATGATTTAATAAGTCTTTATAAAAATTGTTGTTTAGGTTTTATATACTGTTAGGAATATCTAACCACAATCTAAAATATACTTGGTATTTCTAAAATTGTAATTTTTGTTTATTAAAAGCGGACAACTTAAGAATTACATTATTCATATTTTCTTTTTAGCCAAAAGACCATTCCTATCATTATGATAAAAAGGGCAAGGTATACAAAGTAAATAGCAATCTCCTCTATTCCCCGTTCATTTGAGGGCGTTGATGGAAGCACGATGATGTATTTTGTTATTGTCTCGGTGTCTCCGTCGTTGTCATTAACTTTTAATAATACCCGGTAGGTTCCTTCTGTTTTGTAGTTATAAGTAGGAGATTTTTCCGTAGATGTTGTACCATCATCAAAGTTCCAGTTCCATGTAATGATTTCTCCGTCGTTGTCTTTTGAATGATCTAGAAACTGTATTGTGTCGTTTGTAGTTGGTTCTGCTGGAGAGAAGCTAAAACTAGCCTGTGGTGCGACATTTTGTATTGTGATTTGCTTAGTAGTTTTCTGTTCAGCTCCGTCGTCATCAGTGACATTTACAGTAATGGTATATATTCCGTTATCTGCATATTGATGTGTTGGGTTTTGTTCGTTTGAGGTGTTTCCATCGCCAAAATCCCAATTCCAAAAGGCAATGGTTCCATCCATATCAAATGATTTGTCGTTGAAAATTACTACTTCTAGATCCGTGGGAGTTGCTGGGAAATAATTAAAATTTGGAATTGGTGCCACGTTTAATATGGTGATTTGTCGAGTTTTTTTATCTGTTGCTCCGTAATTATCTGTGACAGTCAGAGTTATGGTGTAAATTCCGTCATCAGTATATTTTTTAGTTGGATGTTGGATTGCTGAGGTGTTTTGATCTCCAAAATTCCAAGACCATGTTGTTATATGGCCATCTGGATCTGTGGATGTATCTGTTATTTGGATGATGTCTTGGGTGGTTGGATTTGTTGGTGAGAAAGTAAAGTCAGCGAATGGTTTTTCAGTTATTGGTTCTATCAATGGATATATGTCTTGGTTTTTTCCGCCCGCTATATTGTATGGTGTGTCTCCAATACCGTCGTTGTTTGAATCTGTGCCGTTGTAATCGTCCCAGTAGTTTCCTCCTGTTGGATAGGTGTGATTCCAGATATTAATACCATTGTCATACGCGTGTATTGTATTTTTTAAGAAGTTATTATTATAGATAGTGTTGTGGTTAGATTGGTTGGTTAAATAAATACCGTACTCTATTTTTGATAATGTATTTTGTGTTATATTAGTGTTTGAGGTTTTACTCATATTGATACCAGTGGTGCAATTTATTATAGTGAATCCTTGAAGCGTTATTTCATCGGCTATAATAATTACACTGTTTTTGTTACCGTTACCATCTATCGTCGTGTTAGTTTTGTCAGTACCTATTAGTTTGATTGTTTTGTTTATAAGAATAGGACCTTGATAGGTTCCATTTGAGACATAGACAGTACCGTTTTCCGCCACAGCATTGATGCCTTCCTGTATCGTTTGATATGGATGTTCTGCGGTGCCGTCCCAGGGGCCTTGATAGTTCTCGATATTGACATAAATTATGTTGTCAATGGCCTCTATATTTTCGATTGGAAAAACTGTTGTAATTAAAAGGATTATTAATAAGCTAATATATTTTCTTATGATCTTTTCTTGCAATGCTCTCTCCTCTATTTGTAAGGTTATAATTGTTTATTTGTTTATAAAGTCATATACTTTTGTTATTGCTTTATACTTTTTATGTAAAGTTTTAAAAAAGATTTTTTTAGACATAGTATTATAGTAAAGTATTTATATATAATAAATTAACAATAATATATAATTATTTAACGATTTTAAGAAAACTTGTGGTAAGGATGTGTTATGCCAAAAATCTCAATAAGAATATCAGATTACATCTACTGGAAATTGCTCGGATCAGGGGAGTCCAGTTCAATAGTTATTCAAAAAGCATTACAACACTATTGGAAATCGAATAAAAAGAGAAAAAACTAGTACGATAGATCTGTCTTGTTTTTGCATAAATAATCTAATAAATACACCGTTCTTTTCTGAAACCACCAAAAAATAGCATCGAATATATCAATATTTTTGAAATAAGGCGAAACGAATAAAATATAGAAAGTTTATATTTGTTTTGTCTAAATCATAAAATAATCAAAAAAAGTGAGTCATTCGATAGTTAAACTTACAGAGGAGAGGTGGTCAAATGGATTGCTTTAAAATAAAAAAAAATGTCAAACATGCAATATCTAAAGAGTTTTTCTTATTTTTAGGAATTGGAATAATTTTTTTTAGTAATACATCTTCCCTACTTACAAAATCTATTCCACGTAAATCTAAAAAAGAGAGATTAGATAAAAAAAAGCATTTATCAAAGAAAGAAATTGATAAACGTCATTCAAAAATTGTAACTGAAATGAGTTCGTTTAAAAAAAGACAGGTTAAACCTCGCGATCCCCAGAAGCAATTGAAAGCAAGAACAATAAAAGAGCCGAAAGCAAAGTTGAAAAAACACGATGTAAAAGGGAAATCAGAGAGGAAAACAATAAGATTCTGGGGGAGAAAATCTGTTGATAACAAAGCAGAAAAAGAGACAATAGATGTTGGACTAAATAATGGTGAGGAGAAAAAGAATTTTAAGTGGGAAATTAGTAGTGATAAAGAAAACAAAAAGTTGATTGATAAGAGGACAGGTTTTGGGTGGAAAGAACTTGGTACTCGGAAAATTGTATTTGATACAGAGAAGAAAGAGTATCTATATGAAGTAGTAGAACCTCCTTTGACTGTGGATGAGGAGGAAAGCAAAAATAAACTTATTTCTTTATTTAAAAAACATGCTGATATTGATGTATTTGGATTAAACTTTAGTGATAAAAGAAAAAATCTTGAGGAGGCATTTGAGAAGCTTATTGTTGATAATCGGGTAAAACTAGATGATGCGTCAAAGGATAAAATATTTTATTATATTTTTAGAGAGTTTCTGGGGTATGGTCGAATTGATATTTTGATGACTGATGAGGGGATCGAGGATATTTCATGTGATGGTCACGGAATTCCTGTTTTTATTTTCCATAAGAAGTATGAGTCGATTAAAACGAATGTGATATTTGATGATGATGATGAGCTAGATTCGTTTGTGGTGAAGTTGGCTCAGATGTGCGGGAAGCAGATTTCTGTATATGAACCTGTTGTTGATGGGAAACTGTATGATGGTTCTCGTCTTCAGACAACATTAGGCCGAACGATTACGATGCGTTCTACATTTACAATTCGGCGGTTTAGAGAGGATCCTTTGACACCTGTCGATTTGATTGCAAATAATACGATGTCTTTGGACATGGCAGCGTTTTTCTGGTTGGCGATCGAAAAAGGTGTTTCTATTTTGTTTTGTGGTGGTACAGCAACTGGTAAGACAACGATGTTGAATGCGCTTTCATTATTTGTGCCTTCGGCCTACAAGATTGTATCTATTGAAGATACTCGGGAAATTAATCTGCCTCATGAAAATTGGATTGCAGGGACGACTCGATCTGGTTTTTCTGCGTTAGAGTCAGCCAAGACAGGGAGAGATATTGATATGTATGATCTGATTCGTGTTGCTTTACGACAACGTCCTCGTGTGATTATTGTAGGTGAGGTGCGTGGTAAAGAAGCGTATACGCTATTTCAGGCGATGACGACAGGGCATCTTTCTTATTCAACGGTTCATGCAAGTGATATGCATTCGCTTATTCAGCGGCTGGAGAATGCTCCTATTGATTTACCAAGGGCGTTGTTGACATCGCTTGATATGATAGTATTTTTGAATTCTGTGACTGTTAAAGGGTTACCAGTTCGGCGGATTACAAACGTGACTGAGATTATTAAATTGGATCCCGGGACGAATCGACTGGTGACAATGACTCCCTTTAAATGGATTTCCGAGGGTGATGATAGATTTGAAAATTCTGGTGGTAGTCGGATTCTATATCAGATAAAACTTGAGAATGGATGGGATGATGTTCGGCTAAATGAGGAACTCCAGAATCGGATGTTCATATTGGATTGGATGATACATAAAAATCTTCGATCGTACGAAGATGTTGGTAGAGTTGTCTCTGCGTATTTGCGAGATCCTTCAGAGACGTTAAAAAAGGCAAAAGAGGCTTCCAAGTGAAATCAACAGCATATTCACGGTTTTCATTACGGCTCTTTGGCAAGTTTTTCTCCAGAAGATTTAAGGATCGTATTGATGAAAAAAACATTGAACTCGAAAAAGCTGACATCCTAATAGAATGTATCGAATACTATGCAATGGCTCTCCTTAATACCTTACTATTATTAATCACCACTCTAGTCGTCTTTGTCGGATTCTACCTATTTATTCCTTTTGAATATGTCATTTTTTCCATTATACTCATACCATCCCTTGTTACCCTTAGCATAGGTTTGACATATCTATATCTTCCGAGATTCTATATTAAACGAAGATCTGCACAAATTGACTTGTTTTTGCCATATGCAGTCAATTTTATCAACTCCATGTCGGTTGCGGGGATCTCGCCATCCGAGATTTTTTCGACACTTGCTACAATTGATCTCTATGGAGCATTACAGGCTGAGGCAAAAAAAATCGCGAAAGAAATTAACGTAATGAACGTTGACAACATTAGTGCTTTGAAACACGCAATAGACATCTCCCCGTCAAAGAAATTTAAAGCGTTTCTCCAAGGGATGATCGGTACAATTCAAGCTGGTAGTCAACTACATATCTACCTCGAAAATATTGTTGAAAAATATATGGAGGAGGACTTCACTGATAGAAAGAGAGATTTAGATTTACTTGCTATTATCGCAGAGGTGTTTGTTATCGCGGTGATCGCATTCCCCATATTTTTAGTCATTATCCTGACGGTTTTCGGATTTTTTGGGGGCTCTATGGATTTATCGATTAATATTTTATTGATTTTTTCTCTTTTGATACTGCCGTTCATTTATGCAGCGTTTTACTTTTTAATCTCGTCAACGAGTCTTGAGAAAATTAGCAAGGTTGAAAAGAAAAAAAAATACACGTTCGGAGAATATTACCATGAACATAAATTACCTATTTCAATCGTAGTTATATCTGTGGGTTTCATTTTAGCTTTTTACACGATTATTTTTGTATTAAGTGTAATCGGATATATGGATCTTAATTTCTATACACAATTGGATTTTATTTTCCTTTCGATATTGTTCCTCATTGGACCAATAGGATTTTTTTATTATTTGGAAATGAAAAAGAAGATGGATATACAGCAACGGTTGCCAGAGTTTCTTATTGAAACCGGAGATTCTCTTAATACAGGGATGACGATTTTTAATGCGATTAAGGTTTCGTCAAAAGCTCATTATGGAAGGCTCTCATCTGAAATTCAAAAGATGAAGGCACAACTCTCTTGGGATATTTCAATGAAGGAGGTGTTTAATAATTTTGCTGAGCGGATGAAGTCTGCTATCATCCATCGGGTTGTGATTACTATTAACCGAGGATTAGTAATGGGTGGGAACACATCAAAAATTTTTAAATCAGCATCTAGGGAAGTCGGTCAAGTTAATCGACTTGAAAATCAACGAAAGGCCAATATGTCTATCTATACGATAGTAATATTTTTATGTTTTTTTGTGTTTTTAGCTATTATTATAATTCTTGATAAAACCATTTTTACTTCATTCTTTGAACTACAGAATGAACAATCATTACGAATTGGGACTTTTGTACTAAGTGTATTTGATCCATTAGTATTGAAGTATTCTTTATATTCATTTGTGTTTGTCCAAAGTATTGGTACAGGACTTTTAGGTGGTTTCATGATGGATGGTAATCTTTCTTCAGGAGTTAGATTTAGTTGCGTTCTCGGTTTAATTTCCTTTTTCATATTTAAATTGTTACTCTAAATAACGAATAGGTATAGGCTATGAACCATAGAAAAACAAACAAAGGAGTCACTGCAATCGTGGGGACAGCTGTACTCTTAGGTATAGCTATTATTTTATTTACGGTATTAAATTTTATTGTTTTATCGTTTCAATCTCAACCCTCTGTTCCTTCTGTAAATCTTGTTGGGGCATTTGAAGGAGACACTATTGTAATCGAACATAATGGCGGAGAATCTTTACCTCCAGATACAGTAGTAATTTTAATTATTGATAATGAAGATCCTCGGAATTGGACAATCGACACTTTGTTAAATGATACAAATAACAACGGCCTATGGAACATTGGTGAACGACTTATTATTGAATCTGTTGATTATATCGTGGATATTTCTGATCGACAGGTTGCGATAACTGTTGTTGATGCAGAAAGCAATTATGTCATAATGACAGGAGTCATCCACAGAAGAGATGCTATATGAGATCCATAGTAAAAGAGGAAAGGAAGTAAAATGCGTAAGAATCATATAAAGAGAGTAGATAGCGCCGTCGTTGGTGTTGTTACTGCAGTTTTACTGGTAGGTCTTGCTGTGGCGGTTATTGCCCTTGTGCAGACAACGTATGTGCCAAAAATGATGGAACAACGGGAAGCAGAACATATGGATGTTGTAGCGGATCAGTTTGCAAGGTTAAAATCAGCTATTGATAATCAAGCTTTTACACAGCGAGAAGGCATTCCTGTAGCCACATCTATGACTTTAGGAAACAAAGAACTTCCATTCTTAATGTCTGTCCGAGCGTTTGGCACTCTTGAAATTTTATCAGATGAATTTACAGTAGGAATAACGTATAGTCAGAATGGCACAGAATTTTTATCGAATTCAGTTGGAACACTGAAATACTCATCGGCAAATGTCTATTTTCTTGATCAATCTTATATTTATGAGACTGGTGCGGTGATAGTGAGTCAAGATCTAGGGAATATGATGTTAGTTAAACCATCATTTAATGCAATTCATGCTGGATCAAATGTCAATATGTCATTTGATATGGTAAATATTACGGGTGTGGGGGAGAAATTATCGGCGACTGGATATGGTACATATCCGATTCAAACGGAGTATGTTGATTCTGAATCTAATAATATAACTGATGTTGACAATATCTTTATTGGAACGTCTTTTCCTAATGCGTGGCGCCTGTTTTTGGAAAGCACATTTGTGAAAGCTGGTTTATCTAAGGATGTTGATTTCTCTGTGTCACTGGTTGATGGTGGGATATTATTAGATTTAACGATTAATGACAATCTTATTTATTCTATTTCTTTGAGTATTATCAATATTGATGCTCAGATTGGACCGGGTTGGGTTGAATAATTAGCTGTCTTATTTGGCCTTACATATTTTCTATTTTAATATTATAAAAATAAAATCGAAATATATATATATGATATAAAATCACTACAAATACAACAACCTGTAGAAAGATAGATCTTGAGGAACTCTAAAGATAAAAACAAGCTTATCTTTCATGAAAAATAGTGAAAAAAGAGATAGACCATGAATTGTAAAAGAGGAGATGATGCAGTATCAGAAGTAATAGGAGCTGTCATGCTATTAGCTATTGCTGTTTGTTTTATTTCTACACTATACGTAACTATTTTATCGGATCCCGGTCCTTACTCGGTGCCAGCGGTAAAGATTGTTGGAACAGTTGAAAACGGTGACGTCTTAATAGATCATCGGAGTGGCGAACCATTGAGTTTAGATACAAGAATCATGCTAACTATTGCAGGATATAGGCAGATATTTACAACAGTCGACGAAATGTTAGATGAAGAAGCTAAACTGGATGGGTGTTGGAACATTGGTGAAAGACTGATTTACTCAGAGTTTGACTTATCAGATTTTAATGTGTACATCACAGCTGTTGATGAAGAATCTGATAGTATTATAATGTGGGGTCTTCTTCAGGACGGGGACATCATTTATGCGCCTGGTGGGATTTGGCATTTTGATGAAAACAGTGGAAACACAGCAGTTGATGTTTTAAACAATAACAATGGTACTATCTACCCCGATGAAATTTTTGGACCTCAATGGAATAGTGAGGTAACGGCTGCCGGTACTAGTTCATTAAGATTTGATGGGCTTGATGATTATGTAATAGTAAATGGCAATTCAATTAGTCTTGATATTACCGATGCGATAACAATTGAATCATGGATTAAGTTTCCAGAAGATAATGTTCTTCATAATTTCAAATATGGTCCAGCTTTTGGCTATGAGCCAAATATTATTCATGTTTCAAATAATGTCTACGCTATTGCCTATCGAGATCAGCAAGAAGTAGGCATTCTTAAAACAGTAAGACTTTACCCTGATGGTACAATAACACAAGATATTTTCAACAATTCCCTAGAATTTGGTGACAAGTGTTACTGGCCAAAAATCACACATGTTTCAGATGATGTCTACATGATAGCTTTTGCTCAATCTGGAAATAATCCTCAACATGCATATATAAAGACAGTGAAAATGCTAGATAATGGAACTACTATTGCCGTTCTAGATGAATATAATTTTGATTCTAAGGAAGTATATGATCATGAATTAATGAAAATTGCTGACAATCTATCTGTTCTGGCTTATAGAGATAATAATGAACATGGGATTCTAAGGACAATTAAAACGAGTGATAACGGAACTAGTATTAATGCAAGCCTTACCAATGGTACTCTTGAATTTGATAGTATTAATTGTTTTGAACCAGATCTTACCCATGTTGCTGATAACATATATGCAATAACCTACAGGGGTAGCAATAATTACGGGTATTTGAAAACAGTAAGAATAGCAGATAATGGTACCGTCTATCCTCAAGTTATTGATACTTTCATATTTGATTTATTGAATGAAACACATGAATCCCAGATAATTCATGTAGCTAATACCACATATGCGATAGCATATAGAGATTACAATAAAAATGGTTTATTGGCAACAGTTGAAATAAATGAAAATGGTACTATTACCCAACAAGTTATTGACATTTTAGAATTTGAAGAAAACTATTGTCTTTTACCAGATATCATCCAGATGAGAAATGAGACTTATTTAATAGCCTATGAATATGAACAGTTGGATGGATATGTAGCATCTGTTAAAATTAAACCCAATGGGTCGATTTCTTTTGAATCTAAATTCCAGTTTAACACAAAGAAGAATTATCATGGACTTGAGCCGGATATTATCCGAATATCTGATGACATTTATGCAATAGCATTTAGAAGCGGTTCACAGTCTGGTACACCTCACGAGGGGCACTTGATAACTAGTCGATTTAGTGACTATGAGGATCCTATAGATCTCCGTGGTATCAGAATTATTGATAGGGAGGGAGTTTATGGCATCTATGTAAATCAGACCCATGTTAGTGCTACAATTGGTGATCATGTAATTTCAAAAGAGATGGTGTTATCTACAACCGATTGGAACCAGATTGTTTTAACATATAATAATTCAATTATGAAGCTCTACATTAATGGGAATGAAGAAACATCTGAATTTTATAATGGTGGAATAGCTAGCAGTACAAAAGACATATACTTTGGTAAATCCTTCTATGGTCATATTGATGAAATCGCCATCTATGGTAGAGAAATTCTAGCAGATGAAATCCTATATCACTATAACAATCCAGGCCAATTAGAGTCAAGCATCCCCTAGGACTAAAGACATCAATAAAAAACACTACGACGGTAATTCTTTTCTTGATATATAGCAGAATACGATTTTTTTAAAACTCCAATCCTGCAAATACTTCTTTGTTTGGATCAACTATAATCCCGCTGTCAGTAATTTCCATTGATACAATTCTCTTTTGATGTTTTTCACCACGCATTTTCAAGATTTCGATAGCATTTTCTCTAATATTTTGTTTTCTGATATTGTAGATGGCAATGACACCATCAGCTAAGAATTCTTCGACACCAGTTGGAGAAAACATCTCTGGAATTTGCTGTGTCTCTGTAGTAAGAAAGGTAGTACTTCCGATTTTTTCTAAAAATCTGAATAATCGCTCTACATAAAACCGGTAAGCTTGTTCTTTTCCCAAGAAAGTTGAGGAGAGAGCTGAAAGAGAGTCAAGGACGATGAAATCTGGTTTGAATCCTACGTTATCAGCGATCGATAGCGGTTCCAATTCCATGAGAAGAGGGTCAACTTCTTTAGTCATCATAGCTTCGATGTCACTACCGCTTTTTTTATCATAATAGTATATCTCAGCGGTTAAAAATCTTTTAATTTTTAGATTTCCCTCTTTTATCATTTTGCGTGGATTCCAGCCAAAAATTTCCATATGTTCAATTAGTCGTTCTTCTGATTCTTCAAAACCCATGAAATAACATTTTTTACCTTTAGAGGCATGGTGTGCTAACATTTGGAGGCAGAAGTTAGTTTTTCCTGAGCCAGCACCTCCAGCAACAAGGACAGTAGAGGCTTTTGGGATGCCGTTTTTAAAGAGTCTATCGAATCCAGGAATCCCTGTTAAAACATATTTTTCTGCTTTTTTTATTTGTAATTCTTGTTTCATTTAAATCCTCACCTTTATAACATAAAGTATAAACAAATGGTGATAGATAAATCTAATTGAAAAAATCAACAAGAAGACCATGAGATTAATGTCCTATGTCTATAGTAATTTTATTGCATCATTTATAATAACTTATTGGACTTATTTCATATCAACAATAATGGTAGTAACCTACACTTTTCTTCAATAGCTCTTCATCAGCTATATTAACTATTTTTTCCCTTATTGAACATTTATACGGTAAAAATTGACTAAGTGTTTTAATTCTAAAAAAAATTTTATAAAATCCAATATAAAAATAGTTATTTTAAAATAAAAGCTACGAAAAAATCTATTTTTTCTTTTTTATTTGGATAAAATATTCTTCAATAGTTTGTCCCATTCGCCATCCGAAATAACCTAGAAAGAAAGCCCAAAAACCGCCTACACTGATTGTTGCAATATTGGTTAAAAAATCTTCTGCACCAGTTTTTAAAAAAACCCATATTGTTACAATAATTGTATATGCTACTATTATAATAAAAATTAATTTTACTATTGTTGTTGTAAACTTAATAGTTTTAGATGCAGTTTTCTCTACCATCTTTTTTGCTTTATCTTTATTAATTTTTGTTTTCATAATTATCCCAATTTAGTTTTATTATTTATGTTATATGATGCCATTTAAATTTTTTTATAGAGAGAGCTTTTCTCCTTTCGGATTTTAACTCTTACTCAGCATTCCTTATATTGACTATCTTGATACTTTTTATATCTGTTGACAGAATTTAAAAAGTAACATCCAATTGAACTCTTTAAAAGAAAACCGTTTTATTGATAATCAGTACACTCGACCTGAACTTCACCAATAGTAGATTTAGAAACCAAGAAGTTTGCAGATTCTGTTACAGCAATAGCCGTTGCCTCTTCAGTTATATCGTTAATTGTTGCATAAAGAGTTATCGAATAATTACTTCCAAGAATACCTGAAAAGAGAGTATCTTCCTCAACATTTATCGTCTGAGGAATTCCAAACATTACTGTGAAAGTCCCACCATATTTTAATGATCCAACCTTTAAATAACCCACTGCATCAGAGCCAAAGGTATTTTCAACTGTCACAGTAAAACTCCTTCCTGCTGATTGACCACCATTGGTACCAAATGGAGACAACACAATTACTGCAGCACTTACAACAACAGCCAAGCATATAATAGCAATAATTACAATCGCGGTTTTTCTCGGAATATGTCGAGTAAATTTAGGAAAAGTAACCCTGCTTTTTCTTTTTTTTGCCTTGACCGTTTCCCTTTTTTCAGGTGTAGGTGCTATTCTTTTCTCAGATAAAATCATTTTTTTACCGCATTCCGGGCAAAACGCAATTTCACCTATCAATTTTTTTCCACAATTAGGACAGAACTTAAAGCCTTCTTCTAAATTGTTTCCACATACGGGGCAATATTTTAACATATTTTCCCATCTCCTCATATTTGATAACGATTATTTATTTATAAAACCATGTTTTTAGAAAATTATCTCCATCCTAAAAAATGAGGTTGACAACATTTGCCAAAATAAATATAAACCAGATCTATATTAAAGTCTTACACGTTACACAGTACCAATTATATGAGGAGATGTGGATGGGAACTGTGACTAGCCATGAATCTGCATAATTTAAACAATCCAATAAAAAAAACCAATTCTCACAGATTTATTGAGCTTGATATTCTTAGAGGATTTGCCATTGCTATTATGATTTTTTATCACTTATTATGGGATTTAGATTATTTTGGCCTTGTTCCATTAAATAATGGCATATATCAGTCCAACAGATATTTTCCACCGATATTCTTCTTGTTAGTAGGAATATGCTTAGCAATTAGTACCAACAAAAGACAAACACCGAATGAACGAAAGAAGCGCTTATTAATCCGAGGATCATGGATATTTACCCTTGGCATGATCCTAACATCTATAACACTTATTACCATACCAGATAAACCTATACTATTTGGGGTATTACATTGCATTGGTCTATCTATTATTTTGAGCATACCTTTTCTTAAATTCAAATCCTACAACATCATATTTGCATTAGTAATTATACTCATGGGAAGTATAATCGGATCATTTACTGTTGAAAATCCTACTCTATTGCATCTTGCAATTGGCTTTCATCAAGCTGGAATATGGAGTTACACCATTGATTATTTTCCTTTATTACCATGGTTTGGCGTTATATTAGTGGGAATTGCACTGGGGAATCTTCTTTACACAGATAACAAAAGAAGGTTTAAAATCCCTGATCTTTCGAAATACAAGCCAGCTACGATATTTTCATGGCTAGGTCAACATTCTTTAACCATTTATCTGCTTCATCAACCAATAATCGCAGGGACATTATTCATTTTTGTTATCTTGTAATAGATTTTCCAATAGCTAATTATTGAGCATTAAAACATTTTTCCATTTCTTTTTAAGAACAAAACAAATAAAAATGCACACACAACAAGTGGTAATTCAAGACTGGGTGTTTTAAAAGTTCTAGATCTATCCCAAATGTCTTCATTGTTATCTGAAAAAATGTTTTCCAAATATATCATGTTATTGGGTGAATCATATAAATATATCCCATAACGGTTACCTAAAACGTAGTTTGCAGAAATAGTATTTTTAGTTGAATCCTCAAGATAGATACCAAAGGTATTATTTCCAATATTATTTTCAGATATATTATTCTTAAACGAATATGTTATATAGATACCTGAGTTCCTGTTTCTCGTAATGTTATTCTCAAAAATAATATTGTTATTAGACCATCTTCTAAGAGCAATTCCTTTTAGATTATTTAAAATAGTATTTTCAGATATAAAATTATATTGGGACGAATCCCATAAAACAATCCCAAAGCCACCATTTTTTGTTATTATATTTCCATTGATTTTGTTATCAACTGATCCAAAAAGACGGATTCCCTCACCGTTGTTTTTTGTGATAATATTACCAGAAATAAGATTATTGCTGGAATAATTACTTAAATAAATACCACCAAAATTGTTTGTAATGTTATTATTCATTATTATATTATTTTGAGACACATTTCCATATCCTACAACGTATATACCTACAGTACAATTTTGAATGGTTAAACCACTAATGTTAACGCCCTGAGCCTGTAATAGAATGGCATAATGTTCACTTTTATTGATATCAAGTATGGTTCTGTTTTTGTCTTCACCGATCAAGTTTATTGATTTGTTTACAACAATACTTTCATTATAAGTCCCAGAAAAAACAAAAATGGTATCTCCCTCTGATGCATCATCAATGGCAGTTTGAATACTTGTATAGTTTTCAGTCTTAGTTCCACCTACATACAATATTTTTCCAGCCTCACAATTTCCATAAGTAAAGAAAACTAAAAAAACATTAAGAAGCAGAAAAATTACTATACCTGTTGAAACTTTCCTCACAAGTATTCACTGAACTACAGTAATAATATAGTAGCTTATAATTTTTAACTTATTCTCTACGTTTTTTATAGATCAGAATATATATCAATGCTAGTATTGCAAGTATAATTTCGAACCCAGGACTTTCTTCAGGCGGGGCATTAACAGAAACAATAGTATAAGTCGTATCTTTATCACCTTCGTTATCCATGACTGTTAACATAACCATATAGGTACCCGCCTTAGAATATTTATGTGCTGCTGTAACACCATACCTTACATTTCCGTCACCTAAATCCCAAGTATAGTTGGCTATGGTTCCATCTGGATCATAGCTTTCATAGGCACCAAATGTAATTAATTCATTAGCATTACTTGAATTTGGAGCGTTTGGTATGGATATAGGGAGCGCATTAGACGTTTTAGAAATAGTAGCTGTAGTAGTTTCCGTATTGCTCCTTCCATCATTATCAACCACAGTTAATGTTACAACATACGTACCGGATTCAGAGTAGCTATGTTCAGGGTATATGTCTAGAATTTCGCTACTTCCATCGCCAAAATTCCATCGATAGAAATCAATATTTCCGTCTGGGTCAGAACTGCTAGAGCCGTCAAATGCAATTTCTCTATCCATGATTGAAGAGTATGGCCCCCCTGGATCAGCAACTGGTTTTTTATTTAACGGAGGTATTTGCCTTGTTGTAAAAATCCAAATGTTAGAACGGTTTTCTAGCTTGCCATCGGTAACCACTGCATACCAAAGAAATGTAGTCTCAAAAGGTAAATTAAAACTACATGACGCTACCTCATCACTTGGAACCATACGATCTACACCATAGAGTTTATCATCAGTTGCCCCATAAAAGTATACATCTAGCATATCACTATCTGGATCTGAAACAGCTACATCTAAGGTGATAGATAAACCCACCTCTTCTGCTTCGTCTGAAGGGAAAGGATTATCTGGTTTAGTCGGAGGTTTTAGAAAATACCCTAGAGGATATAAGTCCTGACCACCTCCAGAAATATAATGTGGGGTGTCCCCTATTTTATCAAGATCTAAATCAATCTCATTATAATCATCCCAGTAATTGCCTTGTGTTTCATAATACCATTGATTATTCCCATCATTTTTGGCATTAACATAATTTCCAATGAAATGATTCAAATAAATTATATTATCTTCACTTACAGAATTGGCGTAAATACCTTGTATATTTGAATTGTTTATAAAGTTATTATTAATCTGACAATTCGATGCACCAAGCATGATGGCTATTTGGTTATTATCAAATTTGTTTCCAATGACTATACTATCTGAAGAATCTAACTTAAGACCATTACCACCGCAATTGCTAATGTGATTATTTTCTACAATATTGCTGCTGTCCCCTTGTAACTTTATTGCATCAATAATAATATTATTGATTGTGTTTCCGCTAATGTTGTTGCCACTACTAGATTGCGCATATATAGAGTATATGTTATTGTCAAATATGTTGTTATATATTATAGTCTGAGAAGAAGAAGACAATTTAAGAGCTGTTTCACTACAATTATAAAAATTATTGTTCGAAAAAACATTATTATCCGAGGAAAACAAATAAACTCCTTTAGTATTATCAATAATATTATTACCAATAGTATTATCACTAGAAGAATCAAAATATATACCCCAAGTTTTTGAGTCAGTAATGTTATTCCCCTGGATAACGACATTATTTGACCTAACGTAAACCAGAGCAACGAGATTATTATTTGAGGTATCAGATATCGTAAAACTTTCAAAGGTTACATAGTTAGTATCTATCTCTACTGCATACTTGTGCCTTGCATTCTTAGATATGATAGTGTCGCCGTTATCAATACTACCTATAAGAGTTACATTTTTATTTATAACCAGGGTTTCGTTATATGTTCCACCAAAAACATATATGGTATCTCCTGCATCTGCCAGATCTATTGCATACTGAATACTCTCATAGGGGTGCTCTGCACTGCCATCCCTAGGTGCGTGAAATGAGTTATCGACATAGATTGCATTTCGGCTAGCCCTACATTTTTCATTAAAAAATATAATGAAAAAACTAGCTGTAATCAAAAGGCATACAATTATTACTATCAGAGATTTCAAACGCATTTTCCTTCACCATCGTTTCTTTCTTTTCCACATATCTCCATTCCAATTTAAGGCGTGTTAATTATTTTCACCCGTACTGTTCCAACGTAACATTATATAAAACTTTTCTGTTAGAAAATCAAAACGCAAAAATCACAACCCGACAATTTTACACACTTTTCGCAACACTCATCTATTATATCAGAGTTTATAAGTATCTCATAGTTAACAATTGAATTCACAAAACTTATGAAATCACATAATTTTTTAAGCACCACATGTATATTAAGTTTATGAGGATCTGCATAGGTGGAACATTCAATATATTGCATAAAGGGCATAAACTGGTTATCGATAAAGCCTTTGAATTAGCAGGAATAAACGGATCTGTTTTTATTGGAATTACAACAGGAGAAAACTTGATTGGAAAGAAGGATGTAAAACCTATGATAAAGAGAAAGAGATCTATAAAACAATATCTTTCTAAAAAGGGATTTATAAACCGCGCTACAATAGAACCAATCGAAGATAAATTCGGTCCATCGGTAGAAGAAGAGTTTGATGCAATAATAGTATCTCCTGAGACCTTAAATACTGCAAAGGAAATAAATAAAAAACGTAAAAGATTAAATAAGAAACAATTAAAAATCATACAAATTCCTTTTGTACTAGCAGAAGATAATATACCGATTAGTTCTACAAGAATTAAAAAGAAAGAAATAGATGAACATGGCAATATTTTGAAACGAGATTAATTTTATATAGGGAGGCTTATTACATCGCAGGATAAGGTGATCAAAATTGACATATATTATCTTTGAAGTCAAATCCGAAGATGTTGGGAAAATTAACAAATTGATAAAAGATGATATTGTAAGTCGACAAAGCATACTTACTAGAGATTCGAGTTCTCTTGAAATCAGGGGAGACGTTTCCTATGTTAAAATAGAAGGTAGTGACAAGGGATTAAAGCAAGCTAAAGATTTAGCTAAAGAGCTAGGATTTAAAAAACTTGTGCAAAAAAAGGCTAAAGAAGTCAATGTCAAGATCGAAGAGCAGGAAAATTCTGCTGCTTCTGGTATGGGAATGATTTTCGATTGATCCTATATCTTCCAATATTTATTTAGTTCATTCCTAATTTTATCGATAACCGGCTCTACGTCTGTATCTTCTATTGCTGAATCATCAAATTTTACAGGTTGAGAAACCATCTGTCCAAGTTGAGATATCAGGCATTTTCCTATCCAATTGAGATTGTATCCTCCCTCCAATGTACAAACAATTTTAGGTTGAATCTCATGCAATTTAGCTATCATCTCCCCAAAGAAATCAGATGTTAATTTTAACCCACCAAGAATATCAGAATGATGTGAATCAAAACCTGAAGAAATTAGTATAATATCTGGGCTGAATTGTTTGGCAATAGGAAGAAAAATCTCATCCAGTAATTTAGATACAGCATTGTTGCCATTACCATGAACTAAAGGAGCATTTACTGTATAACCTTGCCCAACTCCGATTCCTATTTCACAAATATCTCCAGTTCCGGGATAATGTGGAAACAAATGAATTGATTGATACATAACGTCCTTCCTATCATAAAAGATGTATTGTGTTCCGTTCCCATGATGGACATCGTGATCAAAAATTAATATCTTTTTTCCTTCCTTTGAAATTTCATTTGCAGATATTGCCACGTTATTAAAAAGACAAAACCCCATAGATCTATCACGGGTCGCATGATGCCCTGGAGGTCTAACCAATGCAAACGCATTATCTGTTTTTCCATGCAGAGCATCTTTACATAACTGTAGTAATCCGCCTGCTGCAAGTCGAGCAGTTTCATAGTCTGATTTACATACGTATGTATCCATATCAATCCATGAATTCCCCTTAGAACTTTTATCTTTAATTTGTTGAATCATTTCATTTGAATGCACAGAAAAAAGCATTTCTTCAGGCAATAGTTCAGGTTTAACAAACTTAAGTTCATTATAAAAAGGTGATTTTTTAACTTCATTCATCATAACTATTAGTCTTTCTGCATTTTCAGGATGGCCAATACTATCATGTTTACTAAAATTGTCTGAATATACTATTTGAGTTGTCATTAGAATCAAAGAAATAAAATACAGTAACCAAATATAAGATTAATTCTAAGATTTAAGTAGAGGCAATGTATTGGGGGTAAACAGTTATGAACGATATGTTGCTTGGCATTTCACCAGAATATCTCTATTTCCATGGAAAAACACCAAAAAAAGTATCTGAGTATCATGGTCCATATTTTTTAGTTTTTTGTCAAAAAGAAAGAAACATAGAATCTGCCAGGAATGAACTGCAAAAAAAATGGGAAGATAACAATTCTGATGAAAGTCCTCTCTCCAAAATAGAGAAAATCGGTGCGATTGAAAACTATCGAAGCTTCTGGGAGTTTAACAAAAATAGAAAGATATTTAAAGTTTATACCAAGAAATCATATTTTGTTCCTGAGGTAAGTGATTATCTCTTCTTTAACCATGGACTTTATACCGCTGAGCACGACATACCATATCATCAAAGAGCACTTGTAGATTTAGCAGTAAAAAACAATTTATGGATATTTGATACAAATGGTGAAAAAAAGAAAGTCAAAGTCTTAGTCTATGACATAGAAACCACTCAATATGAGGAGGGAAAGAGTAATATTCCTATAGACATCATTGGGTACTCGGATTTTGATATAGTTTTTGAATCTGATAAAAATCTAGAAAATGAGGAATTTAGTTTTGATATTCTTGATTGCCCATCTCATTGGGAAAACATGGAAATTTCACAAATTATCTCACACAATGTTGATGAGGAGATAGAACACCTCTATGATTTCTGTAAAAAATCAATGGAATATGACATAATCTCTGGACACAATATCCTGGGTTTTGATAATATCAATATGTACGGAAGGATTAACTGGATTTTGAAGAGTCATCAAGAGGCTCTTTCGAATGATAAAAGAACTACGTTCCAGGATTTTGTTAGCAAATATAGCAGACTGGATAAATCGTTTCACTTTGGCATCAGATCAGAGGTTGTACAGTTTTATCCCTGTAGTTTTGATACATACATGGGAGCACGAAAGTTTTATTCTTTCTTAGACGAGTTTAGTCTCAAGTCAGTAGCACCCTTCTTAGGGGTAAATATTAAAAATCGGATTATTTTGACTCCATCTCAGATTAAAATAGATGCTAAAACGTTGAAATATAACAAACACGACGTTCAAGAACAGTTAGGTGTAACACTTAATTTGATTCAGCAAGCACTACCTCTTGCATTTACTACATGCATGCCTTTTGACATGTTGCTTTCTACAGGTGCTGTCAACATGTGGGATCATATGGCACTTATAAGAGGAGCAGTGCATAAGAAAATCATGCCTCCTATCTGTAGGGTCATGTCTATTTCACAAGTCTTATTATGGGGTTTTAAAGGATGTAAAACAAGAGAGGAAATAGTTCGGCAATCTAAAAGAAAAAAGGAACAACTGTCTAAAGATTTCATCCGAGTGATAAAATATGGAGATGAAATGCCAAAATGGATGGAAGATCCCTATGTCATATATAATGAAAAAGCAAAAGACGCTGATGAAAAGCTGAATTATCACATGCCAGGTGGTATGACGATAAAACCTGATAAAGATGCAATGTCTCATTTTATTCCATGGTGGTACGTAGTTGTGGCAGATGTTGGTGCTATGTATCCAACGATCCTCAAGGCTTTGAATATTGGTGCAGATACTGTAAGATTGGCATGTAAATCAGAACGCCCTGATGACTGGATATGGTTAAAAAAATTATCAAAGACGTTTCTCAGTACCAGAGACATTCACTGGAGAGAAATCACAGAAAAGGATTCATTTGCAGATAAAGGATTCATACTAGGAATAAAAATAGACAGTAAGCCAGGGGTCGTAAATTGTGCAATGACTGGTATTATGAGTATGATTGCCAAGATCAAAAGGGAACTTAAAGAAGCTGAAAAAAGTGGAGATAAAGAAGAACTACAACGACTGAAAATGATGTATCAAAGTGTGAAAGGTGCTCGTAATGCTGGAACTCATGGCATCCTTTCAGCACCTTCTGTATCTGGAAGACAGTTTAATTTGTGGGGTGCCGCTGCAATAACCACAAAGGGCCAAATGATACTTGCAGATACGTTGAATTACCTAAAAGATAGAGGTATACGTGTTGTCTATGGTGACACTGATGGAATCTATCTTGGATGTTCTCGTTCAGCAGGGAATATCCCTGAGTTTTCCAGATCATTAGGAGTATCTGTTGATAAAGATGAACAAAATTGGCTTACCAAACCCGATATAGCCCTATCCACTATAAAAGAGTGTAACAACAAATGGCAGAAAGATCTAAAGTATCCTGATTTTGAATTAGAAGCAGAAAGCCACGATGCAATGATATTTGTAAAACATAAAAACTATCTCATCTTTGATAATATAAACGGAAAAATAGAGATGAATACAAAGGGGAACAACTTCAAAGGATCAGACAAAGCAAATATTGCACGGAAGATACTCAAAACCATTATGATAAATGTATTAAAAGAGAATCTAAGCTGGGAAGATGAGGAAGATGCGAGAATGTCCATAAAAAACAGCATAGTAAATAAGACAAAGGAGATTCTATTAAAACTAGATTTATCACAAGTAGACTTAGATGATCTCACCTTGACTCAATCTGTTCAACCTGCAAAACGATATAAGTTAAACCAGGATGGATCTATATCTACGTTTGGTAAACGTGCAAAAGCATTAGAGAAACTCCTTGGTCAGCCTATAAAAAACCGTATAAAACTTAAATTTGTCGTAACAAAAAGACCGCTTCCCGGTATTCCCCGCCCATCGAAAAGTGGTGTGAAACCCATTGATTATATGTATCCTGTAGATCTTTTAAAAAACACAAGTGAAATTGACCTTGGATGGTATAAAAAGATGATTGAAAATTATGTACAAGGTGCATTTGGATTATCTGATATAGAAGTGACAGAACAAACAGGCCTTGATGCATGGATGTAGTTTTTGTCAGATTTATTTTTTCGGTAACAACTGTAAATATAATAGATAACAGTTGTACAACAAGTCTTTATAAACAAGACAACGAAACTCAATATCGATGACTATGTTGATTGTAGGGCAAGTTTCAAGTAAGGAGGAAGCAATGGAAATCACCTTTATTGCAAAGTTATTTGTTGTTGGACAGCGTGCACGACATCTTGCCCGACAAAAAGATTAATTTATTTGTAAACAACAAGTTTAATAATTAATAAACGCACACATAAGAATCTATGCAGATGATGGTTGACCATATTTTTGAAAGACACAAACAAAAATTGGATATTTAGATTCCTTATCAAACATTATAAAATTATTATCCTTTAAATTAAGAGCCTTAACGGAATTCCTTATTTCAACTATTACTAAAATACCTAAAACAGTATTTCTCGCATGATGGGCTATTTCGGCTATGTAATCATCTTGAATGATTTTTTTAATTTCTCTTATTTCTGTATCTTGCCATATGCTCTTTAGCTCAATAGGAATTCTCACACTTCTCTTTTTAAAAAAATAATATCTTCTTTTCCTCCGTGGTTATCCACTTCTTTATCAAAGAAGGAGGAAAGTTGAGTACCCTTTTCCATATCCTCAATCAGATGATTTTGTAAAAAATCAACTTAAAGTCTAATATTCTTAATTTCGCCTTCTTTCTTATTTATTTTGCCCCTTCTAGATATTTTAAGGCAGGTGTTAATAAAAAAAACTTGGTCTTCTAAATCTAAATGTTATAGCTTGATCTAAATCTTTTGTAAAAAATAATTGCAACATATATTACAGAATCCTTTGTCAGTGGACTACAGGTAAATTGTTGAATGAATTGTAGAATAAATTGTTGAAGATATTGTTGAATGGATTTGTGTATGAATTGTTGTAAGAAATACGCACGCGCACGTGTGTGTGTGCAGTGCGCCAACGATGATGCCATTGGTAAATCGCCAACGGCGTTTTTGTGGTGAATTTTCACGACGACGCCAAGGACAAAATTCTTGTGTTTAATCGTCAACAACTCAACACAATATTCATTGACAATAGGTTCTACTCAGAATTATGAAAAATAGGATGATGACTGTCTACGAGACATAGCCCAAGTCACATGACGTTTTTAACATACGCGTCAATGTGGAATAATTGACGTGTGTCAACGGCACGTGTAATTCACACCGTAAGGAATCCTCGTGCATATACCGACGTCTGGCACACACGGGATTTACACACGTAAACAACGGACGGAAAACAATAGATGTATACGAAAAAATGAAAACACTCTTTTGACTTATGTGTTAGTAGCAATTCCATGGTCACCTTTACGTTGTGTATAACCCATATCAACCATGTCTTGCAGAGTTTCCTCACGATGGAGATACCAAAATTTCACGTTTTCTCCAGGACTGCATGGTGGGAATCTGCCTCATCCTTGAGGGCTTGCCATTCCGAATCTAACAGACGGAAACTAACTACTTTGGACATCTGTACTCCCCTCATTCTCTTCCCATAATATCTTTTCTGCATTTTCTAACATCATTACATAATAAATTATAATATTTGGTAACAAATCAAGGCCAAAATCTCTTTGTTTATGTTTCTATCATTTAATGAAAAAAAATTAATATACCTAAGGAATTTACAAAAAAATGAATTTTTATGGGGAAAATATCAATATCTCAATCTTATTCTAAAAAAGTTAAGGAGGGTATTAAAAAACTGAAGGATTTGATGATTTCTAAAAATTTTAAATCCTTTATAATAGAACGAGGTAGGGGTATTGCATTAACTTCTGGTATATCACTTGTTGTTGGGGCTGGAGCTGTCGCAGCATTAATAATTAGTGGTCCAGAAATAGCCTTACCAATAGCTTCTTGGGATGGTGCAGGTGCTGCAAGTAGAGTGATTTTTTTGATATAATTTACAGTCATATATCTTCACATCCATCAAGAAACATGAGATTCCTTATCAAGCAAAAGAATATTTTAAATTTAATATAATATCATTCCACCAAATAACGAGTGGATTTATATTACTTAGAATATTTGTGGAAATGGAATAAGTATAGTAATATTATAATATATATTAAAATTATAACTTTATAGAAATATTTATATTATTCAACTGTATACTGTAATTTGTTGAAAAAAATAAGAATGAAATTAATTGGAATTATTACAATAATTATTATCATTACATTCAGTGTTTATAGTAGTGTTGTTCTCGCACGGAGTGTTAAATATTCTAAAGAAATCACCGAAATATGTATTGAAGAAAATAAAATTGTTAATGAAACATCAGTTTTTACCTATGGTCCAATTCTCCCCTCACTTAATATTGTTGAGATTAATTTTGTTAATGGTGTTTCTTCACAGATAGAGAAAATTAACAGAGTTCTTAATAATAAATTCTTACATTTTATAATCCCCTTTAAGTATATCATTTGTACAGACCTTGATTTTAATATTACATATACAAGGAACGTTTCTTTGTTCTTGCCATTTATCAGACGTTTTTCATATTTTACGACAGTATATAACGAATCAGAATTTGCATTCAATAATAAAACTATTTATGGTGAAAGTCACACAATTGTCATAAACGGGTTTAACGGATTTTTTTTCTTTACAAAATCACAACCTCTTAGACTAAATCCAGCAAACTTTGGATTTGTTGGTAATTGTAAAGAATTAGCAATTATAAGATAAAAAGTAAGGAAGATTAATTTGTAGATATGTAGGTGAAATCAATTCACCATACAATTATATATGAATTTTATTACATTTATTACAATATTTATTATACCAAACATTTAAAATAGGTCAACATATTAGAATTAATAAGGAGGTAAATTATGAAAAAGAAAATAATATTTGGAAGCTTTTTGACAATATTTCTAATGATGATGTTGCCAACAGTATCAGCAATTGAATCCGATGCAATGAAAGAAACAATGAAATCACAATATTCAATTTTAATTCCAGACATTGATATCGAAGATCTGAAATTAAAATATCAAAACGATCCTGAACCGTTGTTTTTTTTGATTTTCATACTTCATCAGATTCTTAACCTATTGCGTACGATTAAATTTACAGCTTTATTTGCAGCTCTATTCGTAATTATTAGAAGAATTTTTGGTAACACCACAGGCATAATCAGTTAAAACTATCTTCTCTTCCTTCTTTTTTTCCAAACTAATATTAATTAAATTTATATATATCTATATGCTATATATAAAATGATGAAGAAGATATTTACATTGCTTGTAGTAGAAATTTTAGTCCTAAGTGGACTCGGAACAGTTGCTACAAGTGAAAAGCCAGATATTAAATCAGTAGCGTTTCAACCAGAGCTAATTGTGGAGGCTAGAGGTGGATTTGGTGTCCATGTCACAATTACTAACCTTGGTAATATGTCTATTGAAATTTTAGGCAATATAACTGTTACCATTAGAGCCACTTTAATGCTGAGAGGTGGATATTCTATTTTACATATACCTATACCTATTCCAATAAATAGCGCAGTTTCAGTAGGCACAGGATTGGTACTTGGTATTGGACACTGTACAGTAAATGTAACTATAGATATTGATGATGATGGTGTGATAGATGGAGAATCTTCAAACACTGGACTAATATTTCTACCTCTTGTCCTTGTAGGTAAGTTTACTATTCCCCTATCGTAGATTTCCAAAATACCTGGAAAATTGTATTCACTAAGTTGGGCATAAATTAAAGTTGCTAACAAGTCTATAAAAAGATTAAACAATGTTTACCCAAACTATAGGTATATCATCGGGTATTATCTTTTTCTTTTGATTCTTCTTGTTCTTATTCATTACCCATCCCTATGATATAATGGTTCGTGTTATCACTAACCACGAATGTATTTATCATTTAAATAATTTTCCTAAAAGTCAGTACTTCCGAAAGTAACCCTCAATATCACAAAATCGGTTTCAAATTCATTTTTCAAGACATATCCATCAAAGAAATTTGAGATAAAAATACCAAAAATTAGTTAGAAAATTATTAAAAAATTAAAAATCAAGTTATCTTATTCTATTAAATTCTAATTAACAGTAGAAAAAAAGTAATTGGCTTGGATTCTAAATATCATAACATCAACCTCCTGGATCAATCGTGAAAAGAACAGAAACAAAAAACTTTGATTTAACCAAATGTTCTTCTTTTACAAATCCAAATAAAGCCAAGCTGATGATGATACCAACTAGTATCCAAAGGTTATACAAAAGAGCCGCAAACAAGAAGTAAAAGAGCCGAATGAAATAATTCTTAGAGGTTGTTTTCGCTCTGAAAGAATGCTTTTTCACTCTGTACCCTGTTTCTATCCCCCACCTTTTGGAGTAGAGGTAAAACAATCTTTTTGATAATCCTACGTCGTTTTCATCAAAGTCGATGTTCGTAGCAAATGCTCTTTTTATACCATATTCATCTTCAACTAATACAACATTGAACCTACTGATTTTCATCACGTAATTCGTAATTATCTTTGGAGCGGGCATAACCTCTAGAACTCTTTTTATTCTAGAGTTAGCTGAGCAGGGGATAATGAATTTAATGTGGTATCTTTTAAAGATTTCAATAGAGTTGGAATCAAAGAACCCTCTGTCAGCATACAATCGTTTTATCTTAACTCGCTGTGATGCATAGTTGAGGAGTGTTCTGATAATTGTTTCTTTCTTGTCGAATGGTCCAACAGGGCGAGCTAGTAATGTGAATCTTTGTTTTGGTTCTACTATTGAGATGGTAGCGAATCGGTAGCAGTGTGTTGTTCCTCGTTCTGGTTTCTTTTCTACAACCATCGGTGCGTTCTTGTCTCCATAGAAGAACCAGTCTGTGAAGTCTATTGCAACATCTACTGGTTTGCGGAACATGTTGGCTTTTCGTGCTGATACCCATATCATCTCAAAGTATGTTTGATACATCCGTTGAATCTGCCCTATGTTTTGGAAGTTTTTAAGATGATAAAGGAATGTATCGGCATCTGGCGTTTTGTTTCTTTTTTGTTTCAATGTTTCTGAACCGCTCTCTGCATAGTCTCCTGTCCAGATCATATGCAGAATCAAGTCTATGAAATCCTTTTTAGTGTAAATTGCGTTATGGTGGATGTTTAGGTCTATTACTGATGTGAATCTTTTTTTGAACATCCTGCTGACTTCTGTTGTCTTTTGTTTTTTCTTGTAATAGAAGTTTCTGTTTCTATCTTGTGTTTTTGTTTTTGGTTTTTCTGGTTGTGGTATTTGTATGTCTAGGATGATATCGAATTTTTCTGATATTTCTTCGATTTTCTTGGCTACAAAGCTGAGCAGTTCTTTTGTTTCGTTGGTTATTATGTGATTGGTGAAGTAGCTGATGGTGGTTTGATCTGGTACTGTGTCAAATCCAAGATGTTTTAGTTCATCTCTATGCCGTTTTAGGTATCTTACTAGTTGAGTTTGGAATCGTATTTCTTTTAATTTCTGTAATAATAGGAGTTTGAAGAGTGATTCATATGAGAATTTTACTTTCCTATAAGAAATAGCCTTAAAAAAATTTAATTCTAATTTATTGAGGAAGTCAACTATAGTAATTTGTTTTTTATTTTGGATTATTTCAAATGTGTTATATATCTCCTGTGCTATGCATTTTTTGGAGATGTTTTGTTTGCCTAGACGCATTCAAAGTCTCCTGCCAAGGGGAGGCTCAACTCTACCCTTGGCAATTACTTTTAAAGTATATTACTATTAAAGTATATACTTTAGAAGTATATAAAGTTTACCTTTAAAATAATATACTCAAAGTTTATATACTTGTAAATAGTATACTCAATACGTATGGGAAAAGTCAAAATCACCATCGATGGATATAAATGTGAACGATGTGGACACGAATGGATACCAAAAAACTGGGAGGAAAAACCGAGAGTATGCCCAAAATGCAAAAGCCCGTATTGGGATAAACCAAGAAAAAATCCCCAGAAATAATTGTGCATCATATTATTTCCTTGGGACTATGACATAGTTTTGATTTTATATAGAATTTTTCGCCTAAAAGTTGGTGCAACCAAGATTTGGGGCACCAATAGTTGGTGGCACCAAAGATTGGTGGCACCAACTTTAGGTGCTAACAAAGTTTATAAATTAATTAATGTTATAAAATATTTTATGAGAGATAATGATGAGGAGGATAATTCTCCAATTGTGACAATAAAAGGTTATGACTATTCAAAGAAATTGGGTAAAATACTAAGCCATGAGGGTAGAATCCAAATTCTCTTTATTTTACAAAAAGGACCTAAAATATTTAGTGATCTAGAATCTGAAGTTGAGATTAAAGGAACTACTTTTGATGAAGCATTGAGGGAATTACGGAAGGACGGGCATATTATTCGTAAATCTAAGACTTTTGCTAAAAACAGAAATACAAAGCAATATATACTTGAGCCAATTGGTAGAGATCTTTTACAATTCATTGAAAAATATGAACGGACTTTGGCTAAACCTAAACCTTCACAGGAAATACTTGAAGTTGAGAACAACAAATAAATGGAAAATCAATAAAATTTTTGGCTTTGCACATAAAGTAGGGGGTTTATGGGCAGAATTGAAATTTGCACATAAACTATTATTCTAATCATAATAGCTGTCTTATTATCGGAAACGTCCGTGGGTGATTCTACAAAAACTGTTGGAACACTGTTCATATATAACTCTTGTTGGATAAAAACTAAATACAAGAACCAACATAGGAAGTATGGGGAAAGAATATGAATACGAAGCTACTTGTTGGTAGTATTGTATCTGTGGTTATACTTATTCTTGTATCATTCACATCTGTATTTGGATATAGAAGCATAAGTTCTGATGTGAAGGTTTCTCCATTGTTCAACATTAGAAGTAGCAAAGTAATAGGAAAAGAAAGCAAAGATATAGCTTGTGATTATGTTGGAAAAGGAGAAGAAAGCATTTTATCAATTCCAAAGCGGGATAATAGAAAAGCATTAGTTTTAAAGTTCATAGATATAATCAATAGGATGGATGATAAAAAATTCAATATTTTCAAAGCATCAGTTATTAATCAGATAAACCGCTTTAATAACATTAAAGGATTTAATGTTAATAATCTTGTAGAAATAATAAATAAGTTGAAAATTAATCAAAAAGGTCTTCTGAATAATGTTATTGATAGAAAAGGTGATGAACAATTTTGGACTAAAGATACTTGTTTAATAACATGTGGTTGTCCAGAACTAACCGTAGATACAAAATATTTATGTTATATTCTACTCTTATTATTTATTCCATTATACATTATTTTGGATATAATGTTCAATATTATAGATAAAATTTGGTTAATTAATCAGCTTATAAAAACCATATTAACTCTTTGTTAGTAGAAAACATTTTACTAGATCCTAAAAATTAATAGTAATTTTTGTAATAAGTGTTTCTTATGTTGTTTTAGATTTTTAGGTTAGTATTGACTTTTAAATCAATGCTGGTGGGGTGGGCTTTAATGCTAAAGTTACTTTTACGACAGATTTTAGAGATAAAAATCGGATTTTTATTCCAAGTAGAAAAGAATTTTTCAATCCCTTTTTATCCTCCACTAAAACCTATGGGATTGGGTTTATATAAGTAATAGATGCTATGAAATTGGTTATAAAGGAGGAAGATATATGGCGTTAGGTTTTGTACTAATAAGTGTCGCACCTGCACATGAACATGAATTATATAATAAACTCTCTAAAGTACCGGAGATTATTGAATTACTTCCTCTCTTTGGAGAATACGATCTTATTGCTAAAATTGAGGCGGAGGATTATGAAAAACTTGCAGAGATTGTTGTAAACAAGATTAGATCGATAGAGGGAGTAATAGATACAAAGACATTAACAGGGGCAAAGTTTTTGTAATTTTCAATCTCTTTTTATCCTCCACCAAAACTAAAAAACACAAGTGATTGTTTATGGGGTTTTATAAAAGAAAAATTTAAGTTCAATATAGAAATATTCCCTCGAGGTGAGTTTATTGGAAGTTAGTTTAGTGATTGATGGTAAAACGATTGAGTTAAATGAATTTACTAAAGATTTTTTAGGGGGGACATTACAGGGTGCAATTACTCCTTTACGAGGAATAAATAGGAACTGGAAGGAACTTGAGGTAAAAATTGAAAGATAGAACATAAAGCTAATTTTCAGTAGATGGAAAGGTGAATAAATGAGTTGGTTTCATCATATATGTGAATGTGGTTGTAATATTCACGATGTTGAATATACCAACGAAGTAATTATACTAACTTGTAAGAGGTGTGGAAAGAAGGTGAAAAAATGAGTAAAATCACAGAAAAACATAGAAAAAAGAAAAATCAGAC
>CP070724.1:1383031-1401351 GCA_020350825.1 Thermoplasmatales archaeon | reverse complement strand
CATCGAAGTTCTCGCGCAATTCACTAAACTTCATGTTTTGTCCTATTATTTTATTAAGCTGAATATCCACTCCTATCTTCTTAAGGTACGATAACTCATAGTCAACGATATCCTTAGGCAGACGAAAAGCTGGGATGCCGTATTGAAGCACTCCACCTGCTTTGTGAAGCGCCTCGAATATAGTTACCTGATAACCGAATTTACGGAGGTCCACAGCACAGCTAATGCCCGCAGGTCCTGAACCTATCACTGCAACCTTTTCCACTCTTTCCTCAATGTGTAATTCTTCAGTAATCCCATTTTTCATGGCCCAATCTGCTATGAATGATTCCAACTTACCAATGTTAACGCCATTTTTCGTTTTCGCTAGTGGACAAACACCTTCGCACTGATCTTCCTGTGGACAAACCCTACCAGTGATCGCAGGGATTGGATTATCCTTCTTAGCGATTAGAAACGCCTCCTTAAATTTACGATCGGCTATCTTTCTTATCATCGCCTTAATCTTCAGACGAACAGGACAGTTAATTTCACAAGGGGCGTGCTTGCACATTATACATCTCTGCGCTTCTGTTACCACTTCTTCTTCATCATAACCGACCGGCACAGAATGAAAATTCTCAACCCGCTCTTTAACTGCCTGCTCCCGCATTGGGACACGAGTTCCACCGATATCTACCATTATTTTGTACCTCTTTTAAAATGTTCAAAAGCTTGCTTCTCTTTTTCTTTAAACATGTCCAGACGATTCATTAACTCATTAAAATTAACCTTATGTCCATCAAATTCCGGTCCATCTATACACGTGAATTTCATTTCGCCATCGATAAATACGCGACACCCGCCGCACATGCCTGTACCATCTATCATTATTGTGTTTAAGCTAACTATCGTTTTTACGCTATATGGTTCGGTTGTCTTTGCAACAAATTTCATCATAATCATTGGACCTATTGCTATTACCCTGTTGACGGTTTCACTCTTTAGTATCTCTTCCAAGGGTTCTGTTACAACTCCCTTATATCCGTATGATCCGTCATCGGTAGTTACAATCATATCATCACAAATCTTCTTTATCTCATCCTCCCAAACCAATTTATCCTTGGTTCTAGCACCAATTATAGTAACTACATGATTGCCAACTGCTTTTAGGGCCTTTACGATAGGATAGAGACATGCAATCCCAGTTCCGCCGCCGATGCAAACTATATTTCCGAAATTCTTGATTTCTGAAGGGTTGCCCAAAGGACCGACGATATCCGATACTGAGTCGCCTTTATTCAGCTTTCCCAATTTAATTGTAGTTTTTCCTACTGCTTTAACTATCAAACTTACTAATCCTTTTTCTAGGTTACAATCAGTAATAGTCAAGGGTATCCTTTCGCCTTTTTCATGAACCCTTAAAATTAAAAATTGACCGGCTTTAAACTTTTTAGCTACTAAGGGGGCTTCGATCTCGATTAAAAAATCCTCTGAGTTAAGAGCTTCTTTACGGGCAATCTTGTACTTCATTACTTATTTTCCTCCTTTATATGAGAGACTTGGATAGCGAAGTCTGGACAAAGCATTTCACAGAGTCCGCAAATATTGCAATCTTCTAAGGCTTTAACATAAGGGGGATTATATCCGCTGAGATTTGGCTCTTTTGCAATATCTAATACATTAGTCTGACAGACTTCTACGCAAATTTTGCATCCCTTGCATCGTTCATTGATTATGTGGATGTCAACAGTCATAAAATTATTCAACCCTCCTTTTTATCCACAAACTTCCCTATAATGACCTCACTTTGAGATCTGAGATCTAAGTGTTCAGTAGGTTCGTATTGTTTCATTACTGAATTATCGCTGTAGAACCTCAATTGATCGGCTGCATCTCCAATTTTACTAGCAAATATAAAATACATTACGCAAGGCGATACCACATCGATCACTGATAAGGCTCGCTTTGAAAGGGCGTCGATAATCGAATACTTCAACCATCCTGCACGAAGTGGTGTCCATCTTGCAACATATCTTGCCCCGCTCGATTTTGCTAAATGGGGAATATTGAATGGCAACTCAAAATCATTATCAACAGATGCTCTCATGAATGGCGACGTTGGAATTGCTCCACTTTCCGTGATACAATATATGACATTGTTAATATGAATCACAAGAAGATTCGTCCTTTTCTTTCCGACATCAAGAAAATTTTTTGCACTGGCTACAAGAAAGTCGGCATTATTTGTGAAAACGATCACTTTTAGATCCTGCTTTTTAGCCGCTAGGTCTGCTGCATAAGTAATTACATTACCATCAGTTGTCTTATGTAAACCGAAATTCAAGTACTCGGCAATCTTTCCTGTGCAACCAATGCCAGATACCACGCATATTTTGTCTTGCTCTACTTTCATCTCTTCGACCGCCTGAACGAATGTATAAACAATAGTACCGATTCCGCAGCCTGGGCACCAAACAGATGGCATTGAATCTGGAGGAAAGAAAGAATCGATTGGATGTTGCCCTTTGTGGCTTACTGCAGTTATAGAAGTGTTACTCAATCAGCATCCCTCCACAAAAATCTCCCAACTATGATTTCGTTCTGATTTCTAAGGTCGAGATTCTCTGTTGGTTCAAGATGCTTTATAATCGAATTCTCCTTATAAACCCCCATCCTATCGATCTTTTCCCCTGTGTTTCCTTTGTTCATATAGTACATCAAGCAAGGTGCCACAACCTCGATTACGGAAAAGCCCTCTGTTAAAAGGGCATCTTCTATGGAAAACATGAGTCTCCGAATGTGTAATTGTGTCCATCTTGCAACATAATCAGCACCACTTACTTTCGCTAAGTGAGGAATGTTGAATGGAGTTGCGTTTTTATCCTTAGATGAACTTTTCAAAAATGGAGTTTTTGGCAGGGCTTTATGTTCTATAAAAATGCGGTAGATGTAGTTGTTGATGTATATTACAACGATCTTTGCCCCGCTCTTTCCAGCTTTTATAAATTCATCTATATTAGATGCGATAAAATCAGTATCGTTTAAGAAGAGTACTACCTTTAAATCTTGTTTTTTAGCTCCTAGTTCTGCTGCGTAAGCAATTACATTGCTGTCAGTTATTTTATCTGACTTGAAGCTTAAATGCTGGTCAACATTCCCTGTGCAACCGATACCTGACGAGACTATATGTATATTTTCGACATCAATATCCATTTTATTAACTGCCTGAACGAAGGTATTTACCACCATGCCTATTCCACAGCCTGAACACCACCCAGATGGTATTGAATCTGTGTGAAGTAAAGGGTCGACCGGATGCTTTTCTTCAGTGAATCCTGACTTATTCATATTTCATCATATTTCCATTTAAATCAATTCCTTTTTCTCTAGTAAAGGCCGTGGATCAACATAATTAAGGTCGAATTCGCAGATCTCGTCACCTAATCCTAGCGCAATCGCTAAAAGTTGCGTGAAATATAACACTGGAATCCCAGTGAAACTTCTATTTTTCATCTCCACATTTTTTTGGCGATAATCTAAATTGAAAAAGCATAATGGACAACCTACAACAATTGCCTCCGCACCCCTAGTACTCGAGTCATCAATTATCATTTTTGTTCGCTCAACCACAGGTTCGATATCATCGACGGTGTGGTATGAACCACAACACTCGATCTTAAATGGACTTTCGATAGCCTCGCCACCTAAAGCCTCAATGAGATCTTCCATTACCCTTGGAGCTTCTATATTATCTATTCCTATACCTTCTGGACGTAATAAAAGACAGCCATAATATGGAGACAATTTCAGGCGATCTAATGGCCTCTTAACCCTATCTTTAATCTTATCGAATCCGACTTCATCCCTTAAGAACTCCAAAACGTGTAATACTGAAACGTTGCCATTGTAATCTCTTTCCTCGTCCAAGAAATTATTGATGCGGTCCCTCTTTTCATCATCATCCGACATTATTTTATTTGTCTGTTTGAGAGTGTTATAGCACATTGCACATAGAGTTACGACCTTATCAGCTCCTGTTTCCATGACCCTAATGAGGGTTCTCACCGGTGCTAGTTGATGCATCAAGTCATCAGCTGCTAGCGAATAAACTGTACCGCAACAGTTCCAACGGGGTAATTCGACCATTTTATGACCTAGGTTTTCTATTGACGTGATGGCTGGAGTTTCGAAATTTTTAGCGGTGGTCTTTAACGTACACCCAGGATAATAACATAGCTCCATTTTTTCACTACCCCGTCATTTTCCTAAAATTACTAACCAACGCTATTTGAGGTAGGTTTTCATCAATATCTAATTTCGACGGCTCAACATAGTTGGTGCTCTTCCTTAAAAGCAATAGTCGGAGTGCCTCCATTACTTTTGCTAAATCTACACCTTTTGGACACCTAGCAGTGCATGCGAAACAAGAAGCACACAGCCAAATAGTTTTAGATTTAAGCACATCATTGATCTGCCCGAGTTGAACTAATCTTATAATCTGGTTTGGTAATAAATCCATTAAAGTAACCATAGGACAACCAGCAGAACATTTTCCACATTGATAGCATGCTGAAATATTTTGCTCGCTGATATTTTCAACTTTTTTAATAATTGAGTTTTGAGCATCATTTCGAGATAGCTTTATTCTCATATTTGGGGATGGGATAGAATTGGAAACAAGTATACCCTTCTCTTCAGCATCTGCTATCTCCTGATCTTTCTTAGCGTCTAGTTTCATCTTCAGATGGTCAATGCCATCTTTGCCGAATAAAATATCAACATCCCCTAAAAGGCTAGTAATCAACTCGTCTTCAATATCCTTGTACTCATAGGTGTACCGAAATGTACCGCGAAACGGTTCCTTTGTTCTATTGACCAAGCCTCTTTTATATAGACGTGAGAGTACGGTATTAACAGTAACATATGTAATCGCCATTCCCTCTTCTTTGAGTGCCTGATAGATTTCTCTGGCATTGATTTTCCTTTCTTTGTGCAACACCGATAAAATCCTTTTTTCTAGAGAGCCAAGCATAATTATCCTCCGTGCTATTACACATGTAATATTACGTATGTCTTATAAGTATTTCTATAAAAATTGTATAGTTTGCAGAAAATTTAGTGATAAATAGATTTTAAGTTTAATTCCCTATTATAACTAAAACATCCCCAGACTCGACCAAATCACCTTCTGAAACTCTAATTTCACGAACCACACCATTTATATTAGAGATTATCTCGTTTTGCATCTTCATAGCCTCCAACACTATAATTGGGGACCCTGTTTTAACTGAATCACCTTTTTTAACTTTTATTGAGATAACTCTCCCAGGCATTGGGGGATGAATTATCCCTTCTCCTCCAGGTACCTTATGAACTGGCTTTCCGACCTTAACATCTTCTGATTCATCTGTTTTGTTATACCAAGAAGGTCTTCCACGCCTTAGATTGCGAACCTCAATGTTGTGTTTACGACCATCGATTGATATATGCGACTCTTCAAATCGTACCAGAAATTCTTTTTTGCCTATACCCACACTCATTCCATTATCATTCTTTTTTGTCTTTGCTTTAAATGTTTTTCCTTCCACCTCAATTGTTATAACTTCCCCTATATCAATTTCCACGTTGTAGCTCTTCCCATCAATTAAAAGCTCGAATTTCAACGCAGGGGCCTCCGAGAAATTTGGTAATGACGTCCAGACATTCTCCATTTACTAAATGGTTGAATCTCATTGACTTTTTTATCAACCTTTAGATAATTCGTTATTCCTTCATCTGATAGAGCAATAGCTGCTGAAACAACGGCGGCTGTTCTTGTCATTTCAATTCTATGTTTCTCACCTTCTTCCCTCAATCTATCAATAATTCCTTTTCGATTAATAAAAGTCGTATCGATATCTCCTTTCTGAAAGGATTTATCTTCAAGTACTTTCAAATGGAATGGGATATTTGTATCAATACCCTCAACATGCATCTCTTTTAACGCCCTTTTCATCCTAACAACAACTGTACCCCTCGAATCTCCCCATGTAATGACCTTCGCAAAAAGAGAATCGTAATAGGTCGGTATCTCAGATCCCACTACAAGGCCCGAATCAATTCTGACCCCAATCGAACCAGGTGGTTCGTAACGGGTTATTACCCCCGGAGACGGTAGAAAGTTGTTGTAAGGATCTTCTGCATTTATTCTGCATTCCATTGCCCAACCCTTGAATTGAATGTTCTTCTGTGAATATTCAAGTGTCTCTCCAGAAGCTATTTTTATTTGGTTTTTGACCAGGTCAATTGCTGTTATAATCTCTGTGATCGGATGCTCAACCTGTAATCTAGCGTTCACCTCATTGAAATAAAACTCATTTCCATCGTAGAGAAACTCAATTGTACCTGCATTCGTGTATTCCGCCAACCTAGCTATCTCTACTGCCCTTTCACCTATCTCTTGTCTTGTTTTCTCATCGAACACGACACTGGGCGTCTCTTCAATAAGCTTTTGGAACCGCCTTTGTATTGAGCACTCTCTTTCACCAAGGTGAATGATATTACCATGCCTATCTGCTAATATCTGGAATTCTATATGTCTAGGTTTAATTAGATATTTTTCAATAAAGATATTAGGATTGCCGAAAGCTGAAAGCGAAGAAGAGCGTGCGATTTCAAGTTGTTTAAAAAGATCCTTTTTGTCCTCTACAACGCCCATGCTTATTCCACCGCCTCCAGCTGAGGATTTTAAAATCACAGGAAAACCTATTGCTGTAGCTATTTCCAATGCATCATTATCCTCAACTGCTTCATCGCTTCCTGGGGTAACTGGAATTCCCTCTTTTTTTACAAATTTACGCGAGGCAATCTTATCACCAGCTTTTGCCATCGCCCAGGAATCTGGCCCTATGAAAATAATCTTATTTTCTACACATTTAAAGGCAAACTCAGGGTTTTCTGCAAGAAAACCATAACCTGGGTGAATCGCATCAACCCCTGCTTCTTTAGATATTTCAATAATTTTATCAGCATTCAAATAGCTTTGAAGGGATGGGCTTGGCCCTACGTAGCAAGCTTCATCCGCGTAACGTGTATGAAGTGCGTTCTTATCAATGTCAGAGTAGATCGCGACGGTGGTAATTCCCATTTCATTACAGGTCCTCATGACCCTAAGCGCGATTTCTCCTCTATTAGCAACGAGTATCTTTTCAAACATATTCTTCACAATGGAATATTCCCATGTTTTTTAGCGGGTCTATCTTCTCTCTTATTTAGCAGCGTATACAGAGCATTTATTATTCTTGGTCTCGTCTCTTGCGGTTCTATGATGTCATCAATGTATCCCATCTCTGCTGCAATATATGGATTGGCGAACTTTTTCCGGTATTCGGTAACAAGTTCCTTTGCCTTTTTCTGGGCATCTTTAGCTGCCTGTATTTCCTTCCTAAAAATGATGTTAACTGCACCATCAGGACCCATAACCGCAAGTTCCGCAGAAGGCCAGGCAAAATTTATGTCTGCACGTATATGTTTTGAGCACATAACATCATAGGCCCCACCATATGCCTTTCTTGTAATAACAGTCATTTTTGGGACATTAGCCTCACAGTATGCATACAATAATTTCGCGCCATTTTTTATAATACCACCATATTCCTGTTTTGTACCTGGAAGAAATCCAGGGACGTCAACGAAGGTCAAGAGTGGAATGTTAAAAGCATCACAGAATCGTACAAACCTTGCACCTTTAGTGGATGAAGCTATGTCAAGGGTGCCTGCCAAGAACTTAGGTTGATTTCCAATAACCCCCACAGAGTAACCATCAAGTCTTGCAAAGCCAACAACTATGTTTCTTGCCCAATGCTCATGAACCTCGAGAAATTCGCCATTGTCAACTACATGTTTGATTATCTCTTTCATATCATAGGGTTTATCGGACTCATCAGGAAGTATATTTACAAGCTCCTCATCCATTCTATTAGGGTCATCGCTGGATTTTATTCTCGGCGGATCATCCAGATTATTAGAGGGTATAAACGATAGGAGGGTTTTGATATATTCAATGCAATGCTCTTCGTTTTCTGCAGCAAAGTGCGCCACCCCACTCTTTTGGTTATGTGACATAGCTCCACCTAGTTGCTCGAAGGTAACCTTTTCACCAGTGACTGCCTTTATTACATCTGGTCCAGTAATAAACATATGGCTAGTATTTTTAACCATAAAAATGAAGTCTGTCATGGCGGGTGAGTAAACAGCTCCTCCAGCACAAGGTCCCATGACAGCAGATATCTGGGGGATGACCCCTGATGCCATCACGTTTCTAAAGAATATCTCTGCATATCCTCCTAAAGATATAACTCCCTCTTGTATTCTCGCCCCACCAGAATCATTCAAACCAATCAACGGTGCGCCGTTCTTTAAAGCCAAATCCATAACCTTACATACTTTCTCGGCAAACTTCCACCCTAAAGAACCACCAAATACTGTAAAATCCTGTGAAAATACATATACCAAACGTCCATCAATAGTCCCATAACCTGTAACCACTCCATCGCCAAGAATTCTCTTCTTTTCCATTCCAAAATCTGTACAATGGTGGAGTGCAAATGCATCCAACTCTACAAAACTATCTTTATCAAGTAACAAATCAATTCTTTCCCTTGCAGTTAGTTTGCCCTTCTTATGCTGAGCAGTAATTCTCTCTTTTCCACCACCCAAACTGGCTTGTTTTTTCTTTTCCCTCAACTCCTTTATTTTTTCATCCATAGGCATGTGATCACCATCAAGCGTTTAGCTGAACAATGATGTCCTAAATAAAGTTAAGGCTTTTAATATTTATAGTTTTAAGGAGGTAGATACATCAAACCATGTAAAAATTTAAAAATAAGTGTTAACTATCAGGGCACAATGACAAAGGTCTACGTCTCCGGCGTTGGTATAACCAAGTTCGGTAAACGTAAAGAGTCATTGCAAACGTTAATGTACGAAGCTTACGTACATGCTACCAAAAATCAAGAACAAGAATTTGATGCAATCTTTGTTGGTTGTATGAATCCAGATGAATTTGTAGGGGATAGTAATTTTGCTACACTGATTGCTGACCACCTAGGACTATATCAAACACCTAGTGTGAGGATTGATAACGCACCAGCTTCAGGCTCCGCAGCGTTTGAACAGGCGTTTTTTTCAGTCGCATCAGGGCATTACGAAAAGGTTTTAGTGCTAGCAGGTGAGAAAATGAGCATCTTCCCAACATCCATAGCTACTAGAATTCTTTCCAAACTTATTGACAAATATGAGAGAAATACTGGGGCAACCATGCCAGCATTGGCAGCATTGGTAACTAGACGTTATATGCACGACTATAACCTTAGTAGGGAAGAACTTGCTTTAGCTGCGGTAAAAAATCACCATAATGGAACATTAAACCCATATGCACAATTCCAGAAAGAAATTACAGTAGAAGATATTTTAAAAAGCAAGATGATCGCAGATCCTCTTCGTTTATATGATTGTGCTTCAATTAGCGATGGCGCTTGTGCTGTTATCTTGACAGCTAGTAAAACCGATGTAAAAGTTACAGGAATTGGGCATGCCACTGATTTTCTTTCTTTACAATACAGGGATTCATTAACATCTTTTAACGCAACTAAAGTTGCTGCTAAGCGTGCTTATAAGAGGGCACATAGGCAACCTAAGGATATAGATGTTGCAGAGGTTCATGATGCTTTTACGATACTGGAGATTGTGAATCCCGAGGATTTAGGATTTTTTAAGCCAGGAGAAGGTGTCGCCGCTTTGATTGAGGGTAAAACAGGATTAAACGGAGATAAACCGATTAATCCATCTGGAGGTTTAAAGGCTAGGGGACATCCTGTCGGCGCTACTGGTCTGGCACAGATATGCGAAATTGTTTGGCAGTTGAGAGAAGAAGCTGGAAAAAGACAAGTTCCAGCAAATATAGGTTTATGTCACAATATCGGCGGTTTCGTGAACAACAATATTGTAACTATATTGGAGAGTTGTTAATGCAGGTGTCTACTTGTACTTGTGGAAAAATAGTTGCGTTGCATAGAGAACAGTGTCCAAATTGTGGTAAATCAATGATTACTATCGATCTTGGGAATGATGCCATAGTATTAACTTATACCACATTATACACAGTGCCAGAAGGATTTAAAGCCCCTATTTTTTTGGTTCTAGTCGAACTTGAACAAGGAGCAAAACTATTGTGCGAATGCAAAAACGAAAACGATTTAGAAATTGGTAGGAAAGGAAAAATTGTTATTGAAAATGAAAAATATTATTTTTTAGGTAATACGAAATGATTTTTATTTGCCTTTGGCCCTCTCTACAAGTTCTATTAAAACACCTTTCATATCTTTTGGATGAATAAAAGCTATTTTTGCGCCACCTGCACCAAATCTCGCTTTCTCATCAATTAAATTTACCCCTTTTGCAGTTAGCTTCTTCAGGGATTCATCAATATTTTCAACTATAAAAGCGATATGATGTACTCCCTCTCCTTTTTTCTTAATGAATTTTCCTATTGCCCCATCTGGGTGTGTTGATTGCAACAACTCTATTTTAATGCCACCTACCAAAATTGTTGCTAAGATTATCTTTTGTTCTTCAATTTTCTCAGCCCCTTTAGATTCTAAACCAAGGATGTCTGTATAAATACTTATTGCCTCCTCCAAATTATTGACTGCTATACCAATGTGGTCAATTTCTTTAATCATATTGTCACCTAAACCTCTTAATCTTTAAAGTCTATGCCTAGATCTATATTCTCCAAATACATCTTTTAGAACACCACAAATCTCACCTAACGTTGCATAACTTTTTACTGCATCTAGAACTGCAGGCATGAGGTTTTCCCCACTCGCAGCAATTCTTTTTAACTTGTCTAGGGTTCTTTTTACTTCTCTATTATCTCTCTTTTTTCTCAACCGTTCCAACTTACTTTTTTGTTTCTCCTCGACCTCGGGATTGACCTTTAATGTCTCGATGCTTGTCTTTTGACTATCACGGTACTTGTTTACTCCAATAACAATTTTCTTGCCTTCATCAACGGCTTTTTGATATTTATATGCGCTATCAGCAATCTCATTTTGAACAAAACCTTTCTCGATGGCAGTCAATATACCACCCATGTCGTCTATTTTTTTTATGTAATCCATGGCTGCATCCTCGATTTGATTGGTCAGCGATTCAATAAAATAAGAACCTGCTAGGGGATCTACAGTATTTGTAACTCCGCTCTCATGGGCAATGATTTGTTGCGTTCGTAAAGCAATTTTTACAGCTATCTCTGTTGGTAACGCATAAGCCTCATCCATAGAATTCGTGTGAAGAGATTGAGTTCCACCAAGAACGGCTGCAAGGGCTTGTATCGTAACCCTAACAATATTGTTTTCAGGTTGTTGTGCAGTAAGTGAACATCCTGCCGTTTGGGTATGAAACCTAAGCATCTGGGATTTCGGAGATTTAGCATGAAAACGGTCTCTCATAATTCTAGCCCATAGCCGACGTGCGGCTCGAAACTTAGCTATTTCCTCTAACAAATCGTTATGAGAGCCAAAAAAGAATGCCAATCTAGGCACAAATTTATCGAGCTCCAATCCGCTATTAATTGCAGCTTCAACATAAGCAATCCCATCAGCAAGAGTAAATGCAACCTCTTGTACCGCAGTCGAACCAGCTTCCCTAATATGATATCCACTGACATTTATCGTATTCCACTTAGGCATATTCCTTGAACAATATTCGAAGACATCAGTTATCAATCGCATCGATTCTCTTGGAGGATATATGTATGTTCCCCTTGCTATGTACTCCTTTAATATATCGTTTTGAATCGTACCAGCCAATACTCTTTGGTCAATCCCTTGTTTTTCTGCCACAGCAATATACATTGCAAGTAAAATTATTGCTGTAGAGTTTATGGTCATAGATGTGCTGACCTTATTAAGTGGTATACCATTAAAAAGAACTTCCATGTCTTTAAGTGAGGATATTGCCACTCCACACTTACCAACCTCACCACGGCATATCTCATGATCGGAATCATAACCCATCTGAGTCGGTAAATCAAAAGCAACGCTTAACCCTGTTTGACCTTGCTCAAGCAAGTATTTGTATCTTTTGTTAGAATCATCAGCTGTGCCAAAACCAGCGTATTGTCTCATTGTCCAAAATCGTCCGCGATACATTGTCGGTTGGACTCCTCTAGTGTACGGCCACTGTCCGGGGAAACCAATGTCCCTAACATAATCTATCACAGACGAATCTTCGGGTGTATATAATCTTTCAATATGCATGTCAGAGATTGTAGTAAATTCGCTTTTTCGTTCTGGATGTCTCTCTAAAGCCTTTTTTAATGTATTTTCTTCCCATTGTTTCTTCCCTTTTTTAAGGTCATCAAGCATGTAATCACCATCATGTGTTTACCTGAATATTAACGAATTTGGATTGACACGCATCCTAATTGCTAGAAGATGAATTTAAAGTATCCAAATTCATAAACATTAAGCGATTCAACTCCTTGAATGTTCACGAAGTAGATAAAAATTGGCTTTTAATATTTCGAATTAATTTTACAATCTTTTAACGAACTGTAACTCAGGATCTGTCTATTTTAATGAGTATTTATCCCCCATTAATTTTAGTTATTAGTAGGGTTGTATTTATTTTTTAATAAGAAAAAACGAGAATTTTAATGAATTAATACGAAAAGTTTATTAAGGGCGAGTGACAAATATTAACATGGGGGAATATAATAACGATCATTGTTGGTATAATTTCAGATTTAGAAGAAATATATGTCGTGAACTTCCGACTTAATGACAATTTTAAGACGTGTTTTACACAATTTCCCTCAAAAACGATAGTTTTAAATATAAAGAACGGACAAACATTAGCACGGATTTATAACAAAAATAAAATCAAAAAAGAAAAATTGAGATCAACTATGCTCACATCGTGATAATGATTGTCTTTTTGTTTTTGTTTCATTATATTAATGATGATGTGATTTTTTCATATTTCTTCTCATATATTTCTATAATAATCAAGAAAAGATAAACATTCCCAACATTCGCCATGACATGATTCGCAATGAGCAAATCTATGACCCTTAATATCACATTCGCTGAAATAATCACAATGTGGGCAAATTTCAACAATCATTATTTCCACCTTTTAGACTAGATCCATAAATCTATACTATTCCGAAACATCAAATTCTTTTTAAAACCTTTACTCCCCTACAATATGCACGTTTCCCCATATGTTTGCATCGAAAAACCTATGCTCCAACGCAATATACACATAAAAGGCCATAAACGTATATATAAACGAATATCTCATTTTTGCTGGGTATTAGTCGAAAAAACAAAGAAAATGCGTTCTAGCTATGTTTCTAATATTTAATGGAATTAAAAAAGAAAGAAATGAGATTTTTAAAAGAACTTCCATACTATGATTTCATCGCTACCAATGTTTCCAGCATTGTCATATGCTACTCCCTTGATAATATGTTTTGAAAATATTACACCATATGGTTCATTCCAAGTCCAGCTTCTTGGAAATTCAGAAAATGTTGCTTTTAATTCATCATCGATATACAATTCACAATAGTCTATCCCTGATTCATCATCTGATGCATGAGCCCATATTTGTGTACTTCTTATTACTATTGGTTTTAAGAAAGGATAGAAAATACTTTTTTTTGGTAAACTAAACCATACAGATGGTGGTATATTGTCATCTTTATTTATTGCTGTTTGTGATGGAAGTGCAAATGCAACTGAATCCATCAACAGGAATAGGATAAATATTAATAAAATAACTATCTTTTTTGTCATAATACAACCTCAATTAGAAATCAATAGTATGTTATATAAATTTTTTTTCTTCAAATTTGTACAAAAAGATAAACAATTAATTAATTTTTTAAAATTAGTACAATTTAATAAATCTTTTTTTACTTAACCCTAAAGTATGGATTTTGACTCTAAAGTCTTTATTCATAAGGAGAAGGAGATTTTTAGTAACTTTTTTATAGGCATAAAAAATCTTGAGTTTATGGCAACAGATAAAGAAATTGTAAAAGAACGAAGGGGTTTTTACATACATTTTATCATTTACATTATTGTGAATATAGGCATTTTTGCCCAGTGGTGGTACATAACTGGAGGCGAAGGTTTTGCTTGGCCTATTACAACGACCTTTGGTTGGGGAATAGGTATTATCGCTCATTTCATCGCTGTTTTCGTTTTATTGAAAAAATAGACTATCCATAACTTCGCCCTAAAAGGTGATTGATCTATTTGTTTTTAGCCCAGAAGAATCTATGATTCCTTTTAAATGGTTTGAGGGGGGCAAACCAATACTTTTGCATCAGTTTTAACAAAATTCTAGCTATGACTAGTGTCCCATGATGTAGCAATTGGTTCAAATTTTACAAAGGGATAGAATAGTAGGACAAATCCTTTTGATTCTAGCTCAAAAGGAATATTCGGACAATCATCCCAAGTACCCATACCTACCTTATTAAATACCCCTTCTATAGTTATAACAGCAGGACCGAAACCAAGTAAAGGTCTAAGATTACGTAATATTTCTTCACCTGGAGCTAGTTGCTCGGCATGCCAATCGGTTGGTTCAAAGCCTACCTTTCGTCCTACTATCATAAACAATGAATTTGTTGTTATATTCATTATTAAACTTCCGTTTACAGTTTCATTCCCTATATTCCTAAGAGTTACTTTGTATCCTAATAATCCACCTTTAACCTCTATTTCAATTGTCCAGTCATCACCTTTATTAGAAAGTTCAATAATTTTCTTAATCAATGCCCTTTTATCATTATTAGGAAACGGTATTGTAAGGTCTTTATTTACATACTTACAAGTTAAATCCTTGCTTTCTTCACCTATCTTCCTATTGGTTCTTAAATTAAACAATGGTGATGCTTTCACATTAGATTCTACATTACTATATCCAACTACACCTACAAAAGACACTAGAACCAGTATTACAACAGCTCCAATACTACCTAATAATATCTTCTTTTTCATAACCTTTCCCCATATAATTCATTTATGTTCTAATATAAATGTTTTTAGCACAGAAGAATCAGCATCTAAATGGCACAAGTAAAAGTTTGACAACATGCACCAACGGTGTTAATACAAGTATATTTTTCCGTAATACTAACCAAAATAGAAAGGAAAAATTCCACAAAAATTAAAACAATCGCCTGAATTAAACAGGGAGTCCCTAAACATGTAATATACCCTAAAGTTGGTGTAGGACTATTTTCCGTATCATAATACTTCATATCATTTGAATTTTCTATTATATAATGAAGAGCTTGTAATAAATCAGATGTTTCTTCATCTGTCATCTGCTTTTGATTTATAATTCGTCCAAAATACTTGATAAGTGCTCTGTCATCCATTTTACTAATGATGTCTACAACCTTTTGAACCTGCTCTGCTCTCTGTATTCTACCTTTTAATTGTATATTAGTTTCTTCTCCATGTCCAAGATAATCTGTAGATATATCTTTGCTTTCTTTATCCAATGCTCTGCTGGTTCTAACATTAAATAGTGGAGAATTTAAAGCAGATGAAGACTTGACACTATCATACCCGATGACAGAAGTAAATGAAACACCAATTAAGATGGTGACTGCTATGATACTACCAAGGAGTATCTTTTTATTCATATTCTATTTCACATCCCTAGAATGTCATATGGTTCTTGTGCTGGTCTCCAATCAATAAGTATTCTATTAGGGTTAATATCCTCAACTCCTACATGTATAATCTTTGGGATAATTCGTGGTTCATTCCAATAATTTTGTCTAACAATAAAAAGACAACTAAAGAGAAATACTATATCTCGGGTATTATTAATAAAATTATTACGAATTATTCGAGTAATTAATGCGCCGTATTCAAATCCCAATCCTAATTGACAATTTGTAAAATTGTTGTATTTTATAATGGTGTTTATACATTGCCATCCAATTATTCCAAAGTATGTTGAATTGAAAAAGTTCTCTTGGATGAATGTATTCCGTGTATAATCCATATAACACCCCACCCCCGTTGTATTAGTGAAGATATTTTTTGATATAGTGCAGTGCTTGGTTGAACACAGGTGAATTCCTTGGAATGTATCGTTAAAATAACAGTTCTGAATTGTAATATTCTCACAATTGAAAAGTAGCACCTGACCAGCATGTTCAACGACCATATTTTTAGCATTTTCAAGGTAAATGATTGGTTTGTTGTTAATTGTGTTATTGTAGACGATGTTGTTGTAGGAGTCTACAATTTCCAAGCCATCATGGAAAAAACTATTGTCATATATCATGTTATTATTTGAATAATACAAACCAAAACCACCATACACATTATCTCTGAATGAATTGTTGAAAATCCTGTTGTGAGTTGCCGAATATAGCTGAATGCCGTAGTTATTGTTTCTAAATATATTATCATGAATACTGTGATTTGCAGCATGGTAACCGGGATTTTCTTCAACTCCATATCCTAGCTTCTGAAAAATATTGTATGCTATCTCGGTGTTGTTACCCTCAAATATTATTCCTCTCAACCACTTATCAGCATCTAGACTTTCAAGGGTGAATCCCATGATAGTTACATTATCGGCAGCTACCTCTATTACACCATTTGCAATCCCATTAATAGTAGTTGTTGTTGGTGCTTCACCCTGGAGGATAATTGTGGCGGATATTGTTAATGATTCGTCGTAGAATCCAGAGTATACATAGACAATATCCCCATCACTTGCATCATCTATAGCATCCTGTATCTTTGTGTAGTTATTTGGTCCACTCCCACCTACATACAAAGTATTCCCTTCAAAAGACATGGTAGATGACTTTTCTACTATGTTAGTTCCAGTAGATGGAATAACACTCATTCCAATGAACAATAGGATAACAGCAATTACTACTCCTTTCTTGATGAGGTTATTATGTTCCATATCTTTCCCCCGTTAAATATTAATAATGCGCTTCTGATATATTTGTTTATCTGATGTTTTCCATGATAATTTTATTGCAACATCTGTAACAAAAAAAGAAAAAAGAGAGGATTTTGTTTTATAACCCTAGGATGTACCTTAGTATCGGAAATGCATTTGGAAAACTTTCAAACAACCAATTCAGCAATAGAATGTTGAAATTGAAGGGCTTGTTTCTTGGCATACTGATTGGTAATGGATCTGACCAATCACTTTCCAATCCCCATTCATCCTTGAGTTTTACTTTAATCTCATAATTTCCATACTCCCAAGCATGTGATGCACATATATCCCCTCCAGATGCATTGGGACCTATCCAACCGCTGTAGCTACCATCTCCCCAACTAAAATTAGCCCAAATATCGTCTCCATCTGGATCTATAGCATTAATAACACAATAGGTATATTCAACACCTGCTTTGCCTCTAGTTGGACCATCTATAATTGGTACTTCTGGAGGAAGATTGTCCCATCCATAGGATTTAAATGTCGCATCCAGTGTAGAATCGATATACCATTGTTGGCCGCCATCTTCTGACCAAGCAATTGTTCCATTTGGATAAACGTTGCCCATCTTCGCTCCCCAATCATACCAATTGCCAATGGTATCAAACGTTGAACACACAATATAATAAATCGTACCTGGTTTAACTAGAATGTCGTCAAAATCAAATTCAATCCAGTTAAAGTCCTCGCTAGGTATAGAAACATGGTTTTTTGTTATTGAAGTCAGGTTAATTCCAGATAAATTATCTCTAATATTTAAAATTAAATCATATGATGTAGTAGCACCTTTTCTAATCATTATTTCGACACGGGTTAAAATATTCTTCGTGGGTGTAAATCCTTGAGCAACTATGTAATAATGGTGGCTACTTTCAGGAGATCTTCCGATAGGTCCAAAGGAATCCATTTCCATCTGGTACTGATCTAACTCGTCACCTTTTCCTAAAATACTATTATCAAAATTTGTTTGCAATACCACGTTTCCAGCCGATAGGATAACATTCGTCCCAACAAACACAAGAATTACAGCAAAGACAATTCCATTTTTGAGTAAGATTTTTTGCATTTTTTACCTCCCCAGATATTGTATACAATATTTATTATCAAGCAATCCAATTTAAATGTTTGGTATGAAATAAAAACAACAACTGTAACAAAAAGAAAATTAATACTTTTTACATTATACAAAAACGGAGGGAAGGAAGGGATAACACAAAGGGATTAATATATGAATGTTTTCAAAATGAAAACCCTTCCTCCTTTCTTACACATAAACAAATAAGGATAGG
>CP070724.1:1314212-1382931 GCA_020350825.1 Thermoplasmatales archaeon | reverse complement strand
AATTGGGAATTGGGAAGAGGAGACAGTAACATGGAATTCACAACCGTCTTATGCCTCTCAATCTACTACCTATGCAAATGTTCCTTCTGTAACAGGTGTATGGATGGAGTGGGATGTAACCAGTGACGTCCTAGATTTCTTAAGTGGAATGCAGGTGAATTGCGGTTGGAAACTAACAGATGAAACTCATTGGGGTACATTTGACATTCCTCAAACTTGGTGGAGATCTAAAGAATATGGTTATAATATTCCACGTCTTGAAATTCATGGAAATAACATTCCAAATATGCCACCGAGTAATCCTATAATAGGTGGACCTGTCTCTGGACAAGCTGGTATAGCCTATGTATACTCAGTTGTATCAAACGATCCTGAAGATTCCGAATTATTTTATTACGTTGAATGGGATGATGGTAATAGTTCTGGTTGGATTGGTCCTTATGATTCAGGTTTACAGGCAACATTAGAATATACATGGTCTGAACGAGGATACTACACTATACGAGCAAAAGCTAAAGATACCCTTGGTGAGGTTAGCGACTGGGGTTATCTTGAGGTAAGGATGCCTATGAACAAACAATCACCTAGTAGTTGGTGGTTTTTACAGTTCTTGCAGAATCATCCACAGATGTTTCCAATACTCAGACATTTGTTAGGATTATAAGATTAGTTACTGTTAGGGAATAATAAAAATTGATTTATCCTATATACTGTAGTTCATCGGGTTTCTCTCTTACCATTGATTCCATTTCACTTAACTGTTTAGCGATATGTTCGATTTCCTTTGCCTTTTCTTCTAATCGAGAAAGATCGATATCAACATTTGTTATCTTTGTTACAATCTTTAGAACTGCTTTCGCACTATTTGGATCTACCAGATACCCTGGTGTTTCTCCCATGAAACACGCCCCTTCAAAACCTCGTAGTTTACCAAGACCTAGTAGTAAACCACTGGCACCTATTATACCTCCACCAGGTTCGTTTTTCTTGAACACTGCTCCATATTTTTTAATTGTTTTAACAAGATGTTTGTCAGTGGTTGCAAATAAGACTTTTGGTTCTTTTATTTCGTGCCCAAGGCCATATCCACCAAGTGTAAACATCTGTTTGACACCTAACTCTTCTATTACATCTAGTATAGACTCCACAAGCTCATATTGACCATGTGAAGATAGGCCCTGGTAATCTCCTGTTAAAAGGATCAGATCTCTTTGATTCTTTTTCTTTGATTTCCGATAGTAGAACTCATTGTTTACCAGCTTCACTGTCCCATCTGCATTTATAAAAACTTGTGGTGGGAAATCTTTGCTATACAGTTCTGCAAACTTTATTGCTTTCGTTGTCTCTATTAAATGCTCAACGGCTAGTTTTCCTACATTTCCAATACCGGGTAATCCCTCTATAAAAATAGGATCTTTTAGACTCGGTTTTTTATCAACATATCTAACGGTTACAGTTTTCATTTTTCATCCTTTCGTTTCCAATTTTTTTAGTTCTCTTCTATATTTCCCATAATGATCTTGTGGCGAAAACCTTGCTGGCTTTTTCAACACGGTTTTCTCCTTACACTTACTGCAAATTTTATCAAGCGTATAGCTATTACATTTCTTACAGTACAATATTTCTGACATTATTCTTCTAGTTCACGCTTGAATTCACATTCACCTTTATAATTACTAATGTATTCTGTTGCCCTCTCCACAGCTTTTTTCATTTGCCCCTCGGCGACCTTATAATCAGGTGCTTTAACTGTTATAAGATAACGAGGTGCCCCAATATATTTTATTTGTATCTCCACATCTTCATACTCGCTTTGTTCTGCGAGAGTTAAAGCATCACGGATATGTTTTATACCTTCTGAATCCCACGAGGTTATCATTATAAGACCTTTAATTTCAACAAATGGAATTGATATATTATCTTTTGATATTGCCTCAAATTCTTTTAACCAACCACCATCAAATCCATCATTTTTTAAAGTATTACAATCATATGCACATTCTTCAAATGCACCATAAAGAGAGCCATATTTTTTTATTAAATTATTACCAAATTCCTTATAACACTGTTCTGCAGATTTTCCAATGCTTACTGCAAACATTTCAAAAAGTTTTTCTGACTTTTGTTTGTTTTTCCATTCCTGTATCTTTTCCCTTCTTTGATGATCATTTACCCTTTTTAGTGAAAGGTCAATGTGGTTCTTTGCAGCATCTACACGCAACACCTTGCAGACAACTTTTTGTTTTTCTCGAACGTAGTTACGAATACGTTTTACCCAACCAGTTGCTATCTCCGAAATATGAATAAATCCTTCTCTATATGGATATTCATCAAGAGACACAAAGGCACCGAAACCCTGCACTTTTATAACTGTTCCAACAACCAGGTCTCCTTCTTCAGGGTAATTCTTTTTTAACATACAAATATACCTATTCAACAGTTTCTAAAATCTTTCCTTTTATTTTCGCCTTCCCACCACTGGGAGTAGCAAGTTTACTGCCACATATGTGACACAATATTGTAGTACTACACTTGTCAAATATAACTTGTTCATTCTCACAATCATTACATCTTACTTTAATGAACTTACTTCTTGGTTTTTGCATAATTTATTCCCCCACCTCAAACTTTTTTGACCTTATACTTGGGGGTTGATGTATCTTATGACATACATTGCAGGCGTATCTTAATGCTACACGTCTGCTTGTTTTTTCCCTACCTTCTGGCTTTGGTCTTGGAAATCCTCTATAGCCTTTCATTACTCGTCTAAATCGCCTCTGACCTTGTTTCAGTTCGCTGGCTTTTTTCTTTTTAATTCTCTCAACATCGTGTATCGTATGCTTTTTACAGGATGGACAGTATCTCTTAATTTTTCGAGGCTTTTGCATATGAATCACAAATCGATTGAATGGGTAATAAGGAGGTGATATAAAAATGTAAGGTGTACTATTTTATTTGTTTTACTACACCTCTTTTTACTAAAGGATCTTTCATTTCTTTTGATATGGTCAAAACATCATTTTTTCGTAGTGAATATGTTTTCATATCTGTTCCGACAAATACTGGCATATCTTCTAATACTCTCACAATAGGACTGGTATTTCTTTTTTTCTCTTCTTTTTTAAATTTTTCTGTTTTCGGTTCATCTTTTTTAACTTCATCTGACTTTTCTTCTAAAATTTTTTTACGTGAGAGAATAATTTGTTCTATAATAGATTCGTATAATATTTTTTCAATATCTAATGCATTTTTTAAATCTGGTTTTGCACTATGGACTTTTGAAAGTGCAGCTTGGACTATCTTTTTTTCTCTTAGCTCATATATTCCAAAAGCAAGTTTTTTTGTATTTTGGATTTCATCATTAAAGAGTTTGATCTTTTGAGAGTTCTCCTCTTGTTCAATGATACTCTCAAGATTTTTTAAATATTCTGAAAGTTTATGATAAAAATTTACATCAATTTTTGTAAGCAATGAAGAGGTTTTTTCTAGTTGGTGAATTCGTCTTAGGGTTTTATAGCTTATTTCGTTTGCTTCCATTTTGTCTAAAATATCACATAATGACCTATATTAAATAATTTTAGTTAATTAGTAGCATGCAAGTATTTAACTTTTTATTCTAGACCTGACGCGCAAATTTTAAAAAAAGCCTTTTTACCTTCAGGTTGAGAACGATGTTTCATAACAGTACCCTGTCTTTCTCCTATACCTGTTTTCTCTAGCTTGATTATCGTTTTGGCCATGTGTTCGGTGTCCCTATTTGTGAATGGTTTTATATCACCGTTTTTATCAGTGTACACCTGTTCAGTTAAAACAACGTAAAGATCCTTTTCTCTCGCAGCTATTTGTAGATTTGCCACTTGTCTAGTAAATGAGCGCATTGCACCTTCTATGTCATCTTCTAAATTAACACGATAGAACATGTTTATTGTATCAACAACAATGAGTCCCATATCTTTTACTTTAATTGCGTCATGGATCATTTTTTCCTGATTTTCAAAAGATGCAGGGCTAAAAAAGAGAATGTTTTCTAGTATTTTTTTATAATCATATTTATCAGTACACATCTGTTTCAGTCTTTCAACAGAAATACCTTCTGTATCAATATATGCTACCTTGCTTCCTACTACAACACATTCTCTAGAAACTTGTAAACATAAATTTGTTTTACCTGTCCCAGCCTCTCCATATATCTTCGTGATTATACCGCTTTCAATTCCACCCCCAAGGAGATTGTCGAGAGGTTTACAGCCTAACTTTAATGTACTCATCTCAAACTTAGTGAGCAGAATAATGAATAAAAGGTTTTTTATAGTTAGCCAGCCCTGAATTTAGTATTTTAATCTAGGTACAAATATTATTTTCAAACTGGTTACCAAAACACTTCAATATAAAAAAATGTACCAAATATCCGTTTACCAGGAGCTTTGACCTAAAAATCTAAAACAACAGGAAAATCACTTTTTACAATAATATATACTGCCAATTTTAGCACTGAACGGGAGTTGTATTAGGGCAATAAATAGTTAAAGCCGCAAATATAAAAAGCGTTAAAAGAGCTAATCTTAACGAAGTCTCAACAAAAATCGCAAAAATCAAATTAAAAATAATACATGCAGGAATCCAAAAACATGAAACATAATGACTATCCATATCCTTTTTTCAACGAGAAGGATTGGGTCCTAAGAATATGATTTTTTCATTTTGACATTTTAACACGTTAGCTTTAAATATAATTAATGACAAATTTTGGCACGCTAATAAATATCAGTATAAACGAAGAGGTGGAAGGAGAAGGTAATTCACCATGGATCTGATTAAGTTAATTCAACCAGTATATCAAACACATTCTCGTAGATTCGTCGAACTTGATGTACTTCGGGGTTTTGCTATTATCTTTATGATTTTTCTTCATATACTGTGGGATTTAGATTATTTTGGGCTTATTCCCATGAATACCCAAATATATCAGTTCCAAAAGATTGTACCTGCAATGTTTTTTGTCCTATTAGGTATGTGCATAGTGGTCAGCAAAAATAAGAAACTCAATCAACCTTCCTTCGACGAAAAAAGATATAACAAACGTCTTTTTCTGCGTGGATTAAAAATAATTGGCCTTGGTATGATTATAACAATAATAACGATGATATTCATACCGGATAGACCGATAATCTTTGGAGTTTTACATTGCATTGGTTTTTCAATAATATTGAGCATACCATTTCTTAAATTCAAATCCTACAATATCTTGTTTGCAACGTTGATAATTCTTACAGGTATTATAATGGGTCAATATACAATTGAAAACCCAACAGTTCTCCATCTTGCAGTTGGATTGCATCAATCTGACATCGCCCAATATACTATTGATTATTTTCCATTATTTCCTTGGTTTGGCGGCTGTTTGGTTGGAATTTCACTTGCACATTTTTTATACAAGGGCAATGAAAGGAGATTTAAGATTCCTGATTTATCAAAATACAAACCTGTTACAATGTTTTCATGGCTCGGCCAACATTCGTTAGCCATTTATCTGTTTCACCAACCGGTAATTACAGGGACATTATTTATATATATGACTTTCTAGTACATTTTAAAAAATGGATAAAAAACAACTCTATACAAATGTCATTTTTATTCCATACATCATGCACCAGATGAATGCCGGAAGACAAGATAATGTTTCAGGAATCGCGATGCCCTCCCATGGTATCAAGAAAATAGTTGAACCGACAGCTATTAATGCAAAAAGTGTTGCAAGTATGCCCATTTCACGTTCAGATTGATCTCGTATTATTGTTTGTCCAATTATTAAGAATGATATCGCAAGTAACACAAAAAAAGATGCTGAAGCAATAAAATGTAGTGTATAGCTTGTTTCAGGGAATATTCCTATCCCAATAAGAGCAATTGAGCTTAAACTAAGTATATATGCCCCAGTTTTTTTTTGTAATATTTTTATCAGTCCTAATGAAAACACTAGAACAAGAGAACCTCCGAGTATCACGCCAGAGTTAAAGTATATCGCAGAGACACTATCAATCCCAAGATCACTAAAAGCATGTTCTGTGAACCTAAACCATGGTGAATGCGATATGGCAAGCCCTATGCACAATAAAACAACGATGGGGATCAATATTCCACAAATGCCTGTTATTCTCGTTATTCTATTTTTTTCTAGATACGATTTTTTCACCATCTATAATATAATTGGACTTATATTTATTTATATTTTTTTATTTAATTTTACTTTGATATTATAAAACTACAAAAAATATATTGGTTTGAAAATTACCCAAGAATCTGATCAAATCTATAGTCTTCCCACTTTCTCTTTCCTAAAACGATTTCCAACTCTATGGAAGTTATAATCGGTATCTTATATTGAAGATAGTCATCAATTGCAATTCTTGGACATGCTATGGATACAAAACAATCTATATTACTAAAACCCTGCAATGAAATAGGCGAAAAATTATCCAATGCAATAATTAAGGATTTCTTATTAAAAGCATCAAACGTTTTTCTAACCCTGTAAGCTAAATCCATTCTTTGCTGACCTCGTTTTAAACCAACCAAAATTCCAAACTTACTTGCATTTTTCGAATTGGCAATTGCACCATATCTCTGTCGTAAAATAATATCCTTTAATTCATCTATCTCTTGTTTTTTTACCGAATTTGTATAAGGATCAGCAGCAATAACAGGTTTTTTTGAACTCAGTAAAAGACCTACAGGATGAAACGTACCGCTTCCAATGAATAAAAAGCAGTCCACCTTATCTATAATATTCATACCTGCAGAGAAATCACACCCTAAAATCTGACCTTTTGTAGATATCCTCGCATCCCCAGTAGTTAGGATAGGTTTAAAATTATTTTTTTGTAAAATATTCTCTGCAACGTCTAAACTGTGAAGATGTTGTGCTGTTGTAACAATACCAATTCTTTTCCCCTCTAAAAAAGATAAAGATTTTTCAACAGCTTTAGTTATATCTTTAGTTGATAGAGCATTAACAAAAGTAGTTGGAATACAATAATTTTCGATTTCTGGTATAGGTGTGTGTCCTACGTGGATAACAAACTCGACATCTAGATTCTTTAGTTTATTGTTTACAATATCACATGCGCCAAAACAAGGATCTGCAGAAACTATCATTGTAGCATGCGTTTCATATTCTAGAAATTCTACAATTTTTAATACATATCTCTTCAATCCCTCAGGAATTTGTATTGCCACTGTTTTGTATCCTTTTTTCTTAATTGTTTGTGCTACTTTCTCCAAATCTATAGAATAACCCTCTATTTGCATCACTAAGCCTCTTGTACTCTACTTAGTAGGTTTTTAAAGAAGTCCATCCTATATTCATATGATCCTTCTGAAGTATCTACCGTTATGTGATCTTCTTTAGAGGTAAAGGGCTCAAACATCTCTTTTTGTTTTTGATAAATCTCCCACCGTCCATCAGAAATAGACTTTTTCTTTAGACGTTCCTCTAACCATTTCTTCACTACGTCATCTGGACAGATGCACTGAATAGATAATAGAAGAGTTTCGTTTTCTTCAGCAACTTTCTTCGCCATCTCTCTATACTTCTTTTTTTGGAAAGTAGCATCTAAAACAACGTTTTCCCCTTTTTTCAAAAGATCTGCTGCTGTTTCTATTACTTTTTCATATGTAAAATCAATTTTCTCTGGAGAATAAAGGCCTGTGTTAAATTTATTATGATGTCTTTCAAATTTATCGATTCCAGCAAGTTCTTTTCTAACAATATCGGTGTTGATCTGATGTGCATGGTAGTCAACAGCAACCTTTAATGCCATTGTAGATTTCCCGGTACCAGTTAGGCCACACACCATGAAAAGAAGAGACTTCTTGCCATTTAGATCATGAGAAAACAACGATGCATAGTAATTTGATAAGTTAAAGTATTTTTTCGCAGTTTCTATTATTTCCTTCTTTTCTTTTTCATTAATAGTCGTATCATTTAATCTAAAACCATTAACCTTGCCTCTCACATATGCTCTATAGGATTTGTAAAAGTTCAGCACATCAAAAATACCTTTATCCTTGCTTTTCTCCACATAATTATTTATGAGATAACTCGAAAGAAACGGGTAATTCAGATAGTCGAGGTCCATAGCTAAAAAACTTATGTCTGAAGCTGAATCACAAAACCGGAATCTCTTGTTAAACTCTATGCAATCAAAGATATGTATTTTGTCAGAAACAACAATGTTTCCAGAATGAAGATCACCATGGCAATCATGTATATATCCCTGTTTAATCCGTTGTTTAAAAATATCTTTTTTCTTAGCAAAGAACATATTTGATACATTTTGAATATATTTGTAGATGTCATTTGGAATGGCGACATCAACTACTGATTTTGTTTGCTCAAAGTTCTCATCTATATTTTGTTTGACAGCCTTGACTTCCCCATATTTATCAATCTCATCTGAGCACTCTCCAGAATTATAAAAATCAACTAAAATAGTACAAATCTTGCTTATTGTTTCTTCATCGATTTCACCCTGTTTTAGCAGATACGTCATTATTCTATCTTGAGGAAATTCCTTCATTTTCAAAGCATAATCTACAACTTCTCCTTTTCCATTTAATTCAATTTCATTGTTATTTTTAGTAATTGGAACAACATCAAGATAGATATCTGGACAGAGTCGTCTGTTCAATCTCATTTCTTCTTCACAGAAATATTTCCTTTTCTCAAGCGTGGAAAAATCTAAAAATCCAAAATTCACTGGCTTTTTCACTTTATAAGCAAAATCTCCTGTTAGAGCTACAAAAGATATGTGGGTTTGTAGGATATTAACTGACTCTACGTTGGATCCATATAACGCTGGATTTTTCAGACTTTCAAGCATCTTGGACTGTTCCATGAAAACAGGGAAAACCTGTATTTATAAAAGCTTTATCTTTCTAGTTTAAAAAAACTGATAAAAGAATTACAATAACCGAATGAATTAGTAGCAATAATAATGCTGCTGGTATGAACATTTTGTACATGCGCGTCGTATCTGTTTTTAGGTAATCGCTACTTAGAACATTGCACAGATGAATGGGCGATACTAAATATCCAACAAATGAGCTCATAAATATTATACTAGTTAAACCAATTATGCCTACACCTGTGAATGAAAAGAAAGGTTCTACCAAGAAATAGGATAATGCTATCGCACCGAGATTATATCCAGTTAGTGAACCGAGTAAAAGCGGAATAATGGCCACCATCCAAATAGCTGGAAACGGTAAATTATCAATCATATTAGCGATGACAACATTTGCTCCTGATACCTCAAACATCTCTCTGAATATCATAATCCCAAAAATGGCAACACCTAGTTTCCAAGTTAGCGATTTTTTAAGTACTTGTATAAAGTGTTTCCGATCTATATTTGTTATGAGATATACAAGAATGATGCTGAAAACAATTCCTATAAGAAATGATCTGATCTGAGGAAAACCGAAGATCTGGAAAACTCCATAGAAAATTAAGGGTACTATTGGGGGTAGAAGAAATACGAGGCCCGAGTAATCCTTTATAGGAGTTGTTTGCTGCTTCTGGATATTACTTATAAACTTTCTAAGCAGGATAAATCCAATAATGATTATTATTATAAATGCAGGAATGTTTGCCAGGATGAGGCGGTATATGTTTATATTTGAAAATTTTTCACTACAGATAAGAATCATGGCTGATGAAATTGGATAGATTGGAAACCAGATATGTCTAAACCATATATTGAGTAAATTTTTTTGATTTTGATCAAGAAGATATTTTTTACCTTCTTCATTTATCATTGGTGCAGAAAATAATGCACCACCTGGCACAGGCATCAAACCATAGACTGCAGGGATTACACCTAACGTGCCGCCTTTATAAAAAAACGTTCTAAGACTGTCAATCAATTTCTTAATTGCACCTGTCTCCTGCATGGATTTTGCAAGCACATAAATCAAAGTCATCAACATGGCGAGTTCAATGGTCTGAGTTACAATTTGATCTGTTTTAAATGAATAAAAAGATGCCTCAATCATAGCTTTCGGAATATCGATGAATTCTATTTCCTGAAGTGAAAATACCCCAACAATTAATGAACCTAAAATAAGAGAAAGACCAAAATTAAACTTTTTACGGATTAAAATAATAATTATAATAAATGCAATAATTACCCCAATCAGGCTCAACATGATTTCCACGAACTGATATTTAGCTTAACTAGTTAACTCCTTTGCACATTTTTCAGCATTCTCAAGTAACTCATCGTAATTCAAAGTTAAAAATTCTCCTTCTAACATAAGTGGTTTTCCGCTGACAATAGTAGTAACTACATCACTACCTCGAGCAGAATATACCAAATGTGATACAAGGTCATGCTGTGGTGTAAGATGAGGTTTTTTCAAATCTAGCATGATAATATCTGCTTTTTTTCCTTCTTCAATTGAGCCAATTTCTTTCTCGACTCCAAGACATTTTGCACCACCGATGGTGGCAAAATCGACAACTGTCTGTGCAGGTAAGACGATCGGGTCCCAGCGATGTTGTTTATGAACAAGAGCACAGAATTTCATGGTATCAAACATATCCAAAGTATTATTGCTTGCCGCTCCATCAGTGCCTAAACCTACTGTAACATTTGCCTCAATTAGTTCGGGTATAGGAGCATACCCTCCTGTTGCAATTTTCATATTGCTCACAGGATTGTGGGAAACCTTTGAACCCCCTTTTTTTATATCGAGGATTTCATTTTTTGTAATCCACCCGCAATGAACTAGAACCATTTTTTTACAGAGCAAACCATATTTTTTAAGCTGACCGATAGGTCGTAATCCGTATCGATTTTGAACATCATATACTTCTTCTCTTGTTTCAGAACAATGAATGTGTAGATGGATATCGTGTTTATTGGCAATTTCAAGAGATTTTTGAAGTGTTTCTGGACCGCAGGTATAAATAGCATGAGGTGCGATCACGGGTTGTAAGAGATCTTTGTTTTTCCATCTTCTAACAAACTGTTCACATTTTGGCAGTAAATCCTCTGCAGAATATTCTGGTGTACCAGAGTCAATTAATGCAAAACCGAGAAAACCTCTCGTTCCAATTTTTTCTGTAATCTTTCCAATAATTTCCTCAAAAAAATACATGTCAAGAAACGAGGTTGTCCCTGATGCAATCATTTCCAACAAGCCAAGTTTTGTACCTATTTCAACCGATTCATTATTCAGTTTTGATTCTACCGGCCAGATTTTCTCCTCAAGCCATTTCTGTAAAACCATGTCGTCCCCATATCCTCTCAGCAAGGTCATAGGGATGTGCGTGTGAGTATTTATTAAGCCAGGTAAAACCAGTTTTTTCCTACCGTCAATTTTATAGTCTGTCTCTATAGGAATAGGTTTTTTTGAGATTTGAACGACTTCTTTATCTTCTACATAAATATTCCCATGTAATTGCTGTCTTCTTTCATTTTGAGTAAGAATGGTACAATCTTTAATGAGAACGCTCATATCTACTGCTCTTTATGTTTCATTTTTGTTGCTTTGGTCCAACTGTCTTCAAAATATTCATTTAGTTTATCTAGCATCCCTTTTTCAATAGTCCATATGCCTAACTCATCTTCTTTTATAGGACCTGATAAAATAAGCGCTCTATCATCTCCAAGAATATAATTTCCTCGTATGTCAGAATGTTCTTTTACTTCTAATCCTTTAAGAAGGTCTTTGTTATCGTATTGGTTTACAACTACTTTCGCGTTCTTTGGGAGTTCCATATCTCCCATATGTTCAGCGATAATCCTGGGATTTTTTATCTCTGAAAAACTCCATTTATGTGTAGGTCGTGATCCAGGTTGTGTTGGATTTGTCTTCTTCATCCCCAATTCTATTGCAAGTCCGACAGAAATAATTCCAATAATTATGCCTACGATGACTGACAATACATCCATCTTATATCCATCCTTCTAAATGTAATTCATTATCATAGATAAATAGATTTGCCTTTGTGGAATAAAAATAGACGAGGGCAACCTTTATGTTTATTTTGGTTATTCAGGACAAAAACACATGGGTTTTATTCTATGAATAAAAAAGAAATTGAGACAAAGATAAAAGAGCTAAAACATAAACATAATGCAGTAATTCTCGCGCACAACTATCAACGTCCAGAAGTGCAGGATATTGCTGATTTTCTTGGCGATTCATTAGGCTTGGCTATGAAAGCTGCTGAAACAGATGCAAAGGTGATAGTGTTTTGTGGTGTAGATTTCATGGCTGAAAATGCAAAAATTATCAATCCAGATAAGATTGTAGTTCATCCTGATAAAAAAGCACAGTGTCCTATGGCTGCCATGATTGATGTTGAAAGCCTTGGCTGGTTAATAAAAAAAAATCCACAGGCAGTCGTTGTTGCGTATGTTAATACAACCGCTGATGTAAAAGCAAAAACGGACATTTGTTGTACATCATCGAATGCAATAAAAGTAATTAAAAGTGTAAAGAAGAAAGACATCATATTTATTCCAGATACAAATCTCGGGCTTTATGTTAAGCGGTTCATACATGATAAGAATCTTATTTTATGGCCGGGTATCTGTCCGACTCATCATAAAATTACTAAGGAGGAAATACTGGAAATTAAAGGACAGCATCAAGATGCTGAGATTATTGTACATCCTGAATGTAGACCTGAGGTAATAGATATAGCAGATCATATGTTTTCAACTCAGGGTATGGTTAATTATGTTTTAAAAGCGGATTCAAAGGAATTTATAATAGGAACAGAAAGAGAGCTTTGTTACAGGTTAAAAAAGGAAAATCCCAATAAAACCTTTTACTCATTAAAATCAGCCGTTTGTCCAAATATGAAGAAGATAACCTTGGAAAAAGTTTTAAAAAGTATGGAAAGTTTAGAACCTAAGATAGAATTATCTGAAACGATAATGAAGAAGGCGAGGTTACCTTTGCAAAGAATGATGGATGTCGGACGAGGCGATTAAATGAAAAAAATTTTTATGGATCATGCCTCTACTACAAAAGTAGACAAAGAAGTAATAGATGCAATGTTGCCTTTTTTTTCTGAATATTTTGGAAATCCTCTTACGCTACATTCATTTGGACGAGAAGCGCGCAAAAATCTTGATAAATCAAGAAAAAAAGTAGCTGATTTATTAGGTGCAAAGGAAGATGAAATCATATTTACAGCAGGAGGAACTGAGTCAGATAACATTGCAATTAAAGGCGTAGCTGATCAAAATAAAAACATAAGAGATTCAAGAGGACCTCATATTATTACATCAGCAATTGAACACGCTGCAGTTTTAGAGACATGTAAACACTTAGAGACCCAAGGATTTAAAGTAAAATATCTTCCCGTGGATGAATATGGTATTGTAAAAATTAATGATTTAATGGAGTCAATTTCTAAAAACACTATTCTAATTACCATAATGTTTGCTAATAATGAGATTGGTACAATAGAGCCCATTGAAGAAATCGGAAAGATAGCAAAAGAAAACAACATAACCTTTCATACCGACGCTGTACAGGCTATTGGAAAAGTATCCATTGATGTAAATAAGGTAAACATCGATTTGCTTTCTATCTCTTCTCACAAGATCTATGGACCAAAAGGAGTTGGAGCACTTTATATTAAAAAAGGTGTGAAAATTCAACCTATTGTTCATGGCGGTGGACATGAGAAAGGATTAAGGAGCAGTACACATAATATTCCTGGGATTATCGGATTAGGTAAGGCTTGTGAACTGGCAAAGAAAAGAATGGAGAATGATACAAAATATATTAAAAATTTAAGAGATAAATTAATTAAAAACGTTTTACAAATTGAAGAAAGTTATTTGAATGGGCATCCTAAAAAAAGGCTTATAAATAATGCTCATTTTCGTTTTACTGGAATCGAAGGGGAATCATTACTTATGAGATTGGATGAAAAAGGGATAGCAACCTCTACAGGTTCAGCGTGCTCTTCCGTGAAATTAAAACCATCCCATGTATTAATAGCTTTAGGATTAAGTCCAATTGAATCTCATGGTTCTTTAAGAATTACTTTGGGGCGAGAGAATATGGAGGACGAAGTTTCGTATGTCTCTGAAGTACTCCAAGAAATAGTTAATCAATTAAGATCGATGTCTCCGTTATGGAATAAATGAGAGGCCTTATATGCCAACGTTACTTGAAATCGATGGATGGAAAGCAAATATACGTTTTTCATCGAGCCATCTTTTATTAGGTCATAAAAAATGCAAATTCTTACACGGACATACCTATGCAATTCATTCTCATGTGTATGGGGAAAAAGACGAACAAGGTTTCATTTTTGATTTCTCATTGTTGAAATCTATTCTCAGAGAAATTGCAGATAAATTAGACCATAGGATTTTGATTCCAGAGAAAAATGAGAGCGTTGCTGTATCTGAGAAAGAAATTAGAATTAATGTGGACGGTAAAAATTACGTTTTTCCAAGGGAAGATTGCGTTCTTATTCCAATAAAAAGTGCCACTGCTGAAAATCTTGCAGATTATATCTTGGCGAAACTATTAAAAAAATTGGATCTGCCTAAAAATGTAAAAAAAATAGAAATTGGCGTAGATGAAGGCTTTGGTCAAGGAGTATGGGCAGAAAAAATCGTAGGTTAAATTCATGGTGGAAAAAGCAGTATGTCTGATTTCTGGTGGTCTTGATTCTTGTGTAACCTCTCTTATTGCAAAGAAGCAAGGATATGAGATATATGCTATTTCTTTTAACTACGGCCAACTTCATAAAAAGGAGCTTGATTGTTCAAATAAAATTGCTCAAACTGTTGGAGTTGAGGACCGTATCATAATCGATGTCGATTTTCAAAAGTTTGGTATATTCTCTCTTCTTAATACATCATCTGATTCTATTCAAGATCATGATTTGAAAGATATTGGCAGGGAAATTCCATTAACATATGTGCCAGCACGAAACACTGTTTTTCTTTCACTGGCTTTAGCATACGCTGAATCAATTGATGCAGATGCGATATTTATAGGGGCAAATGCAGTAGATTATTCTGGCTATCCAGATTGCAGACCAGAATACATACAAGCATATCAGAAAATGGCAGATTTGGGTACCAAAAAAGGAGTCGAAGGGAGATCAATCAAAATAGAAGCACCCCTTTTACATTTAACAAAATCTGAGATCATCAAAACAGGCTTGAAGCTTGATGCCCCACTTGCAGATACTTGGTCTTGCTACAGGGGAGGAGAACTGGCCTGCGGTCGTTGTGATTCATGTGTATTGAGGTTAAAAGGATTTAAAGATGTAGGAGTAAAAGATCCCTTACGATATGAGCGTTATCCAGATTGGTATACCAGTTGATTTTTATCTTAATAAGACAAAGCTTATGGTGATCGATTTTTCTTTTCCTTTAGATAATCTTTAATGTCTAGTATTATTGGTATTGAAACAAGTATTACTATAACTATTCCCAAACATATCAATGAATCTTCGTGAACGTTACTTACTGTATTTTTACCACTAATTAAATCCTCAAAAAATAGATTTATTGTACCAAGCCATGGTATTTCCAGTCTCGCTTTTCCTGATATCCAACTGAGTTTTATCGGCTGCGGACATATGCTGCTCCCAGGTTTTTGGTCAATGTGAGGATTATTATCACCCATTGTTAGGTAACCTGAATGAGTCCATAATGGTTTGCTATTCTGTAATCCTAATTCAGATATAGTAATTGATGTCTCGTTGAAAACACCGTACTCTGCAATTGTATACGTTGTTTTTTCACCATATTTATTGACGTCAACCCAGCACATGAGCCTATGGATGATCTGAGAGACATCATCTCTGCCCATGGGTTTGTAGATAACTACATCACCCCAATCTCCATAAAAAAAGTTATTTGGATCTTCCTTTTCACTTGCACCACCGAAATTCCCACCGTGGGTAACCAAATCACCCTTAGTATAAACCTTCTGAACGAGAACCATATCACCAGCGTCTATCGTACCAAGTCGTCCAAAAGGCGAGTTGTCGTGTTCCATACTTCCTGATTCAATAGCTACCATTGGTGCAGCGAACCATTGTCCCGTATATGTCCACAGGAGTAGTAAAACTATTAGAACTGCCATTAAAGCCACAATTATATCTCGTATCAGCGATATTTTCTCGTTGTCGCTTCGCCAAAATCGTAAAAACTTTTCTTTGATGTTCATGTAAAATCCCTATTTTATATGATTTTTATGGCTTATTGAAATCTTTGTTTTTGTTCCGCATATGGGACAGATTTTTATTGATTCTTTAAATTGTTTTCCGCACCCTGGACAACGATAATGCCATTTAAACTTTTTTGTTATCCCTCTTTGAGAAAAGCTTAGGAATTCTATATTTAAAGTATTTGCAACATTTTGAATGGAATAATCATCTGTTAGGATAACAGCTTCTTTGTTATCGTTTATGTTAATGTCTAAGGCCAGTGCAAGCATTTCAACATCTGCAAATGATAATCTATCCTTATCTCCTGTTTCTTCAGCAGTTTTTTTTACTTTATTTATAGATTTTTTTGAGGCTGATTGAATTGAAAGTCCTTTCTCTATAAGAAATTGGAATGTTCTATAATCTCTTCCTCCTAGAATTAACTCTTTGGAAACAGAAGGTGTTGTTACCATATTTGCATTATCTAGATTAATAGGTTTTCCTGAAAGAATTGCTGAAGTGTCTATTATAAAAATTTGTTTTTTCATAATAAAAATTAATTTATGTTTAGTTAATTTTTAGTTTAGAAACTATATCTGCTATCTTTACTACTTCTTGATTCCCAGCCTTCATATCTCTAAGAGTAACAGAATCATTTTCCAACTCCTTGGGACCTATAATAATAACCTTTTTAACATTCTTAGAATTTGCATATTTCAAGGATTTGCCAATTCCCCTACGCAAAAGATCTAAATCTATCGAAATACCTTCGTTTCGTAAATTTTGAGATAATTCAATGGATTTCCCTATCATTTCTTCACTCACTGGTATAATATACACATCTGTTTTAAGTGAAGGGAAAGCAAATTTTTCAATATCTAATGCAAGGATAGTTCTATCAAAGCCCACTGCAAAACCTGCGGTAGGAGTTTCTCTTCCACCAAATAATGTAACTAAATCGTATGCTCCTCCGCCACAAAGTTGTTTTTCCGCTCCTAAAAATGGTGCATCTATCTCAAAGACTAATCCTTTGTAGTAGTCAAGCCCTCTTACGATACTCATCTTTATCTTAAAATCTTTTATATTAAACGAATTTTTTAGCAAATCCAGCAACTTTTCCAGGTTTGATAGTTCATCCATCGCAGAGGTATCCCCTTGGATAAATTTTTTAATCTTGTTAATATCTGCTGTTTGTAATATATCACAAAATTCTTTTGCACACTCGTTTGTTATGTTAAGATTAGTCAACAAAGAAAAGATATCGTCAAACTGGGATTTGTCAATTAATGGTAATAGTTCCTTTTGATCATCCTTTGATAAGCCAAGTTTAGTTAATGTGGAATTTATAATATCCAGATTCCCAATGTTCAGTTGGATATTCTTTAAACCGACTTTTTTCAAAATAGTATATGCCATGGCAACAAGTTCAGCATATGCTTCCGGGGTATTGGTTCCTATTATTTCACAACCTGCCTGCCAGAATTCTCTATACCTTCCTTTTTGCGGTCTATCGTATCTAAAGCAGTTACCAAAATAAAATAACTTCAAAGGTTTTGGTTCCATTTGCATTTTTTCTACATAAAAACGTATCACTGGGGCAGTAAGTTCTGGCCTTAGAGCAAGCTCTCTGTCACCTTTATCAGAAAAAGCATATATCTCATCAATAATGGAATCGCCAGATTTGGCTTTAAAGAGTTCCAACATCTCAAATGTTGGGGTTTGGATCTCCCCATATCCAAATGATTTAAACGTAGATGCTATATTTTCCTCAACGTATCTACGTTTTACCATTTCTTCTGAAGTAAAATCCCTTGTTCCTCTCGGTAATTGAAACACGATTTGGTTGTATAACAAGAATATTTAATTATGTTTCTATCTTCAAAGAGGATAAATAACACAAAATTCTTCTTACATTAATTTGATGAAAATTTTATCTCCTTAGGTTTTGTGATTTGAAACTGAGAAATTCGATAATCTGCGGTTTTTCATCTAATGTTTCAGTTGTAGAGCCTACAGATATTTTTCCAATTGTTTTTACATGATATCTCCAATAATGAGCTGTAAATATCCTTGCGTGTTGTTTATAAAAAGTTTTCATATGCATAATTGCGTTTATTGGAATATGGTTATTTAGGATTATATCTGTTATCTGTAAATCAAACTCAGAGGGTATCCATCTACGATGATCATTCACAAAATTTCTTGGAATGAAAGTGATATTTGTTGGTGGTATGCTATAGAATTCTTTTTTGTTCTGAGCGTGGTTTTTATCTTGATTTATTATTGCGAGCAAATCTCCTTTTTCAGTGGTTTGCATTGTTTTTGCCCAAGTTATATTCAATTTATCTCCAGTAATTCTTCCCCAGAACCATCCTAGATTTTTAAAAGCTGTAGATGGGGAATACCCCCAATTATGATCATGGTATCCTATCCCTTTTACTGGTATTATACGCTTATTAACTGTTATTGTTCCATTAACCTTAGCCTTTGGTAGAGGGACGGTCCAGCATGTATCTAATGTTTCAATCTTCCATCCCCGTGTGGTTCCGGTAAATGTGAGATTAACTTCATGATTTTCAATTTTTAACGATATTTGATATCTCCATTCTCCGGTTTTTTTATAATGGATCTGATCAAACTCGACGACTGGTTTATTTTTTATATAAATACAGGGATGATCATAAGATGTATAAAATTCGCTTAGCAGATCTGTCTTTATCGCTTCAACTTCGACTTTCCCTTTTTTATAGATGTTAATTCGGGATTCAACGATGCCACTGTTCCTTATATGGTAGGTTCTAACTCCCACATGGATGCTATATCCATTGTCAAATACGGCGTCAAAATACCACCATTCGATATCTAGAAGGTTAATATTCCCATGAAATGCATCATCTTGAGGTTTGATATCATTTGCTCTAAGGAATTGATAGCCTGTCTTGGCATTGTTTAATTTTACTGCTTTTACATTCATACTTTTATCTGAGAATAGTACCATGATTTATAATAATACGTTTTCCTTGAGAATGTATTAATATTACTACCAAACATATTGAATGTTCTAGTGGTGTAAAAAATGATTTCAAAACAAACTATTTTTATTTTTTTACCATCCCATACTAGACCTCTTAATATTCCTTATGCCCATATAGATGAAATAATGTCTTAAACACAAATAATATTAAAAGAGAAAAAGCATGTAAAATTAATCCTCCACTTTTACGTGAAATTCAACAGATCTTGGTTTTTTACAATAATCTGTAATATGGGTTATTTCAAGATTTTTCCTGTTTCAATATACCATAAATATAAATCAAGTTCAGCTAAGCAAAAATCCAATTTTCTTGCGATATCTTTTAACGTCTTTTCAATTTCCAAATATCTTTTTTTAGAAAGTGATTTAGGTCTTTTTATTAGATTATATCTTACGAGGATATCAATTATATGAAAATCAATAATAGCATAATCATCAAAACCAATGTTTCTTAAGAAATGGCTAGCTTCTTTGTACCCAAATCCTTTAATATTTTTAACTAACCATTCTCTTAACCTTTTACCATCTGAAGATTGTATAATATTTTTTAAAGAGTCTTTATATTTTGCAGATTCTGAAATATATTTTGCTCTTGTATTTGGATAACGATGACCAAGTTCTGCTAGTTTTTTTGCTAATTCTTCTTCAGTAAGTGTTAGAAATTCTTCTCCAATCTCTCTTTGTATCTTTATACATTTTTCAGCATTAAAATTCGCAGTAAGTACACAGAAACAAAGCTCGTTGAAGAGATCATAACTTGATTCCCTGTCAATTCCTTTAAACTCTTTTATACGAGTATTCACTAGTGGTCCTACACTGCCTCTCAAAGTTTTGATTGAATCTAACAATTTTTCCATTAATAATCACTAAATATTCGCGGTTGTCTTACAATATAATTAATATCAATATTTTGTCGGTTTTTCCAGGAAACCTTTATTTCCTTTCTTTTTCAGATGGGACGCTCCTTTTTCTTCTATCTTGTTGTAACACTTGCTGCAAAAAAGCCATCTTTTTCCAAACATTGGATGGTAATAGCCATCCAAAATACCTAATTTTTTCCCACATTCATTCCATTTTGTCATTATTTCACTCGACCACTATCATATTACAAATTTCTCATTTTTCAGAACAATTGTTTAAAGGACTTCATTGATTCGTTGGATGATAACCTTCTTCTCTGATTTATCTAATTCCTGATCGAGTTTAGGATATACTTCTTTCTCCTCGAATTTTTTGTGTTTCATTAGAATTACTTTGAAACTATGAAAATCAAAGGGTTTTTGTTTTTTGATGTTTCTCCTCATAACCCTCAAATTATTTAAAATTTCATTGTGCTCTTTGATAAGCTCTGGTAACATTGCATAACCCGTAGTAACGTTTTCTGGTTTGTATGAAGTAAATATCGCTTTTTCTTCGGTAAAAAAGTGCTTTTCAAGTTCCCAATCGAATTTATCAAATACTTTCATAGTTGAAACCAGATCTCGCTCTTGATCAATTACTTTCTCAACATCATTAAGTAATTTTATAATTTTTCCATGATCTTTTACCATTTGATCCGTTATCTCTGTTGATTTCATTTTCTTACCTCCTATACCCATTCTTCTTTCAAAATTTTACCTTTAATACCAACAACAATTGATTTTATTGATATCTTTCTTGATGCTTTTTTAGAAGCATTTTTTGCTAGATTTAACAATCCTGAACAACAGGGTACTTCCATAGTTATAACTGTTAATGTATTAATCTTTGCATCATCTATTAAAGCTGCTAATTTTTCCTCATAAATGTCCTGATTGGAATCTAGTTTTGGACATGCTATTGCAATACTTTTACCTTTTAGATAGTCTTTATGAAAATCAGCAAGTGAATAGGCAACACAATCTGCAACAAGAAGCACGTCTTTTCTTTGGAAATAAGGTGCATTTGGCGGTATCAAATGGAACTGTATCGGCCATTGTCGGAGTTGTGAGTTTCTAGTTCCACTTTCTTCAATATTTCTTTTTTTTTCATCTGAAATATCTATCACGCTTGCTCCAGGACATCCTTTAGGTTGATTAGCACATTTATCAGCAGGTTTTTCATCAAGGTTTACTTCTATTCCTTTCTCTTCTAAAACCTCTAAAGCCTCATTATAATATCCCATTTCACCATGGTCCTTCAAATGATTAAGATGCGCAATGATTGTGTTTTTACCAGCTTTTACAATATTTTCCATGGTCTTTTTTTCATCATATTCCTCTGCCTCTCTTTCTTCGGTTGTTATAGCTTCTTGAGGGCAATGTCCAATACAAGCACCCAGGCCATCACAGAATATATCACTGATAAGTCTTGCTTTATCATCTATTACCTGTAATGCTCCTTCAGGACAAGTAGGGATGCACACTCCACATCCATTACATTTTTCTTCATCAATTTTTATTATCTTTCTTTTAGCCATATAAATCATTTAAGATTTCCACAATCCATGGACATTACAGTATTCCCGTGCGTTTATCTTGTTTGCTTTTATTTCAAATTCTGCTTGAGGCTTATCTCCAGGTTTTAAAAACTTTCTATAAGCGGCACCATCAGCAATTATCTGTATCCATTCTATGTAATGCTCTTCAAGCATTGGATGATCTTGATTCTGCCCAACCTTTACAAGAACTCCATTCGAGGTTTTTTTTATATAAGGAACGTGTTTTTCAGTTGATGCATCCTCAGTTTTCTCCTCAAGAAGCATCATATTTTGTCCACAACAAACAAGTGCGCCTTGACCAGCATGAACAACTTCTACTATATTCCCACATGTCTCACATTTGTATATCTCTCTAATTTCTGCCATAATTTTTACCTCCAAAATTTTTACTTCTTCTTTTTATAATCTTTTATTGCCGCCTGTAATGCATCAGCTGCCAAATTAGAACAATGCATCTTTTGAGGTGGCAAACCATCAAGTTCATCTGCTACATCTTTACGAGTTATTTCCATGGCCTCATCTACATGCTTACCCTTAGCTAATTCTGTGACCATGCTGCTGGTAGCAATAGCTGAGCCGCAACCAAAGGTTTTGAATTTAATATCAGTAATTATGTCATCTTTTACATTAATGAAAATCTCCATGAGATCTCCGCAAACTGGGTTACCAACTGTCCCATGCCCATCAGGATTTTTTATCACTCCTACATTCCTTGGATTCATAAAATGCTCCATAACTTTTTTGCTATAACCTACCACTTTTATCACCTCTTTTTTGCAAGCGGGGAAAGCCTTCTCAGTCTTTCCACAGTTTCCCTTGCTGCTTTTACTACAACTGGTACTTGCTCAATTTTATTTGAATGACCCAAAGTTATTACCATTGAACCATGAGCCTCCTCATGTTTTAAACCTATGGCTAATAAAACATGTGACGCCTCCAATGTTTTATGAGAACAAGCAGAACCTGTAGCTATCTGAATGTTGTACATATCCATATTCAGGAGGATGCTCTCTCCTTCTATATGGCTAAATCGGAAACTTGCATGATTAGGAAGACGTTGTTTTGGATGACCTGTTAGATATGCTTGATCGATCTTCAATATCTCATTGATGAGCTTATCTCGAATTTTTTCTAGTCTAGCATTTTCCTTTCTCATTTCTTTTTGTGCTATTCTTGCAGCCTCCCCCATACCGGCAATTGCAAACACGTTTTCAGTTCCGGAGCGTAAGCCACGTTCCTGACCACCACCGGGCATAACAGTTTGAACTTTTACACCGGGTTTAACATATAGCACACCAGCACCTGGAGGCCCATAAAGATCATTAGATGAAAGCGTCAAAAGATCTATACTGTCCTTCTGGATATCAATAGGGATTCGACCTGCAGCAGCTGTTGCATCAACATGTAAATATCTACCTTTTGTATGAACGATTTCACTTACCTCTTTAATAGGTTGGATCGTGCCAATTTCATTATTTGCATACATAATTGATGTCACAATTGTATTATTAGTCAACAGATCATCAAGCTTATTTAGATCAACAACTCCATTCGAATCGACAGGAACAATGTTGAAAGTGAAACCATTTTTCTGAAGCTCTTTCATAGGATTAAGAACTGAAATATGCTCTATGGCACTTGCAAGAACCTCCTTTCCATCTTTCAGGTTTCTAAAAGCAGTTCCCCTAATAGCAAGATTATTTGACTCCGTCGCACCACTAGTAAAAACAATAGATTTCTCATTTTCAGCATTGATAAATCTAGCAATTTTGGCCCTAGATTCTTCGATAGATTGTTTTGCTTCCAATCCTGCAGAATAAAGAGATGATGGATTCCCAAAGTCTTTTATCAGAAAAGGTTCTGCAATTTTTAGGACCCGTTGATCAACAGGCATATGGGATGCGTGATCCAGATAAATTCTATCCATAATTTTCCTCGTTAAAACCACATTGTCGCACCGGCTTCCAGTGCAAGATCATTTAAAGTTCCTGCACCAACAATTTTAACACCTGGAATAAGCTCAACTTTTTCCCAACCTAGCATCTGTTTAGATGCTTCACACACATAGATTTTAATTCCCATGTCAAGGGTCTTTTTAATCATTTCTGCTACACTTGGAAAACTACCAAGTTTGATTTTTTCAGCCTCACCAGGTTTCAAAATCTTCAAACCCGTGCCAAGATAATATACAATAGGCTTGATATCCATCATCTTAGCTGTTTGAGCTAAGACCAACGGCGAATACTGTTTTTCTGCAATATCTGTTGTTTGCACATAGAGAATTGAATTCTCATCTTTCATATTCTTAACAACCTCCTATTTCTTTTTTTCATTTCATTCTTTTTATAAAGAATGTCATAATAATACCTACTTTTTCAAATCTAAGTATCTCATGCCCAGTTCGTTTAGCCCATCGTTTTATATCCTCTTCTGCTGCTGGATCATCTGCCTCAACTTTCAGTACCTGGCCAACCTCGAGTTTATCAATTTCTTCCTTTGTCATTGCAATTGGCATAGGACAATAAAAGCCCACACAGTCCAACTTTGCATCAGGTATAATATTTGAATCCAGTGTTAACACCTCTCTTTTCTATCCACCTAAATAATCCATTTCATACCAATATCCAGTTTTACTCAGATAATTGAACTCTTGCTCAAGAATTGAATAATGGTTTTTCTCCTGTTCTATAATCTCATCAATTATTTCCTTAACCTCGCTCTCAACAGTTCTTTCTTTTATTTTTGTATAATACTCAATAGCTTCTTTCTCGCTAGTCATCGCTATATATAGAGCATCTAGTTCATTGGTTCCTGGATTGGCTCCTTCAACTGTTTTAAGATCTTTTTGAAAAATCGGCATATCAGCATATTTTTTACCAGAATTTACCAGTTTCTCCCATTCTGATTTTCCAACCTTATCTTCGAACATTTTCTCGAAAACATCGAGATGTAGTAGTTCATCGTTAGCTAGACTTTTAAAAACGGTTCGCCCCATATCACTTGAAGTTTGAATTGCTGCCTTTTTATAAAACGAATATCCGTCTTTCTCCATTTGAATTGCCGTTTTGATGGCCTCCTTTATATTTTCAATATCTGGCATTTATCTTCACCATTTTGATTAGTAATTTTCCATCCAAAGTTCATAATGGCTTTGAGGATGCTGACATGCTGGGCATTTTTTAGGTGCCTCCTCACACTCTATAACATATCCGCAGTTCCTACACTTCCACTTAACTTTCTTTTCTTTCTTAAAAACTTTTTTGTTTTTCACATTATCTAAAAGGATTCTATAACGTCTTTCGTGATATGATTCCACTTTTGCTATCTCACGGAAGCTTCTGGCAACATCAGAGAATCCTTCTTTTTCAGCAACATCTGCAAAGTTGGGATAGAGTGTACCCCATTCCATCTTTTCACCTTCAGCAGCTGCAAGAAGGTTTTCAGCGGTTATACCTGTCACACCTGCGGGGTATGTAGCTACAATTTCAGTATCTCCCCCCTGCAGATGTTTGAAGAACACTTCTGCATGTTCTTTCTCATTATCTGAAGTTTCCTTGAATATAGCTGAAATCTGTTCATAGCCTTCTTTCTTTGCCTTTGCAGCAAAAAAAGTGTATCGGTTTCTAGCCTGTGATTCCCCTGCAAATGCTGCTAGGAGATTTTTTTCTGTTTCTGTACCTTTTAACCTTTTCATAGTTTTTTCACTTTCCTATCTTTTCATTCAAACAAGTTCATGGTCCAACATGGACCATTGGCCAATACACATCAGCCTCCTCAAAACGTTCCATACTTTCTTTTTCCATTTCAAGGATCTTATAGTGTCCCAGTTCCATATCTGAAAAATACAAAAGCGTATTGTTTATTTTTGTTCCCTCTTCAAACCGTTCTGCTAAGATTTTATAAAAATCACTAGCAGATTTTTCAGAATCCATTGCGCTCCTTAAAAGTTTGCTAAGAGGTATATCTTCAGTAATTTCTACTTTTGGTAAAGGGACTGGAGTCTTCTTAGGAAGAATTACATCTTTTTCAGGAAAATGATTCCTATAGATATCCTCAACAAATAATCTATGTTTTTCTTCCTCCTTTGAAAGAAACTTAAGTTTATCCTGTAACAATCCATTTTTTGTCTTCTTTGACATTTTTAAATACAATTCTTTACTATCCACCTCACTTTTTATAGCTGCAAGAAGCAAATCTTCAAGGTCAAAATTGCTTAAATCCATTATTTCACCTTTAATTGGAGATTTTCTGCATGTAAATCAAGATGATCAGTTTCAATTTCAACTAATGCTCCAAAGAACTCCTTTAGTCTTGGCTCCGTTGCCTCATCTCTAAACTTTGTATAAGCTTTTATTGCACGATCTTCTCGCTCCCAACCTTCCTTGGTGTTTGTTTGTGAATTTGCACTACAAGATTGTTTCTCCAGTTCTGGTCGGGATATCTTCAAGAATTTTGAGATGGAAGAGGCATGCTCTCGTTCAACTTTCATCAACGCCTTAAACTTGGCGATACTGTATTCATCACCCGCTGTTTGAGCCGCATTTTTGGCGCAGTCATAAAACGCAGCGTTATCTAATTCAAGTTGTAATGCTGCCTCAAGATTTTTACGTGACACTTCACTCAATATTAAGTTAAACTCATCTGGGTTCCAATTGTCCGCCTCAACGAAGTATCGCTGCGGTGCACCACAGAACGGACACTGTGTTGGTGCATCAATTCCAATGTATGGATCGCCGCATATTCTACATCTGAATACCTTAATCTTTGCCATATAATTTTACCTCCGCCATCTTATTTTTCTTCTATTATTTTACTGGGATTTTTCTCCCTCTACCTGTTGTTGGTGTCTTCTTTGATACCTTTACTTCTAGAATACCATCTTTCAGTGTCGCTTCACCCTTATCTGGGTTTACCTCCTCCGGGAATGCCATATTTCTACAAATAGTAGAATAACTTCGTTCATGCCTAATGTAACCTTCATTCTCTTCCTCTGTCTCGGTTTTAGTTTCTCCACAGATACTTATCATGTTCTCTGTAATATTTACATCTAAATTTTTCTTTGAGACGCCTGGGATTTCTGCGATAATTTTATATTTGTTTCCAGTATCGACCAAATCTAGGGGGGGCATTTTAGTATCCGTTTCCAGCCAATGTTCAGACCATGGAATAAAAGGATACCTACGTCTCCATCCCATTGATTTCCATGGATCATCCATAAAAAAACGATCCATATTTTCGAAAAGTTCAAATGGATTCCATACAGCAGGTGTTGTCGTTCGCTCTACAGGTATTTTCTTGCCTTTTTTTGTTTTTATATTAATTTTTTTCTCTTTTTTCTTTACCATTTTCTATTTACCTCTTTTAATTTTTTCTCTTTTTTGTTTATTTTATTCTTTTCATTGGTATGCCGCAACAATATGGCACAGATTTTGGCTCTTCATCAAACTCTATAATGCCACAATTGCAGTCTTCTTCTGGACAATCACATTTGTACTGTATCTTTTTACCAGCATCTTCACATCCACAAGTTTTACACATTTTTTTACCTCCTTTTTAATTCTTCACATATTTTCCTAATTTTTTTCCTTTTTTTCTTACATCCAGCAGTTCTTTTTCATCTGGAACGTAGTTGATATTGATACTTTCAACTGGCACGTCCCATGATATGTCTTTTATAATTTTCTCAATTTCACCAACCGCCTGTCCTCCCCAACCATAGGATCCAAAAACAAATCCAATTCTATTCTTTGGCCTTAGTCCCTTAAGATAAGTAAGAAAACCACCCATTGACGGAAGCATAGTATTGTTTAGCGTTGGAGAGCCCAGGAGTATCAGCTTAGATGAAATTACATCAGTGATAACATCCGAGATATGATTGTTCTTTAGATTCCTCATGGTGACATGAATGCCTGCTTCTTCTATTCCCTCTCTTAACGTGTTGGCTATTTCTTCTGTTGAACCCCACATAGAATCATAGACAATGAGTGCTTTATCCTCAGTTTCATATCGCGCCCATTTTGTATACTCCTTAAGAATCTGTGGAATCAGCGAACGCCATATTATCCCATGGCTTGGTGCAATCATTTCAATGTCAAGTCCAGATAGTGCCTCGAGTGCTTTCTCTACTTGACTTCCATATGGCATAACTATGTTTGCATAATATTTAGCTGCTTCCTCCTTTAAGATGCCCCAGTCAACTTCATCATCAAAACGTTCTGATGTTGCAATATGTTGGCCAAATGCATCGTTTGGAAGAAGAAGTTTATCACTTGGAATGTAGGTAACCATTGAATCTGGCCAGTGAACCATTGGTATTTCAACAAAGTGAAGTGTTCGTTCTCCAATGTTAAGTGTATCCCCTGATTTAACAACTTTAAAATTCCAGTCTTTTTTGTAATGCCTACGCAGACCCTTTTCTCCTCTTGTTGAAGTAATAATCTTTGCATTAGGGGCAACTTCTAAGAGTTTTTGAATTGATCCTGAATGGTCCATTTCTACGTGATTCGAAACTATGTAATCTATCTTTAAAGGATCAACAATTTCTTTTATCCTAGAAAGCATTTCTTCAAAGAGATAGTGTTTTTGTGTATCTACTAATGTTATTTTTTTATCCATGATTAGGTAAGCGTTGTAGGTTGTTCCTCTTTGGGTAATATACCCATGGAAGTTTCTAATATCCCAGTCGATACCGCCAACCCAATAAATATCCGGCTTTATCTCAACAGCATTCAATTAAATTACTCCTTTTCAAAATCTACTTTTCCAGCTCCACAAACAGGACATACCCAATCATCAGGGAGATCCACATATTTAGTTCCTAGTGCTATTCCGTTATCTGGGTCTCCTTTTTCAGGGTCATATACATAACCACATACTTTGCAAACATATTTTTCCATTTTCTCTACCTCCTTTTTTATTTCTTCATCCACCGATCCATTATATGTTGGTGCATTTTTTGGTGATTTTCCACCTTTAATTTCATGATAATATTCATAAGTCATTACTTTTTCTTCAGACATTATCTCTGCATCAACAACCTTTCCAATAAAGATTGAATGTGTTCCAACAGATAAATCATCAATAACTTCAGCTTCTAGATATCCTAAACAATTTTCTGTAATTATTGGTGTTTTGGTTTTTCCTAGTTTATATTTAATATTTTCAAATTTATCAATATCTCGACCAGATTTGAATCCAAAAGTTCCAATAAATACCATAGGAGCATGATCACATAATATTGATGCAGAAAATACCTTACTTGCTTTTATATATTCATATGTTAAATTCTTTTTATTAATACTTATTGCAACAGTTGGGGGTTCTGATGTAACTTGAAATAATGCATTTGCAATTTGTCCATTATATTTTCCATTTTTTCGTGATGTTATTGTATATAGCCCATATGGGATTTTATGTAAAGTTTTTCGATTCATTTTAGTTCTTTTCCTTTTTTTTATTTATACATTTTTTACATATTCCTTTAAAATATCCATGTACCTCCACTACTTCATGTCCACATTCTAACATACTCCCTAATTTTGGACATTCAACATTGATATCAATGATCTCCCCGCATTTTTTACAAAGAAAATGATGATGCATTCCACGTTTAAAATCATATCGGAGTTCAGAACCAGATATAGTAATTGATTGAATTAGACCATGATTCAAAAGTATATCTACAGAGTTATATACAGTAGTTTTAGATAAAGCAGGGTTATTTTCTTTCAATTCTGAATATATTTTTTCAACAGTTGGATGAGTTCTATGTTCATCTAAATATTTTAGAATTTCTAATCTTTGAGGTGTAATTTTTATTTGGCTTTCTTTTAGTAATCGTACATATTTTTCAAACATCTAGAACCACATTTGTAATAATTACTAAATTATTTTTATTACAATTTAATATGTAATACAAAATGGGGTATTTAAAGTTTTCCATAAAGGAGACACTCCCTTACCATCAGAATAATTTTAGACGGATCTGCCGGGATTCGAACCCGGGTCAGAGGCTCCGGAAGCCCCTGTGATATCCAAGCTACACTACAGATCCTCTTGCTGTATCGTTAAATTCTCACTTTTTATACTGTTTATTTTATTGTATACTTGTTTAAATCCAGTTATGAATTCTAAAGTAAATATTCTTCTAAAGAAATGGGGATAATTATTTTTAAATTCCTTTTCAAAACTTCATTTTTGATCATTTCTAATTTTTTCTTTTTCAAATCCCTTTGAAGATGGGTTAATGCCAAACAGTTAATGTTGTTTCTTTTTACCATTTGTATTAAACCTTTTACTGATGAATGAAAAGGTATTTTTTTATCAAATAAATATGCTTCATGAATTAAGAGGTCAGCATTTTCGTAAAGTCTTTCTGTCTCTTTAGTAAACATTCCATCTCCACTATAACAAACAGATTTTTTTCCATCATATATCCTTATGGCAAGGTTTTTTACCGAATGAGTTGTAGGTGCAAATTCTAACTCCAATTCATTGAGTTTGATTTTCTGATGTTCTTTAACTTCTATAAAATCTATGATAAATTCAAAATTTGTAGAACAACCCTTATATCCATATTCAATCAATTCATTGATTGATTCTTTCAATCCCTTGTGGCATATAATGGTCAACGGCTTTGTTCTTTTTTCTTCCCACATTCTAACAAGAAGTGCTGGTAATCCAAAATAATGATCTGCATGTCCATGACTAATAAATATTGCATCTAAAAATGATTGATTTGGATTATATTTCCAAAGTTGTCCTGGGGTAGAATAACCACAATCGAGCAGAAGAACTTTGTCAGATAAAATTAGATGTGAGTTATTTGGATTCTCTTCATCAAATGCTTCTCCAACACCTAAAAAAATAACATTCATGAAAAGACATCAAATGCTGATAATAAAAAGTTAGTGGCATTGAAATTTATAATGAGGATAGTGATTTATACGTGTTGAGATATTATTAAATTGGTGTTATTTTTTGGAATTAAAAGAGACAATTCAGAAACGCTATAGTGTAAGAAGTTTTTCAGATAAAAAACCGTCATCTGACATAATTTCTGAGATCATAAAATATGCGCATCTTGCACCATCCGCTGGAAACTTACAGGCACGAGATTTTATAATTGTCGACAATATTGAAATAAAAAAAGAATTGAGTAGGGCTGCCTTAGACCAAGAATTTATTGTTGAAGCACCAATAAATATTGTTGTTTGCGCTAATTTAAACCGTATATCTCCATATGGAGCTAGAGGAAAAGAGTTATATTGTATACAAGATTCTGCTGCAGCTGTTGAGCACATTCTGCTTTTAGCTGTAGATAATGGATTAGGTACCTGTTGGGTCGGTGCGTTTAATGAAAATGAAGCATCAAAAATTCTAAATTTACCAACGCATGTTAGACCAGTTGCGATAATTCCCATCGGCTATCCTAAAGGCAGGGCTACAACTAATCCCCGGATAGATACAAAAATTTTAACTCATTATAATAAGTGGTAGAGATATCTAGTTTTATTGTTGTTCTGTTTTCTCCTCACTTGCTGGTATATCGGTCTTTTCTTCTTCCTTTCCTTCATCAGGTTTTACAGTAGTCTCTTCTATAGGTTTCTTAATACCTTCTTCTGATTTTTTAGCCGATTCTTCTTCCTTCACCTCAACAGTCGCTTCCGGCTTTTTATCTTTTTTAACCTTAAATTCAGTATAGTCACACTTGCCGCAGCTTAAACGATCTTTGTGTTCAGCTAGAAATACTCCTTCACCACACTTTGGGCAGTTCCTACGCAATCGAATAATCTTATCTCCTTCTATCTTGAATATCTCTCTTTTCATCATGGCTATTCCTTCTTTTCCTAAGCAGGTTTTTCTTCATCTTTTGGTCTTTCAACATCTTCCTCAGATTTCTTTTCATCATGTTTTTCTTCGTGAATTTTCTCTTCACTTGTCGGTTTTTCAGTCGATTCTTCTTTCTTCTCATCAGGTTTTTCGGCAGTTTCTTCGACCTTTCCCTCTTCAACTTTTACAGCAGTCTCTTCTGCAGGTTTCTCAGCGCCTTCTTCTGGTTCTTCCTCTGATGGTTCAACTGGTTTCTTCTTTTCTTCCTTAACTGGTTTTTTCTCTTTAACTAGAATATTGTTTCTTATAAGGATATATTCTCTTTCCCCAGCTTTTACCTCTTTTAAGGATTTATAAACTTTGGCATATCCTAACGTGTCTGTAGTGCCAAAGCTTGATTTCATGTAGTTGATCATAATATTTTCCTTTTTTACTTTGAGTTTTTCTGCAAGTTCACCTCTAATAAGTTCACGCTTCGGCGTGCTTTCTCCCTCATGGTGTATAATAAAATGAACTTCAGTTCTATTCAACAATGGATTATTGGTTTTTGATTGAATTTCTATTTCCATACCTATCACATTCTGTCTAATATCTCTTTTACTTGACTTTTTTGAGCCTTAGTAGCCTTTACAACTACGACCCCTTTATTTGGCAATCCATATATTATTGTTACGTCCAGTGGAGCCATGTAAATAGCAGCAAGTGCAGCAAGATCTTCTTCACCGTCGATTTCTATACAAAGCGGACCATCCTCCAAAGATTTATAAGCAGATTCTATGGCACTCCATAATTCATCGGTTATGGTGCCCGGAGGATTTTTTATTTTTATATGTTTTTTACCAAATCTCTGAATTTTCTCTCTCATTTTCGGAGAAGACTCTTTGCGTTCAAGGATATAATCAATAATGCAAATTATTGGATTAATTCCATTATTAAGTAGCGTAAACGTTACCAAATCACCCACTGAAACAATATATTTCTCGTTTTGTAACAGCCTCAAAAGTTCCTGTTCATCCACGAGATTTCCTAAGGGTTCCTTTAACTTCTCTCTCAGATTTTCAGGTAAAACAAGCATTACTACCTTACCTTCAGCGCGTATTTACCAGGTTTCGTAATATTCATTTTCTTGGCAATCTGAGATTTAGCAGGGTTACGAATAATAACGTAACCGCTCCACCGTTTTACAGTTTGATCTGAACAATAAGGGCAACGGTCTTTCTCTGTTAATAAGTGACAGTTCCTACAGGCGCTTAGACTCTTCATTTCCTACCCTTCTTCCTCTTTCTACCTTCTTTCTTTTTAGGTTCCTTTTTTTTATCCTCGGGTTCTGGTTCTTTCAGCCATTCATGAGCGCCAAGAGCAGGTTGTCTCATGGTAAGACCAATTTTACTTTCTCTAGCCGATAGCTCATTTAAACTTATAGCAACTATTCTAGCTCTAACCGGATCTCCAACCTTTAATACTCTTTTATTTTCTTTACCTGTTATTCTTTCGTTTTCTGCATCTACATTAACATAGTCATTCATGATTTGGCTCATATGTATTAGCGCATCAAAAGGACCCATATGACAAAAAGCACCAAACTCTACAATCTCACACACTATTGCATCAGTGATTTCTTGTAATGCTGGATTGAAGGTTAATGCATCGAATTCAACCTTTTGATACATGCCTCCATCCCCATGAATAACAATTCCATCTCCTAAAGTATTTATGTTATCTACTGCAACAATTAATCCATGATTTTTTCTGATAACTCCTTCGAAGGTCTTTTGAACGATGTCCTTTACAACCACATCTAAATCTTCACCAAATCGTTCTGGAGGTACTCGTATTGTATCGTCCAATTTTACTGATGTATACATCTTATCACTTTTCTAAAATATAAAAACGACTTGGAATATACTTATTCCTTATATTCTTTTTGAGGGTATAAAGACAATTGAACCATAAAAATCCATAACATTTTAAAAACAATGCAAACATAGTTTGAAACGTATTATCAGGTTGAAAATTAGGGAGAAGGTTTATAAAATATCCACTATTCCACTTGTTGTAAACTATAGATATGTTACTGTTAATAAATTGATATTAAAAATTTGAAGGAGAAACAGGCATGGTAGAATTCAAGGTTGTAGTAAACGACACAAAAAATGGTAAATCACATAATATCCAAGTTAGCGGTCATCATGCGAATTCTTTAATAGGTAAAAAAATAAGTGACGAAGTAGATGGTATTTTTGTTTCATTACCCGGATATAAACTGCAAATAACTGGTGGTACTAATAAAGATGGATTTCCAATGAGAAAAGACTTTCCTGGGACTGTAAGAAGAAGAATTCTATTAAGTGAGGGCTTGGGATTCAAACCAAAGGATTCTGGTAAAAGAAAGAAGAAATCTATTCGAGGAAATACAATAAATCCAGATATAGTACAAATCAACATGAAAGTAATAAAACACAGCTCAAAACGTATTGAAGATCTTATTAAGATAGAAAAAAAGGAAGAAGGAGATAAAAAAGAGGATCAAGAATGAGTTTTCCTAAACCACCTGAAGTAAATATTGGAATGATCGGCCATGTGGATCACGGTAAAACGACGTTAACACAGAGGTTAACTGGTAAATGGACAGATGAACACTCTGAGGAATTAAAAAGAGGTATTTCAATAAGACTTGGGTATGCTGATGCTGCATTCTATAAATGTCCAAACTGCGATGAGCCTCAATGTTATACTACAGATAAAAAATGCCCTCAATGCAAAAGTCCTTGTGAACTACTTAGAGTGGTTTCTTTTGTTGATGCACCCGGTCACGAAACCTTGATGGCAACAATGCTATCCGGTGCTGCTATTATGGATGGTGCGATACTTGTTATTGCTGCTAATGAACAGTGTCCACAGCCCCAGACGAGAGAACATTTGACAGCATTAGAAATCGCAGGTACAAAAAATATTGTTATAGTTCAGAACAAAATAGATCTTGTATCTGAAAAAGCTGCTGTAAAGAATTATGAACAGATCGTAAATTTCGTAAAAGGTACCTGTGCAGAAGGTGCCCCTATCATACCTGTGAGTGCCCATCACGATATAAACATAGACGTCCTAATCAAAACAATGCAAGAACATATACCTGCATTGGAGGGAGATATTGATAAGCCTCCACTTATGTATGTAGCTAGAAGTTTTGATGTTAATAAACCAGGGTCTAGACCCAATGATATGAAAGGTGGGGTTGTAGGAGGAACATTGATACAAGGCATTTTGAATAAAGGTGATGAGATCGAGATATCTCCTGGTAGAAGAATAGAGGTTGATGGGAAACAATCATTAGAACCTATCGTCACAAAGGCGCATTCCTTTTTTACTGGCGGCAAATCCACAGATAAAGCTACCCCTGGAGGTTTACTTGCTATTGGTACCTTACTAGATCCGTCAAGAGTTAAATCTGATTCTTTTTCAGGTAGAGTTGTAGGGAAACCAGGACAACTTCCTCTAGTTTTAGAAAGTTTTGATTTGTCGATGCACTTATTGAAACGTGTTGTTGGAACAATAGATGAAAAAAATGTTGAACCTTTAAAAACGAATGAACCTCTCATGCTCACCGTGGGAACAGCGACAACTGTTGGAATCATAACAGAAATACGTGAAAATAAGGTGAGAGTTAAACTAAAATTGTCTGTCTGTGCCGAGGAAGGACAGAGGATTGCTGTAAGCCGAAGAATAGAAGGAAAATGGCATCTGATAGGCTATGGGGAGATAAAATACACAAAACAGTGATCTTAGATAGTAGTGCTATATTGATGCTTTTTGAATTTTCCATTGATTTGGAAAAAGAGCTTACTAGACTTTTAGGTAGCTATCATATAGTGATTCCAACACCTATTGTAAGAGAGTTAGAGTTTATGTCAGAAAATGGAAGAGGCGAGAAAAAGACGAAGGCAAAAGCTTCTTTGAAACTAATAAAAAAATATGACGCTATTAACGTAGATGAGAAGGGAGGAGATGACTCAATTTTAGATTTGGCTAAAAAAATTAATGGAATTGTAGTTACAAATGATAGGGAACTAAGGAATAGGTTAAAGAAATTATCCTTATCAGTTATTTTTTTACGTTCTAAGGAAAAATTGGTAATGGAATAATTTTATTCAAGCAAAAATAGATTTTGTACATAACATCAAGAAAGTTTTTATAAACAGTCCTGGTATTCTGCTATCTGTAATGTCGGGGTGGCTCAGCCTGGTCAGAGCGCCTGACTCATAAGCTCAGCTAAAAGGTTCGTTATTTAGCCTTGCGCTAAGATATCAGGAGGTCGCGGGTTCAGATCCCGCCCCCGACACTCAAACTCGGTGGAATTGACTTTACTTTATCAGGTATTTTCCGTTCTATTGGTTGTAATAGTAAAAACTTAGCCTATGATTCCTAAAAGACTAGTTAAATTGATAAAATAATTCTAAGGATCATTTTAACTATTTTTTTCTTAAATACAAATCCAAAACCATTCTATGTATTCAGGAGAAGTTAATACTCTTGTATCTGAAGGAATATGAATATGATTTCCTCGAAAACTACTGAATTGATATGATCCTTCTTCGTAAACAAATCCACAACGACCAACAGATTTGTCTTCATCAATTCCATCAATCCAATAACTTCTTACTACTTCCGCAGATCCAATTGAATCATACCATTGTAAATCGTATGTAAGTTTACCTTCATCTCCCAACGTTAATATGACATCAATGGCCGTGACAATATTCTTTTGAAACACATCGTTCCTAAGATTATGAGAGGTTACTTCAACATTTGAAAAACTCAAGGTCTCTTTTGTTCCTCGGATTATAACAGTTGGAATAATAATTTTACCATTATTTTGTTGTTTTCTGTCAACTTCTTTTTTGAACTCGTCATAAATTTCATCAATATCAGATGCACTCATGTGATATATCTCGATAGTCATCTTTTCCTTGTATGGATAATGATCCATTCTAAAAACATTGAATTCTGGCCAACCACCATCATAATATGCCTCATACCACCAGTTGCTGATGCCATTAATCGAATCGATTACATACGTATTCATTTTTTCATTAAAATGATATTTCATGTTGATTTGATCATTATTATGTAAGTAGACTAAAATATCAAAAACTGAAAAATACCCTTCTTGGAAGATATCTTTTCGCAATGTTGTCATATTATTGGGATTATAAGTAAACGAACCAACTCCACTTATCGAAATTGTACCTTCAGATGAATTAAATATATCAAAACCGAGGATAATAGGGGAACTTGGATTTGGGAAGGTAAAAACTGTCATTAGAGTAGCTACAACTATCGCAGTTACAATTACTACTTTCTTTTTTTTAATATTTGATTTTTTAATTGATTGAACAAATGATTTTGTTGTTGATTTTAACCATTTTAAATGTAGAGCTAAATGAATAAAAGTTAGACAAACAGCAATCACTCCAGACCAATCATGAATTGCAGATATCTCGTTTATTGGAACGGTTAAAGGATTTATCCCGAGAAATGGGAGAAATCCTGGAAATTTTATGATTCCTGTAAAAACTACTAAAAAATATGGGACGAACAAGGATATTCCAATTAAATAATTTGCAATTTTTCTTTTTGACTTTATTTTCTTCTTTAATTTGGTTTTACCAAATAATCGTTTTGTCATTCCAACGATCCGTTTCCAATGAAGTTCTGCATGTATACTAACAATAATCATTAATAGAAGCCCAAACCAATTGTGAAATTTGTATATCTGAACTTTAGGGAGAGAATTTAGATTTACTCCAAAAAATTGTAAAAATCCTGGAAAAATAAGAATTCCCGTTATTCCAACAATAAAAAATATTGCTGTTAATACTAGACTTGTGGTATAATTAATTGTTTTTCTTTTCATTACCTTTTTCTCCAATTAATAATTCTTATCTTTTATAATCTAAAAATCCAATTGTTTTTACGAAGGAGAATAATTATTCGAAATAACTCTCATTTAAATCTCCTTTATTTGAATAGCCTCTACTTTCCCAAAATCCTTTGTAATTAGTATTATCTGACAACTCTATTTCAGTTATCCATTTGATCCATTTATATCCCCATTTGCTTTCAGCAACAAGTTGAAAAGGAAACCCTCTTTCAGGTGGTAGCGTGACGTTATTCATTTTATATGCAATAATTATATTTTTATTTTTTACATATTCTAAGGGTAACGATGTAGTGTAACCGTCATAAGCATGGAATATTATTACATTTCCTTCAGATAAAGGATTAGTTTCTTCTAGAATATCACTTAATAAGAAACCCTCCCAAAGAATTTTGGTGCTCCATCCTTCCACACAGTAAAGAGTAACTACTTTTGTATATATAGGAAAATTATTTATGATTTCATTATATGAGAAGTTTTTAGGATTTTCAATCAAACCCGTTATTTTAAGAGTATAATTTTCTTTGTCTACATATTGTGGACCTTTAATAGAATTTTCTCGAAAATCGTTAATAGATGAAAGTCTCTCTCCTTGATATTCCCTTATCTCAACATGATCTAATACCAAATCATCCTGCAGGCACCCGCTAAATGATATCATTCCTAAAAGAACTATTACTATAACCCAAAATGGTGGATTGATAATGTTCTTAAATAATGGTTTCTTTTTTCCAAATAATCTCTTCATTTTATTCCTCTTTCTATGAATATTTATAGGTGAATTAACAATTGTTAATTATTGTTTCTAATGGTATTTAATCTTTTCGATTTATAGCGGACATTGTTAAAATAAAAATAATGAAAATATGAATATTTTAAACAAAAATTAACCATAGTAAAATACTAAAACAAAACATGTTTTATTCATATTAATGCAAGTTAGGAGTGTTTCCTTTGATACTTCATTTTTGCTAAAAGATGACCCATTAATTGATAAGGCGATTAAAGCATTAGCACGTGATGTAGTCCCTTGCTTCATTACCACTACAGTTGTATCAGAATTGGAACAGCTAAGGATCTGGGGACGTATCACGCCATTGACGTATAAACTTGCTATAAAAAGATGGAAGCGTTCTCATGCAACTATAATTGATTTCAAAAACAGATTGTTATCCAATGCTTTTGGAAGAAAATGCATTCTTTCGATGGAGAAACATCATGGTATAAAAGCTGATGATATCGCTAATGATTGTAGTATCCTTGTTTCTGTTTTGAAGAATGGTGTTGATGTGTTTCTTTCAGAGGATTTTCATTTCACCTCCGAAATTACAGTGGATGTTATTGATGAAGTGACAAGTACTGCTTGCTCTGAGTATCATCAAATGTGTGATTCGATGATCTATAGCGTCGATGCAAAGACATTTATAGGGGCATATAAGAATGGCGAGATTAACCTTAATATTGTTAGATCTAAAATGAAGGCAATTCGAAAAAATGAAAAAAGATTTAGACAATGAGGGTGGTAAAAAACTGGTATCCCTAATATTTGCTAATTTGTTTACTTGGATTAACGACTTTTAATATCGCAATAATTGAATTTTGCAAAAATTCTTTAAATGCTTGACAATTTTAAATACTTTCCAAATGGTTAGATACATCACCTATATAAATAAACATAAGAATATTGGAAGATTATAAATTATATAGATACATATACATACAGAATTAGAACTATTTTGCAAATGATAGAAAAAATAAAAAAAATAATGTTTAATCCTAGAATAGTAGGTGTTTCATATGAATACTCAGGATATTATCGAGTTAAATGATGCTAACTGGGAGAAAAATGTTGAAAAAGAAGAAAAACCTGTTATGGTAATGTTTTACAGTAATTCGTGTCCACATTGTCAGGCAATAGAACCACATTTTGAGAAATATGCTAATGAGTTTAAAGACAAGGTTGTTTTCGCTAACGTTAATGTAGCGGATAACCCAACTATTGTTAGTAGATATGGGATTATGGGTACACCTACCTTCAAATTTTTCTGCAAGGGAAAGCCCATCCAGGAACTTGTTGGCGCAATATACCCAACCTTACTCAAGAAAACTATTGAGGAAACACTTCAACATGGCTCACAATGTGTTAAAAATACAACTTGGATTGATTCAGGTATAACTGGATATGCATAAAAAATATAAGGCATATTTATGGATGTAAAAAAAGCTATAATAAAAAGGAGAGCGTATCGTTCATTAAAACCCGTTGAGATAACAGAGAAACTCATACATGATCTTGCAGAATGTGCACAACTTTCGGCATCTTGTTTTAATAATCAGCCGTGGCGGTATGTGTTTGTCTATGATCCATCGGTTTTAAAGGAGATGCATAAAGCACTATCTCCAGGTAATGCATGGGCAAATGATGCCTCTATGATCATTGCGGTATTCAGTAAAAAAGAGGATGACTGTATTATCCACGATAGAGAATATTACTTGTTTGATGCAGGCATGGCTACAAGATTATTAATTTTAAGGGCTACAGAACTAGGGCTTGTGGCACATCCTATAGCAGGGTATAGTCCAAAAAAAACCAGGGAGATTTTAAGTATACCCGATTACTATAATGTTATTACATTGATAATTGTTGGTAAACATACTAAAAAAATTAATCCAATTCTTTCAGATAAACAGGTTGAGGCTGAAAAAAAAGACCATAAAGAATTCCTTTAGACAAATTTGTGCATATTAACATATATAAGGAGGTAAAAATATGAAAATAGAGCATATTAAAGGAGAAAATAAAGGTAAGATAATGCTTTATGCTTTAAGCACATGTGCATGGTGTAAGAAAACAAAAGAGCTACTTGATGATTTAGGTGTTGAATATCATTTTATTAATGTGGATCATCTGGTGGGGAATGATAAGGAAACAACTGAGAAGGAGATAATTAAGTGGAATCCTCGTCGCTCTTTTCCCACGTTGGTGATAAATGATAAAGAGTGTATTGTTGGATTTAAAGAAGAGAAAATAAAAGAGGCTTTGGGGGTATGAGTAGGGACATCGAGGTTAATGCAGAAAAAATAGATAAGTTATATGGGAGGTTGAATCAGGAAGCAGAATCTTCAGGGTATCATCTTAATCCAGAGGTAGAATTTACTATTGCCATTGTAAAAGGTTTGCTAGTTAATGAGCAAAGATATGGTTATTGGGCCTGTCCTTGTAGACTAGCTTCCGGGGATAAAACTGAAGATCTTGATATTATATGTCCTTGCGATTACCGTGATGCAGATTTGGATGAACATGGAATGTGTTTCTGTGCACTTTATGTTTCTAAGAAAGTTTTACAGGGAACAAAAGAAATAAAATCCATACCTGAACGTCGCCCATCGAAAGATAAAAGAGCAAAGATAAAAAAAAGATCTATAAACAGCATTTCTTCACTTTCAAAAACGGTATGGAGATGTAGAGTCTGTGGCTATCTATGTGGTAGAGATGAACCCCCAGAAGTCTGCCCGATATGTAAGGCAAAAAAGGATCGATTTGAACGATTTATTTAATGGATTTTTTATTCTCCCGCTCGGAAATCATCACAGGCGTCTTCGTCTTCAATCGGCCGTGCGTGTTCTGCATGTGCAGGTTGAGTACAGATATCTAGAGGTAATTTCTTCATCGGTTTTTCACAACATGAAGGATGTTTTCCATTTGATACTTTAACAATTTTACCACAATTTTTACATTCATATGTTTCTTCTTTCAAATTTTTACCCCAAAACAACATTAGAATGTTATTATATATTTGTTACCTACCCGTACTCTGTTTTTATTTTCAGAGTTTAACTAATTTGAGAAAAATATCTGTTGAAAAGATATTTTTTGTACAAAGCCGAAAATATTATTAACAATTGTTAATTACATTATATTTGAATGAACAAAAAGATAGTAAATGAGGCTGATATCAAGCAGGATCTTATAGAAACCTTTGAAGGAGTAAAAAAAGCCGTAAGGAAGAGCGAGGGCCGTTCACGTGCTGGGTTAATGTTGGGTTTGCAAGAATTGGGAACTTCACCCAATGGATTCATCGGCGCTTATTATCCTATGTCATCTAATATTATCGTAGTAAATAAAACACCTCTTCGGCGAATCATAGACACAAATCTGAAGTTGTTTAAACCATATGTATTTCATGTTTTGTTGCACGAATATATCCATTCTCTTGGTTTTCTTGATGAAAGAACGGCAGAGCATAAAACATATGAGATTAGCAAGGATAATTTTGGAAAAAAACATGTCATTACTCAATTATCCATAGATATGAAACAGTTCTTCCCAAACCTTGTATATCCCAATTATGGATGGTTACCACCGAAAAAAATTCCAGCGATTGAACTAGTTTATGGATTTGATCAATCGAATACAAGCAATTACATTACATAAAAATACACAGAATAAATCGTATTGGTTACAGCATCAGGAATTGTTGAGATTCTAGCTTTATATTTATGGTTCTCTTAGATTACCAAACGTTCGCAGGATCAATTCAGGCAGTGCTGGATGAATATGCATCCCATGACCAATTAATCCGATGTGACCACCAAGAGCCATCGCGTTAATAACCTCTTGGATTAAAATCGGTGCATATGGCCCGATTATATGAAAACCGAGAATCTTACCATCCTTTTTATCTATTATTGCTTTCGTAAAACCCTCCAATTCAATCATTGCTTCACCCTTTGCCACATCACTATACTTTGCCCGACCTACTAGAATCTCATGTTCTTTTTTTGCTTCCTCTTCAGTAAGGCCTACCGCTGCAATCTGAGGATAAGTAAACACTGCATAAGGTATCGCATAGTAATCCATTTTCGTCTTATGATCATGTAAGGCATTACGCCATGCCACAATAGCTTCTTCGTTTGCTACATGCTTAAACATATATCCTCCAGTAGCATCACCAAACGCCCAGATGTTATTTTTACTAGTTTCAAGATACTCGTTAACTTTAATATAACCACGTTCATCTGTTTCAACACCAGTATTTTCAACCTTTAGCAGATCCGAATTGGATTTACGTCCAGCAGCAATCAATATTTTTTCAGCTGTAACCTCTCTTTCTTCTTTAGTAGTTTTTTTTCTTCCAATAACAGTAACACCGCTGCCTATTTTTTTAGCCTCGAAAACTTCTATATTTGTGAAAATAGTCATACGTTTATCCATCTGTTTCTTCAACAAGTCAGAAACCTCGGGTTCAGAATTCTTAATAAGTCTATTGCCTCTCTGTAAAACTGTAACCTTGGTGCCCATCGCAGCAAAAAAATGAGCAAACTCAACAGCGATATACCCTCCGCCAATGATAATTATACTTTCAGGTCGCTTAGTAAGATTAAAAACAGTTTCATTTGTTAAATAATCAACATTTTCTATCCCTTTAATGGGAGGTATTAAAGGGCGTGCACCAGAACCTATAAAGATTTTGCCACCCCTAACTTGCTCTCCACTTACATCAAGTGTGTAATCAGAAATAAAATGACATACTCCCTTATAATAATGAAAATCTTCAGTATTTACCAATCCTTGACTCATATGCTCATGACTCTCACGAATAGGTTTTTTCATATGCTTCATTATAGCACCAAAATTAATATCTTTAATTTCTGCTTTTATACCAATTTTCTCTGCTTCTTGGATCTCAACAATTCTATCTGCTGGATATATCAACATCTTTGAAGGTATACATCCAACATTTAGACAGGTTCCACCCAATGGACCTTTATCAATCCAAGCCACTGAGAAACCCTGTGATAATGATGCTTCAACAATTTCTCCGCCAGAACCACTACCGATTACAACAACATCATATTGTTTCATACAAAACCCATTGTATACCAAAAAATGAACAATTTCTAAAATAATCTTATGCAAAACCTTTTACTGCAGTAACACACCCTTCACAAATGTTCTTAACATTTTTTTTGATATGAATGTGTTTTATCTTTTCATCTGGGACTTCCCTCCCGCAAAGATCACATTTCATTAAAATATCACCTCTTACAACCTTCCAATTATTCTTATCTAATTAGCAAACCGACATTGATATTGCTCTTTTAGATGTATTCTTCTTATGATCCTAAAACTCTTTTATTGTTTCAAAGCCCATGTATCCATAGGGCACCTAGTTTTCTTTTCCCTTAATTCACCTCCCTAAATTTTAACGATTGTTAACGACTATTTGGTGAGTATTTTTATAAGTTTTCATTTTTCAATATAATGTCTGATTTCTAGTAGAAAAAACCAAAGAGATCCTAGATTATTTCGATAGTGACAACAATTCTCTACTAAGAAGCCTGATATGACCCATTTCCTCCTTAATGATTCCATCCAGCTTTTGTTTTCCCAGATGGACTGGAACTACATCTTTCATTCCTAGATAAAAAACAATAGAATCTTTTTCAGCGGTAATAGCTGTCTTAAAAATCTCCTTCAATGAAGTAGTATCGATTTCCTTTTCATAAAAAACTCGAGTATCGGCCAGCGCGCGAAGGTAATATTCTGCATCACCCTCAGGGTCAAACGTTGTTATAACTTTTTCATTTTCTGAAAGCTCAGCTCTTAAAGCTTTAAATGTCTCTTCATGTTCGTCTTCCATTTCTGCAAGTTGAATTAAAAACTTTTTTTTATCCTCGTCAGCAACATTTTCTGCTGCTGTTCTATAAAACTTTGCACCGTTTCGTTCGATTTGTTCAGCTATTTCAAAAATTTCATCGGCATTAAACTCATAACCCATTTTTTATATCCCCTTTTCATTGGATTAGGTTAACAGGTATATTCTATTTCAATATAAGCATTATGTTTAAGTGAACTTTAACAAAAATGTCCTAATTTATTGACAGAAAAAAGTCAATTCTCCAGATGAAAATAATTTCCGAAGAAGTCACATGAAAAACTTCTAAGAAAACCTTAAATACTGCATTTTATACACTAGTTGGAGGTTTGAGAAACATGTGGCTGCAACTAAGACTTTATCTGTTAGTAGGACTGATGTTTGCAATATTATATGGAATAATAATTGGTATAGGTTATATATTGGGATATTCTGGTTTTACATTTTATGTTCTAATAATTGGATTTGCACTTGCATTGATATTGATTCAATATGCAATAGGACCAAAAACCGTTGAATGGTCTATGCGTATTCGATACATTAAAGAAAATGAATATCCAAAACTTCATCGAATGGTAGAGGATCTTTCAGTTCAGGCTAGTCTTCCAAAAAAACCTAAGATAGGTATTTCAAAAGTTCAAATTCCCAACGCTTTTGCATTTGGAAGAACTATGGGAGGTGCAAGGGTTTGTGTCACAGAAGGTATTCTCAATCTTGTAAGTGATGAGGAATTAAAAGCTGTTCTGGGCCATGAAATCTCTCATATAAAACATAGAGATGTTGCTGTTATTACAATGCTAAGTGTTGTTCCTATGATATGTTATATTCTTTACATTTCGTTTTTTTGGGGAGGAATGTTTGGAGGAAGACAAAGAGATGGTGGTGCGATGATTATAATAGGACTTTTGGCGCTTGTTATCTATTTCATCACCAGTCTTCTAGTCATGTATGGATCTAGAATTAGAGAATATTATGCAGATATTGGTAGTACTGAATTGGGTAATGAACCACATCATTTAGCAACTGCACTATATAAGTTATCTATTGGGAGTGCTAAATTATCTAAAAAAGCACTTAAACAAACTGAGGGTATGAAAGCATTCTTTCTAAATGATCCTTCTAGATCAATGTATGAGGTCAGAGAACTAAAAGAAATTGATATTGATATGAATGGTACAATAGACCAGAATGAGTTGATGATACTTTCAACAAAAAAAGTAAAACTAAGTGGAGCAGACAAACTGATGGAGACCCTAAGTACCCATCCGAACATGGTTAAAAGAATACAGCATCTTGCTCACTTGTCTACGAAGTCATATATGTAAAATGTATTAAACTTGGCTTATATTTTAGTTTGAATATTTTTTTATGATATTTATCGTAGTTTTTAAAGAAACATGGAAAAGTTTTATATTGTCGTACTAATATTATATATCTTATGGGGGAAAAATAATATGAGAAAAAATAAGTTATTATTTGCTACAGGAATCATTATCCTATTATTGATATTAACAAATATTACAGCAACTGCGTATTCACATGGACTTGAAAATTCACAAAACAATCCTTTAAATGTAAACCTACTTCCAGATCAAATATATGAAAATGCGAAGAGAATGGGTACTGACTGGTATTATAAGCCGAGTAATTATGCAGAACTCGTGAATTGGTACCAAGCATTAGAAACCGCCTATCCTAATTATTTAGAGATTTTCAAAGCCAACGAACTATATGGAACTGGTCAATCTACAGGTGGATATGATCTTTATTATGTAAGAATTACCAATGAATCACTCGGACTTCATAAACCAGAAGTCGTCTTTCAAGGAGGACCACATGGTGATGAAACCGTGGGAAAAATCGGGTTATATTGGTTCACCGATTGGCTCATGCGCATGGCATTCACCGATGAACCCTCACCACTCTATTCAAAAAATTACCTAAGATGGCTCATCGACAACAGAGAAATCTATTTCGTGGTTGATCACAACCCATATGGTTTTGACCATGGACCACAAAGATATGATGGAAATGGTTGGGATATCAATCGTGAATATGATTATGATGGACCTGGGACACCAACTGGCGGTATCTGGGGTAGTGAAAATGGAAAAACCTTCCGAAAATTTGTAGATAGCCACCTACTAATGCTAGGGTGTGACTTCCACGGTGGTGTTAGAATGCTTATTTATCCATGGGCAGATACCTTTGCCTCTGTTTCAGGTACGAGCCCAATATCAGGAACTACCTATAGCCATGCACCCCCAGATTTCTATTATTACGATGCAGTTGGTCTACGGTTAGGTGATTTCATGGGAGACTACGGCGGTGATTTTAACAATGGTAACGTAGGACCAATCAGAGATCTATTATGGTATAGTATCAAAGGTGGAAGCGCACCATGGGCTTATGCAGCAGATGTTATAGCAAATCCTAGTCAGGATCCTTATGTTGATGATGAAACCTTTGGAAACTATCCCGGTGCAGGGATGTTATGGATATCTCCAGAGATGTCAACCACTAAAAATCCTCCAGAATCAACCTTCGGCAATGACACCGTCCACCGCTATGGTGCAGAAGTGCGACGATTTGTCCTTCATCAGGCAGACCTCGCAGAACCATATGTCCGCTGGCAATCAGGAACAATCGAAAATAATACCCTTCTTTTCCCAGAGGATATTCTAAATTTCAGTTGGCAAGTGAATGGCAGTATGGTTGTTGATCATACTTATATTCAGTATAGTACCGATCCAGATCCTATAAATAACCCAGAGTATGTCACGACAGACCATGATCAATATGCAGGTGAATATATTGGAGGAACTGGGTGGGATAATGCTCTTAATGGTCAAACCAATGGCGTAACCTATTCAGAATCATTCAATATTGAAACCCCCGGGGAATATTATTTCGTTGCAAAAGCACAAGTTGACCAAGTATACGCAAATGTACTTCGACCAGATATCTATGACGACACACCTTATCTTCGTATGATTAAACAACGAACAAACGATTCTTATTATGAATTCCTACAAGGTATCGATGGCCTTGAAGAAGTCATTGGACAAACCTGGTGGTACAGCCCTATTATTCATGTTACTGTCATACCCGAAACAGGATCACCAAATAAACCAACAATCAATGGACCTATCTTCGGAAAACCCAACAACGAATACACCTATGAATTCACAGCCTCAGACCCTGAAAACGAAAATGTTTTCTACTATATTGACTGGGGCGATGGAACCTATGAGGACTGGGTTGGCCCCTACCCCTCAGGCGAAACCATCGAAGTTACTCACCAATGGACTAATCTAGGCGATTATGAAATAAAGGCAAAAGCTAAAGACATAAACGGAGCCAGAGGTCTTTGGTCAGAACCATACCCAATGCATATTGGCATGCCCTCTCTTGATATTGATCCCATCACTGGTGGATTATTAAACGTAGACACAATCATCAAAAATATAGGTGATGCCGAAGCAACCGATGTACAATGGAGAATCACCCTAATAGGCGGTTTAATCCTCTTAGGGGGAGAAACCTCTGGTGAAATTGCATATATTCCTCCAGGTGGTGAAGAAACTATCAACTCAAATTTAATAATCGGTTTCGGAAAAACATTAGTATCTACAACAGTAGAGATACCAGAGGGCTCAGACACGAGACAACAAACTGGAAACGTATTCTTATTCTTTATAAAGATCAGCCCCGGTGGTGGCCTACAATAAACTTTTGAACGAGAACCTTTCTTCTTTTTTTCTATTATACTTATTAAAATCAATTATAATTTTATTCTGAAGACATCATTTTTCTACCAAAAAACGTATTAAAGAATTCAAAAAAAAGATAAGTTAATATTTAGGTTCCTATTGCACTCGTCGGTAAAAATGAAATTAACTCAGCTTTCTATAGGGGAGAAAACCAATATTTTACTTGGGTTATTTGTAGGATCGTTAATTGCAGCAAATTTAATTGGATTAAAAATAGCAAATTTTGTTATATTTGAAGCAAGCGTTGGTATTCTATTTTTTCCAATACTTTTTCTTATAACTGATATAATTGAAGAGGTGCATGGTAAAAAGAAAACACAGGAGATTGTCATCATAGGTTTTATTGTATTACTCTTTGTTTTAATTGTAACTTCTATAGCTGTCTATGCACTTCCTCATGCAGAAAGAAGTTGTGTTTTCTTTATTGATGGAGAATTTGTAGATTATAAAGGGGGATATGATTCGATTTTTGGTACTACTATGAGAATCTTTATTGCAAGTATTACAGCATTTCTCATAGCACAATTGCATGATATATGGGCGTTTAATTTCTGGAAACAAAAAACTAAAGGAAAATTTCTATGGCTACGAAATAATTTAAGTACAATCGTAAGCACGTTTATTGATACAATGCTTTTCATGTTTATTGCGTTTTATGCTATAAGTCCTAAATTTACAGCAGAATATGTATTTTCTATTGCTATTCCTTATTGGCTTGTTAAAGTTTTATTTGCCCTTTTTGACACACCATTCTGCTATCTTGGTGTTAAATGGCTAAAAGGCTCTAAAAAACACGTGAAATCAAAGTCGAGTTAATAGCTTAATATACAATTTTTTATTTATAAAAATTTTAAAATAAAATAGGTAACATTTGTACAACAAGGCTTTATAAGTAGGAAATCAACCTCCAACGCATGCGAGTAATTGGACTGTTGTCAAGTGAAGAAGAAGCAAACGAAATAAAATTTATTGCTAAGATTTGCACAATTAACACCAGAATCCGTTTTATTGTACATTTAGATAAGCTTAAAAAAATGGTAGAAGAAAAACGCTAATTTTGTAGTAAATTAAAAAAACTTAACTTTTGTTTCAAACTATTATATGACTGTTGTAATTGTATCTTCTACAGAGGATCCGGCAAGTACTAACATTAAAAGATGTCTTTTAGAGCAATCATCATGGGATGAGATAGAATCTTTTGATAATATACCAGTATACGGATATTCTACGATGAAAGATATAATAATTGTAACGATAAGAGATAGAAAAATAAGACATGAAAATCTTGATAAAGAAATCGAAAGCAAACTGGGAATAAAAACAAAACAGACAATATTTATATCTAGACATACAAGCGAAATGGAAATGCCAACACTCACCGTACATCCCATAGGTAATTATGGAGAAGCACAGTTTGGAGGAAAATCAAAAACATTAGTTAAGTCTGCTCCTAGGTTAATGACTCATCTTTTAAGACTTATTAAAAAGAATTTGCTATCAACAAATCTAGTCTATCAAGTTTGTTACGAAGTTACCCATCATGGACCCTATCTTGGAACTCCCACACTTTTTGTTGAAGTAGGAAGTACAGAGAGGGAATGGAACAAAAAAGAACCAGCAAAAATAATTGCACAATCAATACTCGAATTACTAGGACAATATCATTATGAAGAAGATTTTTCAGATGACATTCCTATATTATTGGGAATTGGAGGTGGACACTATGCACCACGATTTACTGATGTTGTATTTGAAAAAAAAGCTGCTTTTGGTCACATGATTCCATCTTACCAGATAAAGGGAGGTAATATCGATAGTGAAATGTTTGAAAAAACACTAGATGCAACACCAAAGGTAAAGGCAGTATATATCCATAAAAAAGCACTCAAGAAATCTCAAGTAACAGAATATAAAAAATGGTTCCAAAATAAAGGAATACCTGTAATATCTAGTAAAGAATTATCTGCTATTAATTAAACTTTTCTTGGAAAGAGTATGTGCAAGTCTTAAAGGTTCAGGAATTTTATATTTACATAGCTGTCTCACTACACTAACACAGGTCTTAAGAGAAACTCTGTACCCTGGAGAGATATAAATTGGTTTTTTAGCTCTTTTTGTAATCAAAGCAAAGCCTCTCTTTTCATTATTTATTTTAATAGTATTATCTTCAACTTTCCCATATAATAGACTTTTAGCAACTCCAATGCTTGGTCTGTCTAACAATAATCCTGCATGGGACGCCAAACCAGATCTATAAGGATGTAGAATACCATTCCCATCAAACATAATTACCGAAGGATTAGAATCTAAATTCTCCATAAGTTTTTTAACAATAGGAAATTCCCTATAAAAAAGGTATGTGGAGACGTATGGAAAATCTGTTTTAGCTAAAACCGTTTTTTCTTCTATAACCTTCCCTGTTTTATAATCCATTATAACACACGCGCCGCAGGCATTATCAAATTCATTCTTGGGGTAAGCTACATCAAAACCAGCAATAGTTAATATCTTGTTAAAATCGTCTTCTATCTTTACCTTTTTACTCAAATCAATTTGTTCCTGCCGTAATTTCTCCAAAGGATAATCTGTTTTAAAATCATCAAATAACACATATTCAAAATCAACGATTTCCCCGTCTTTTACAAATATGTTATCTTCTTTTAACCTTCTAATTTTATCATCTATTCCTAATCCAAATCCGCCAAGTCTACCATCGGAATGTACGATTTTATAACAAGGCATATCATCTGCATCAGGATTTTGATTCATCATACGTCCCACTGCTCTTGAAGCATTTATATTTCCCAATGCCTTTGCTACTGCTCCATATGTAGAGATTTTTCCTTTAGGGATCTGCCGTACCAAATCGTAGGTATATTTAAAAAGATTCATAAATAGGTATATGGTACGTCTTGTTAATAATTTTCTTTAAAAATAAAGTCAGAATCTAGATTAACAGGGAAATCATGAATAAAATTAAATTCTTAGGAACTGCTGGTGCACGCTTTGTTGTCATGAAACAATTACGTGCATCTGGAGGTATATGGATGACTCTTGATGACACAAAAATATTGGTTGACCCAGGTCCAGGTTGTTTAGTTCGATGTCTTTCAAGTAGACCCAAATTAAATCCTAGAGATTTAGATGGTATAATACTGACACATCGTCATATTGATCATTCAAATGATATTAATGTTATGATAGAAGCTATGACAAATGGAGGATTTAAGAAAAAAGGCATTGTTTTTGCCCCAAGCGATGCATTGGAAGAAGACCCTGTGATTTTTAAATATGTTAAAGATTATGTTCATAAAATTGAGATATTAAAAGAAAAAGAAAGTTACACACTAGGCAATATCTCGTTTTCCACACCGATAAAACATATTCATGGTGTAGAAACCTATGGTTTAAACATCCATACCAAAAATTGCTCTATATCAGTAATTACAGATACAAAATACTTTGAAAATCTTGAATCATATTATACAGGTGAAATACTTATAATAAACACTATCTTATATGATGATAGATATAAAGAAAATAAAGGGATTCGGCACCTTTCTGTTAAAGATGCAGAAAAAATAATATCTGTTAACAAGCCAAAGGTTTGTATTCTTACACATTTTGGTATGACCATGATCAAGATGAAACCATGGGAGATTGCAGAAAACCTTTCTGAAAAACATCGAGTTAAGGTTATTGCAGCAAGAGATGGAATGGAGTTAGATATCGATTAATATAAAAAATAGGCTAGTGTGTAAAAATTGTTACTTACTATTTATAACCAAAATAAACCTTTAAATACTAGGTATTATATATTATTTGTACGAATTTGCATGGGAGGAACAAAATGAAGAATAAGATTGTGGTATTAATTGCAATAGTATTGATTTTTGGAGCAGGTGTTTTACCGAGTATAAGTGCAAATACTAAATTAAAGAACAGCTTTTCACCATTAACCAAAGGTGACATTTACGTCGACGATGACTTTAATGAATCAACACCAGGATGGAATGTAACTCATTTCAATAAAATTCAGGATGGCATTGATGCTGCAGTTAATTTTGATAATGTTTATGTGTACAACGGTACATATAATGAAAATATTAGAATCGGAACTTTGATACAGGAGAAAAAGATTACCTTGATTGGAGAAGATAGAGATAGTACAATCATTTTAGGAGTACCAGGTGAGGATGCAGTTGTTACGGTTCTCTCTAGCGATGTAGAAATGAATGGTTTCACGGTTGATGGAAATTCAAATGAGCTAGATGGAATACGTGTTACTGAATTAAAACAGGATATTGTTCTTACGAATAACAAAATAGTAGACTGTGCTAGGGGTATACTTTTATTGCTAACAACAAAGCGTGTTGAAATTTCAGATAGCATAATATTAAATAGTGAAGTTGTTGGTATTGAATTACAGGAATCTGATCAAAATGATATTATTAATAACGACGTGCTAGAAAACAAAGTTGGTATACAACTTACTGCTGCAAGTGTTCAAAATTCTATTGAAGGTAACATAGTATCAAATAATAACCTCGAAGGCATCACAATCGGAGCATTAAGTACTGACAATACTCTTGTTGGGAATAATATTACAGATAATCAAATTGGTATAAAACTTTCAGCTAGTAGTCAAAATATCATAGAAAGCAATAACATCCAGGACAATGATATGGAGGGCTTACTTTTAACAACCCTTAGCAATAACAACATAATCGAAAAAAATAACTTTATTGAGAATAAGAAAAATGCAGTTTACAAAGCAAGTAAAAGAAATACTTGGGATGAAAACTACTGGGATGACTGGATTGGATTAAAAATACCGATTTTTCAAATATTTCCAAAGGTAATACGAGGAGGAATAATCTTTAGGCTTAACTTTGATCGGAATCCAATGTTAGAACCTTACGTAATATAATTTAAAATTCCTCTTTTTTATTTTTTCCTATTTTATATGAACCGATAAAAGTAACAATTAAATAATGAAAAAATAGTTTTTAATGCGTTAACGTTATACAAATTAACATGAGTGATTTTAGAAGCATACTCTCAAATTACTTAAATATTTTAGAAGAAAACAAAATCACACACTATATTCAATGTAAAAATACTCCTGTTACTTTTGATATTAATGAATCAACTAATAACTTATGGAATAAACATGATAACAGTCTCAAAAAAAAGGAAATAAACGAAACAGAACCAGAAACATCGCTTCTTGACCTTAAAATTGAACTTGCAAACCGAATATTTCAAAATTGTATTTTATGCGAACGAAGATGTAGGATTGATAGAAAAAAAACATATGGAAACTGTGGAGTAAAAGAAGCAAGAATTGCCTCAGAGTTTCTGCATTATGGCGAAGAAAATGTTCTTGTTCCATCTTATACAGTATTTTTTTCTGGTTGTACCTTTCACTGTGTTTTTTGTCAGAACTGGGATATTAGTCAGAAAGACTGTGGTTTGTACGTAAAGCCAAAGATACTTGCAACTGCAATTAATAAAAGAAAAAATGAAGGAGCAAGAAATGTTAATTGGGTTGGTGGAGATCCAACATCAAATCTAGCCTACATTCTTAGAGTCTTAAAAGAATGTAAAGAAAACATACCTCAGGTATGGAACTCAAATATGTATTGTTCCGAGGAAACCATGAAATTATTACATGGAATAATCGATGTCTATCTTACTGATTTTAAATATGGGAACGATGAATGCGCTAAACGACTATCCAAGGTTGACAACTATACCAAGATAGTAAAAAGAAACCATAAAATAGCATACAAACATGGAGAAATAATCATTCGACATCTTGTTGTACCAAATCATGTAAAATGTTGTTCTGAGCCGATTTTACAATGGATTAGTAAAAATGTACCTGAAGTTGCTGTGAATGTGATGGCTCAGTATAAACCAGAATTTCATGCTTTTGAATATGAGGATATAGCAAGATCTCTATCAACAAAAGAATATATGCTGGTAAAGAATTATGCTAATAGACAAAATATTCATATAATGTAAATATTAGTTGATACTCTTTGTAACATAAGGAGATACTGTTTGAATTTTTATAAACGATAATATGAAATTAATAAAGAAAAAAAGAGAGATTTTTTAGATATCAGTGTTGAAAAATCCAATTGCAAAACTTTGGGTTAAGATTCCACTGTACTGATTCGATACCGTTACCGTCTCACCAGAGCTATATATTCCAAAATTGAATGGATTGAACTGTAAATACAATAAGATAACTGAATCAAATGTGGATTGTGTTACACCTGTGTTGAGGTTGGTAATTAATCCTAGAAGGAATGTGGATTTTAATGTGGGTCCTGCTCCTCCAATTTTTATTAACCAAACATCAGAAGATCCTGCGCCATAAGAACTTGTATCTCCTACGATGATGTAGCCACCATCAGTGGTTTCCTGGGCCCAATAACCATGGTCATTTTGTGCTCCACCAAAGGTTTCATTCCACTGCTCATTGCCAGTTGTATCGGTTTTTATCAGATAAATATCACTAAATCCAGCTCCGAAAGAGGAGGTTGAGCCTGCTATGATGTACCCTCCATCTGAAGTCTGCCAGACAGATCTGCCGTCATCGTAATTTGCCCCTCCATATGTCTTTGTCCATCCAGTGTTCCCACTTGCATCAGTCTTAATCAAATAAACATCAGTGAGTCCTGCACCAAAGGAATCAGTCCATCCTGCTATAATATAACCTCCGTCACCAGTCTGTTGAACTGATTGGCCGTAATCATCATTTCCCCCTCCATAGGATTTCGTCCACATCGGATTTCCAGATGCATCGGTTTTGATTAAATAGACATCATCGTTAGTATTAGTGGGATTGGTTGAGCCTGCAAGAATATAGCCTCCATCACTCGTCTGCTGTACTGAATAGGCATAATCTGAAAAAGTACCACCAAATTTTTGATCCCATTGTTGAACGCCGTTAGAGTCAGTCTTAATCAACCAGGCATCATAAGTTCCCGGTGGAGGAACGTATGTATATGCACCTGCTATGATGTACCCTCCGTCTGTTGTCTGCTTAACGGAATAGCCAGCATCAAATTTAGTCGCACCAAAGGTTGTATTCCATTGTTCAACGCCATTTGCATCTGTCTTAACCAACAAAGCATCACTAATTCCGAAGGTTGAACCTGTTATGATGTAACCACCATCGGTAGTCTGCTGAACACAATAACCAATACCTCCAGAAAATGGTGTTGAATCCCATTGTTTGATTCCATTGGCATCAGTTTTGATCAAATAGACATCAGGAATTCCCCCGGAATAGGTCGAGCCCACAACGATATAACCTCCATCAGTGGTCTCTTGCACGAAATATCCATTGTCTGCAGTGATTATACCGAATGTCTTATTCCATGTTTCAGGCGGTTGCAACAGCATACCTCTCTTAGGATTCACCTTCCTTATATTTTTACTTTCTATAGTTCCAGCTACTGGTAAAACAGCAGCTGCAATTAACAGCGTACAGATAAATATACCCATTATTTTCTTTTTCATTTTCTTTTCCCCCAAAATATAAGAGTTGTAATCAGGTAATCGAATTTAAATGTTTGGTATAAAATAAAAACAGGAATAACCAATAATAATTTATATGAAATTGGATGCTTTTTTTTCGATCAGTTATTTATCTTTTAATCTAAACTATACGTCCGTATTTAAAAAACGCAATAAATCCTATTATCAGAATTATTAAAATTACTAATACAAGATACCAATATTGAAACTCCTCATTGTTTCTAATTGTTATTTCTGCAGATGTCGATTCGTAAGCAAATTTTGTAACAAGAATCTCTTGAATTCTATCCCAATTAATATCAGGAGCAGTAAACGTTACCGTACCTTTAAAATCTGTGACCAGACTGATATCCATAAACGTAACTCGTGCGCCAGATAATAGATTACCTTGATCATCTCTTATTGTTACGGTAAATTCATTGCTCTCCATAACATACGGTGCAATGCATATCTGTATTTTTCTAGAAGAAACATCACCATCCAAATTTATAACCTCTATCGATGTGGACGAAGGAAGGTATCCATATTTACTACACTCTACAGAATAAAATGTATCAATAGTTACATTTGGTGCTGTAAAAGAGGCGGTGCCATTTTCATTCGTTAGTATTTCTTCTGAATTAAATATTGTACTTACTTCTTCTAAAGGAATGTTACTCTCATCTTTTATTGTCACATAAAAGACTTCTGATTCGTTAATTACTGTTTCAATTTCAATAGTCAACTTTTCTAGATTAGAAATTCTATCTCTTAGAGTAATCTTGCTCTCTGCATAATTATATCCTTTTTTAATTGCATAGATGTGATATTCTCTATCCATGAAAACCGAAGGAGCAATGAATTCTGCTCTTCCCATTGAATCCGTTGTTACATCAAGTTCTAAATATCCCTTCCAGATAGTCACCCCTTCAACACTTAAACCTATATCGTCAGTAACCTCAGCCTTAACTAAATCCCCTTCATATACTTCAGATGGAGTTAATGAAATTTCTAGATCAGACCCCAGATCCCGGGAAAATAAGCTAACTGTTATCTCTTTCTCAACATTATACATGCTATATCCATCTTTACTAACATAAAGTGAAAAATAATTGTCATTATTAATTGAAGGAGCTTGTATGGAGACTCTTCCTTTCCTATCAGTTTTATATTCAGAATATTTTGAATTTTCATAATAAATTTCTATGGTTACATTTTCTAAACTACCGTATTTACCAATAACATTTACTTCAATATTTGCTACACCTGGCTCGACTATAGATGGATGAATAACCTCCATCAGCTTTAATCCAAGATCCACTTCATTTATTGTTATCATTGTTGAATTTGACTTATAACCTGTTTTGTTCACACTGATTCCATAGTTAGTGGTTATCAGAATGTCGGGTGCAATAAGAGTTACATTGCCTTCAGAATCAGTAACATACTTAGCAGAATTAAACCATACATTAGCTCTAATTACATGTTCATCTCTGTCTTTGACAGTTACATTAAATTTCTCCATCTCAATTATATAATCTGTTGAAAGTTCAATTTTTAAGATTCCCGTTCTATTCTTCACAAGAATTGAATGATTGGCATTTAACCCCCCAAGAACTTCGGCTTTTACTACATATTCTTTATCTTCGATTGGAGCTGGAGGCATTGTAAATCTGATTATCCCCGTGGAGCTATTTGTCCAGTTTACAAATAATGAATTTCCGAAGATTACCTTTGCTTGTATTGGCTCTCCATCAAGTGTTACAGTAAATTCTATTTCTTCTCCTTCAAAAGCATCTACAGGTCCCGTTATCTCTAAAACATCTTGTGCATTAATCGTGAAGCAATTGACATACATTGCAAAGAAGATCGAAGCAACAATGATTATCGAAATTACATGGATTTTTTTAGTTAAATCTATCCCTCCTAACAATCGTAGCTTTTCTAAACTCTCCTAAACCACCTTATACTATGAGTGGGATAACATAGACAAAACAATATTTAACTTTTTAGTTATTAGGGATTTTCAATGGGCTGGAGGTTAATAGACACAGACATCGCAGATCCTTTTTATGTCACTGCAGCAGATGAGGCAATATCTCAAGCAAAAAAAGAAAAGAAGATTGAAAATACCCTTCATTTCTACAGAAGAAAACCTGCAGCGGTATCCATCGGCAGATCGAGGAAAATACATGAGGATATCAACCTGGAGGAATGTTTAAAAAACAATGTGAAAATAGTAAGGAGAACAACAGGGGGAGGTACAATATATACTGATAAGAAGTGTCTCATTTACAGTTTGGTATTCGATATGGATAGTAAGGAGTTAAAATCATCTCAGGATATATTTGAAAATGTTTGTATGTCCCTTGTAAATATGTTAGAAAGATTTGATATAGATACTGTCTACAAACCGCCAAATGACATTCTTCTCAACAGAAAAAAAATTTCAGGTTCGGCTCAGATTAAAAAAGGTAATATTGTACTTATACATGGATCTCTCCTTATTGATACCAATTTAGAGTTAATGAACACAGTGCTTAAAAAACCTAAAAATGAAAAGGTATCAACTATTAGTAAGGAAATTGGTAATGCACCTTCTATGAGAGATATCAAAGAAGGATTGATAAAAGAATTTGAAATGTACTTTAATACCATTATTGAAAAAACTACGTTTTCAACATATGAAAATAATTTAATAGATAAATTACTGAAAGAAAGATATCTTAATAACGCGTGGAATTTTATGAGATGAAAATATTTGTTGACAGATAGATTTATATATTTCATCTTCGATTTGATATTTTGATGAATGATGGAAAAAGAAAGTAAAATAGTAGAAGATTTTGTAAAATGGATTGGTAGTGAAAAAACTCAGAGATCGTATAAATCATTATTGAAAAGATATTTTGATTTCTTGGGAGTTGAACCTGATACATATTTTAAATCAAAAAGAGATTATGAGGATGATGTAAGAAAGTTTTCTGTATTTATCCGTGATGTTTATGCTCCTGGGACACAAAAAGCAATACTGAATATAATTAAGAATTTTTTAGCCGATAATGACGTATCTATAAAACCAAGAGTATGGAAACAGATTAAACTGAATAATCATTTAGAGGGTGATACAGAAATAATTGATGAAAAGATTCCTGATAACTCTGAGTTAAAACAAATTCTTCAGCATGGAACAATAAAAGATAGAGCTTTATTTTTGGTAAATGCTACATCAGGAGAAAGAATAAATGAAACCCTATCCTTGACAATTAATGATATTGAAGATAGACATATTATAATTCAAGCAAAATCTGCAAAAAAAAGATACAAACGCCATACTTTTATAACAATAGAGGCAAGAGAAGCTTTAGATGAATGGTTAAAAGTAAGGACAAAGTACATTAAAGAGAAAATCCAGAAATCAGCATATGTGAGAAGACAACTAAGACAGCAAGGTTACACATGGAAATATTTTGATAAGGAATATCATTTATTTAAAGATGAGAAAGAAATTTCATTTGAAGAGTATGCAAATACTGACCCCAGAATTTTTCCGTTTAATTATTCTACAGCAGTTAGAATGTGGAATCGCTTGTTAGAATCATCAGGACAACCATTTAACGAAAAAGATGACAATCCCCAGTTGATATACCCCCATTATAAATATCATATTCACACTCTTAGGAAATTTGCAAAAACTCAGATGATGAGTACACAGATTAACAAGAATCATCTTGATACAATCTTTGGGCATAAGAAAGGGATGGATACCAAATATGGAAAATTCAGATCTGAGCAATTACAGAAGTCATATGAGGAATATTGTGATTGCCTCTCTGTGTTTTCAGATATGTCTTTGATGGATTCCAAATACAAACCAAAGTTTAAGGAGCATGAAAGACAAATTACGACTTTTAATGAACAGTTAAAAGAGAAAGATAAGGAAATACAAGAATTAAGAGAACGCATACAAACAAAAAACATAGCACAGGAGATAATAAGCAATCCCGCACTTAGAAGTGAACTGGCAAAGTTGATAAAAGAAGAAATAGATAAGAAGGATTAATGATGGTTCCCTAGGATGGAACCTGCAAGAATTAATGCAGCATTTACTGGTCCTTCTGTCGTTACCTGTGATAACTTATGGAGCAAAGGTAATTTCATTTCTAGGAATAGTTTTGCTGCTTTTTTACTTCCTATTACATTTCCCATACTTTTATTGAGAATTTCTAACGCTGTTTGGATAATCCGTTGTTTTTGTCCGTATTTTCTAAGTTTTGTATCTGAAACAGAATCCCATCTTTTAAGGATCATAGATTCTGATATACCTCTGTTTTTCAAATGATGCTTTATACCATATACCACCCCTGCAGTGTTACAAAATGAAGAAATAATAAACCAACCTGGATTAATATCTAAAGATATATCAGGTTGTATTTCACCATTAACTTCTTTTTTTGGTAGATTATTTTCTATTAATTCTCTATATTCAGGAGAGTTTAAAACAAATAATATATTTTCATTTTCTTCTTTGGTCAAAGTGATTTTTTTTTCTTTAAAGATAGATACAATACTGTTAAAAATTGGAGTTGTTTTAGAAAGGTAATATTTTCTTAATGTTTTTGATCTACCATCTGTGGTATCTATCTTTGGTTTTATTGGAATAAACATTGCTTCCATTTCTCCTGATTCTATTGGTATTTCTGTAAGTTCATTATTTTTCACCATTTCTGCGATAATTCCATTTTTTCCTGTAATTGTTGGGTATCGTTGTCTTTCTTCTTTCCCATAGATCAATTCTGCAATTTCTGTTGTATATCTAGATTTTCCATAGCAAAGGAGATATATTTTTTCATCTAAATTCATTATCTTGGGTGTTTTTTCTTTCTTCATTTAACTTCACCTTAACTATACTTATTTTGTTGTGTTCAAAGTAAACATACTTTATTTGAGATATACTTATTTTAAATATATATATCAACAGTTACTATTTAAGAATTATGGAATTAAAAACAAAATCGTATGTGCTTGATGCTGAATCTGTATCTCTTCTCGAAGAATATGCTGAAAAACAGAAGACAAGCATCAGTTGCGCATTGAGACAAATTATTACTGCTTTTTGTGGAGGAGAACAAGATGCAACAGGATAATGTTTCTCCCCAAGAATTTTACGACCTACTTTTGGAAATGGATAAAAAACAAGGGAAGGTAAACCATGAACCAGGATCATTCTAAACCTATTGTTGCAGCTTGTGTAGTTCATATTCTACCTGAAAATATACCCTTTTTCAAGGATTTAGTAACTAATACTCCTTATGTTGAACGATTGATTATTTTTAAAGAATCCAACGACAAACTTTGGATTGTTTCACAGGAGGACAACAATGGACCATCACGATGAGCTGCAGATACACCAAGAGCAGCTTAGAAGACATGAAGAACAGATAAAATTAAGGGAAAGCAGGGAAATCGACAAACTGATACAACAAGAGGTTGCGGAGATAGATAGACATGAAGAAATTGTCGAGTTTCTTGAGAATATAATGGATACTCCTGAGGATGAGGAACGATTCAGGATAACATCGTTTCTCAGTGGTCTCTTGTACAATGAAGTTGATGATTTGTTTTTCCACACTGTCTTTGCACGGAAACAGGGAAAACATACACCAGTTGTGTTGTTGAGCAATGGCAAGTTGGAGGTTGTACGTGACAACGCTAAGATACTTATAAATGAAACATTGGACGATGACGGTAAACCTGTTTACAAGAAAATAAAGGACGTGCCAAAAGAAGAACAGTACCAGTTCTTCAAACACAAGAATATCAGGTATAAATATTCTCAACCTGTGTTTTTTGATGAAACACATGGGATCAACACAATAGATAACGAAGCAATACAAAATATTGTTAATAACAAGATCTACACCAAGGAGATATACAACGAAGTCAGTTCAACAGTAAAGAAATACTATTTTCACCCCAGCACGTATGAATACGATGTCTTATGTACTGCTTCTATAGTAACCTATATTATCCACTTGTTGGGGAATGTATTCTACCTGGTTTTTCTAGGTGGCATGGGCGCTGGTAAAAGCACTGGTCTAACATTATTGTCGTTTTTGCAGTTCAACGGTCGCTTTGGTGGAAAAGGCAGTGTTCCCAGTAGTGTACGGTTGATCCATCAGTTTTCAATAGCTTTAAATCAGGATGAGTTCGAGAAGATGAGCAAGGAGGAGAAAAACCTTCTTGTGAACGTGTTCAACACTGGTTTCAACAAGTATGGGAAATACACCATAACCAACATGGGTGTGAAGGATATCACAAGACAGGTTGTAGGTTTCAACACCTACGGGATGAAATCTTTTACCTGTAATAATCTCACAGGTTTTGACCCTAGTTTCATAGACCGCTGTCATGTTATTCTACAGGTTAAAACCAACAAGAAATTAAAGAACATTTTCAACCTGAGTGACAAGGAGTTGAAGCATTTCCAATTTATCAGGAACAAGTTGTTTGTATACTGTCTCTGTAACTGGAAGGAAATCCTATCAGATATTGGAGAGATGAAGAACCTCTTGGAGGACGAAGGTGTTTTTGGTAGGGAGACAGATAAGAACAGCATCATTTTGGGTATTATCAGGCATTTCAAGGGAAACGAGTATGCGTTGAAGGTTAAACAGTATCTGGAAGAAAAAGCACCTGTTTTGCAGATAGAACATGCTCAGACGATGGAGTTTGTCATCCTTGATTCTATTGCAGATCAAATCAACGTTGATACCTCAGCTTTTGTAGAAGTTCTGAATGAGACGTTGTATGAGGCATTGTTGAATAGATTTGACCTTTCACCGAATGACAAGTATGCACCGAGTGATCAGAAACCCCGGAAGATACTGGATGGTCTTGGTCTTATACAGAAAAAAGAAAATCTTGGGTATAGCCAGGGCGGTAAACGTAAATACATTATCAATGTATCTGAGTTTGTCAGCGTTTTACAAAATCATGGTTACAACGACATTTTTGAAAAAGTGTCTAGATTCCAACTCCTCAACCCTCCCAAACCCCTCAAACCCTCAACTGACGAGATTGAGGGGTCTGAGGAGGTTGAGGATGAAAATACAGAGCGTTTTTTGTTAAATGAGAAAATAACAGATTCAATCCAAATAATCAAAAAGCATCCTGACGACAACTACGAGCTTGTTTTAGAGAAATACGGACAGCCTTTTATCGATGATTGTCTGGAACGGAACATCTTTTTCGAAGAACTCTTGGGGAAAAAATTAGTGTTTATGGGAGGTAAATAAAATATGGAGAAAGAAAAAGAATATGAAAATCACATAAAAGAAAGCTGGAAATTCGCACAGAATGCAGCGAAAGGAATAGTACCCAATGAAGATGAAAAACTACAGGGCAACGTAGTAGTAGCAATACTGGATAAAATAATCTCACCTTATCATTATTTTATCGGCAACAACGAAGATGGTTCACCTACTGCTAAACAGATCGGATATGCCAAGAAACTAGGTATCAAGAATCCTGAAAGCTACACCAGGAAAACACTATCGGAAGAGATTGACAAAGCCAAAGGGGGAGAGTGATCTCCCCTATGGCTAACGAAACCATAACCAATGAAGTCAAAGAATCCATTAGCAGTGTAGAACTCAAGCAGACGAGTAAGGGTGTAAATTTTACCGTTAAAATCTACAACAAAGAACCGCAGGATGCTAAGAAGACTGCTATTACTATATTTGAGGAGTTAAAGATAAAGTATGAAGCAACAGATAGAAATGGGGGATAAATGACACCAAATCGTGCCATGATAAAGATATTCGAAATATTACTTGGTTTTTTGCTTATATGCCAGTATTTGTGCTTAGCGCTCTTATATTTATACACCCGTGTGGGGTGCATAATGAATTCTTTTTTTCCTTCGGAAATTAGAGGTGAAATTATTTGAAAAATGAAGATTTAAATGTTGAAAATGAAGCTGTTGATCTATCGAAATCTGAAATTAATGCTGAACGTATACTTAGAAGATGCCACATACACGATATGGATGCTGGTGGAGTATTCAGTTTGATTAGTGGCAGTCAGGGTAGCGCTAAGACAAGCGTCACGCTTAGTTTCTTGGATTATACCAATAAACATCACCCCGGTGAGAAGATGTTTTTCTCCAACTGTTACAATGCACCGTTGCAGTTTGTCAAGATCGGCAAAGGTAACTTCAACATCATGGTGAAAAAAGACTCAGGGGTTACATTCCATGATAGAGATAACAAGCTGAAACAGATATATCCTAAAGTTACATATTTTAAGGATTATCAGGATGGTTACGAAAAAGCATTGCCTGGTGTGTGCAATGCTGTCTTTTTTGGTGACCGTAAGAAATGGATGGATTTCATTCATTTTCTTAGGGGTGTCGGTGAATGGGTGCATGTCTATATTGATGAATTATCTGAGATTAGTCCGCAGTTCACATCTGGTAGGACTTTCCATAAGATAGGTGGATTTGCTTCTGATTGTAAAGAGGTCCGTAAGTGCATGATGAACCTTCACACCAATAGCCAGAGTATTAGTGATATTGACCACAGAATAAGGAGCAAGGTTATGATCCGTATTTATCTTCCTGGTGCTAGGGCTGAGAATGTCTCTCGGATTAAGCAGACAGCTATTGATAACTTGAATGAGGATCCTATAGGTGGCAACGAGGCATATTTGGAGTTTAGTGGTAAGTTCGGTAAGACTGTTTTCAGGGATATTTACAAACCTGTCTCTGGTTTGCATTGGGAGGCAAGAGTAGATGAAAGGTAAGGAGAAACAGAAGCAGATACGGTATACGTTAGAAGACTGTTTGTTTAACCAGCGGAAACTGTCTATGTTGGTTCAGCAGCTGATAAGGGATAACCGATCACTTGATATGAAAGAGAAGCTTATGTATTATGAGTTGCTGCCGAAGAGTTTGCTTTCTCAAGGTGCCACTGATCCTGTCAGCATGGTGATAGAGAAAGGGTGGTTTACTTTTGCATCTATTCAGAACCTTGCTATGAGACTTGCTGACCTAACTACGGATAAGGTTAGTTTGAAAACTACTCGTCCCGAGGAGGTGGAGATAACTGTTCCTATCGGTGAGTTGTGGGATTTTTTGTATGATAAGTTGTTGTATTTGTTTCCTTTGTCTGCTGCTGAGGCTGTGCATTTGTCCGGTGAGAACATACCTCGGGCTGAGCAGGGTGTTTATTCATTTAGTTCTAGTCAGAAGCTGGATGATAGGAGGTAAATAATGTGATTGAGAGGAAGGATTTGCCATCTGAATATGTTAGTATCCGTCAGGTTTGGCTTCGTCAGATTAATCGCTGCAATGAGGCGATAAGTCATCGTTTTATGATGGATGTGAAGGATGACCGTAGTGACAGTTCTGGTAGTGAAACGGTTGTGGAGAGTGTTGTAGCATTATATACGAATCTGATTGATTACGGGGAGGCGACAATAAGATCAGATGTTGATGCTTGGAAATCAAATGTAATGTCTAATATGAAACACCCTAATTCATTTGTGTCGTATAGGAAGCTGTTTGAGTTTATCATTCAGACTTTGAACAAGTATGGTATGTTGTTTGAATCCCAGCCAAGGGGTTATAGTAATGTTGAAATGAAATCAGTATGAAAGACAGTTTTGCCCCATAAATTCAGTTTAAATCAAACAGCAATCTTAGTATTGGGAATATCCGTGGATGATTCTGTAGTTAAAATGAAAAATAAAAAAAAAGAATGTGATTTGATTACAAAAGTCCACTGTTAAAGAATCCAAATGCAAAGCCTGTAGTAATTATTCCCAATCCAGATCCAATAACTGCAATCTCTTCCCCTGAGACATAGGTATTAAACGAAAACGGTGAAAATTGTAAATACCGCAATCTTACTGCATCAAAGGTGGTGAGATCTCCTTCAGTGTTGAGGTTTTCGATTCTTCCAAATAGGAACGCCATATGTGGTACAAGCACCTCGATTTCAAGATAAGGGACATAGCTAGATTCTTTAGTTCTGAAAAATGTTTGCGGAATATCAAATGTTCCCCAGTAGTTTTCATCAGTTACTTTCCAGCCGTAATTGGTTTCTTGCCCACTTACAAAATCCTTTATATCTTCGGTAACATCCCATTCCATCCAAGTACCAGTTGATGAGGGAACAGGTGAACTTGTAGTAGGTTGAGATGCATAAGATGGTTGGTTATTCCATGTTGCTGTTTCTTCATCCCAATCGCTTGTAATTTTATAAAGATTCAACTGTCTTCCTGCTGGGTTATTTGCATACCACTGGTGATAATAGAGTTTCAATTCTGCTGATAATATGATTGAATCTGAAGGTACTGATGATATATCAAATGTTATCAAAGAATCAATTTGCCAACCAGGAGTTGCTCCATATTCGTTTTGAATGATCATATATTCATAATCACCACGAGGAAGGTTAGTGCCATCAGGTTTATCAATAAAAGTATCATCAATCGGATAAAATGTATCCGTACCAATATTGAGAGTCCCAATCTTATTAATAACATCGACTGATTCAACATCATTATTTATGCCTGATACAATACTAGCTCCGACAAATAGAATTATCAATCCTATTACCAAATTTTTACTTAACAATTTATTTTCCATATTTACATGTCCTCCCTTCTTTTATAATTATTAATATACAGAGCAATTATATAAAGATTGCTAACTGTTCTTTTTGCAACATTTGTTATCTTGTAATAGATAAAATTGGTTATTGATAATGTTATTAGATTATAAACGGATTATCATGAGAAAGGATAAAATGGATTTTTGTTTACTATTAGAGATTTGTTAGTGTAATCAAAATATCATAGAAAATGCTTAGATGTATAAATCGTTGAAAGAAACGGAGAAACTGAAAATTATTTAAATTCTGATTTACAGGCGTTGCAAGATTCACTGGTATTTCACAGTAGTCGCTATTATCTGCTTTATTGATGATTTTTACTGTCCCACTATAATTTTCCATTGGTTCATTTGGTGCTTTGACATATACTCGTACAGAGACAATCCCATCTTCTGGTTTCAAATCATTACCATATTTAGGGGCAAACGTCCAAGTACCCCAATTTGGATAATCACTTATCTTCCAATCTAGCATTGAATTAGGTTCACCAATGTTTACAACTGTTAAATTACCTTCAACCGTTGAACCTGGTTTTATATCCGCCCAACTGAGCTCCCCATCGCAGCTTAAATCTGGCTCAAAACAACTCTCAAAGATAGAAATACGGAATGCATCGATACCTGCTTCCACAATAGACTCATTATCAAGATCCGAGGCTTCAAAACGGATTTTCATTACGCCGGTTGGGGCAGAATAATCACTAATAATAAAACTATATTCTTCCCACCCTGCAGAAGTTTCAGGTCCAAATGCCTTAGCGAAAATCCAACTTTCACCATTATTATTAGAAACATAGACTCTAAAAATATCGTTGTTTGGATCACTGCCGAAATTGTTAGTATACCATAAAGCATAATCAACTCTTGCATCAATACTTGTACTTGAAGTAATATCTATAGGAGGTGACGTTAACCATGTAATTCCCCCGTCAACATCAGAATCGCCATCTTCATTATCCGTAAGAAAGCAGTTACCAGAGCCGTCATAATCACTTGGTGGGTCACCACGATCACCACCACCGATTGGGATACCACGTTCCCAAGCCCCATCGGTAAGAAAAGAATTGTTTTTTACAGTCCAGCCAAGATCTGTTTCAAAGTCGTCAGAAAACACCGAAATTAACTTTCCAACTTGCGACGAGTAAGTAGCATTAAGCGCATTATATGGGCTGTAGATAATCCCCGCATTAACCCCCTCAACACTGAAATAAAACTCAGGAGTGTCATTGCAACTGGAAGGTGGCAATATAGCGTTATACATATCACCTTCAACATGTATCATTGATGAGTTAAGAAACGCTCCTCCATCGTACCGATAATGAAGCTTACCAGATCCAGGGATATAGGTATCGTTGATTTCATGGATCTGTACCCTGACATCTGTAGGTTCACCTTCAGCAAGAATCGATGGAGTACCATCTGGAAGAGTTATCTTTAAAAATGGTGATCCCTGATAGTTAACATAACAAGCAGAATATCCGATACTGCAGATCCCGTATTCAATACGCATGTACCCGTCTTCGCCCCAATTAGTTCCCCATGAGTTACGGAGGAACCAAACACCGTTTGTACCCTGGTTGTCGTCCCATCCAACAAGGGCAACAGCATGATTAATCACCGAACAAGAAGGACCATTAAAAATACCACCATTATAAGCTAAAAACGCTGGATTCACACATACCGAAGCTGATACAGGGCCATAAACGTATATTGCCTGTTTAATTGCATCAACACTAGGTACACTGTGACCGTCGCCAATGAAAGCCCAATCCTCAATCAGATAATCATGAGGATATGGTCCATTACATGGAGCATTAGATGCAACATATGGGAAGAATTGCTCAAGAACACCTCCTGTACCACCAAATGGGTCCGTTTTCCACATGTGATAGTCATGCGCCCATGAGCCACCACCGCAACTCCATCCGTCTAGGTTACAGCTAACAAGCCATTGCTCTGATAGATCTACTTCAATACCGTCTTTAATCTTAATATTACATTCCAGTGGTGCAACAGTTCCAAACGCCCAGCAACTTCCGCAGGATCCTTGGCTCTTAATAGGAGTGGTATAATCCATTCCATCAACATCTCGCCAGTCAAATATATCTGGTAGATCATCCCGTGGAGTACATGGATTAAACTGTGCGTTAATCCACCATTCCTCTGGTAAATAGAATCCACATAGTTCATTTAATGAATATTTTGTAGCAGAATTCTCACCAACTGTGAACGTCCATCCTTCGATTTTTCCTTGTTTCTGCAAAGTTAAAATATCTGATTTTGAAAACGGTTTAAACACCGTATTTGTCTTAATTATATTAGATTCTTCAGGTATGTCGCAATCACAATCACTCCCTCCAATTGGAACAAATATGGTATAGGTGATTAATATTACCACTAAAAGATAAGCCATTACAGTTGCTGAATCTTTCCTCGGTTGATTGTTTTTTTTCAATTTCTGCCTCCCCCTATTATTACTTATATCTATAGATGCTTGAGTATATAAATGCTACCTTTTAGCAGGGATAAACAAATATATCAGAAGTGCATTATAAAATGATGGGGAATGTTATCGGGAGTCCATAACAAGTATCTCAGCACAACGACC
>CP070724.1:1301013-1314112 GCA_020350825.1 Thermoplasmatales archaeon | reverse complement strand
TGTAACTGAGGAAGAAATTCCTACTTGGGAGCCCGTGAGTGAGGAACGTATCAAAGAAGAAATAGTTGAGTTGCCCGAAGAAGCCAAAGAAGAAAAACCTTCTGAAGAAGGTATAGAAAAAATATCCAAGGAAAAAGAAAAAAAATCTAGAATCCCCGAGAAAGAAAGATTAGCGGAACTAAAGAAACAGGAGAGAAACGAACAGAGATTGAAAAAGATTGAAGCAAAAAAAGCATTGATTGAAGCAAGGAAGAAAGAGAAAGAAGCCAAAAAATCTAAAAAAGAAAAGGAGAGAAAACTCAGAGAAAAGCAAAAAGAAAAACAACGATTGAAATTAATCGAAGAAAAAAAGGCATTGATTGAAGCAAGAGAAAAAGAAAAAGAATCTAGAATTGCTGAGAAAGAAAGATTAGCGGAATTAAAGAGACAGAAGAAGTTGCAAAGAGCAAAGGAAAAAGTGGTTTCCCCATCAAAATCAATATCTGAAGGTGAGGAACTTACTGAGTGGGCATCTTATGATGTAGAAGAAGAAATACCTGATATTGACAGTACCGCTGAATCTTATAAGCATGGAGATTACACACTTTATATGAAAGAAATAAAAACATCTACTGGGAAAAAAAGAACCATACATTTTTTTAGTAAAACAAAGCCTGACCTAGGCGAGGCTGTCCCATTGCCAGAAGGGTATAAAGTTATGGTTAATAAAAAAACTAAGCTTCCTTACCTGAGAAAGAATAAATAGCTTATCCATAATCTCTATAAATGGGTTTTTGTATTATTATCTTGATAGAAAATGTTTTGGAACGGTCCATTAAATAAAATTGACGATTTTCGACACGAGATTCCATCAAATTATAAAGGAGTAAAAAATAATTTAAAAATGAAAACCTCTGCTGTTATTTATGCTAGTGTCCATATGATTGACTCTATACGAAAAGATAATGCCCCTGAACAAGCTGCAAATGTAACAATGCTCCCTGGCATTGTTGGTAAATCTCTTGCAATGCCTGATATACATTGGGGGTATGGTTTTCCCATTGGTGGCGTTGCTGCTACTGACGCTGAAGCAGGTGTTCTTTCTCCAGGAGGAGTCGGATTTGATATTAACTGTGGAGTGAGACTTGTTAGAACAAATTTACATGTTACCAATTTAGATACAAACAAGATACCACCACTTGTCGATGAGATGTTTAAAAACGTTCCCTCTGGTCTTGGATCAAAGGCAAAGGTTCGACTTAGCAGAAAGGAACTGAAAGATGTTTTACGTTTAGGAGCTCAATGGGCTGTAGAAAATGGATATGGATGGGAAGAAGACATAGAGTTTTTAGAGGAAAACGGATGTCTAAAAGATGCTGACATTTCAAAAGTTTCTGAGAAGGCAAAGCAGAGAGGGGCTCCTCAATTGGGTTCTTTAGGGGCCGGAAATCACTTTCTTGAGATACAAAAAGTTGCAAAGATTTATGATTCAGATGCTGCAAAAACATTTGGAATAAACGATGAGGGGCAAATAATGGTTATGATACATACAGGTTCTCGTGGATTTGGCCATCAAGTTTGTACCGATCATTTAAGGGTTTTAGAACAGGCCGTTAGGAGATATAACATCTGGCTTCCAGATAGACAACTTGCTTGTGCTCCTGTAAATTCAAAGGAGGGACAGGATTATCTTAAAGGTATGGCTTGTGCAGCAAATTTTGCCTGGTGCAATAGACAAATGATAGTCCACTGGGTAAGAGAATCATTTGAAAAAATACTTAACGAAAGTGCTGAGAGTTTGGATATGCATATTATTTATGATATTTGCCATAATATCGTTAAACTTGAGGAGCATGAAGTGGACGGTAAAAAAAGGAAGGTATATGTTCATAGAAAAGGTGCAACCCGCTCATTCGGACCAGGGAAAAGCGGAATTCCAATGAAATATAGAGATGTTGGTCAACCTGTTTTAATTCCTGGAGATATGGGGACTGAGAGTTACCTTCTCCGAGGAACAGAAAAGGCTGAGGAGACATTTGGCTCTACATGTCATGGTGCTGGTAGAGTCATGTCAAGGCATCAAGCTGTTAATAGGTGGCGAGGTGAGGCTATATTGGATAATTTAAGAAGAAAAGGGATATACGTGCATCCAGCTAGCTGGAAAGTTATGGCTGAAGAGGCACCAGATGCTTATAAGGAGGTCAGCGAAGTTGTAAATGTTACACATGGCGCCGGAATTTCTATTAAGGTAGCAAAACTTTTACCTCTGGGGGTGGTTAAGGGTTAGTAAGATAAATTCGTATTTCACCAATTAATTTTAAATGCTAGTAAGCATATTAAGGTAAAAAGATGGTGATGCATTTGGAAGATGTTGAAATTGTTGACTTTGAAGACACAGATCTTAGCGATGCAATTGTAATTGCTGGTTTCCCTTCTATAGGATTAGTCAGCACTATTGTTGCTAATTATTCAATAGATGCTTTAGGTCTAAGACAGGTCGGAGCATTAAATTCACCATATTTCCCAACGCTCTCAGTTGTTCATACTGGAGAGCCTTTGTCTCCTGTTCGTATATATGCCGGGAAATTAGAAACTGGAGAAAAGATTGTAGTTTTTGTCTCGGAGTTCAAACCAAAACCTAACTTGATAACTTCTTTGTCTAATGCAATTATGAATTGGGTGAAAAAAAAGGGATGTAAACTTTTAATATCTCCAGAAGGCATGGTTGTTGAGGGTAAACCCTCTAAGGAAGAAGATGATATTGTTGATGCGTATGCAATTGGATCAACAGAAAAAGCTCGGCAGTTACTTCAATCGATGAATATCCCTCAGTTTAAAAATGGCATAATCGCTGGTGTTTCCGGAGTTTTGCTCAATAAAGGAAAACATGAGAATATCGATGTAATATCAATATTATCAGAGGCACATCCCAATTATCCTGATGCTCGAGCTGCTGCATCTGCTATAACTGTTATCGGTACGATTATTGGTGTAAAAATAAATGTTGCACCCCTTTATGATGAAGCAGAACGCATCGAAAAACAACTTCAGAAATTCCACAAACAAGCAAAACCAGTGGTATCTGGTGCAAGTCAGATTTCTCAACCAAGTATGTATGGATAGAGTATAGTTACAAACTATACTTTTTTATTTTTTATCTAACGATTTAACAAATAACTTTTAAAAATGCCACTCTATTGTTTTATTGAATTATGGAAAAGATACCAAAAAGCCATCCGCGTTATACTTCGTTAACGACACGAGAAATAATTTCACAGGGGATAAAAAACGGCATAGTTCATGAAACTGGTTTGATAGCTCATGGTAGGGGTGAGGCCTTTGATTATTTGCTCGGGGAAAAAACTATACCACAAGCAGATATGGCTGAAAAGGTTGCAGCAGCTGCACTGTTGTGTGCAAAGAACCCTGTTATATCAGTTAATGGAAATGTCGTTTCCTTAGTTGCAAAAGATTGTATCAAGTTGGCTGAATCCATTCCAGCGAAACTTGAAGTTAATCTTTTCCATAGAACAAAGAAGCGAATAGAAAAAATTTCAAAAGAACTATCAAATTACGGGGCAAAAAATGTATATGGTCAAAAAGCAGATGCAAAGATTCCTGGTTTAGAGCATGATCGTGCTTTATGTGATATGGAGGGAATCTTTTCGGCCGATGTTGTTCTTGTTCCACTTGAAGATGGCGATAGATGTCAGGCTCTTAGAAACATGGGAAAAACAGTTGTTGCTATTGATTTGAATCCTCTTTCTAGGACTGCAAGAATAGCAAGTATTACAATTGTTGATAATGTAACTCGTGCAATTTCAAATATTGAAAGATGGGTGAATGAACTTAAAAATATTGATAAAAACAATCTTAATAATCTAGTTGAAAAATGGAATAATGAAACAAATCTAAGTGTAATGATATCTTTTATTTCAAAAAGACTAAATTCATTGTATCGATAGGGTTTTTATTATGTATAGAAGTCATTATTCAAAGGATGTTACAAAAAAAGACTACAACAAATCAATAACGGTAGCAGGTTGGATTGAAGATATCCGAAATATAGGATCCATTGCATTTATCATCCTGCGTGATAAGAGAGGTACTCTTCAATTAACTGTTCTAAAAAAGAAAAATCCTGAATTATTTGAAAAATTAACAAATTTATCACGAGAGTCGGTTATATCTGTAAAAGGCGTCTGCAAAGAGAATGAAAAAGTAAGAAACGGCTATGAAATTTTGCCTGAAATGCTAGAAATATTATCTGTTGCTAAAGCCCCCTTGCCTTTAGGTGTTATTGATAAGGTTGAAGCAGATTTTGATACTAGGTTAGATAACAGATTTATTGATCTCAGAAAACAAAAGAATCAGGCAATCTTTAATATAAGAAATGCTGTAATTGTGGCTGTTCATAAATATCTCCAATCGCAGGATTTTGTAGAGGTGCATACCCCAAAGATTACCGCTAGTTCATCTGAAGGTGGAACAGATGTTTTTAAGTTAAAATATTTTGAAAAAGAGGCATTTCTTGCCCAATCTCCCCAGTTATATAAACAAAGTTTGATGGCAACAGGCCTTGATAGAGTATATGAAATTGCATGGTATTTTCGTGCAGAAGAACACAATACTCGCAGGCATCTTAACGAATCTACTGCTGTTGACTTGGAAATGGCGTTTATCAATGACGAAGAAGAAGTAATGAATATTTTAGAAAATCTTGTCTACAATATGTGGAAAAAAGCAAGCGATTGCAAAAATGAATTTAAGATTTTGAGTCAAAAAATTTCTGTTCCAGAGTTGCCATTTGCAAGGATTGTTTATGATGAAGTAGTAGACAAATTACAACAGAGAAAATCCGGTATAGAATGGGGTCAGGATTTAGGTACTGATAATGAACGCTTACTTGGTGATATTATGAATAAGGAGGGTATTGAGTTTTATTTTATTACAAAATATCCTCTTGAATCAAAGCCATTTTATACTATGCCTAAAGGAGGTAAATATTCACGTGGTTTTGATTTAGCATGCAAAGGTGTTGAAATCGCTTCTGGTAGTCAGCGTATACATGATGTGAAATTGCTGGAAGAGCGAATAAAAGCATGTGATTTAAATCCCAAAGATTTTGAATCTTATCTTAAGGCGTTTAAATATGGTATGCCTCCACATGGTGGCTTTGGCTTTGGTATTGAACGGTTTTTGATGGAGCTATTAGATATAAAAAATATAAGAGAATGTATTTTGTTTCCACGTGATAGAACACGTCTCACTCCTTAAAAGACACAAATATAAAAAGTGCAATGAGTATGATATGATTTAGGAGTTTAAATCACTAAAAAATTAAAAATACCAAAGATATTTTGAGGTTTCTAACCTTATACCATTCAATCAGTTATATGAGAAAAAAGAAATTTCTGAAATGAAGAAGTTGGAGTTTGATTATGAGTGTATTACATTATATAGGTAAAAAAAATGTAAAATTAGAAAGCATAGCTAAAAAGGCTTTAAAGAATAAGGACCTACTTTCAGAATTATTTGAAGATATTTTATCTAAAGAGGACGCAATAAGGTTTAACAATTTTAAGACTTTATTGCTCTTAAGTGAAGATCCTCCTGAACTGTTATACCCTCATTGGAATTATTTCCAAGATTTATTAAGCAACAATAATAATTATCAAAAATTAATTGCAATTCGTCTTATTGCAATTCTTACGAGAATTGACACAGAAAACAAGTTTGAGAAGATATTTGATGAGTATTACGATATGCTTAAGGGCGAGAGGACAATGACGGCAGGACACCTTACAACTACCTTTGGAAAGATTGCTAAAGCAAAGCCTAAACTTCAATCTAGGATAACAAACAAGCAATTGAATATTGATAAAATCCATCACGGCAAACAATAAGAGTTGATTAAAGGTTTTGCAATAGAAGCGTTAAGCGAATACTTTGAAGAAGCAGATGATAAGAAAAAAATTATGGAATTTGTTAAGGGACAGTTAGAGAGCAAGAGCCCGAAAACAAAAACGGAGGCAAAGGAATTCTTAAAGAAGTGGGGTAAATATGATTGAAAAAAAGAATGTTGATGCTGAGAGCATTGCTAAGAAAGTTGTTAAAGATGAGAGATTAATTGATGATTTGCTTGAAGGCGCTTCTTCTGAAAAAGCAGTTGTTAAATATAAGAGTTTGAAAGTGCTAATGTTAGTAAGTGAACAACAACCCAAAATGTTGTACCCCAAGTGGGATTTTTTTGTGAAACTATTAGATGATGATAATACTTTCTTAATAGTCATTGGCGCGACGATAATTGCAAACCTTACAAGAGTTGACACAAAAAACAAGTTTGAGAAGATATTCAACAAATATTACAGTCTCCTTGAAAATGAGAGTATGATTAACGCAGCTAATATTGCAGGACGTTCTGAGATAATTGCTAAAGCAAAACCACACTTACAAGGTAAGATCACTAGCAAATTGTTAGATATTGACAAAACACATCATAGATCTGAGTGTAAAAATATCATAAAAGGTAAAGTGATACTATCTTTTTATGAGTAAATTGATGAATTCAATGACAATAAAAAGATAATTCGATTTGTTAAGAAAGAATTAAAGAATACGAGGTCTGCTACCAAAAAAAAAGCCGAAAAACTACTAAAGAAGTTGGAAAAATGAGCGTTTCATTCAAACAAAAACTGATTGCTCCTTGCGGAATGGATTGTAGAATATGTATCGGGTATTTTGGTTATATGATGAGTGATAAAAAGAGAAAAAATTGCTGTATAGGTTGTAGGCCTAGGAATAATCAATGTGCTTTCCTAAAGGAGGATTGTAAAAAATTAACTAATGAAGAAATCAAATATTGTTTTGAATGTGAGGATTTTCCCTGCGAAAATCTTAAAAAATTAGATAAAAGGTACACAACAAAGTATGAAATGAGCATGATTGAAAATTTAAAATATATTGAAAAAAATGGTATTAGTAAATTTATTGAAAATGAAATGGAAAGATGGAAATGTCCAAAATGTGGTGGAGTAATTTGTGTTCATAACAGAAAATGTTATAATTGCGGAATTTGAAGAATTTTAAAAACTGATATTTGAAAGCGTGCATAAACAGGATTTTTCTATTTTATCTGTAAATTGAAATTCAAATCTCTTTTCACAATAAATATGTTTTTTCATGTTAAAATTAATATATCTGCAAGAGATAAGATTTGAACTCACTTTTACCGGTAAAAAATTGAAAATATTCTACATACAAAATTTCAGAGATATTATAAGATCGAAAGATTTATTAACAATTGTTAATTACAGAAAAAATTATGAAAAAGGAAATAATTAGAATATTAGTTTGTATGGCCCTGCTGATACCAGCGTTATCTATGACAACAATTGCAAATGAATCACCATCCGCACCAGATATAGACGGTCAGTCGAGTGGAAAACCCGGAGTTGAATATACCTATGGGTTTTGCTCTGAAGATCCCGATGGAGACGATATTTTCTATTGCATCGATTGGGGAGATGGTTCAGGAGAAGTTTGTATCGGCCCATTTTCATCTGGCGTATGTGCAATAGCAGACCATACTTGGTCTGAACAAGGGACATATATAATCAAAGCAAAAGCAAAAGATATTCACGATGCAGAAAGCCAGTTGTCAACTCTAGAAGTAACGATGCCTAGGAACCAAGCATTCAATTTCAACTTTAATATGCTAGAATGGTTGTTTGAACGGTTTCCAAATGCATTCCCAATACTACGATACATGCTAGGTCTATAAAACCAAAATGGTACCATTCTCTCTTTTTTTCTTTTTAATTCCATAATTGTCAGAAACAATCCCTCTAACGCATTTTCTTTAATACCCTTCGCAAGTCTTTTATCGCCTTTAAACGGCTTTTATTGCATCAATTGTTGATAAATTGCAAGGAATATATGAGGAATAGGAATTTTTTTTCAACTATCTTTCTCTTTCTACTATGTATCTTTTTTCATCCATGATAATTTAAAAACATAGCCATTTGGAGTGCTCATTTCCCTATTTTCTGTAGTTGTATATCCTAATTTTGTGTAAAATTTTTCAGCATATACATTTGATGCTAAAAAAATTGTTTTCACACCGTTTGATTTTGCTTTATCTTCTAGCCATTTAACTATTAATTTTCCTAATCCACGTCCATGATACTCAGGTTTTATGTAAACCTTTGAAATATAATCACCAACAATTGTCCCCGTCCCAATGATTTTATCGTCATCCTTTACTACTATAGTATAACCTTCTTTTGCATCTTTTTTTAATACATCTAATCCCCACAAATTATTTTTTAAATATTCATAACCTTCTTTCGGAATCAGGGACTTATAAGCAAAATCAGAAACTTCATCAATTAGATATTTCACATTGATTAAATCCTCTTCATAAATTTCTTTTATCATGACATCCTCAAACTTTTTATTACTCATTTTTTCATACACCAATTTATCATTATGGCTAAGGATGAATATGAAATGGCTTTCAAAAAAAGTCGACAAAAATGTAAGGTAATTCAAATAAAACATCATTTTGTCTAGGTATATTAGAAAAATATTTTTTCAACTTTATAGTCTTAAAAGACAACTGATTAATTTATTACTTAAAATATCTCCTTAACAATTTTTATTCTGATTACAATTTTAAAAAAAAAGAAAAAAGAGATTAGGACTTGTATAGTTTTAAAATGTGGTTTTCGATGCAAAAGACTAGGGGTAACAGGTAAAAAGAGGGTTATAAAGATTGTAGATATTCCAAGTGATGTGGAATAATGCAGGATCTGAAACTGCTACAAATCATTTTGACTGTTACCATGCTTCTCTTTGCAGTACTATCATTGGTGTTCATTAACATATGGTTTGAAAAATATTTGCGATTGGTTGCTGGTATAAGTTTGATTCTTTTGATTTTTATTTTGTGGAAACGAAGAAAAACAAAGCTCTAAGGATATTGTTTTTAAACTGGTCTATAATGTCATATACATTAAAACCAAATTTGTTTTGAGAGTGCTATTTTGCTGAAAAACCTACCTAATCCCACGGCATCTGATGCGTTAATTTTTATTGAAAAATATCACAAGTCCAAACCAGATAAAACCGTGCTTCTTTTGGTAGGTGATTGTATGGTTGATTATCATGGCCGTGCACGATCACTTCTTGACTGGGGAGAACGAATAATTATGGTTAAAGAGGATGGCACGGTGTTGGTTCATCAGCCTGTTATGCGTGAACCTGTTAACTGGCAGCCCACAGGGACAAAAATAGAATATAGCGTTAAAGATAACCTGCTGGTTGTTAGGTCTCGTCATACCCGTCCTCCTGAGAAGATGAAGATTGTCTTCCGCAGTCTAAAAACAGTGATGGTAACATCACTTCGTGATCAATCTAGTTTGGTTATAGCTGGTATGGAAACCGATGTCGTCAACCAAATCATCATAGACCCAAGCATTATCGAGGAAGGACTGCGTATTAGTAAACGGGAGAAGCACGTCAAGTCAGGACTTATTGACCTCTATGGTTTTGACAAGGAGCACATTCCTGTCGTTATCGAAGTAAAACGAAGTATAGCAAATATTAGTGCTGTGCAACAGCTGCGGATGTACGTAAACGATGTTAAGAAGGATGTGAAGATAGCCAATGTACGCGGGATATTGTGTGCCCCTCGTATTCCTGATATGGTGAAGAAGTTGTTGTCTGATTATGGTTTGGAGTGGCAGGAGGTTGAACGTGAGGTAGTATTACCTGATGACTGGCAGAAAACTCTGAAGGATTTTTAAACAAATACTTGTTATTAAATTGGTAAAATATGAATAGAAAAGAGAGAGAAATATTTGAATTAATGATGGGTTGGGATGAAAAATCATCTAAGAACACTTCAGATGAGAATGATTTTATCCCATTTCCAGATGGTTGGACAATTCTTAACCTACAAAACAAGATTGACTTATTAAAAAATCTAAAAGGATACAATGATGACAATTCAATAGAGTCACAATTAAGCAGAAAGTAATCAATCACCCTCACCATCCATCAGACAATAACGAGATTTGAATACACTTTTTCCGGTAAAGTAAACGCGTATATCGGGACACGAGTGCAAAAATAATGCCACATCAATATGTTTTATGTCGGTTGATCACTCACTAATTTTAGGGATCTTGAAATCTATGATGAGTAGCCTCCGATTTTTAAACTGGGGTCTCCGATGAGTATCCACTCTAGCACACTTTTACAATGGAATTCGTTACTTGTTACCGGATAGATATTTACATAATCTTCTATTGTTTGACAATATATTTGACCTAGAATTTTTATATCCTGTTCTCCGTATAGTCTTAATACCTCAACTGCGAGTCTACCTCCGAAATTTTCCGCATCATCAGGTATACCATTTCCATTTGCATCTCCAGTGTCTCCATAGCAAATATTTGTGTTTGTAAGTACTGCTATTGCACCACCGTTGTTTTTATTTACTAATCTCCATGCTAGACATTCAAATATGCAGTCTTGCTGGTAGTAGTTGGGTTCTCCTTTTTGATACTTGAATATGTTTAGTATTGCTACATCTATTTTTGCGTGTATACATTCTCCTAGTATGCATACCGGATACATGTTTTTGTTTTTGTAGTTTCGAACATATTTATTGTGGAAAACAATAATTTCTTCTCCTTCAGGCAAGTTTACCCTTAATCTGTCTTGTCCGCCTTTTCCTCTTGTGAATAAGAATCCACAGCCATCGTTTATTGTATTGGTCACATCTACTGGTCCTGTGAGGTTTCCAGTTGATGTGTAAAGTTTGATTTTTTTGAAGTCATCCATGTATTCTGCTGCAAAATCACATGTTTCCTCCCCTTCATATCCAGGGGAGCCTGGAAATGTATCCCCTGCTACTAGGACTAGTTTGTTGAACCAGTCTTGTCCATGGGCTGTGTTTTCGTAGTTTATTATTTTTTGTACAACTATCCATGTTTCAAAAAAATTCCTGCAGGGTAGTCTTCCTAGGTATACATCTGGGTGTAGATCCAGTTGATCTTTGCCCCATTCTGCGAATACATCATCACCGTTTGAGTCCCAGTCTTCGAATTGGTCTCCATTTTTGTATATGTCGGCGTAGTATAGGTCGCTTATGAATGTTGTATATCGTTGTGTTCCATCATCTAAGTTGACATATCGAACTGGTATGTGCCAGTTTGGATACCGATATGTTCTTCCTCCTATCAGCAATACATAGCTTACACTCCAATCTTCTATTGCGTTTTTTATGAATAGTTTGATTTCTTCTGCTTTGTCTCTACCATTGTATTCTCTGTATATGCTTTGTGTTGATTTGTAAACTGTTTGGATATTGTGGCTGTTTTTGTGATTTATTAGTTTTTGAACTGGGATTTTAAATTCTATTGGAGCGATTATTATCATATCGTATTGATCATTTGCTCGTGAAATTTTTTTTGAGTATTTTATAGCACTTACTCCAAGTCCACTTAGGATTAAAATTCCTATTAAAAATATCGGTATTATTTTCTTCATATTTTATTCCACCATTAAACAGTTGGATATCCTCCAACTTTTAGGCTTGGATCACCAATAAGAGTTATTTCTTGGACTTGCTTACAATCAAGTTTATCTGAATGAACCGAAAAAGTGTTACAGTAATTTCGAATTGTTTCCCAATGCAGTTCCCCTAAAAATTGATATTCTTCTTCAATATACAACCTGAAAAATTCTGCATTAATCCACCCAAGTAATCCATTTTCAACTGAGTCAGGAATCCCATTTACATTAACATCTCCAGTATATCCCCATACCACTGATGTAGCGCCAATGTGTGCAATACTGCCTCCATTAGGTTTTCGTACCAATCTCCAACCAATCTCTTCTAGAGTACAATCAGAACGTCCAAAGCGATTAGGATTGAAAATATTTAAAATTGACACATCAAATTTTGCTGTTACACAACACCCAAAGACACAAATGGGATATTGCCCTTTATTTCGCAAGAAAGGTATGTATTTATTATGGAATGGCTCAACAGGATTTCCATTAGGATCAAATGTTTCAATTCTGTTTTGCAGTCCATGTCCTTCATATAAGACAAAGCCGCATCCTTGATTCATAGCATCCAGCAACTCCGCATGTCCTGTTAGTGTTCCATAAGAACAATAAAGTTTTGTAATATCAAATCCAATCATCATATCACTAATATAATCACAGACTGCTTCTCCTTCGTTGGGAAATGGATCACCAATACCAGGATTGGTGTCTCCACCGAGTACGACCATTCGGTTAAACCACTCCTGGCTATATGTTGATGTTTCATATTCAATAATCTTATCAACTACAATTTTTACTTCGAAAAGATACCTACATGGCAATCGTCCAACATAGACATCGGGTTCTAAATCCAGGATATCTTTTCCCCATTCTGCAAAGATGTCATCGTCGTTACTATCCCAATCGTCAAATTCATTGCCATTTTTGTAGATATCCGCATAATATAAATCACTGAGATATGGTTGATCAAAGTATCCATCGTCTAAAATTACATATCGTCCTGGAATGTAATAATTAGGAAGTTGCCCTTTTCTCCCTCCCATGAGTAATACATAGTTTATTCCATGTTCTTCAATTGCATCCTTAATGAAATATTTGATCTGCTCAGCCTTATCCCGACCATCATACTCGCCATAGATTTCTTCCGTTATTTTTAGAAATGTTTGAACACCATGGCTATTTTTATGATCAATCAATGGTTGAATACTGGATAAAAACTTTTCAGGTGCAATAATCACCATATCGAATTCATCTGTATATAGTGATGGTGCAATCGTTTTTCTCTCTTTTTCAGATATTGCACTAGCTCCAAATCCACTAAGGACTAAAATTCCTATTAAAAATATTGGTATTATTTTCTTCATATTTTTTCCTCCTTGTATTAGTAAATATATTATTGGAGATGGCATAAAAAATTTTTTATCGATAATTTGAACAAAATTAGAAAAACAGCAAATCCTATGTTGTTATGTACAATTATCATTTTTTTTATTCTAATGATGTGAGGAGATAATGGTAGATAATAATAAAACCCAAT
>CP070724.1:1179971-1300913 GCA_020350825.1 Thermoplasmatales archaeon | reverse complement strand
CCGTCATAGCAGATTGGGAGCTAGGAGATGGTCACAAGATGCATTTTCCACAAACACCGAAAGAAGGCGGGTGGGATGTAGAATTCTCCATGTCAGAGTTGGCTGACGACTGGAATTGTTCGAGTACAGGCTTAGTTGAAGAAATTCATTTTTGGATCTCATGGATGGGAAACAATGTACAAACAATCGAACGTTTCCACGTAACCATCTATTCTGATTTACCTGCAGATGACCCCCATAATCCCTATGGATATAGTGTTCCGTATGAAACCTTGTGGGAACGTGATTTCGAAATAGGTGACTTTACCATTCGTCCAATGACACCAGATGACCAAGGTTGGTTTGATCCATCTAGTGGCAGTTGGGCATTAAACGATCATGATCAATGGCATCAAATCAACATCGTCAATATCACAAGTCCTTTCCCTCAGAAAAAAGGTGAAATATACTGGTTAGGGATTGACTTCGGATTGTTACCGTTTATTGGCTGGAAGGAAACAGATAAAAACTGGAATGACGCCGGTGTTTGGTGGGATAAAGCCGTAAATGAATGGAGAGAACTAAAAGACCCAATCGAATCTACTCGAATTGATCTGTCATTCGTAATCAATGGCACTAAAATAATTATTTTCAAACCGATACCAATACCAATAGGTATCTTGCGAGCCATTTTCGATGTTGAAGAAATTGGTGGTCTCAGTCACATCGACATCCCTTGGAATATGACCATAAGCGGTACCATGTACCCTTCAGATCCTGCAATATTTAATGGCAAAATACCAAGTATGCAACCAGGACAGACCGTAAGGATAAATTCAGGATTTTTATTTGGAATAGGACCTATTACAATAGAATTAATGATCGGTGATAGTGAACCTGAAATTTTTAATGGATTAATACTCTTTGTTTTAATAATAATCCTATAAACTAATACCTCTCTCCATTTTTTCTTTTTTTATTCCATACTAGGCAGAAACACCCCTCTCTTCTTTCCTTTTTTAATCATTAAAACGCTAAACATGGTGTCTAACACATTTTCGTTGTTTTTTCGACTTATTACCCAGCAAAAATGAGATATTCATTTATATATACGTTTATGACCTTTTATGTGTATATTGCCTTGGAACATAGGTTTTCGATGTAATAGTGGGAGTATTATTGAATAAATAGTGTTATAAGCTATTTCTAGATTATTTATTATTGGATTGGGATGTAGAAATGGTAAAAATAGAAGTTAATGATGAAAATATTGTGAAGCTAGAAACATTTATCGAATTAAATGATATTGATTGCAGTGTGGACAAAGCAGTAAATATGTTAATTGAATCAGTTATTGATGAATGGAAACAGCATATTAGAAATATTCGTTAATCATTGTCACGATGTGAGCATAGTTGATTTCAGTTTTTTCTTTTCGACTTTATTTTTGGTATAAATCCGTCCTAATACTTGACCGCTAAAAATGAGGTTTTACTATTATATTAATAAATAAATGAAAGTAAGTTACTCCTTAAAGTTATTTTTCATGCTTTTAATTGATATTTTAAATTATTTCAATCGGTTAAAGCATATTTTTAGATATATTTAGAAAAACCAAAACATATATATATTTAAGTATACATTACAGTTAGTATTAGGAGGGGATATATGCCTCTAACTAGGAAAGCACGTGTGGTGGGTAGTAGTCTAGTGATAACTATTCCTAGTCAATTAGCAAAAGCCCATGATATAAAAGACGGAGATGACCTAGAGATTATACCTATAGGGATTGCAGAATTTAAGATAAGAAAATCAAAATGATTAATTACTAGATTTACTGCAAAAAATGAATAAAAACAAAATAAAATGATAGTTCTATAGTAATCATAAGTATTATTATCAACCAAACAGACATTAATATTAAAGCGAAGAGTTTTATATAGTTAAAGATTTTATGAATCAAAAGGGAACTAAAATTAAACAAGTATTTGGGGAGATTTTTCGAAAGTAGGTGCTTACTGTGAGCGGAAAAATTGATGAAAAGAAAAACATAGTTTTAGTATTCCTAACAGGATTTATTAGAATACGTGGTGTAGTTAATTGGTCTTCATTCTCTTTTATAGGTTTTATTCTAGGAATGTCATCTTTAGATATATCCAGCTACATAGTTCCTCTTATAATTTTTGCAGTAACCATAATTTGTATTCTCTCATTTACGTTTGCAATAAACAACTACCACGATGTTGATTCCGATCGAAAAAATCTAAAAAAAATACAAATTAATGCAATTGCTTCTGGAATAATTACGAAGCAGACTGCAGCTATTCTAATTATAACCTTTGTTGTTATTTCATTGGTAATTTCAATTCTCTTTAAATTTGAGATTTTCTTATTATGTATTTTAATCTTAGCTTGGATGTGGGCATACTCTTCACCACCTTTAAGAGTAAAAGGAAAACCTGGATTTGATATAATTTGGCATTTCTTTGGATTTGTTCTCCTTGTTATGTGGGGTTCATATATCTCAGGTTCAATAAGTTTAGTTAACTGGTTAGTTGCAATTTCTATTGGAATATTTAGTTGTATTGCTCAAGTCTGGAATCACATCAATGATTATTCTTCTGACAAAGATAGTGGAACATTAACATTCGCTGTTTGGGCAGGATTTGATACTGCAAAAAAAACTCTAAAAATTATTGTTTTACTTCATATTATTTTTCTAATTCCACTAATTTTATTATATTCCTTAAATTACGTTCTTACTATCATAATTCTAATTCTTGGTGTGATAATAGGGCTAGTCGGAGTAATATCAAAAAAAGATTCTTTAGAATCCTCTATGTATTACTTTCCAGTAGTATTCGGTGGTGCAGTATATATAAGTTGCATTGTCTCCCACATAAACGATTTACTTGGAGAACCAACACTCGGATTGTTACATTCTATTGGGATCATTTAACCTTTTATATTCCTAGTGCAGACAAAGAATTTATTATGTAAATATAAAAAAATTTTCCTTACCAAGGCGAATATATCGTAAAAATCTAGTTCTTATGTAACCATATGTAATTATCTAAACCGGGATGGCATTAATATTAAAGTGTAGAGAACTATACAGTAATAGGTTTTATGAACCAAAAGGGATTTGAAATCAAAAAAAATACAAAAACCCCGTTTATAGGTTTTTTCCCTTGTTTTTACAGCATGGGAGAAACCATTCCTTTAATTAAAATTGCCAAATCTTATATGGACCTAGGGGGAAAAGCAGTGTTTTTTAGCCACAGGGGAGAATACGAATATCTAGCGGAAGACATTGGATGTAGAGTAGTTAGATTAAATGATATTCTTGAGGGATTATCTGATGAAGGAAAAGAAATGTTCAAAGGAGGAGCATCGCTTACCAAAACAATTATTAAAATCTATTCTAAAAAAAATACAGAAAAATTAGTCTCAGAGGAAATCAACGCATTTACCAACGCTGGTATTGATTTAATTGTAAGCTCATTTAATTTAACATGCAGCATCTCTTCTAGAGCTACGAATATACCATCCGTTGTTATAGCTTCTGGGACAACTATACCACCTTATTATGAATCAGGGCTATTAACGTTTCCAGATGGTATGGAGAATTTCTTTACAAAAAGGATACCTTCCACCTTAAAAAATGAGTTTGCGAAATGGTTGTTATTAAAAAATAAAATGCTTGTCAGAACCTTTAACAAGGTTGCGAAAAAATACCAAGTACAACCTTTTAAATATTTTAATGACATCGTTCTTGGAGACCATACCTTCGTTTGCGACGATATAAAATTTTTAGGGATAAATCCCTCTGAACAGTTTCCAATTGAAAATTTTATTGGCCCAATTATTGGAGGCGACTTATTTCAAGGACAAAAAAAGAAAATCGATCCTGACATTGAAAATCATCTAAAACAACCTGGGAAATCTATAGTAATTCTTATGGGAAGCACTGGGGTTAAAGATCTATTCCTAAAAATTGTAGAAACCTTAAATCAAACAAATTATAATGTAATCGCTGTTTATACCAATCTCTTAGATAAAGATAGTTTACCAAAAACAAATGAAAACATCCTGTTAAAAGAATATGTGCCATTCTATGAAGTATCAAAATTAGTGGATTTAGCTATAATCCATGGAGGACGTGGCACAATATATGAATTGGCTTATTCTGGAAAACCTGCCATCTGTATACCTCTCTTCTTAGAACATCAAGGTAATATCGATAATCTTGTTAGGAATAACTCTGCTATAAAATTGTCTGAAAAATTTTTTAAACCTGAAAAATTACTAGAATTCGTTAATGAAATCTTTACTAATTATGATACTTATCTTAATAATGCTCAGAATTTAGCAAAAAAATTGCAGAAAGAAAGTGGTGAGAAAAAAGCTGTTAAAAGACTTGTTGAAATTAGCCAGTTAAAACATGTAGAGTAAATTTTTTTCTTCAACATTCTGGATTGATTATATTTAAGAAATGTTATTCTTTTTCAAGTTCAAGTTTAGAATATTCAACATAATTGTTCATGCTTTTGTATATGAAATTTTTCATTTTTAATACACTAGGTTCTATAGATGTTTTTCTAGGCTTAATAAATGATTTGAAATCAATTTCATCTTTTAACTTAACATTTACAAAACTCATGATTTTCTCTATCGTATCTTTAGGATTTTTGCACAGTTCTTCATATGTTACATTGATATAATCCTCTCTTGAAAGGTATTTTACATTTTTCAAGAAATGTTCTGAAACCTTAACCGAATGTAAAGTGATATAAATCAATCCTAAAAAGGAAATCTTTGAAAAGAAAAATCTAGCTATATATAGCAATAATGGATTCTCGAATATTTTATTGTAAGCTCTAAAAATTTGCGTTGAATAAGGATGTTTATCTGTCAATAAAAAGCTAATAGCTTTAACAGTAGAACTAAAGATATCAATTGGATCTCTAAATATAAAGATAAACTTAGAATTTGGAATAACTTTTTTAATATATGTTATATTGGAGAAATCAAAAGGATTTTTTAACAGTATTTGTTTATTGTTTTCTGAAATAAATTGAATCTTTTTAGTCATTTCTATAAACACTGGAAGATTTTCTGGAACTATATACATTTGACGTGTTCTCTGCCCTAAAATATATCCATATTCTTCTGGAAAATCAGCAGTTATTCGAAGTCTATCCATTCCTCTATCTACTAGACCTTTTTCCTTAAAATATTGGTTAATATCTTCTTTTGACGAGTTTTTTAACTTATGAATGTGATCATATAGAAGTTGATTGTATTTAATTACATGATATGCTTTAACTGAGTTGAAACAATTTGTTTCAGCAAGAATTTTGTATAGAATGCTTGTCCCAGATCTTGGTAGACCTAATATGAAAATAGGGTGAAAATCGATATCTTTGATTTTCTTAAGATAACGCTCATCTAGTTTTTTACTTGTTTTTATGTTTCTGATTTTTATCATCCCCAGATATGTTGTCGTTTGTTCTAATATAGGTTAAATAATAGGTTTTTTGCTTTTTTTATGTCCTCTGGAAAGGTTATATTTATGTATTTTCCTTTGAAGAAACTTGGTTTTATCTTTTCTCCAGCATCTATCATATTCTGAATAACGTCTGTAATTTCGATTTCATTACGCAGTTTCGATGGTTTGGTGATTCTAATGTAGTCAAATACTTTCTTGTTGAAAAAATAAAATCCCATGCCACAAAGATCATTTACGACTTTTTTTGGTTTTTCAATTACTTTACAAATAAACCCATTTTTTATTTCAACTGAATAATTACCTTTTATATCTTCAATATCTTCTGTTTTTCGTACACCAATCCCCTGCTTCATATCCTTTGGATAGTGAAATTCTCCTTTATAAATACAATCACCAAGTACTACGATAAAATTGTCTGAGACTAGTTCTTCTACGTATGACAATGCATCTGCGATTCCATTGAGTTCCTTTTGTTCAACAAACTTTGCTTTTATAGGTAAATTATTAACATATTCTATAACTTGCTCCTTTTTGTAGCCTACAACAAAAATGAATTCATTCGTGTATTTATTCCAATAATCTATTATATAACCTAATATTGGCTTTTTTTCTATCTCAATCATAACTTTAGGCGTCTCTTTAGAATGAGGTGTAATTCTTTTGCCACTACCTGCACAAAGAACTATACATTTTAAATTTTTACTTACAAACCAACTGTTATTCATTGTATCTCCTTTTTTTTCTAACAAATTAATTTATATAATATATAAATATTTATTGTAAAATATTGGGGCAAATACCAAAGTTCTATATCTATTTCGATTCACCATTGTTATAGCTCTCTGTTTTTTGAATCTGTGAAAATATTTTTTTTTCTATGAACCTGTTATATCTTCTTCCAACAAGAAGTCCGGCAAGCATACAATAAATATCTAAAGTAACATTTGGACGATTTGGATCAAAATTTAATTTCTCTATTAAATTATTCAAAGATCCGAAATAGAGTTGCCTTAGTTCTTGACGATCAATTAATTTTTGATTAGGGAGGGTTTGAATCCCCATTTTCAAATCCTCCTTAATATCCATAATATCGTCAAATATTTGTAATATAGCCCCAAGCTCATAAATAGCTTTTTTTTCTTTTTCTCTCATTTTAGGAGCCACAATGTACATACCAGCTAAATTTCCAATTCCTCCTTTTGCTAATGTAATTTTATATAATTGTTCTTTAGATATTTTTTTATCAGATAATTGACATATACTCATCATTTGAACAACATGTTCTATTTTTACGTAATTCATAAAAGTATCAAATGTAGTTTTGTCAACAGCGTTTCTTAGGTAATCTATAGATTCTTTGAATAAAGCCAGGTATTCATCTCTCGGTTCAACTGGTTTATTAGACATTATAAAAGTATCAAAATCTTTCAAATATTTTCTACATTCTACGACGTCAAAGGAAGCATCATATAGCCCTATACATATTATAAAGTTAGTAGCCATTTTATTGTCAAAATTAGCACCAAGGTGAACCAACACATCAGAATACATAATCTTCAATACAGAAAACGCCACATTAAACTTTAAAAAAATCCGTTCTTTTTTTATGATGTCATAAATAATTCCTGTTTTTTTAAGAGGATTAAGTCTTTTTCTTATATATGTTAGATTAAAAAATTGTGCTTCTATAAGTCTATATAATATTTTCATTTTAATCCAGGTTTTTTTTGGTCTACTGTAATTGATAGCATTACTACTATACTCTATCTTGCTAGGAAGATTCGCTGCATCAAGCAATGAATCAAGGAGATTATCAAGTTCATGATAATCCATATCCAATGGACTTTTTTCCATTCTCTTATACTTCACCTTTATAAATTTTATAAAGTTGTTATTTTATAGATTATTTAAACGTTTGCCCAAAAAATCAAAAATCATTGTTAACAAAACGGGAATTATAGATGTGTTATAAATTAAATCAAAATATTAAAAAATAGAGAATTGGGAGAAATCTCCCAACCATGCTATTATAGACCCAATATAAAGAACAACAATACCGTCGCGGTTGCGTTCTTTGTAGCTGAATCTGCTGTTACTGTTACTGTAGTTCCGCCCAATCCTAAAATTAAACTAGATTGTGCAATTATTTGTCCACTTGCAGGAATGTTTACAGGACCGCCAGAAGTGGATTTACCAAGTAATATAATACCACCAGCAAGGTCAATGTCCCACATTACCCCAGTAGCATCAGCAGCTCCTGTGTTTTTGATTTCAGCTTTTATTTTGAATAATCCACCACTTATATCTCCGATTTCAATTTGAGGTGAAGCACCTACTTCCATTACAAAAACCACGTCTCTTGGGTCTCCCTGGGTGTTACCAATAAATGCTGGCACTCCATCCCAATCTTCAACGAAAGCACATCCACCAGCCATCCCTGAAGTCTCGTAAAATCCTTCGTATGTAATACCAGTATAGGTCCCAGCTGCGATATCAAATTGTGAAATTTGTACAAGGTAAGGATCAATTCCATCTTGGGAATAAACCCAAAGATAAGGTCCGCCTGTAGTTACATCATCGTATGCCAATCCATAAGCGGATAATGTATTAGGATAAGTGGCGTAAACTGAACCATCAGCAGGGTTGAATTCGTAGATTGGACTAGCCCAATTTGCAGAGAAGAAATGTCCATTATCTGGATTAACAGCTAATGCTCGGCAAACAGGTAAACCAGCTGGTTTAGTGAGAAGTTCAACCACACTTCCATCAGCAGGATCTATCTTAACAAACTCATCCTCATCTGAGCCATAGAGATATGTTCCATCCCAAGCTAAGTCACGCCATCCCCACGTCGAAGTTGTACCCTGCTCGTAGGTGATTACGTGGTTACCATCGCTATCAAATTTATGTAGTTTATGAACATCACCACCAGGTGAGTCACGCCCAGTAACCCAGAAATATGTACCATCAAACTCTACACCTAAACACCCGTTATCACCAGTTAGATCCTGTGGTGAAAATGTAAATAAGACATCACCCGGAGCGGATAGAGTTCCTGGTATCGTCGAACCCGCGTCATTAGCTACATCACTTTTTTCAATATTTTCGGTCTCTGCTACCGATGATGCAGTAGCGAACAGCAGCATGCATACGAATATGCTTATTATTTTCTTTTTCATTTTTTTCCCCCAAAATATACAAATATACTTATTATAATAGGATACTTAAATATAAATGTTTTGTTCTTATTACTGAAAAAACAGTAATGAACAGCAGCATAGCTATAAAAATACATATTGACTTCTTGTTCATAGATGCCTCCATATCTATTATATTTGCTATGCTTTGGAAAGGGGGATTATGTTCGCATTCTAAACATTGGGATTTAAGGAAAGGATTACGAGAGGAAGGAAGTTTTTATTTGTAATCAAAACAACACCCGATATTTTTAATCGAATAGTTTTCCCCCTTTTATTCTTTCCAAAGTGTTTGATAACTAGCAATGAAGTTATATAAAAAAACTCTTATCAGAATTTTGTACAAAATGATAAAATTTTTAATAATAATGTTATTATGTCCAAAATATCATTTTTTCCAGGGGAAAAAAGGTTTTGTTTTACCACATATAGATTTATTTTCTATTAAATGCAAGGATATATGGGAATAACAACATTAGAAAGTAAAACATTCCATAAACATATTCAATATTCTAAAAAGCGACATATTTAATGATTGCTGAACATTTTAGAAAATCTTTCTAAAATTAATATCGATAGTATTTCTGATAGTTCACTTAAAGCGACTAATGTATCTTTAACCACAGCTATTTGGTTGGCTTTTAAAAACCATCCCATATTCATTTATATGTTTAAACTTTTAATATTTCGGATATCCATAACAATTTTTATTCTAAAAATAAATACAAAACATAACACATTAGAAACATTTATATATAGATTACGTTGTTATAAAAATGGGGAAAAATATGAAGAAAACAATATCAATATTGATGATAGGTATTTTAGTTGTAAGTGGACTTGGAGCTGTTGCTTTACCTGAAATAGACGAAGATAAATTAATTGAAAAAATAGAATCGCTATCTTTATCATCTCCTGAAATGTATGAAGATGACAAGTATATCTCCATAAAATTGGAGGAGGCAACTTCTTATTTAATGGTAACTGGTAAACCTGTATTACCCAGAATTACCGAAACATATACATTTCCTATTGGTTCCAAAATTAAAGAAGTGTTCGTTGAGTTTTCTGAAGTAAAAGAGCAGATTCTCTCAAAAGAAATTAGACCAGCTCCTGCCCCAATAATTGAAGGAAAAAATACTATAAGAGCAGAAGCAAAATCAAGAGAAATTTACTCAAGCTCGGACCTTTATCCAGATAACGAGTATAGTTACAGAACATGCACAGGACTAGAGGGAACTGAACATGTTATATTTTTATCAGTCCAATGCTATCCAGTCAGATATTCACCTGCAGAAAATACTTTATATCATAGTAACTCTGTAAAAATATCAATAATATATGAAGAACCCTCGAATCCAGTCATATTTCCTGATGTATTTGACCTTGTTATAATTACTCCCTCTATATTTGAACAGGAACTACAACCATTAATAGATCACAAAATAAGTAAGGGAATGACTACAACTCTTAAGACAACCGAGGATATCTATGCAGAATATACTGATGGACGTGACAAACAGGAAAATATTAAGCTTTATATCAAAGATGCAATTGAAGAAATGGGGATAAGCTATGTTCTTCTTGTCGGTGGACATGTAGGGCAACGTCAATCGTGGCACCTTCCTGCGAGAAATACTAACAATCATGTTGGTTCACCAACTGAATTGGGTGTCGATAGTGATCTTTATTATGCAGATATATACAAGGATAATGGAACTGCTTTTGAGGACTGGGATTCCAATGGCAATAACATATTTGCTGAATTTAAATTTGGAAGTCAGGATATAATCGACGGTGCACCTGATGTTTATGTTGGAAGACTTCCCTGTAGAAAAATTGGTGATGTTAAAATCATGGTCAATAAAATTATTAATTATGAGAAAGATAAAGCTGCTGAATCATGGTTTAAAGATATGCTTCTCATTGGTGGAGATACGTATCCAGATAGTACTCCTGGGGCATATGAAGCAGAGCTCGATACCGATGTTTCAGCAAGTTATATGACAGGATTTAATTTTGAAAGAATATGGGCGTCTAACGGAGCGTTAACTGGTCAAGAAGCTGTTGAAGAGGGAATCAACAATGGAGCTGGTTTTATCCATATGGCGGGTCATGCTAATCCATCTATTTTAGTGACTTATCCCCCCGATGACCCGAACAACGATCATAAAATTACCATTCTTCAGATGTATAATATTTTTCATCCGTTGAAACTATTTCCAAAATTAAAAAATACAGATGAACTCCCTGTAATTGTTATTGGCGGCTGTCATAACAGTCAATTCAATGTCACATTAAGTAACATCATTAAGGGCGTTCTTGAGCATGGATTAGGTTTCTTTGGTCGCCCGTTTTTCTACTATGAATGGGTGCCAAAATGTTTTAGCTGGTGGCTAACAAGTAAAGCAAACGGAGGAGCCATTGCGACAATGGGTAATAGTGGACTTGGAATGGGACTACCTGGTTTCAGCTACCCGGATGGACTTGATGGATGGTTACTACCAAGGTTCTTCTACAACTATGGACAGTTAGGAAAGGATCATGTTGGTGAGGCACATAGTGCTGCAATTACAGACTATGTCAATGAATTTGATATAAATGTTGATGATGCTGATCGCCAAATGGTTGAACAGTGGGTATTAATTGGAGATCCAAGTCTTTTATTAGGCGGATACGAATAGTGAAGTATCCACTCAACTTCTTTTATTTTTTTTAACTGTTATTTCTGACATAATATTAATTTTGTAAAAAAAAGAATAACAAACAGTTATATTTATAGTTGAAAAATTGAATGATTTAAAATACCTCATTTATCCGTGTTGAAGAATACCCATAAACAATGTTGTATCGTCTTTCACTTCAACAACCGTTGCTTCAATCCTTAAACCAGTTAAATTTGTCCTATTATAAACAATTAATTCACCTACAGTCCATAGCCCATCTTGTTTTGATTTATCATCTAAAAGCTGTCCAGCTGTGAAATTCAACTGTGCACCAGCTATTGTAAACATAACTTCTGATTCTAGGGGCAATGATTCTCCACCACGATGTGTCAGTATTATATTATTGCCTTCTAAAGTCCCCCCAATGGTTACCAATAGATGTTCCTCAAGTGATATGCCAGATAAAGTATTAAGAGATATAACAGAAAAAACTGAAACAGCAACAGATAATAACAACATTGTTCCTAATAAATCCGAAATCGCTTCATCCGTTCTTTTACCGTTCATAGAATAGCTTGTGCCTAAAATTCCATATAAAGTGTGTTGTGCAATTGTTATCTATTTTGCTTTCAAATTTTTTTCATTGTTTTGATATAGTAATAAATCATTTATAAAACCAAATTTATTGGCAAAATAAGGACGGTTCTTCATTGTTAGATACTATTCCAAATAAAACATTCCATTTAAACGGACTAGTTATTGATTTACATCCAGAGGTTTATGACCCTGCAGAAGACTCCTTCTTGATGATTGAAGCATTAAAAATTAACTATGGAGATAAAATACTAGAGATTGGCACGGGCTGTGGTTTAATAGCTCTTGAATGTGCACGTTGTGGAGCGCAGGTAATCTGCACAGACGTAAATCCTTTTGCGGTTCAATTAGCCAATCATAATTCAAAAAGAAATCGTCAAATGCTTAAAGGAACTTTAGAAGTAAGAGGTGGAGATCTTTTTTCATCAATCAAAGAAAGAGAGCTATTTGACATTGTAATATTCAATCTACCATATCTCCCGGCTTCCAATGAGAAAAAGGTTTGCGGGTGGCTCGATGTAGCTACAGTTGGTGGAAAAGATGGACTTCAAGTAACAAAAAGATTTATAGAGGGTATAAAAAATATATCTTTCTAAAAACGGTCGTGCATATTTTATGTTCAGCTCCCTTTCCGACAGAGTAAAACTTGAGGAATATTTGGATAAAGAAAAATTAACTTTTAAGATAGTACTAAGTCAACAATTTGATTTTGAAATAATCGATATCTATTATGTAACTCCAAAATATTAAAACCAGATTAGAAAAACTTCCACACTATAACATTTTCACTTAACTGATCTCCATCATTATAATAAGCGATCACTTTTAATGTATGTCTGAAGAAATTTGGCTTGTCCCATAACCATGTATATGGTCCTTCAAAGGCAGTATATTGATACTCATTATCGATATAAAACTCTACTTTTTCAACATCTTCAGTTATACCATTTATCCTTGATTCTACAAAGATCTTCCCTATTATAACTGTAATTGGCAAGGGAATTATCTCTTTTCCAGATAAGTATAGATAGTTCTCTCTTGGTTGGGTTATAATAACTGCAGGTTGAGCATTTTCTTCACCGTAAGCCACGAAATCAATCCCATTGTCAGACGGACCAGAATACCGTTCAGATGAGAATATATCTAGAGTTGTGTCCCAATGTTCATGCACTCCAAGGCTTTCTGAAACGTAAACACCATCATTTTCAGGATCATAAACCCCTGTGGGAGGTTCTGCTGATTGATGCAGATAATTCTGTGATCCTTCAGGGGGGTTCGCCCCCTCTGAATGAAGGAAATCATACATCACAGAATCAATAGCAACAGGATCTTGCGAAAAGAAAAGACTATTGGTCCAATCATTGTTAAATGGATACATATTAAATTTTGTGATTGTACAATGATCTTTTTTTGTTGCATAGATTCCATCCCCAATAAACAAAATTGTTTTCCCTCCAATATGTTCATGAGCTAATAGATCAGTTTGAGGTGCAGGATTACCCGCTGTAAAAGCTCCTGTATGGTAATTATGTATATCCTCAACCGGTCCAATCCAGGTTCCAAAAAAATTCTTACCAGATAATGTTATACCTTGTTGAATAGGATGCCTCTTAAGAATGGGCATATTAATAATATATTTAGCATCAACAACGCAAGTAGGAAGAGCTTTACTCAGACCCGTATCATCTGCAAAGTAAATTTTTTGTGTACTTGCTTCTACTTTTTGACGACCAGAGGCTCCTCCATCCTTATCAACATAATTTATATCTGGAAATTCTGGTACTAAGGGTATTGCAGGGTATGTTTCATAGTAAACACGTTTATAAAACCAGTTGACCATTTTACGTGATGCATCATATATCGTAATGTCTTCTTGAGCTACACCAACTGTGTTTATAAGCTGTCTGAGAAGTGCCTTTACAACATAAGGGCTCGCATCTCTATCATTATCAATTCTTATGTAACCAAGGGCTTCCCAGCAGTTATTCAGGTTTATTTTTATTGCTATTTTTTCACCAGGCTGATATCCCACTTCACCATTCCCATGAACCTGGTTGAAATGTTTAAACAAGATATCCCAGGCGTCCTCAACGGATTCTACTCCAGCTAAACCTTGAATTCCAGAAGAAAACATCTGATCAATAATCGACTGATTATTATTTTCTTTTTTCCACCAATAACCCTTTAAATCTGATTCCGTGGAATCTGGATCCCAAATCCATACAACTCTTCCCGGATTGGCCCCAAGAGGGGTTCCAATAGGTTCTTTAAGAATCGGATCCCACTGTTCTGTGTTATTTCCTTCATTAAAATAGTTATCTGCAAACACCATTCCAGTCACAGAAAAAATTATAATAAAAATGACAGAAAGGGTTGGTATAATTGCTGATGTCCTCCATTTCACTCGTCGTATCCATATTAAAAGCCCGTGGAATAATACACTCCAAAAGACAATATATCCTAATGCTACCGTTATAGACATTTGTTGACAGGGATAACGCACTCGATGTGGAGCAGGAACAACCCGTATTAAAAACCAAATGATACAAGCGATCCCAACGATATGAAACCATATTCCTTTGAGATTGTTCATCCTGCTAATCAAATTTTTTTTACATCTATGATATTGTAAATTCATTTTAATTCCACTAATAATAATATCTACACCTTGATATAAAGATTATCCTAATATAACAAATATTATTGAAAATTAAATTTATATCTACTATGCTAACAATACATTAAAATTAAGTAAACAGTTTCATTTTTAAAAAAATGGAGCCTGTATTGAATGGAAATTGAACGTTACCCTTGGGGTGGAGATTTCACCGTTTGTTCGATTGAAGGATGTGTTGCAGTTGTATTACTCACTATAAAGTATACGCCTCCAGATAACGTTGCTATATATGGTCCGTTAAAAACCGAGAATATTGGAGTAGAAAAAATAGTTGCCAATGTAATTTCAAATCCTCATATAAGATATCTTGTTATTTGTGGAGATGATATTAGAGGTCATCGTTCAGGAACTTCACTTGTTGCCTTATACAAAAACGGGATAAATAAGCAACATAAGATTATTCAGGCAATGGGAGCTATTCCATATATTGAGAATTTAAAAGAAGAAGCTATAGAAAGATTTCGTGACCAAGTTGAAATTGTAAATCTAATAGGGATCAAAGATAATGATAAAATTGACGAAGTTATAAATGAGTACACAGCAAAATCACCTCCATGCTTTGGAGAACCTTACATTGCAATAAGAATAAAACCTGATGCAAACGTGAGTTTAGATGATAAAAGAGCATTACATTCAAAGATTGTAGTGAATTATATGGGAAAAGTTATAAAGAGAGGTAAGTAAATGTTTTCATTTACTAAAAAACAAGAAGTATTTGACATTTCAGGAATAGAAATCGGCGGTCAACCGGGCAGATATCCAACAGTTCTTTTTGGTGGTGTTTTTTTTAAAGGAGAACCTGATTTTGAAAGGACAAGAGTATATCTTCAAAAAATGCTAACTCTTAGTAAAAAAACAGGTAACCCTGTAATTCCAGATTTCTTTATTAGAAAAGAAGAGCATATTGAAGAAATCATTACATTTATCGGAAAAACACTTCCAAAAAACCATCCTTTCTCGATAGATATTATTGAACCATCTATAAAAATAAAATCCTTAGAATATCTTCACAAAAAAAATCTTCTTCTTAGAACTATCTATAACTCCATCCATATTGGAATCACAGATGAAGAACGAGAGGCTTTAAAGAAATACACTCCTGAAATGGCAATTATTGTAGCGTTTAATCCAAAGGATAAATCACCAGATGGAAAAGTTGAAATCTTAGAAAACGGAGCACACCTATTAGAAATCGGATTATTAGAACTATCTAAGAAAATAGGAATTGAAAAAATTCTTGTGGATACCGCTGCGCTTGCACCAGGTGAAAATAGCGGAGCTTCTATTGCCGCTCTTCCTGTGATAAAAGAAGAATATGGTTTGCCGGTAGGTTGTGCCATTCATAACGTTGTAGAAAAATCAAAGTGGTTAAATGATTTTGAATCTGCGAGAAAAATAGTCGATTCTTCTTCAAATATCAATATTCCTGTTTTTGGAGGTGATTATGCTATCTTTGGTCCCGTAGAAAACGCTGATATGATTCTTCCTATTATTGCATGGCAAGATATTTTGGTATCTGAATATACAGAAAATTATTTTGGAATAACGCCTATTGAGAGTCATCCTAGGAGGAAACTTCTATAATGAAGACTAGAATCAAAACATGTGTTATTGGATCATATCCACCAAAAATTGATAACATAGAGTTAATGCACAGTTATTTCAATCAAGAAGAAGTTACATGGGAGCAGTACATTAAATATGCCGTTAATGATATGATTAACGCTGGTATTGATATTATCTCAGATGGACAAACGAGAGATCCATTCATTCAGATTTTCACTAGAAAGCTAAAAGGATGCAGAACTAGGAATAGAACAGAAATTGTAGATAAAATAGAATACCATAGTCCTATTATTATAGATGATCAGAAATATGTTAGAGATATGATCCCTAAAGATATAGAATTAAAAGGTATACTTACTGGACCTTGTACCTTAACCAACTCTTGCGTTGATCTTTATTATAATGATGAGAAAAAGGCTGCCTTTGATTTTGCTTATGCTCTGAAAAAAGAAGCAGAAGCTTTACAAAAACATGTTGATATGATTAGTATTGATGAGCCATTTTTTTCTAACAACATTCCTGATTATAGCAAAGAATTAATTAGATTAATTACCAGGGATATATCTTGTCCTACAATACTACATGCATGTGGTAATATTTCTACCATTGTACCAGATCTTTTGGAAATGCCTGTGGATATACTTTCTCACGAATTCAAGGCTTCGCCACAGCTATTTGATGCTTTTAAAGATTACAGTTTTTCTCAAAAAATATGCTTAGGATCAGTCCGTTCAGATGACATAAGAATAGAATCTGTAGAAGAAATTACAAAGCATATAATAAGTGCAATGGATATTTTTGGAAATAAAATTATACAAATTTCTCCAGATTGCGGCCAAAGATTATTGCCTAAGGATGTTGCATTTCAAAAACTGAAGAATCTTACAAAGGCAGGTGAAATAATTAATGGTTGATAAAGAAATTCCTTTAATAAAGGCTAAAAAAACACTACAAAAAGATGTAATCCTTGACCGAAGAGGTTTCTTTGTTATAGAAGTTCATAAAAAAGAAATTAGAGTTGAATATTATTCAAACATCTATAAAGAAGATAAAATTGTTACAGGGAATCTAAGAAAGGTTTTTTCAGGCACAAAAGCAGATGCATTATCTGATACTATTGTACACCATGCTCCAGATCTTAGAGCTGAACATTACACATATCTTGGTAGGGAGCTTCAGAAAGCTCAATATGCTTTAGAACAAAATAAAAAATATGTACAAGGTGGATGCTAGCTTCTTTGAATCGTGCTATCATCGTTGACATGTATCTCTTCTAGACCATTGTTTTGTTTTATTGTTATATTTTTAATTATTAACTGTTCTCCAATTTTAAATTTTTGAATCTCTTTTACTTTTGCATCCCAGACTTTTATTTGTTTTTCTTCGTTTTTTTCTTTGATCTTAATTGTAGTTATAAACCCAAATTCGCCATTATTCTTAAAAAAAGCTCGTGAGGATTCTCGATAAATCAATTTACCTTTGATTTCATCAAGATTTACGGATTGTAAATTCTTAATAATTTCGTCACTTGGCTCTACTTCTAAAAGTCCCCATCGGCCAAGATTTATCTCTAACCCTGAATAGCCGTTTTTTGTATAACCGTTTATAATCTTTACTATGGTCCCCTTCATTATATCCTTATTTTTTACTTGTTCTACATCTTTATTCCATAAAACTAAATGGCATGTACCCGTATCATCGCTTATATCTAGATTAAGTACTCTCCCAGAAGTACCGTTTTTTCTTTTGAAAGACTTGGGATCATAAATATTTGTAATTTCCCCAACAACTGTGTAATCAGAATCGGGTTTTAAATCAGATATTTTACTGATAACCTGTTTGTTTCGCCCTAATTCATCTACAATAAATAATGCAATTGTATCTTCATCAAATAGGCCATCGAATTCTCGAAAATGTTTTTTTATTTCTTCTTCAAATTCTTTTTTTGTCTTCAAATCCTTGATTAATCCATAAAGTTCGTCTTTGGTTTTATGCATCCTTGTTTAGGTATACTTTTTGATTACTTAAATTTGATTACGTCTAGAACATAACCATTATTATGTATGTAAGAACATGTTCATATCATCGCTCTTGAACAGAATAAAATTTTCAACAAGGTTTTTTCATATAAACATGCAATTACCACTTTAATCTATACTAATAGTTATTTTCAAATTAATGAGTCTGAGGATTCTGTTTGGGCCACCTATATCTATTTCTTTTTAGCCATAAAAGAAACTTTAATCCATTAATCAATAAATTATAGTCATTTCGTAATATACTTCTATAAATTTGGCTAAAAATATATGTGGATCTGAGGTAAAAACGTTGAAAAGCAATATTTGAATACTCTTTAAGTTCTTTCCCAGGTAAATTTCCAAGTCCTTTCTCTGAATCAGCAAACACGAAAAGGGTATCTTTTGATATTATGTCCCTTTCTACTGCATCATTCCATAACTGAGACCTATACAAGTAAGCTAATGGTTGAAAAGTAACAACATCCAACGGTAAAGAACAGGCAAATTTTATTGTTCTTTCGATGTGCTCTTTTTTTTCAATAGGCGCTCCAAATATAAAATTACCCATTGTTATAAAATTCATTTTTCTACTAAGATTTATCGCTTTTCTAATTTGCGATAAAGTTGTTTTCTTGTTATAAAAATCAAGAACCTCTTGATTACCTGATTCAAGCCCATAGTATATATATTTAACACCAGCTTTTTTCATTTTCTGATAAAGCTTCTTATCTGCTGAATCAACCCGTGCCCCATCAATAAATAATTCAACTTCCGTTCCCATATCAATAAGCCCATCAAATATCCTAAGAGCTCGTTTTTTATCAACAAGGAAATTATCATCAACAATTAATACCGAACCATATTTATCATCAATATCTTCAAACTCCTGTAAAATATTCTCTGCTGATCTTTGTCTAAATCCCCAGCCATCAATTATATTATCATATTTTGGACAAAATCGGCAGTTAAACGGGCAACCTCTACTTGTTATCATAGCAGTCACCTTCTTCTTAAGTTGAAGGCCGAAAGGAAAACTACCATAATCATATTTATCAACGAGATGACGTGCTGGAAAATAAAGAGAATCTAAATCTTCAATTATCTCAAGAGTTTTACCTTTTTTAATACGATTATTATCCCTATAAAAGACACCGTGTATATCAGCTAATTTTTTTCTCCCCTCTAAATATCTCACTATGTCAACGATTACTTGTTCTCCCTCACTAATAACACTAATATCTGCATGGGGAATATCCAATAGAGAACGTTCTTTAACAAAGATACAATGTGGCCCACCAATAATTAATGGAATATCAGGATTTACATCTTTAATCATCCTGGAAATATCCATGGCTGATGATAAATGAGCAGTATAGAATGACATACCTACAGCATCTGATGACATCAGAGCATTTCCCAGTTGTTCTCTTGATATATTTTCCATAAAAAAATCTAGAATTTCAACATCATGACCATCTTGTTCTAATACTGCTCCCAAATTGAGTAAACCTAACGGTGGGTGAGTTGATGGAGCAAATAACCTAATATTATCTTTCAAATCTCCTGCTCTGACTAAAAGGAATTTCACCTTATATATCTCCCCCTATCTATTCACATAGAGGTTATGATATATAAATGCTATCTTCTAGCAGGGATAAACAAATATATCAGAAGTGCATTATTAATACATAGAGGGGGAAAGGCTATGAATAAGAAAATACTCATTGGATGTATAATAGGATTTACCATCCTCATTGGAGTATCATTTACTTCTGTTGTTAGTTATGGTAGTGTCAAGTCGACATCTGCTCTAAATTCTCCATTATATAACATGAGAAGCCAGAGAGCAACAGAACAAGGCAACAGGATATAACCACAGATTATTTAGGGCATGGAGAACAAGCCAATATACACTTCTCAAGTAGAATAAGGAGAGCAGAGCAGGTTCAAAATGCTGTAGACATCATTAATAAAATCAACGATTAAGAATTATATTTTTGATAGATCTCGTTATTCCGAGTTTTATTTTCTTGTTATAATTGTTCAATAATTTTATCATGTCTGATTCTAAATTTTTTAATATTTTATTATTGAAATATATATTTATAAATTCATTAGGGTCATTTTTTAAATCATAAAGCTCATTATTTTCACCATCTGTTTTTCGGATAATGAGTTTATAATTTTTTGTTCGATATGCTATGTCAAACTCGGAATTAACAATTATCCCCCCATCAGAATCATTAAACAAACTTTTCCCAAGATAAATATGAGGAATTGGAATATTCAATATCTCACAGATTGTGGGTGATAAATCTAATAGTTGAACCTGTCTTTCAATTACCATTCCCTTCTTTTCAAGCCCATATATAATTAATGGAACATGTATACACTCATCATAAAGATGCGCTTTAAAACTACCTCCATGACCAAAAGCACCGTGTTCACCAAATTCTTCTCCATGATCAGATGTAATAATTATTATACTGTTCTTCAAACAATTTTCTTCCTTTAATTTTTCTATAAGATTGTTAATTTGGTTATCTACATACAAAATTTCAAGGTCATATAAATTGATTAATATTTCTCTTTCTTTTTCAGTGATCATATTTGGAAAATCACGATATTTAGTGATAAGATACAATAATTCATTTTGATTATTATAATTCCTGGGCGCATAAGGCTCATGAACATCCATGTAATGCAACCATAGAAAAAAATTTCCTTTCTGATTTTTAATCCAACTAATTGCTTCAGTGTTAATTGACTCCGCATTAGGAATAATTAAATGTTCTTTTGGATATAGTATATTTGGAAATTTCCGAATAATTTTACTATACATATTATAAATAATTTTAAAAATAGGAGTATTACTCTTGAATGAACTATTAAGATATTTCATCATTCTTTGTCTTATACATCCAATTATTAAACTAAATCGCATTCTATAGTTCAACATCATATCATAAACATCAAATCCATTAGATATATTGCACCCTTCAAATGTATCAGAAAAAATTATTGCATTTGGATTGAACGCTGCAGTATAATATCCATTATTTTTTAGAACAAGTCCTATGGTTTCTTTGATTTCTTTATCTATAGGTGGTATCCGAGATACGATAAATGATGGGATTGAATATGGAGTGTAAGGTGCATTTGAAAATGCATTAGTAAATAAAATTCCATTTTTTGCCATTTTATCTATATTTGGAGTAATATTTTTTTTATACCCCATGCAATGTAAATGATCTGCTCTGAGACAATCGATTGTGATTAAAATTATGTTTTTATCAATGTTTAATTCTTTAATCACTATATATACCTCTATTTATTCTAAGATATTTGAAATTCTCCAAACTTCACATCCAGAACTTTTTTTCTTCAAGGCATATGACATCCAAGAAGCAGTTCCAATATATAATGAACCTTTGAATGATTCTAATTCCTGTATCCCATCCTGTTTCTTAAATCGTAAAAAATTTTTAATTATGTTACTATTCATTCCATAGTTACTAATTTGTTCAAAATCTTTATTTGAGTTAGGATTATCTGTTGTACTTGCCCATACTTGACAACCCATCAATGGATTATTTATGCCAACAACAATTTTATTATTATATATCTGCATCCCCCAAACTGAAAGATTAAAAGGTTTTCTAAAACCTCTCTTAACAACTCGTTTCCACTTTATTCCGTTTGATGTCTTCCAAATTTCAGCACCTGCCATGTTAAATGTTCCATAATATAATGAACCATTTAATATTCGTGCAGATAATGACATAACATTTAATTTACCATATCCATTTTTAATTACTTTTTCCCAATAATTTCCATCATATCTCCAAATTTCACATTTTAAAAATATAAGTCTAATAATATTTAAAAAATTTTTAAGTGAAGGTTCCTCCATGAATTGATAAATAAGTGGAATTGCATCAATATACACTCCGACATAAAGATATTCTTTTCCAGGAGATGTATTATATACTATCATTTGACCTGCAAGTTTCAAATGTGGATTGTGTTCTTTATTATCCATCCAATCCTTATTTATACAAATCCATTTATTAGGATTAATTTCTTCAAAACTATTTAGACCATCATATCTATAAATTCTTGCGAAATCCTTACTACGTGTTCCAACGTAGAGCTTATCTTTATAAATACAAATCGATCGAATTGTTGGAATATCACTTCCATAACCAAATCCATTTTCACTTGCTTTTTTCCATTTTAGGATCCCATTTTTATCAGAAATCTCACCATTTGTTACCCATACTTGAGCTCCATGATACCATGAACCTGTAACTACCCATAAAAGATTTTGATAAACACACATATTTCTAACCCCAGCTGATATTGCATTTTTATCAAAACCGTCAATACTTATCTTTTCCCAAGTTCCAAAATCACCAGTTTTTGATCTATAAATTTGGCAACCCATACTATTTAATGTGCCTATATATAAATATTTTTTATATTCCTTTATTGACCAAGCATAAACATTATTATTATCTCCAAATCCTTGATTAACAACACGTTCCCAATTTTGCATTAAATACCATTATCTCCAAAGTGTAATTCTTATTTTTTATTGATTAATATAACACATAAATCTTATTAAATGATTTCTAATCAGGAATTTGTAAAGGTTTATATAGAAAATGAGAAAATTAGAAGAAAATATACTTAACTGTGTTTCTCAAAAGTGTTAACCACTTATTTTTCTTCAATTGTTATTCCTGATTATTCTAATGGTGTTTTAACGTTATATGTTGAATGTGGTTTAATGAGGTTGTAATACAATCTGTGTCCTTCCAATATTAGAATCTTAAGCTGCTGTAACAGTGTGGATAGGTATTTTATTAAGTGTTTTTTGTCCTGAACAACCTTGGTATTCAGCTTGTGATTGTCCATAGTTTTTATCTTGTTGTCTTTGACTTTTAGGTCACAATAAGCTTAAGGTCAAAGCCTTTCTGAGCTAAAAACCAAAATTGGCAGTAAATATTGAGTAATAATTTTTTCATAAGTATGAGCATAAGGCAGATTATGTATAATCTTATATAATTAAAATAGGACCTTGGTTTTATTGCTAATTTCATCTTATTCTACCAAATAAAATATACTGTTAATTAAAGGTTAAAAGGTATTATGGCTGAGTATTATAATAATTAAGGGGGATATTTTGGAAGGAAGGGGGATTACTGGGGGATATGTATGAAGAAAACGTGGATTTAGAAACCCTTCCTCCGTTCCAACATATAATTATACATTTAAGGATTACTTAAATAATACCATAATCTTGTTCGTCAATTGCCGAAAATAATCGATTTTAGGATGTTTTAGCCTTTTGGATGATTAAAAAAAGAAAAAAAGAGGGATAAGATTTTATGGTTTTATCCTAGTAGATATGAGAGCATCAGTTCTAACACAGGAAATCGCTGGATAAGTCTCTCGAGAAATTGTAGAATTAAAAATAGCTGGCTCCTTGGTGTTGTCATTGACACATCTATTGTGCAGGTATTTTCAGGATCTTCCAAGTTTGTTACTGTTATTGTTGAAATCCAATCGTCTTTTTCTTTAGGTGCAACAACTGTTACTTGTACCGTCACGGGAGCTCCAGGTGGCAAATCGTCACCGGACTCAGGATCAAAAGTCCAAGTTCCCCAACTTGGCTCTTTCGTAATTTCCCAATCTAGTAATCCGCCACCAACATTTTCAACAGTAAAACTATCTTCTAAAGTTGCACCTGCTGATACATTTCCAAAGTGAAGATCGCCCTCACATAATAAAACAGGATCATCACCAACCTCCCCTTCAAGAGATAGATCGTCATAGTATACAGAGGTAGACAATGCGTTTCCAGCATACAAGTCTACACAGGCGAGATTTTTCGCACCACCAGGTTCTATTCCTGCAGTCCAGCTTTTCGTAATCAGCTCCGCACCACCGTAGTAAATCGTTTGCATATCTGCTTCAAAATCTATAGCAATGCGTATCTCAACCCATTGGTCAAATATAATCGGTAACTCCTCGCCTTCCCAGGATATGACCATCCCTGTCGCACTAGAAAACGATATCGCATTAGACCAATGTGGGTTACTGTGGGTCCCCCCGTCTTCGTATGTATTTAATAGGAGAAAACTAGTATCTCCAGAGAAATCATTAGGGATGTACTGCCAAGCTGTAAAATTCCAATTACCTGAGCTCACCCCAGAGAACTCATGTACCATATCCGCAGACACACCCGAGAACCAGGCAATATCTACTGAGTGAGGTGAACTACGAGATTGGTTATTTGTCACGTATCCAGAAAATGCCGAGTTATTGTCCCAGCCCTTCCATCCACCTTGTCCATGCAAAGGACTCCCATTGGCATAGGAATCGAAGTCATCATACCAGACTAAATCAGTTGTAACTGTTTTGGGCTTTATATTAACAGTATTTTCAACATTTATGGTACCTGTTACTGAAAAAACAGTAACGAATAGCAGCATAATTACAAAAATGCTTATTATTTTCTTAGCCATTTTTTTCCTCCCGGATATATAGAATATAAACGTTTAGCCTAATATAAATGTTTGGCTGGAAATAAAAATGTAACAAATATCATAAAATCATATTGAACTGCACCTATTTTAAAGGTATAATACTTATTGGTAAACTCGAGAAGAGGTAAAATGACTACAAAATTGTAAATAGTCGATGTAAAATATCATTTTGTTTGGTAAATGGAAAAAATTGATTTTAAAGATAGAAAAATACTATATCAGTTGGATTTGAACTCACGACAGCCATTTTCACTAATTGGTAAAAAAGTCGGTCTTCCAAAAACCGTCGTCTCTTACCGCATAAGCCGCCTTAAAGAATTGGGCATAATTAAAAATTTTTACACCGTAATTGACATCTATAAATTAGGATTTATAATGATGAGATTTCACTATAAATACCAATATACAACACCTAAAATAGAAAAAGAAATCATTGATTATTTTGTAAAACATACAAATTCTACATTAGTTGCCTCAACTAAAGGTATATTTAATTTGAAGGTAATCAAGATTATAAAAAATATAAATGATTTTTATAATAAGTGGCAAGAAACCCAAAAAAAGTTTGGATATTACTTTCAAGATAAAACGTCATCATTGTTTATTAATGAGATGTATTACACACCTTCATATCTATTATTGAATGATTATGATAAAGAGAAAAGAGAAAAGGTTACACTCATCGGCAGGGGAAAACAAGTTGAAATTGACGATATGGATTTCAAAATATTAAAATTAATTTCTTCAAACGCACGGATGCAGATGACAGACATTGCTCAAAAACTAGGGTCTACTACTCATACAGTAAGATATAAAATTAAAAAATTAAAGCAATCAGGTGTCATTCAGGGATTTAGAACTGATATAGATATTACAAGATTAGGGTATCATATTTTCAGAGTGAATATTTTTCTAAAAGATTATAAACAAAGGAACAAAATAATCAATTATATAAAATTTAACCCTAATTTGATTTTTATAGATACCTACACAGGGGATGCAGATCTGGAAGTAGAATTTTATTTAGAAGACATGAATCAACTCCATCAAATTATGCAAAATTTGATGGGAAAATTTCCCGATGCTATAAGTTATTACAAACATCTTAACATAATAAAATATCACAAATTTCTTTATATGCCAACAGAATAAATATCTCAATGTTAGTATAAAGATTTAATGTCATGGTGAGGAGAATTTCGCTTTCCCCCTCTATTAACTTTAATATGGAACAACGATTTAAATTATTTGGATAAAAATAAAATTGTAATAAATATAACGAATGAATTTTGTATATGTTGTTTTAATAGCTATATTGTTGTTTTTATTTTGTTTTCTTATGAAAAAAGGATTTATATTAAAAATTACTACCCTACATACGAATATTTATTATAAAAAAGGGTATTATCATTTTTTATCTTGTCTTAGAGGAAAAAATGAAATCCTATTTAAAACTTATTCGACCATATGGAATGCTTTTTTTAGGTTTCACTCCTGTTTTTGGTGCGATTGCTAATGGTGAATTTAAGCTTCCACATTTATTTATTCTATTTATAATAGGTCTCTTAGCTCATATCTTTACATTTGTTCAGAATGATTATTTTGATGTTGATGTAGATAGTAAATCAAAATATGTATCTAATAGACCTCTTGCTACTGGAAGTATTTCTCAAAAAACAGTCTTTATCATTTTTTTATCTTCTTTCATCCTTTCTTTAGTACTTGTGGTTGGTATCTTTTTTTCACTACAATCTTTTCTTGTTTTATTAACATCATTTCTGTTTATTACATTGTATAATAAATATAGTAAACACTTCCTTGGCATGGAATACGTACTTAGCATTGGGATTTTTACCTTTGGAATATTTGGGGCATTAACTGTTTCCAACAACATTTCATATTTAGCAATAATAATTTCAGCGGTTGGATTTATTCAATGGTTGTTTAGCGTCGGAGTATCTGCAAACTTAAAAGACGTTGAATACGACTCCAAAATAGGTATTAGAACAACACCCATGGTGTTTGGGGTACAAGTATCTGATAAAAGTTTAAGGATCCCTATAGCATTCAGTTTATATGTAATAGGTTTAAAAATAATACATATTTTGATAGTTTCATTACCGTTTCTATTAGGATATACCTCGATATTTATATTTGGACTTCCAATCCCTGGGATTTATTTTCTTACTATATCTTTGGCGCTTCTTTATATTACGATAAAAATCCTATCGACGCCTTTGTCAAAAAGAGATAAAATGCTTATATACATGGGATTACAAGAAGGTCTCGCTCTTCTTTTAATCCCTATAACTCTTATGAGTCATCTAATAGAAAACATAAAGATACTTCCAACATTATTTTTAATATTACTACTTATACTTTGGCCTCTTTTTTCATTTAGGATGCTTTTTGGTAAAAGAATGATCCCTCTAGAATAAAAACTAAAGAAATCCGGTAATAGTTGTACAACAAGCCTTTAAACGGAGAAAAAAGAAACTAAATAATGTTAAAAGACAGGTATTAAAAATGAGAGAGCTGAATAAGAGTGATTGGATAGCGATAATTGTTTCAATAGTTATATTTCAGATTCTATCTCTTTGGTGTATTGATGTGAGCATCTCTGCAATGATGATTGAAGGATATGGCATTCAGAATAGTATGGAAGAGATGCCTTCAGCTTTGTTAACAAATGGTTTTTTCCAACATAATCCGGTTATAACCTATCATATTAGCCTTTTTTGGTTGGTAATTTCGTCTTTTTTAATTGCCCTTATTTCAATACATCATATTAGTAGAGATGAGGAAAAATTTAGTAATAAAAAGATTTCACGTTAAAAAGTATCTGAAAAAAGAGAAGGGAGAGTTAGTTTGTCGCTAGTCGGTTAATATCCTGTTGAAAACTGTAATTGACGAGAGTATCTGTTCTAATAATGGAAATTGTTGTATAATTTTCCGTAGGAATTGAAGAAAAGGTGAAGTTATTGAAAACCGGCTTAACGGTGTTGTCATTGATACATCTATTGTGCAGGTATCATCAGGATTCTCCTTATTTTCTATTTTTATTGTTCCGGAGAAATCATCCATTTCTTCTGGTGCAATAACTGTTATTTCCACTTCAATCTCTCCATCCTCAGGCTTCAAGTTATTTCCACTAAGAGGTGTAAAAGTCCAATCTCCCCATTCAGGCCATTCAGATATTTCCCAATCAAGTAATGAATATGAATCACCAATATTTTCAACAGTAAAATTTCCTGTAACTTCTGTTCCTGGTTTTACACTTGGCCATGATAGTTCTCCTTCGCATTCTAGATCGGATATCAATGGAATATAGTCGCTGACCAATGCTTTAATACAAAAGTTTGCAGTTTCATCCCATGTGGGATTAACAAAATCGTAATCATAAAGGTCATACCATGTTGATCCACTTTTATAATAACTCTCACCAGGGTTTGCGTCTGATTCTACTATTACCCGTTGAGATGATCCTAATAGTACAGGGACATCTGAGGTGCGATCAAATGGATGACCTCCTGAAGAAAGAGATAGGTAAATGTAAAAATCTTCCTGAGAGAGTATATTTACAGGGTTATCGAGATTAATAGTATGGAATCCAGTATGCTCAATAGTTCCAGTTTTTGAAGTGAGTTCATTTTGTAATTGACCACTAGTAAAATCATCGTATATTTTTACTGTATAATCAACATTATCTTCAGCCGTAAAAAAGCTCACAGCTGGAATTGTTTCATCTGCTGTTGCACTAAATGCGTTGAAAGCTTCTGTTATATCAGTTAAAGTATCTCGCCATCCATGATAATCATGATAGTATATTTTTTCAAAGGGTTCAATTTCTACATCTTGGAACGATACAGCACCCATTTGAGGTTCTTGACAACACCATTTATCATAATAAGAAATCCAGAAATATCCATTTTCTGGACCCCAATTACCCCAACTATTTTTAATTAGCCATGCACCTGGCTGTGGAGCTTGTGTTACTTTACTATCATCCCAACCACAAATTGCAACACCATGATTCGGTGGATCAGAGGTCGCGGGTGGCTGATAATGAGCATAATAACCTCCCATATAATCGCCATACCCCCAACACAAGGCAGTGCTAATCACTCCCTCTGTCATAAGTTTATACTTGATAGTATCAATGTTACTAAGATCAGATCCTGCTACATACCATTCGATATCTCTTGGATAGTAATAATGGTAACTTGGATCATCTCTTGGTGGTGGTGTTGTAATTTGAGAATAAGGTGCATCAATTTCTCTTATTGCTCCTTCACCTCTTGTAATATAAGCAGAAGAAACCATATAATCTCCGCCATTGTGAGGAGTTAGTCCACCGCCGCCAGGGTCATCATCATTATTATGTGTGTTAAATCCATTCCACCAATCTAGATGTCTCTCAGATAAATCAGGTTCTCCAGTTTCACCTGCTGCTACCCAGTTGCCAGTCATAAGTAGATTTCCTTCAAATGATGCCATAGTACCAAATGTCCAGCATGTACCGTATGGGCCCTGATCTCTTATCCCTGTGACATAATTCTCACCATTTACATTTCGTAAATCAAATGAACTAGGAGGGTCACCCATTGATGTGGTCTTAGGTTCAGCGGATAAAAATGATTCAGCAAAGGCATTTGGTGCAAGCAACACCATGGTTATTGTTGTAATCATAAAAATGTTCACCAGCGTCTTTTTTTTATAAAATTTAACTCCCCTATTTTTTCGCATGATAACAATATATATAGACCATCTATAAAAATATTGGTGTTAAGAAGGATTTATTTCTAACCAAATTTCCTAAAAGGATATTATTCTAGGTGTTAAAACAAATATAATAACATGAAACTATAAAATTAAAAAAACAATTGAGCCGATAGTTTATGTGTTTTAATATTTATTTATGTATATGATTTCTTCCAGTTTTCTTTTAGGGACATGTAAAACCATGTTTTCATCTCTCCAATATTTGACAGATTCTTCCATATCTTCAATAACTGGTTGTTCAGCTTTATAGCCCAGGGCAACTACTGAGTCTACCTCTAAGTTTTTAGGTATCTTTAGTATATCTCGTATTTTTTCTCGGGCGATTTTGCACAAAATACAACTTCCGATATTTTCTGCTTCAGCTGCGAGTACTATATTTTCTGAAGCAAATCCCACATCTCTCAAATAATATTTGTTGTTAATATCGGTAACAAGTACGATAATGTATGCGGTTGGACGCTCCTCTTTACTTGGAGTCCATTTTGGCGTGATATACCCCGCCCAACCAAGCGTTTTAAATATTTTTGAACACATTTTTTTTTCATTAACAATGAAATATTTTAATGGTTGAAGATTTGCAGCAGATGGTGCTAATCTTCCGGCATTTACAATTTTTTTTAGAATATTAATATCTATATGTTTTTGTTGAAAACGCCTTATACTTCTCCGCGAAAGTATTACGTTATAGACATTATTGCATGGATTGTGTATATCTTTCTTCATTTTAAATTTCCCCATTAAAAAATAAACCTTTTTATTAGGTATAGAAAAACGTTCTTTTAATAGTTTTTTCTAAGCTTGTAAAATAATGTATTAATATTATGATTGTTATCGCTAAATTAATGAAAAAGCAGACAAGCTACTTCTACAAACCTAAATTTATTGTTCAAATTAGTTTTTATAATTTTTAACAAAATAAGATTTTATTTAGACTTTTATTTAAATAAATTTTCAATCCCTGGATAATCCGGTGCATAGCGACGGATTTTAAACACTCTATTAAAGCTCGGGATTGGAAACGTGTTGACATATTCCCAAACTATTTCTTTTTCAGGGGTTACTTCAAAGAAAACTCCATCTGGTCCATCACAGATAAGTGTATTCCCATTAGGAAGTCGTTGAGTACCAGAAATAACTAATGCAAAAAAATCAGGAGGATTTTCAGCTGTGTAACTCCATATAGGTTCATCTGGTTTATAAGAAGAACCTGGTGTGAGAAAATAACTGCCGTTGCTGTCTACAGGTGGTACGATTTCATCTATGGAAGAATATGCTCCATCAGGACGTCCCAGGCCGTTATTGAAAATCAGGATGTTACCCTCTCCTGGATGATCAGGTTCAATCCATTGAGCATCATGTTGGAAAAATAACTTCTGATCATCTGTACCCCCTGCGTGGTATGCCTGTGGGTTACCCCACCGGTATAGAATGTCACCGCCTTTTCCACTGTTACCTCCCATATGCCCTGCAGCTTCTTCTGTGGTAGTACTGTGGTCGATCACCCAGATCTCACTAGGACCGGCTGCACTTAGTATTATCTGATCGAATTCTTCATTGTAATCAATCGAGTTTATATGGTTCCAGTCACCACTTAATATAGCCCCAAAATTGATATCGAACAATTCCGGATGATCTTCTACCACACCATAATTTTCTTTCGTTGGATCAAAGTCCTGAATTAGATGATCCCAAATATGCCATTCCCAAATAATATTGCCAGTTGTCGAACCATTAGTTTCAACTTCAATAATATGATCTGGCCATAGTTCTCCAATAGGTAATGAATTGGGGTCTCGGCCTGCAGCAATGGCTTCGATGCCAGTTTTATATTCCCAGCCTGTCATTAGTATATTTCCGTTTGGTAATGGCTCAACATCATGATGCAGACAATGCGTATTATTTGAGTATTCAAACTCCCAGATCACTGTTCCATTCAAATCAATTTCCTCAACACGTCCACTTATTCCACCACCCCAGAAGGTTGGATTGGGGCCTGGAAAAGAAGCACGAATGATATTTCCGCTTTCTAGGAGATATACACCCCTTGCGAGTTGGTAATTGCTATTCCATGTGTAAACTACTTCTCCACTGTTATTGATTAAATATGAGACTGGGGATCTATCTGGGGCAAAAAGGGTGTAACCTTCAAATGAGTTATTTTCATTCGAAAATTCTCCTACTATTTTGACCAATGGGCCAAATATTTTTACAACGATTATTCTCTCCTCGGTGTTTGTAGAAGATGCACTTGCTGAAATCGTAATCATAGGTACTTCATTAACTATTCCTGCTCCAATGCCAAATATTCTTATTTTCTTTCTATTTGATTCACCTGCGTGAAGTAATGGTATCTCAAAAAACATTTTGGGGAGTTTTATTATGAAACCTCCAGTGATATTAATATTTAATGTGATATCTGATATATCGAAATCTCCATCATTTTTAAGTACCACAGTTAGACCAAGACCCCCCTTAATGTCTTCGATTTTTAAGTTAGATGTATTAATAAGGTCAACATCTTGTATAGTTGGTGACTCTGAAATATCTAGATTATTTGGTCTAATGTTTTGAGTAATCGCTATTGGAGTTATTGTTGAAAAAATAAATATGAAAATCATTCCAAATGCCAAATCTTTTTTTATCAATATTCGCCTCCATTAAAACTTTAATATTACTAATATAGGAGAATATATTATATAAAGACTACCCTTTATCACTGATTCTTCTGGTTTGAATAAAATCCTACGTTAGTTTATAAAGAAATAATCTCATTCTTTTTGTTTATAGCAATATAATTATTTCCATTTGGTTCTAATCATATAACAAAACAATATTCAAAAAGAATAAAAATTAATGGTATTTAGATTTAACACACGTATCGTGATAATGATTTCAACTAATGATTAGTAAAGGCTAGTCGATTATTTTTCACATTATAAAAATTTACCTTCTTTTTCAGAGATAGGATTTTTTATTCCTTGTTTTCTTATAGAAATCATTGTCTCATGAACTGAGTAACTATCAATAAAATCACCAAATGTATTCATAAGTATTTCACAGAATTTTTTCATCATATTTATATTTGGAGCAGTAAAAGATATTATCCAATCGTACTCACCATGAACGTATAAGACATTTTCAATATTGATATTACCTTCTGGAAATTTATCTTCTAAGTAACCTTTTGTAACATCGTCGACTATTTCTTTATTTAGAGGTTTTGGTGTTCTTTTAAAAAGAACGGTGTAATGCAAAAGATCCATGTTATTGTAATCAGTTACCGCAGAATATCCCCAAATTGTTTTATTTTTTTCCAGTCTTTTTTTGATTCTCCATACCTTTTGTCTGGTAAAACCGCACTTTTTTGCAATTTGTTCAATGCTATTTCCAGAGTTTTGTTGAAGTATCCTTAGTAACTTTTTTCCGTCCTCATTAATTTGTTTTCTACTACTTTTTGGCATTATGTATCCTCCAAATTGAACTCCTGTAATCTTCTCCTTATTAAAAAACCTTTACAACCCTACTTTCCCTCTGTTACATTAAGAGTTTATATTGAAAAATACTAGGATAGGGGGAGTTGGAAAAGGAGTTGTATAGGTAGTTTCTAAACCACCGAATTATTCTGTCATGTGCATTCCCTTCCTAGTAAATAGTATATCTGTAAAGAGTTTTAAGTGTCTTTTTCGCAGATAAGTATGTAGCTAGGTATGTAAAGACGTTATCTGTAGCAGTTTTCTTCTGTTACATTGTGGTAATATATTCGTTAGGTAATATCATCGCAATATACTTTAACACCATTCTTTTATCGAATATTCAGATGGTAAAAAAAATGAGAAGGGTAAGAACCTTCGCAAGGACAGCAACAAAATCTCAAGAAAAAAACTTAATAGATAATGCTAAAAAACTACGAGATGATCCATTTATTATCTTACCCGAATGTACAGATGATGGTTGTAGAAAATATTTTGTAAAAATAAGAAAACGATTAGAAAAAATAAGCCGATTTAAAGATGATGCAGATAAACTTGAAAAACTATCTAATAAAAAAGGTTTGGAGGGAGCCTTTGCAGGATCATTATCATTGGCATTATCTGGTAAAGCACCTTATCTTGGGGTTGTAAAATTTTCAATGGGAGATGTAACCTATGCTCAAAGAGGAAAAGCTGAGAAAGAAAAATTGATTGCTGTACAGCATTTTGATGATCCTATATTAAGATTACTTGGATTAAAGGATTTGGCTTTTAAGAAAGGTCTGTACGTGTACTCATGGAACAATGGATTTTTATGTACAGGTGTAAAAGCTAGCCCCCCGAAAGATTTTATTGATTTCATAGCAAATAAACTTGGCTTTTCATTCAAAAGTAATGTAATTTTCTGTAATCATATTAATCCTGAGAAAGCAAAAAATAAGGGGTTTCTCAAGAAATTTTATCTGAGAATATACTGGAAGTCCACTGGAACGATAATTGCCATTTGTGAGGACTGTGCAAAATCTACAAAAAACACAATTTTTAACATCTCAAAGTATATGCTAATACCAGATTTATCCGATGATTTTGAAGTTGATGTAGTGGCACAAGTAGTGAAACATAAAGACCCTAGTCTTAAACAGGAGACTAAATATCTGCGAGAATATTTTTCAGGAGAATTGACAGATTATAATTTTATAAATAAAAATGTTAAAAATCAAGAGGAAACAGTAAAACTATCAGAAGAAAAAATCTTAGTTTTAAATGGCGTATCTTACGGCTCTGATGTACAAGGATTTGTAGACGCATTAAAACCTAATAAATACGAAAAATTAGCACTTGAGTTTATATTGGAAAAAATCGAGGAACCATTAGTTGTATCTGAAGTTAATTCAAATAAGATCTTAGAAATGTACTGGGATCAAAATGGTAAGGAATTTATTTGCTCGGTAATTAATGATGATAATATGGCTGATTCTTTGTTCAAACTTGATGATACTCCATCCAATATTTTAACAATGGTTTTTGAGTATAGAAATCGACAGGAAATATTATCTCAACTTCCTCAATATGATTCGTTACCGCCGCTTGCAAGTTTTGCAGACAACGTAGCAAAAACATACAAAACATTTGGAAAAAAGAAAGCTCTTGGTGAGATAAAGAAAAGACTAGATAATCCAAAAGGCAGATCACTTGCCTATGCGTTTCTACTGACTTTTGAGAAAGGTGAAGATACAAAATGGCAGTATTCGAAGGAAGAGATTGAGTATGGAAAATTTTTAAAGGAGTATGTAAAAAATCTCCTTGATGTGAAACCTAAGAAGTATAGTAAAGCGCTTCAGGATTTGTTAGCTGCCAGTGGATCTGATGAAAAAATAATGTAGTATAAAATCTTCTTATAATAGAATGATTAAATTTTTTTTATACTTTTTGAGAAAAAAAGAGAGAGGGTGTTTGATGGATGTTTTATACTATTATAAAGAATAGTATTATTCTACCATCAAATACTTCTGGATCGCAGTCATCGATAGTTATTGTTATTGTAATTGAGCCCAATCCGATCATGAGCCCTGTGTTAATTGTTACTACGCCATTTGCTGGAATACTGGTAATAACACCGTTCCATGTTGTAGATGCCGGGAAAAATACACCCCCAGTTACTTCTATTGTCCAATTTACACCGGAATGATTGAGACCGCAAATTTCTTTAACATCTGCCTTAAGTTTTAAAATATTGAATCTTTTCGGTGTAACTTCAAAACAACATGGTTTTGCAGTTATTGTTGCAGTTGTTAGGTCATCATCTGTGCTTTGTTGGTCATCTGTAACAGTAAGTGTTACATCATATACACCTGCTTCATCATAGGTGTAGATTGGATCTTCTTCATCTGATGTATCACCATTGCCGAAATCCCAATGGAACGAATATGGTGGTACTCCACCAGATGCATCTCCTTGGAATTGTATAGGTTCACCCTCTTCGGCTTCATATGGTCCACCAGCATTTGCTGTTAGTGGAGCTCCACCAGCACCAGTCACAACGAAGTCATCTATCATTAAAAACCATGAATCTATGCTAATCATATGGATTCCGATATAGATGCTTTCCCCATCATAGGCGTCTAGATTATAGGAAAATTCTTCCCATGCAAGGTGTCCTGGCTGTTCAACAGGAGAAATAACGGTGAAACTCGCAGGATTTGTATCTGTTGTGGATACGCTAACTTCAAATAGTTCATAATTGTATGTATCCAAATATGATTTTGCCCAGAATGTTACATCATCAAAATCAGCTGGTCCCAATTCTGGTGAGATCAACCAATCATCATTTGTGTATCCTGCATTATCGTTATTGAAACCCGCGGCATATTTGTCTCCTGAATGTGGTTGCGCATCAGGATCTCCAGTTAAGGGCGGTGTGGTTGTTGACGGATTGAAGATAATGAATGCATATGGGTCTCCTTCACCCGGCCAGGTACACCCGCTGTGACCAAAGGTTGGGTCTCCATTTACATCAATTGTTGTCCATGGTGGAAAATCGATTAACCAATCGTCATATGTTTCAAAACCATCTTCAAATATGACAGCCCTTGTTAATGGTGCGATGTTTTTTACCTCTACTGTATCTGCTGTCACTGTTACAGCTGATAAAATCAATACTGCCGCGATCAACAAAATGCCAGCCTCTTTAAATATATAATTTCTTTTCATGTTTTCCCCCTATATATTTATTTTATGTTAAAGTAATATTGAAGTTATGCTATATAATAATTTCGATTTATAACTTTAAGATATTTAATATGAAGAACGATGAAGAAACATATGAAAATTAATCTGCTGAATATACCTTCAATTAAATTATAAGATTATTTAAGAGTTTTAACCCATTTGTAAACAGGTTCAACAAGCTCTTTTATACGTTCCTTTTCTTGGTGTATTGGGGATGGTTCCCAACCATCTGCAGGTTCAAAATGGAAATCTGTAACTGCACCAATTCGATCTTCCTCAGGTTTAAACACAACCTTTAACGACATTTCAAACTCAACATCCCAAGGTTTTATACCATGGAGCTCATTTGCAATGGCTACTTTACTTTTACCAATGACTGCATAGACTAGTATAATTGGTAATCGTTTCAAAGAAGATCTTCCACTCCACCCTGCAACAGTCCATGTGTGTACTTTTCCATTAAGCGGCATTTCAACCCATTCAGTTTTTTCGAGATTACAATCAAGATTCCAACAATGTGTCCTTACTGGTACCCAAGTATCGCCACATTTGGGACATCTTGTTCCCCAAATCTTACCTTCGAGTAATCCTTTGAAAAATTTACTATTCCATCCATGTCTAATTGTATAAAGCTGATCATAATGAAAGAATTGATTCATCACGTTTCCATCTTCGGAGATTTCATGGCCAATAAAAGAAAGCCCGGTCTCCTTAACATTAACAGGCCTGTAAGATTTTTTCTCAGTAAAATCAGGTTTTTTAACAATTCTATCCTTTCTCTTTAAAACTACTGTCTCATTCATTTTAAACCCTCCTGATTATAAAGTTAGAGATGCTAGTCCCAGTACCAGCATGGCTGTTTACTATCCCACATTCTGGGTCAGATACCTCAGTTTTTTTACTAAGGTGTTTCTGTGGAATCATACCCGATAACTGGTAGAAACATTCTATCGCGCTCATAAGTCCGGTGGCACCAACAGGATGGCCATATCCCATTAACCCCCCACCAGGATTCATAGGTATCTCTCCATACATATGAGTAGTTTTATCACGTAAGAATTGAGCAATATTGTTTTCATCGGCGAGATACAGCGCTTTATATATCTGAGCTTCTGAAGTGGAAAACGCGTCATGGATTTCTCCGAAGTCAATTTCATTTAGTGGGTTCTTGATATCCGCCATTTTATACGCCTGATCTGCTGCATTTCTGCATGCGCCAAACTCAGTCATCTCAGGATAACCAGAACCATAACGTTCAGTCCACCCAGGAAAGTTTAATCGATCACCAGCACGGATGGTACAGCTGGACAGGCCCATACCATCGATGGTAACATAACCATCAGGATTAACCTTTTTAGCATATTCTTCTGAACATACGAGAACAAAGGCTACTCCCCGGGACATAAGGCAACAATCATATTTCTTAATTGGATAAGAAATGAGACGAGAGTTCATTACATCCTCCACGGTTATGTATTTGTGTTCGTTTCGATACCACTGAGCCTTAGGATTATCCATAGCGTTATTCCTGTTTTTCGCACTAATAGACGCAACATCCTCTTCGGTAACATTATTATCCTTCATCCATTTGTTCGCCATTGCAGCATAATAAATGGGGTAGATACCCCCAACTATAAGTTCGTATCGTATATCAGACGCCATGGCAATAAATTCACTACCCTGCGACTGTGATACGGAATCCATGGTTTCCCAGCCAACAACTCCAACAACATCATGATGACCAGACATCACTGCTAATGCAGCAGCATATAATGCTGAGCCACCAGTGTTTCCTCCGTTTTCAACCCGATAATGAGGAATTCCTACTAGTCCAAGATGATCATGAATAATCCATTCAGCAGCTAGTTGATGTCCAAAATGTACTGAAAAATGTGAATAAATCATTAAATCGATATCTCGTAGAGAAAACTCTGGGATATCTCGCTGTGTTTCTCGTACACATTCAGCTGCTCCTCCTTCTATACTTTCAAAGCCAGTTGGACCATAATCAAATGGTGTGGTTGCTCCTCCAACAATACATACTTTTCTTAACATATTCAGTATCTCTCCTTATAGGGTTAAAAAAAACTATAAAGTCCCCACGTATTACAAAGAGGTATAATAATAAGTTTATTGAAAAATGTTTTCTTTTTATTAGAATGCTAAATTATTATTTTAGGTAGCATTTTTTATCTCTTCCACCGCTTTGAGATTCTCAATTGACGAAATATCACCAACATCTTTTCCAAGGAATATTGCTTTTATTATTCCTCTGACAATTTTTGCAGATCTTGTTTTTGGTAAATCGTTTACAAATTTTATATCACGTGGTTTTAGTGTTTTTCCCATTATTTTTACCACTTGTTCTTTAAGCTCTTCTCTAAGAGTTTCATCTGGTTTGTGCTTTGGCTTCAAGACAACAAAACAAACGATATCTTCTCCTTTTATATCATCTGGAACTCCTATTATTGCTGCCTCTGATACCGCAGGGTGTTCGATAAGTGCAGCTTCAATTTCAGCTGGTCCTGTTCGCCTTCCAGCTACCTTGATAGTATCATCACTTCTTCCGTGAAGAGACCAATATCCATCTTCATCTATTTTAGCCCAGTCCCCATGATACCATACATTTGGCCATTTTGACCAATATGTATCTATATACCGATTTGGCTCATTCCAGAATCCTCGTGTCATTGATGGTGCAGGTTTCTTTGCGACAAGATGTCCCATCTCTCCTCTTATTGGGTTTCCGTTATCATCAAAGACATCGATATCCATCCCTAAACCTGGGCCGCGGAGTGTACAGGGTTTCAGTGAAGTGATTGGAAGTGGTGATAAGAAACATCCAATAATCTCTGTACCACCTGAGATATTTATGATCGGTAGTTTTTTACCACCAATTTTTTCAAAAAACCAATTCCATGAATCAGGGTCCCAAGGCTCACCGGTGGACCCTAAAAATCTTAGAGAGCTAAGATCATGCTTCTTAGCCCACTTGTCTCCGTATCTCATTAGTAAACGTATAGCTGTTGGTGAAATGCCAAATGTTGTTATTTTTTGTTTTTCAATAAGCTCCCATAACCTATCTGGGTAGGGATAATTGGGCGCCCCCTCGAATATAACAATATTGCCACCAAAATTCTGAACACCGATGATCATCCAGGGTCCCATCATCCATCCTATGTCAGTTAGCCAGAAAAATACATCATTTTCCTTAGTGTCAAAATAATACCCAAGTTCTTTCCCTATCTGAACAAGAGCTCCGCCATGGGTATGAACTGTTCCTTTGGGTCTACCTGTTGTTCCTGAAGAAAATATGATCATTGCATTGTCTTCAGAATCCATCTGCAATGTTTCACATTCATCTACTTGATTTGAAGTTATATCTTCCCACCAGATATCTCTACCATCATTCCATGGTACTTCTAATCCAAGGTGTTTATAGACAACCACATGTTCTAAAGTAGATACTGTAGCAACGCCTTTATCTACCTCTTTTTTTATTTCTAACGATTTGCCTCTTCTGATGGAACCATCGGTAGTAAGGAGAACTTTAGCTCCAGCAATATCTAACCGGGATGCAAGTGCATGTCCTCCAAAACCTGAGAATATAGGTATGCTTATTGCACCAATCTTTATCACCGCTAAAAACCCAATGACAATTTCAGGAATCATCGGCATATATATACCGACTCTGTCACCTTTTGTTATACCCATTTCTTTTAGAGCATTTGCAAATCTATTAACTTCTTTGTATAGGTCGTTATAGGTTAACTTTCGTATATCACCCTTCTCATTCTCCCAAGTAATGGCGATATTATTTTTTTTATCAGATTTCACATGTTTATCAAGACAATTATGGACGATGTTTATTTTGCCACCAATAAACCATTTAGTCCACTGTATTCCATCAGAATCATCAAGAACCTTTTCATATGGCTGAAACCATTCAATACCCAAGTCTTCTATAACTGCATCCCAAAACCATTCGAGATCGTCAGTCGATCTCTTTATTAATTCTTCATAATCTTTAATATCATATTTTTTCATGAATCTCGTTATGTTTGCTTTCTCAACATACTCATCTGTCGGTTCCCACACAACTTCGTCCATACTACAACTCCCCTCAGCTATCATAAGAAACGACTGTGTATACAAAAAATCTTCGATAAAAGTTATAAGTAACTTTAAAGACTCTTTGCATATCTCGGTATGGGGTTATCGTGGACTTTGAAATGACTGAAGAGCAGAAATTATTTCAAAAAACTGTGCGAAAATTCTGTGAAAAGGAGATAAAACCACTTGCCTCGAAAATTGATAAAGAAGAGTACTTCCCATGGGATATGTACAAGAAAATGGGTAAACTTGGTCTTATGGGTATGACGGTTCCTAAGAAGTACGGTGGAGCTGGGATTGATAAGATCTGTTATATGATTGCTCTTGAGGAGATTTCACGGTTATGTGGATCTACGGGTATAACTATTGAAGCACATAACACACTAGGTAATGGTTATATTTATGAGGCAGGTACTGAAGAGCAACGTAAAAAGTATCTACCAAGACTTACAGGCGGTGAAGCTTTTACGGCCTTGGCAATCACTGAACCAAACGCTGGATCTGACGTAGGAGGAATTCAGACTACTGCTGTTATTGATGGTGATGAATGGGTGTTAAACGGAACTAAGCAGTTTATCACTAGTGGAGATATCGCCGAGGCTATCATTGTGATGGCTAAGACTGATAAGACGAAGGGTACAAAGGGTATAAGTGCATTTATTTTAGAGAAAGATACTCCTGGTTTTAAAGTTGGTCAATTGGAGGATAAGCTTGGGCTTCGTGGTAGTAAAACTGCTGAACTCATATTTGAGGATTGTCATGTTCCCAAGGAAAATATTCTTGGTGAAAAGGACAAGGGTTTTTATGGTGTGATGGACACTCTTGATCGTGGTCGTACTGCTGTTGGTGCTATGTCCGTTGGCATTGCACGCGGTGCTCTTGAGGATAGTATTGCATATGCTAAACAACGAGAGCAGTTCGGACGTCCAATTGGTAAATTCCAGGCGATTCAGTGGATGATTGCTGACATGGCAACTGAGATTGAAGCAGCTCGTTTATTGGTGTATCGCGCTGCATACTTAGAGGATAATAATATGTCTTTTAGTAAGGAGGCAGCCATAGCAAAGTTATTTGCATCTGAAATAGCTATGCGAGCGACAAGAAATGCTATTCAGATTCATGGTGGATATGGTTATATGAGAGATCGTCCATTAGAGAGATATTTCAGAGATATTAAACTTAGTCAGATTGGTGAGGGAACCTCGGAGATTCAAAGGATTGTTATCGCAAAACGTTTAGGCCTATGAGATTACGTCATAAACTCGGTTAAAACAGCATCTTTTAAAACATTATCATTAAAAAAGATAGATATAATAGTATAAAACTAACTATGTAAATCTCTATCTTTTGTTATAATGTCGATGATATTTTCGAGAGGATAAACAGTTTATAGTTGTGCTTATAATAAACTTATTATACCGAACCAATTATACCCTATAAACTTATTAAACCAAAGGGGGTTGTTAAGATAGTTGATTATAGATTTTCAGAAGAGCAAGAACTATTTAGAGAAAGTATGAAAGAATTTTGCGCAAGTGAAATTGTACCAAAAACTGAAAAATTAGAAGATACAAGAAAAATGCCGAAGGATATCATAAAGGCATTGGCGAATTTTGAACTCCTTGGTATGGTGATAGATCCCGAATATGGTGGTTTAGGCACTGATGTAGTAACGGCCGGGATTGCGGTTGAAGAGTTGGCCAGGGCAGATCCTAGCTGTTCAATTCCAGTTCTGTTTTTAGTAGGCACCTCTTGGGGACACGTACTCAATAAATATGGGACCGAGGAGGCAAAAAAGGAAATCTTACCTAAGGCAATTAAAGGGGAACAAATTATAGGTATAGCTACAACTGAATCAGATATTGGATCAGACTTAGGCTCTATGAAAACCAAGATTAGTAAAAAAGGGGATAAATACGTTGTCAACGGAGAGAAGATGTATATCAGTGGTGTGGCTGAAGCTGTGGAATATGGCGGAGGACATGTTACGCTTGCTAAAATGACACCTGAGAAGGGTACAAGAGGGATGAATTTGTTTTATCTTCCTTTGAAGGATACACCAGGTATAACACCTACTTATGTTGAAGATATCGGTAGAGAAGCAATTTCTTGTGGTGGATTCGACATAAAAAATGTTGAGATTCCAAAACATTATTTGATTGGGGAGGAAAATAAAGGGTTCTATATTGTACATGAAGGGTATGAGCTTGCACGTGGTCTAATATCTCTTGTATGTGCCGGCGCTGCAGCTAAAGCTCTTGAAAACGGAATTGCATATATTAAAGAGCGTAAGGCATTTGGAAGACCCATAGGAAAGTATGAGGGTATTCAATTCAAGCTAGCTGAACACCATGTTAGAATACAGGCACTTCGTGATTTAGGCTATAAGGCTCTTTGGACATTTGATCAAGAACTACAGGGAAAAGCTTCGAGGTTTGATGTTAGCATGGCAATTGCCATGGCAAAGTCTGTTGCTCCATTTTGGGCTGTTGAGGCTATCGATGATGTTATGCAATGGCAGGGAGCTTTTGGATATACTAAAGAATGTCAAGATCAGAAGGCCTGGCGGGCAGTACGTTCGTTTACACTTGCTGAAGGTTCTTCAGAGATTATGAAGCTGATCATTGCTAGAGAATTGCTTGGCAAAGATTTTTTAGCCTATCGATAACATTACGTAGGAATAGAAATGAAGCTGGTCGCCTGTGTAAAGCAAGTACCTGACACAACAGAGGTGAAGGTTGATCCTAAAACCCACACATTGGTTAGGGATGGTGTACCTAGTATTTTGAACCCTTATGATCACTATGCAGTTGAGGAATGTGTAAGGATAAAAGAGAAGATTGGCGATGGGAGTGTTATAGTTATTACAATGGGTCCGCCACAGGCACGGAGTGCATTAATGAAATGTTTAGCTCTTGGTGCAGATGAGGCAGTGCTTATCTCTGATAAAGCATTTGCAGGCTCTGATACCTTCGCTACAGCTTACACGCTTGCTCAGGCTATTAGAAAACTTGGATCAATTGACATGGTTTTTTGTGGGCAGCAAGCCATAGATGGAGATACAGCACAGGTAGGACCTGAGATTGCGCAACAACTTGGCATGCCTCAGGTAACCTATGTAGAAAAGATTGAGATAGATGATAAACACAAACTTACAATTCATAAACAAACGGAGGATGGGTATCATATTCTTGAAGCTAAAGCACCATTACTGTTAGCCCTTCTCCCTCCAACATCATTTCAACCAGGGAATCCTCCTATGAGTAGAATATTAAAAGCTAAGAAGAAGCCTTTTAATATTTGGGATGCGGAAAAATTAGGAGGGGACAAATCTAAATTTGGCTTAGACGGATCATTTACTCAAGTTATAAAGACTTATACTCCGCCATCACGCGGAGAATGTGAAATTATAGAAAAAGAAGGTAAGGAAGCTGCAAAGAAGTTGGGGGAGATCCTTTTGAAACACGAGGCTCTAATAAAGAGGTGAAGGTGTGGGTATAGAGATTATTCTTGATAAATGTACAGGATGTGGGTTATGTGTTAAAGCATGTCCTTTTGCTGCGATCAATATCAAGGATAAGAAGGCCGAGATTGAAGCAAACTGTACCCTTTGTGGATCTTGTGTGGAAATATGTAAGTTTGATGCTATACTCCTTGAGAGACCAAAACCGAGTGATAAAGACCTCTCAGAGTATAAGGATGTTTGGATTTTTGTAGAACTCCGTGAAAAGGATATTAAGAAAGTGAGCTTTGAACTCGCTACCAAAGCTCGAGAGATCGCTGACACTTTGGGTGAGAGAGTAGGGGCAGTAATCCTTGGTGGAAAAGTCAAACATCTATGTGATGATATAGCAGCTTATGGTGTAGACGTAATCTACACAGCTGAGAACGAGAATCTCATTCAGTACAATACCAGTAATTATGCAGGAATATTAACAGGTTTGATATTGAAGTATAAGCCTAATATCGTACTTTTCCCTGCGACTCATTTGGGTAGAGATTTAGCTCCACGTGTTGCCGCTGCTTTGGAAGTAGGTCTTACTGCAGATTGTACAGGTTTATCGATTAAAGATGGTTTACTTCTGCAAACTAGACCAGCTTTTGGTGGGAATATTATGGCCGATATTATCTCACCGAGTGCCCGTCCTCAAATGGCTACTATTCGGCCAAACGTAATGAAGGTTCAGAGTCCAGATTCTTCCCGAAAAGCAGAGATCATATCGATACCTGTAGATATAGATCCTAAAGCTATGAGGATTATAATAAAAGAGATCATTAAGACAACTGAATCAGGTACCAAGAGTTTAGATGAGGCAGATATTGTTATCTCCGGTGGTAGAGGTATGGACTCTGCTGAAAATTTTAAAATTTTGGAAGACCTAGCTGAAACAATTAATGGAGTAGTGGGTGCGTCAAGAGCGGCGGTTGATGCTGGCTGGAGGCCACGATCGGATCAAGTGGGTCAAAGTGGAAAGACTGTGTCACCAAAGTTATATATTGCGTGTGGTATCTCCGGTAAGATTCAGCATCAAGTTGGTATGAAAAGTTCTGATACTATTATAGCTATTAATACGGATCCAGAGGCACCGATCTTTGATATTGCAGATTGTGGTATTGTAGGGGACCTCTTTGAGGTTGTACCCATATTGAATGATGAACTTAAGAAAAACCTTAGTAAGGATTGAAAAGGGGGAAGGTGTTTTTATGAGTAGTAATAAACCAAAGAAGAGGCAAGGAGAAATGAAGGTCTTCAAGAATGTATATATTCCATACGGTGGTTATTGGAGCACACCATTCTGCACCTGGCAAGGAAGTTTTCAGAACCTTCATACAATAAAGTTTGCTGCAGATGTCGGGAATAGATTTTTGCAAGAGGGAAAAATATCTCCTAAGGAGTTTGATGAACTTATTTTTGGAATAACAATTCCTCAGATATCAAGTTTCTATGGCACACCTTGGCTAGCAGGTATGATAGGTGCTGAGCATATCACTGGTCCCATGGTGGGACAAGCATGTGCTACTGGTGCAAGATGTGTTGAGTTAGCTGCATTAGGTATAGAGGCGGGACTACGAAAGAACATACTTGTTGTTTATGGTGATCGATGTTCTAATGGTCCACTACTTGTTTATCCAAACCCAGAGGCTCCAGGGGCAACACAGGACAAGGAAAGTTGGGTTTGGGACAACTTTGGTAATGACCCATTTGCCAAGAATGCTATGGTTGAGACTGCTGAAAACGTTGCAAAAGAAGCAGGAATTACGAGAGAAGAACAAGATAAAATTACATTTTTACGTTATAATCAATACCAAGAGGCTCTTAAAGATGACAGAGCTTTCCAAAAAAGATATATGATTACTCCTATTGATATCAAAGATAGAAAAGGCCGAAAAGTTTTAGCAACAATAGATGGAGATAAAGGCATTTATCCAACAACATTGGAAGGTCTCCAAAAACTCAAGCCAGTATTGCCAAATGGTACGGTTACCTTTGGAACTCAAACTCATCCAGCAGATGCAAATTGTGGTATTATTGTAACTACTCGTGAAAAGGCAAAACAGCTAAGCAAAGATAAAAAAATAGAAATCAAAGTTTTATCATTTGGGGAAGGACGAGCAAAAAAGGGTTTTATGGCAATGGCAATAATTCCAGCAGCTAAGATGGCCCTTAAACAAATAGATTTATCAATTGAAGACATAAATGTTATCAAAACACATAATCCCTTTGCGGTTAATGACATTTACTTCTGTAGAGAAATGGACATAGATTGGAAGAATATGAACAACTTTGGCTCTTCTCTTATCTATGGTCACCCACAAGCACCTACAGGAGCAAGACTAATAATAGAACTAATCGAAGAGTTAGTGTTAAAGGGTGGAGGTTATGGATTATTCGATGGCTGTGCTGCTGGTGACACAGGTGCAGCTGTAGCTTTAGAAGTAAGAGTTGATTGATCAAAGTATTAAGGTGTATTTTAGAAATAAGGTGTAGTATTATGAAGATACAAAAGATTGGAATTATTGGCGCTGGGGTTATGGGGAGTGGTATAGCACAGAAAGCGGCTCAAGAAGGATTACAAGTGGTTATGGTAGATGTTGAGGACCGGTTTGTTCAAAAGGGAATAGAAAACATCAAAAAAACACTATCAGAAGCTATCAACAGAAGAATCTTTACTCAAGAACAAACAGAAAAGATCTTAAGTCATATCAGAGGTACCACGAATAAAGATGAAATAAAAGACGCAGATCTTGTCATAGAAGCAGTGTTCGAAAATATGGATGTCAAAAAGGATATTTTTAAATATTTAGATAGCGTATGTGAAGATAAGACTGTTTTTGCATCTAACACATCATCCTTTTCTATAACAGAACTTGGTTCTTCAGTAAACCGCAGTGACAGATTCCTTGGCCTCCATTTCTTTTACCATCCTACAATGAACCGTTTATTAGAGATAATACCTAGTAAGGATACAAGTCAAAAAACCATTTCTTTCGCTGATATTTTTTCTCGTAAAATAAGTAAGATAGCTATACATGTAGCTGATTCACCTGGATTTGCGGTAAACCGTTTTTTTGTACCATGGTTAAATGAAGCCACTAGGCTCTTTGAAGAGGATATAGCTAACGCCCCTACGATAGATGATATTGCTAAAAAGGCATTTAAAATCGGTATGGGACCATTTGAATTGATGAACGTGACAGGTATTCCTATAGCGTATCACTCAACTGTAGGTCTAGGAAACAAACTTGGTGACTTCTACCTACCTAGCAACCGTCTCAAGCAACAGTTTGAAAAGCACGAATCTTGGGATATGGGTGGTGAGATTGATACTGCAAAGACCGCGATAATAGAAGAACGCCTTCTTGGTGCCGTTTTCATAGTAGCCTGCAAACTTATAGAGGAAGAAGTTTCAAGTATTGAGGATATTGATAGAGGTGCTAAGATCGGTCTTAGATGGGAATTAGGTCCTTTTGAAATGATGAATAAATATGGGATCGAACACTCGTATAAAATCGTCACACAGTTCGTAAAAAAACATCCATCATTGAAGGTTCCAACCATATTAAAACAACTTTATGAAAAGAAAGAAGAATGGAGATTCAACTATGTTGACCTTGAAATAACGGACAAAATTGCGAGAATACTTATTAACAGACCTGAAGCCATGAACGCTATTAATGAAGAAGTTATCCAACAGCTAGATAAACAGTTCACATTAGCAAATAGTGACCCCAATGTCAAAGCGATAATTCTAGAGGGAGCTGGCAAGGCGTTTATTGCAGGTGCAGACATACAATACTTTATAAAAAAGATAGAGGAGCACAAGATCGAGGATATTTGTCGATTCACTAGGTATGGTCATTCTGTTCTTAATAAAATAGATACATCTAAGAAATTGGTTATAGCAAAGCTTGATGGTCTAGCATTAGGGGGTGGTGCTGAAATTGCGCTTGCTGCTGACACAATTATCGCAACCGGAAAGGGTAGCATTGGCTTTCCTGAAACAGGAATAGGTATATATCCAGGTCTAGGTGGCACTCAGAGAACCGCACAATATATTGGAAAGGAGCTTGCGAAATATCTGATATTCACAGGCAAGATTCTTGATGCCCAAAACGCTATATCAATAGGATTAGTTGAATATGTTATGTCAGCTGAGGAGATAGATAGGCAGATTTCTGATCTTATCAGCAGTGAAAAAATTGTAAGCAAATCAAAGAGAGAAATTGTTGAGCTGCCAGAATATTTCAAGAAGATCAAGGAATATTTCTCTGACACTAATATTCAAGATGTATTATCAGGAAAAGGAGAGTTAAACGAACTCGGAAAAAAGATTTCAAAGACTATATCATACAAGGCCCCTATTGCTATAAAATTAGCTAACAAAATCATAGATGAGGGTAGTCGCCTTGATTTAAATAAAGGATTAGAACTAGAACTTAGTTATTTAGCAAAGATATTTTCGACCCAAGATGCCTACGAAGGCTTGAATTCGGTAGTAATGAAACGAAGGCCTGCCTTCAAAGGTAAGTAAAATTTATTTATTTTTCCAAATGGGCCGCCTTTTTTCTAGAAATGCAGCTAGTCCTTCATTTGCATCATTGGTTTTCATAAGCTCGTTTAGGTAGATATCCTCAATTTTCTTGATTGCTTCGCCATAGTTATGAGTTGCACCTTCCATGAACGCCCTCTTTGTCAGCTGAAGAACAATTGCACTGTTGTTCGCAAGTTTCTCATTGATGAATTTCTCTGCTTCAATTTCAAAATTCTCCATAGGTAAAATGTGATTGATAAGTCCAAGTTCCTTTGCCTCGTTTGCACGGAGCGTCTCTCCAGTTAACATGAGTTCCAGTGCCTTTTTGCTCCACATAAGTTTAGGAAAAATGGCAGCTGCTACCGGTGGGAATACACCAACCATGATCTCTGGTTGACCAAATTTGGATTTTTCTGATGCGATAACTATATCACAGAATGTTGCAACTTCACATCCTCCCCCTAATGCTGCTCCATTGACAAGTGCAACTGTTGGAGCATTGATTTTGTAGAGATTAGTAAATATATTGTGGAAGGTTTGAATCATTTCCTTTACCTTTTCTTTTGTATGATCTGACACATCCACACCCGCTGAAAATGCCTTACCATTTGCATTTAGTATAAGAACTTTCAATGCCTGTTTATGGAATAACTTTAATGCGTTGTTGATCTCCTGCATCATCTCAATGTTGAGAATGTTTAAAGGCGGTCTGTTGAGGGTAATTCTACCAATCATATCCTTTTCTTCTACAATTATTGTCTTGTAGGTCATAACATCATCTCTTAAAATCAAACTATATTAATGGTTGCTCTACCAAGGATTTTACCAGCTTCGAGATCATGTATTGCGTTTTCCAATCTGTCTAATGTATATCCCCTGTTGGTTACTAATAAATTTAAATCAACTACATTGGCTTCTACTGCTTTCACAATTTCATTTATTTCATTCATTGGGCATGCCCATGTTCCATTGATTGTCAAATACTTGTCCATGATTTTTTGGTTCAGGAAATCACGTACAGGTTTTGGAGGCCATCCAACCTGGATTATGGTTCGGTTTTTACTAGCCGTTTCGATTGTTAATGGAAATGTTTCATGAACACCAGAACAGTCAAGCACACAGTCAACCTGGAATTTATCCTCTGCCAAATTTGAAGTAATATGTTTTGCTAATTCTGATGTTGCTTTTGCTTTATCTCTCCCAGTAAGTTCATTTAATGCAATGCCTTTTTCCTCATAATATGCTCTTGAATTTACTATATGTGTCGCACCAAGTTTTTTTGCAAACTCGAGTTTTTCGTCAAAAATATCAACAGCAACAACATTTTTAGCTTGGAAATATCGTGCAGCAAGATTGATGGTTGGACCTCCAATACCTCCAACACCAAAGACAACAACATTCCGTCCTTGTAGCCAATGGCTCTTTCGATCAAATAGCTTATTGGAATCTGATGTATTACGGAGGATATGTGCGGGAACAGATCTACTTTTCAATGCATGAAATGGTGAGGAGACGGCATCTGGGATTATGCATGCCTCTTCTAAGGGTACTCTATCATCGATTTTAAATGTATATTTTGAGGGAACAGCGATTAATTCTGCATCACCACCATGCACACCATGCCCAATAAAAATTGATTTTTTACATCTATTTGTCAGTCCCTCTTTACATGAACTACATGTCTCATCTTCACATCCCGGATAAACAGGTGGAATAATTACATGATCGCCAACATCAAAACCTGTAGTAGATGTACCAAAGTCCTCAACTACACCAGCAATTTCATGTCCTATGATTAGTGGCGGTTTAAAGGGAACGAAACCGCGGTAAAGACTGCGATCTGTGCTACACAATCCTGTGTGTTTTGATTTTATAAGTACGTCTGATGACCCCATTATAGGATCGTCAAAATCAGATACAATATTCAACTCTTCTTTCCCATATAGAACTGCGGCTTTCATACCTCGCCCTCTGTGTCGGTGAAATTATAAAGAGGTATATAATCTTATTTGTTTAGGTTGGATGATTCGGATTTATTGGAACTGATTAATTAAAAATAACTATAATGGAACGCGTCAATAATTGGATATCATAAATTTTCTGTGATGTTTTAGTATATGAGGGAAAAATCAACAAATATGTTGTAGTAGAGAAAACGCTAAAACGACTCTGTAAATTTTTTATTTAATCCGCAAAAAATTTGAGAGGGGATATTATTTTGTACAAACTATTGGTCGGAAGTTTTTTATACATCTTTTCGTAATAAAACAATGACCCATAATATCAATAATTGGAGATAGTGGGAGGTTATAAAAAGCGATGTACAAAAAAACGATATTTGGAAATAATAGAGTTTTGAAAACATTAATGTTTTTTTGTATTGCCCTTTTGATTATATTTCCAAATATTGTAGTACAGGCAAAACTTCAACAAAATAATTTACAACTGAATAGTGGATTAGAAAAGGAAACGACGAATTTATATCAACAAGGATGGAAACAATTAAATGACGATGGATTTGGAAAAGAAACGAATATAGCAACAAGGGGCATGGCAATTTACAACAATGAACTATATATTGGAACACAAAATGTCAAATTTCCAAAATTATTTCAGAATACATTCCCAAAATTTTTACAGAACATATCTCAATTATTACCAGATATAATTCCTAAGTTTTTACATAGGAGTCAACTTTTTAAAATAATTTTTAGGCTGGCACATTCTCTTCGCCAATGTACAATAAGGAGAGCACTCCATCGTGTGGTAAAATCTAGTGAGGGGTGTGAAATTTGGAAATATAATTACACAACCGACTCAGTGATACAAATTGTTGGTGATGAATCAATTACTGGAATGAAATCTGGATTTAATTACCCCTTTAATTGTATCGCCTCAGTGATGAATGAATTTAAAGGCAAATTGTATGTGGGAACATGGAGCACTTCTATTGGAAGCTTGAGGGATCCTCATCGAAAAGGAGGTGAAATCTGGCGTTATGATGGCACGTTATGGGAACAAGTAGTTGGAAATAATGCTCCTATAATGAAAGGTGGATTTGGTAACTTCAATAATGTTGCTATCTGGAGTATGGAAGAATTTAACGATTACCTCTACGCGGGTACAATGAATTGGGATTTTTCCCAAAATGGTGGCTGTGAAATCTGGCGAACACAGGATGGCGTACATTGGGAAAACTTAGTTACAAAGGGATTCAAATCTAATATGTCAACACTAGACCGTTTGGTGGGAGTAACAAATACATATGCATGGGATATGGATGTATTCCAAAATCAATTATATGTAGGAACATTTAACGCCCGATACAGATTATTTGCTCAAGCTGGAATGGGTTGTCAACTATGGCGGACTAGCGAGGGAATACATTGGAATAAAGTAAATCTTTCAACAGGAGTTACTGGGGTTTTTAAGGATGGCTTTGGTGAACGTGAGAATTACGGTATCCGAAAAATGGTAGTATATAACAATGAGTTATATGTTGGTACAGCCGCAAATATTATCCGCAATAAAGGATGTGAAATCTGGAAATACGATGGTACTCATTGGACTCCTATTATCAGCGCTAATGTTCCGGGGATAAAAAAGAACGATATTGAATATAGCGGATTCGGAAATCCTATGAATAAGTACGTTTGGTCTATGATTGTATCGTCAGATAACAAGCTATGGGTTGGCACTGCAAATGGTAAGTTTATTAATTTTATTGAACCCAAAACTGAAGGATGTGAAATCTGGTGTTATAATGGAACAAATTGGACACCTGTTGTAAAGGATGGTAATGATGGAATACCCCCTAACGGTTTTGGTAATATAAAAAATGAAGGTGCACGGTCGATGATAGAATACCCACGTGAGAGTGGGAATATTGTTGTTGGAACATTTAAAATAGTAAGTACAAGACTCCTTATACCACAAGAGGGATGTGAACTCTGGATGCTTGTTGTTTAATAAGAACTTACTCAATATCTTTTCGAAAATTGTAATATTCTCATGTTTTAGTAAAGGCTAAATATTGTTATGTCATTCTGCTCTGAGATAAAACTGTTAGTATAACGGGAGGATTAAAATGACCTTAGAATGGTTACCGAGAGATAATGAATTGAAAAATCATGATTTATGGGGCGACGAATATTTCAGCCGTGAACCCCCCAGCATAATTTACGAATTGAAACCCGTAGTCGACCCTGAAGGAAACATTATAAAGGGGCTGAATTCTGCCTGGATTATATTAAATAATCCAAAACAATATAACTCATACACCACCGATATGGTGAAGGGTGTTACTGCAGGGTTTCATAAGGCGTCAATGGATCGTAGCGTGGTAGCAGCTATATTTACTGCCGTAGGAGATAAGGCTTTCTGTACTGGAGGAAACACCAAGGAATATGCTGAATACTACAGTGGAAGGCCAGATGAATATGGCAAATACATGGATCTTTTCAATGGTATGGTTGATTCAATTCTGAATTGTAAAAAACCGACTATATGCCGTGTGAATGGTATGCGAGTTGCTGGTGGGCAGGAGATTGGTATGGCTTGCGATCTTGCAGCCTCATCAGATTTAGCTGTATTTGGTCAGGCTGGCCCTCGACATGGTTCTGCACCTGATGGTGGTTCTACAGACTTTCTTCCTTGGTATCTTGGAATTGAAGATGCAATGTGGAACTGTATTTCTTGTGAGTTGTGGTCGGCCTATAAAATGAAACGAGTTGGTCTCATCAGTAGGGTAGTGCCAGTACTGAAGCAAGGTAAGAAATTCGTGAGAAATCCAATTATTATTACTGATAAATATTTAGATAATGGTGAAATTGTATACGGTGAGTTCCTCAAGGGAGAAGAGTTCAAAAAAGCAAGAGAATTTGTTAAATCTAATCCTGTAGACTTTGAACTATTAGATAAAGCAGTAGATGATATGGTTTGGACTTATACTAATCTCATGCCCGGCTGCCTTATTAAATCCATTGATGGCATAAGGATGAAAAAGAAGTTCTTTTGGGATCAAACAAAGCTCGCGAACCGCCATTGGCTCGCTGCTAACATGTCAACTGAGGCATTTCTTGGATTTCATGCTTTTAATAGTAGAAAAGTAACCGGTGAAGATGTCATAGATTTTGTGAAATATCGAAGATTGCTGGCAGAGGGACATTCGTTTGATGATGAGCTGAAAGAAGCAGTTCTTCCAAAACCAAAGAAGACTGAGTAAAAGGAGCTGCGTCTGTGTATGCAGGAATGGTTATTGATTTTCATGTTCATATTGGGAGAAAAGAAGATTGGCATCCATGGGTGATAGAGTATCTTAGCGAGATTAATCCCTACCTATCCAAGGCCTTCGACAAGCTCATGAGCCCTGATGGACTAGAAGAATATCTAGTTAAGGAGGGTATTGATTATGCTGTTATTCTAGCGGAAGATTCTCCGCTTACTACTGGTGTGGTGGCAAACAGTTATGTACATAGTTTTTGTAAAGGTCGGAAAAGATTTATCCCTTTTGCATCTATTAATCCTGGAACAATACCAAATCCTGAGGAATCACTAGAGAAGTGTGTAAGGAAAATGGGATTTCGAGGATTGAAGCTTTATCCAACCTATCAACACTTTTTTCCGAATCAGAGAGAAATTTATCCCTTATATGAAAAAGCTGTAGAGCTCGATGTGCCAATAATGTTCCATACAGGTTCATCGATATATAGGAATTCAAAACTAAAGTATGGAGATCCCCTGCATCTTGATGAGGTGTCAACAGATTTTCCAGAGCTTAAGATTGTAATGGCTCATAGTGGGCGTGGCTTCTGGTATGATAGAGCGTTTTTTCTTTCAAGACTCCACAAGAACCTATATATGGAGATTTCTGGACTGCCTCCTCAAAAATTATTGCAATATTTTCCAGAATTGGAGAAGAATGCAGATAAGATTATTTTTGGTTCAGACTGGCCTGGAGTAAAAAGTATTAAAGAGAATATCGATGCGTTGTGCTCTTTAACTATTACAAAGACAACAATTGAAAAAATACTTTATAGAAATGCAGAGAAGGTCCTAAGGATACAGACTTGATGAAAAAGAATAAGATGTTATTTGAAACTAGCAGTTTTCTATTTACCATAGTATATGTTTACTTCACGGTTTTTCAATTGTGTAATAGAGTTTAATTTCCTCGATTTCCTCAAAGATACGTGGTACAACCTTGATCTCCATACCAATTTTAATATCGTCATCTGGGATGTCCCCTATCCATGATATCAGTCGTCCACCTTCTTCAAGGTCAACAACACCCAATATGTATGGAGCTATATCATCGAATCCTTTTGGGGCAGCATTTATTTTTGTATAACTATGAAGTGTGCCCCGCCCTGAATATTCTATCCATTTTACATCATCACTCAAACATTTAATACAATCGGCTCTTGGAGGAAAATACTTCTCTCCACATTTTTTACAATGTGTGCCCATAAGTTTTCCTTTTTGAAGATAGTCAGCAAATTTATCTACCTTAGTATAGGGTGTAAAATTAATTTTTCCAAAATATTTGAATGGCATTATTTTTACCTCCTAAGTATATGTACAAAGGTGTATTGCCCTATCCCCCCAACGTTATGGGTTAGTCCAATTTCAGCACCAGTGACTTGTCTTTTTCCTGCATCTCCTCGAAGTTGTTTCACGATTTCTATAGTCATTGAAACACCAGTGGCACCAACAGGATGACCCTTTGCTTTTAGTCCTCCATCTACATTGACTGGTGATTTACCACCGATGTAAGATTGCTTCTCTTCTATAAACTTTCCACCTTTGCCTTTGGAACAAAAACCAAGATCTTCATATGCCATAATCTCTGCGATAGTAAAGCAGTCATGTACCTCTGCAACCTGAATATCAGATGGCTTGACACCTACCTGTGCATATGCTTGTTTTGCAGCTTCTACTGCACTAGGTATCTCAACAAGATTTGGTCTGCGGAGAACAGACATCTGTGCAGATGCTGAGCCAAGACCTTCAAACCATATAGGTGTGTCAGTGAATTTTTTAGCTAACTTTTCATTAGTCATAAGGATACATGCAGCACCATCTGCATTGGCACAGCAGTCGAAGACTTTAAGTGGATATGCTACATCGTCAGAGCCCAGTATTTTTTCCATTGTAACTTCTTTTTGGAAATATGCATTTGGATTCAATGAACCATAATAGTGGTTCTTAACTGCAACTTGCGCTATCTGCTCTTTTGTCGTACCGAATTGGTACATATGCCTATTAGCATAGAGCGCATAGTAACCAGGGAATGTAGTACCGAATATTGATTCCCATTGTACATCTCCAACTCTTCCCATTAGAGCTAAAATTTCCTGAGTGGAAAGCTCTCTCATCTTTTGAACTCCAATAACTGCTACAATATCATGCATCCCTGATTTTATAGCCATGTATGCTGTTCTGATAGCTGCGCTACCAGAGGCACAAGCTGCTTCGGTGAGCCATGTGGATTTAGGGTTCATACCTACATACTCTGCTACAACACCGGGGAGTGATCGTTGCATGTGGTATTCTGGTACTGAGCCGACAATCAACGCATTGATATCTTTTCTTCTAAGGTTTTCAGTATCTTCGATTGCTTGTTTGAATGGTTCGAAAGCTAGTTCTTGTACAGTGGCATCGCTGCGGTTTCCAAATTTACCATGACCTATTCCTACAATACCTATCTTCACTTTTTCACCAACTATCTAAATATATTGACCACCATCTACTTTGATTACTTCTCCAGTGATGTGCCTAGCCTTTTCACTGCATAAAAAAACAACTACATTTGCAATATCTTCTATTGTTGCAATTCGGCCAAGTACAGTTTCATCTACTGCTTTTTGAAGGAATTCAGGTGGTATGTTCTTAGCCATCTCAGTCATAACCATACCAGGTGCAACGGCATTAACATTGACATTAAATTTACCGACCTCTCTAGCTAATGCTTTGGTGAGAGCGATTATGCCACCCTTTGAAGCTGAATAATTACATTGCCCGAATTTTCCTCTTAGACCGTTAATAGATGTGATATTTACAATTTTTCCTGAGAGTTGTCCTTTAAACTGTGCTGCCGCAAGTTTATTATAGATGAAATATCCTTTAAGATTGATATTTATTACATCGTCCCAATCTTTTTCACTCATCTTCCAAATAACACGATCTCTATTTATCCCAGCATTGCATACTAGGATGTCTAATCCCCCAAATTCATTTATGACTTTTTTGAACATTAACTCAGCATCGTTAGGGCTCGCAACATCGGCTTTTATAACGAGAGATTTTTTACCTAATTGTTCAATTTTTTTTGCTACTTCTTTAGCCTCAGTATCATGTTTGCGGTAATTGATTGCGACATTGCACCCTTCACTAGCAAGTGCAATTGCGATGGCTGTGCCAATTCCCATACTTCCCCCTGTTACTATAGCAGATTTTCCTTTTAATTCCATTTTAAAGCCTCCATTTGTAGTCGGCCGAATATTTAATTATTTACAATTGATGGAGCACCGATAGTAATTCTACTATTATTTTACTTTTTGGTGAAAAAAGAAGTACTTTCTTTATAAAAATAAGTTAGGAAGGTATGTGAATCAGTGGTGGATAGTAATTTAATGTATAATTGGATGACTAAAGAGAAAAAAACAGTAGTCCTCAACAACCTATAATAACTCTCACTTTTTTATTTTCAACACCTTGTTTTTATCTAAAACTAGCTTCTGAAAAAGCTTATCTTGCTCCTCGTTAAGTGATAACAGAAACTTTTCCATCTCACCTTTTTGCTCTATATTGAATTTACCAGTTGCCATAAGTTTATCTATCACCGTCTCCAATGTATCCTTCTTCCTTTTCATCTTCACTTCGCTAGGAACAATCTTCTTTATTCTTTCTTTCTCGATCCTTTCAGCTAGTTTTTTTCTAAGTTTGTATTTTTGTACTTTACCTCTACTGCTGATCGGTAGCTCCTTTTCTAGGAATACATATCTAGGTACTTTGGCACTAGCCATTTTACCATAGCAGAGGTCAACAATTTCTTGTCCTGTGATTTTGACACGTAGTTCAGGAACAATAACAACAGCGATTAGTTCGCCCATGTCATGATCTGGAACGCCTAATACAGCGACCTGTTGAATCTTTGGATCAGATATCAAGTACTCTTCTATCTCCCTTGGATAGACATTAAATCCTCCTACAATAACCATATCCTTCTTTCGTCCTACAATCTTATAGTATTTATTTTCATCAACTGTGGCTAAATCTCCTGTGTAAAGCCATCCTTTCTTATCTATTGCTTCCGCTGTTTGTTCTGGCATTTTGTAATAACCTTTCATAACGTTGTAGCCTTTACATGCTAGTTCACCTGTTTCTCCCTTGGGGACTGGTTTATGATCATCATCAACGATTTTAACCTCTACATTTGGTAATGCACGTCCCACGGTCTCTACTCTCTGCTGAAGAATATCATCAAATCTGGTTAATGTGACCAAGCTGCATTCTGTTAATCCGTAACCAATGCAGATATTACATTTCATAACATTCATGATTCCATGCATTGTATCTACTGGACAAGGAGCACCAGCTATAATCCCTGTGCGAAGAGAACTCACGTCATATTTTCTTACACTCAGTACCTCTAATTCACGGATAAACATCGTTGGGACCCCATGACATACAGTACACTTTTCTTTCTCGATTGCTTTCAGTACATCCTCAGGTCCAAAGGTCTCCATGACAACAATACTTGCTCCATGAACAATAGTAAAAGCTATGCCTAAAACGCAACCAAAAAGGTGTGAGAAAGGAACTGGAACAAGAAATCGGTCCTTATGGTTTACCTGCATAATAGATGCCGCATCCTTTGCATTTGCGACGATATTCATGTGACTGAGCATGGCTCCTTTTGGTTTCCCAGTAGTACCACTGGTATAGACGATGAATACTACATTATCGAGATCGTTCTGAAAACGTCGATCTGTATACTCTTGATTCTCTCTCCAGTCGTTACCCATCCCTATTACTGATTGATATAAAACAGTGTTTTCAACAACTTCATCGACAACGATAATATGCTTGAGCTTTGGGAGTCTTGGTCTTACCTCGCTTAGCATATTAATAAACTCACTCTTGCCAAACTTCTTAAGGGTGATTACTGCAACAGAATCTGAATGGTTTAGTATGTATTCTGCCTCTGAGGATTTATACCATGTATCCATAGGAACTAGTACAGCGCCTATTCTTGCAACAGCAAAAAATGTTACTATCCATTCTGGACGATTTGGCATCCACAGGGCAACTTTATCACCTGCTTTAATTCCTAACTTTACCAGGCCACCAGCTAGACGGTTTACTCTCTCATTTAGCTCTGCATATGTAATCCTCTTATCGTCTTTGCTTAGGAAACAAATTACTTCTTTATCTGGAAATGCTATCGCAGATCTGTCTAAAGTTTCACCAAGTGTTAACATGCCGATATCTCCATTAATATAACAGGGTTGAAGGGAGGTATAATAAGGTGGCATAAATGTTTTTCGAAGGATGATGTATAAATGTAAAAAGCAGCATGGTAACAACATATTGTGGCAAAAACCTTATAAATTAAAATATTATAACTATAATATAGCTACAATGTAGCTAGAGGTTATTATGGACAATCCAACAAAGTTTGAAGTCTATGGTCAAGAGATGATCGAGAAGATTGTAAAGAAGTGCGGCAATAGCGGTCGCATTTATCTTCCTCCAGATTGGATTGAAAAAAAGGTCAAAATCATCAGGGTTGATTAAGGTTTAGGTGTTAATATGAAAGATATCACCATAAGACCAATGAAGGAGAAGGATATTAGTCAGGCAGCCAACATTCATCGAAAAGTTATTAGAGAAGGACTGGGTCAAGGTATGGATTATGAAATTGAGGACCTATTTATGTCCTTCATCAAAAAGAGTCCTAAAACGTGTATTGTAGCGGAAAAGGATAACAAGGTTGCAGGTTTTATAGTTGGTTGTATAAAAGAATGGGGATTCGGTGTAGAACGGTCAGGTTGGATCGAGATGATAGAGGTTGATCCTAAACTCATGGGGAAAGGAATAGGTAAGACTCTTGGGGAAGCTTTGATTTGCTATTTCAAAGATGAAGGAATAAAAGAAGTGCATACAACTGTAGAATGGGATAGTGGAGATTTAATAGCTTTTTTCAAGTCCGTAGGATTTGATAAAAGTAGTTTCATAAATCTAGTATATAAATCAAAATGAAAAGGGGGTTGTAATATAGAACTAATTGAACAATTCAAAGATTGGGAAAAAAATAGACATGATTATGCAAAAGAATGGAAAGAAAAGAATAATGGCAAAGTAATGGGTTATTTTTGTACCTATGTACCTGAAGAAATATTATACGCTGCTGGCGTTCTGCCTGTGCGTATTTTAGGTAGTCATGAGCCACAGGATTTGACTGAACCTCATATTTTTGCTATGTTCTGTCCATTTTGTAGAGACTGTCTTGCCCAGGGACTAAAAAACAGATATAAATATCTTGATGGTCTAATGATAGCCCAGTCCTGTCTTCATATTAGACAGGCTTATACTAGTTGGATTAAACACAGACCTGTAGAGTTTAGTAAATTCCTATGTATGCCTCATAAGGTTCAGAGTCCGCATGCATATGAGTTCCTGACTGAGGAATACAAGACTTTCAAAAATGAAGTTGAAGATTGGATGGGTAAGAAAATCACTGATAAAGATTTAAAAAACGCTATTGAGGTCTACAATGAGAACCGTCGTTTAATGAGAAAGCTCTATGAATTAAGGAAACGCGATATACCACCAATTACCGGTGAGCAGGTCATGGAAGTTGTAATGGCTATGCAGATGACGGATAAAGCTGAACATAATAAGATGTTGAAGGATCTTCTGAAAAAACTAGAAAATCATACGCCTGATAGGGAGACTGGTAGCCGATTGATGATTCTTGGATCTGAGGATGATGATACTGTTTTTATGAACATGGTTGAGAGTTGTGGAGCAACTTTTGTAATTGATGATCATTGTACAGGTTCTAGATACTTCTGGAATGAAGTTGAAAACGGGAAAGATCTGCTTTCTTCTATTGCATCAAGGTATATTGATAGAATCCCTTGTCCTACGAAGGACTGGGAAGAGAGAAAAAGAATCCCACATATTTTGAAACTATGTAAAGATTGGAATGTAGATGGTGCTATCATAATGCAACAAAAGTTCTGTGATCCACATGAACTTGAGTTTGTATCAATAAAGAAAGCACTGGAAGATGCTGGAGTACCTACTCTGTTTTTAGAGTTTGATGTGACAGTTCCGATTGGTCAGTTTAAAATTCGTGTTGAAGCATTTCTTGAAATGATTGGTGAGGAGGATTTATTCTAGGAGGTAAAAAAATGGAACAAGAGGCAAAATATCCAACAGAGAAATTGAAATGCTGGCAAAAAGCAAAAGATATCCGAATGAAATTTTATCAGGACTATGTAGAAGCCCATGATAAAGGTGGACTTCGATGGGCTGGTGGTGCATGGACGTTTGATGCGATTCCTGCTGGTCTTGGTGATGATGTTTATCCAATTACAAGTGAACCTTATAGCGCGACAATTGCATTTGATAAGAAACTCTCGTTAGAATGTATGGAAGCAACAGAGGTAAAAGGTTATCCACGGGATCTTTGCTCTTATATGCGAAATTACTGGGGCTCCATTATTACTGATAAGTTTGCATTTGGATATAAGGATGGAGAGTTTGTCCCAAGATTCCAGGGTGCAAAACCTATAGGATTTCCGAAACCTGATTTTATCTGGCAGGATCATATCTGCTGTTCACATGCTAAATGGTACCAGGTAGTATCAGATCTTGAAGGTGGAATTCCAATGTATACAGTTGATAATGCTGTTGGGCCGTCTCATGAGCTTACCGACAGCAAAATCAAGTATGTCGTTGAACAGTTAAAGGACGGTATAAAATTCTTAGAAAAGACAACTAAAAGAGATTACGATGATGAGCTTTTATATAAAGCAATTCGTAACCATTTTGTTTCAACATCGAAATGGGCGGAGGCTTGTGCATTGAATAAAGCAATACCTGCACCACTAGATGAAAAATCTATTTATTCATTGTATGTACTTGGAACACTTCAAAAAGCTGGAAAACAAGTAGCAGATTTTTATGAAAAAGATCTTCTCCCAGAGGTACAAGATAGAGTTAAACGAGGTATTGCAGCAGTTCCAAATGAAAGTTTTAGAGTAATGTCAGATACACAACCGCCATGGAGTTTTCTTAGTATCTTCCGTTATCTTGAAAAATTTGGATGTGTAAGCATTGGTTCCTTATACACATTCGGTCTTATCGGTCAATGGGAGGTAAAAAAGGATGGCACTTGGGGTGCAAAGACTATCCCTAACATGGAATTTTCAAGTAGGGATCAGGCGCTCTACGAGTATGTAAAATATGAATTACATAAACCTGAATGGCAACATTTCTACTCATGCCACTTCAAAAGCGACTTGATGATAAGAATTGCTAAAGAGTGGAAATTGAGCGGTGTGATGCTTCATTACAACAGAGGTTGTGAAGGATTGACTGTTGGGATTGCTGAGAATAGACTTGCTCTTCTTGATGCTGGTTTTCCGGTTATGGCTTTTGAAGGAAATAATGCTGATGAAAGAGAGTTTGATGAAGCTAGAACTAAGGCAAAAATTAATGCTTTTATGGAGACTCTTGGAGCGAAATGAAGGAGAGTAAAAATATGATAACTATGGGTATTGATTTAGGAGCAAAATTCATTAAAGTTGTAATTTTGAAAGATAATAAAATCATTGCAAAATCAAATGTTCTTGCTGGATTTGAAGTAGATAAAAGCGCTCAAAAAGCTGTTGATAATGCTCTTAAAGATGCAGGCATTACAAAAGATAATCTTGATAAAGTGATATCTACTGGGGCGGGTGAGAAACTTGCTCCCTTTTATGATGAAACCAAATCTGTTGTAGGTTGTGACTCACTTGGGGCTGTATATCTTCACCCTGCAGCCAGAAGTGTGATAGATGTAGGTGCTGAAGAAGGACGGGGAATGAGATGTGACGAGACTGGAAAAATTCTTGATTTTGAAGTCAATGAAAAATGTGCAGCAGGAGCTGGTGCGTTCACTGAAGCGATGTCTCGAGCACTTGAAGTAAAACTTGAAGATTTAGGCGATCTATCTTTGAAAGCAACTGAGGATATTCCAATGAATGCACAGTGTACTGTTTTTGCAGAATCAGAGGTTGTAACAATGGTTCATAACAATGTGTCAAAGGCAAATATGGCAAAAGCAGTTCACGATGCGATGGCCAGTAGAATCACATCAATGGTTAGAAAAATTGGATTCAATAAAGATGTGGTGCTAGTGGGCGGTGTTGCAAATAACATTGGTTTTGTTGGTTCTCTTAATAAAGATCTAGGATTAAAAGTCGTTGTACCAAAGGAACCTGAGTTCGTAGGAGCTTTGGGTGCAGCTCTTGCAGCAGCTGGCTGGATAGGAGGTAAATAATATGGCAGAAAAAAAAGAGCTTTGGAGATGGACTGAATCGCGTTGGACTAATCCTAAATTAGATTGGAAGGGTAAGGTAATTACTTCTGGAATAGATGTAGGTTCTGTTAGTTCGCAGGCAGTTATTCTTGCTGATGGTGAGCTATATACTTACTCAAATATGAGAACTGGTTCAGATAGTCCAGACTCTGCTATGAAAGCTGTAAACTGGGCAATGGAAGATACAGGTCTCAAACTTGAGGACATTAAATATACTGTTGGTACTGGATATGGGAGAGTAAATGTTCCTTTCAGTCAACGTGCAATTACTGAAATTGCATGTCATGCCCGTGGTGGTAATTTCATGTATGGATCGTCTGTTAGAACAATTTTAGATATGGGTGGTCAGGATTGTAAGGCAATTCACTGTGATGAACGTGGAAAAGTTACAAATTTTCTAATGAATGATAAATGTGCAGCAGGAACTGGTCGGGGTATGGAAGTATTTGCTGATCTTTTGGGCGTATCTATTAATGATGTTGGAGATCTTTCACTTAAGGTAGAAAAGGAACCTCAACCTGTTAGTAGTACCTGTGTTGTATATGCAAAGACTGAGGCAACTGGTCTGCTTAGAGAAGGCTGGCCGAAAAATAAGGTATTAGCAGCCTACTGTTCTGCTATGGCACATAGAATAATGACGCTTCTCGAGCGAATTGGAGTCGAAGAAGACTTTGCAATAACTGGAGGAATTGCAAAGAATAGGGGTGTTGTTACACGACTTGAAAAAGAAGTTGGAATACCAATAATGAAGACCGATTACGATACACAGCTTGCAGGTGCCATTGGTGCAGCTCTCTTTGCAAAAGCACTCCTTGAGAAGGGTAAAAAATAGATTGGAGTTATTTATATGATAGCAAATTACGGATATAAGGACGGCTCTGGAGACTACTTTATTGCAATTGATACAGAAAAATGCAATGGATGTAAGGATTGTATAAGTGCTTGCCCTTATAGAGTATTAGATGTAGGACCTGATGAAAACGATCCTTTATCTGATGAAGAAGTTGCATTTGTAACAGAAGCAGAACGAAAAAAGATAAAATATACATGTGCTCCCTGTAAACCAATGACTAACAGGCCATCTTTACCATGTATGGCAGCATGTAAACAAGATGCAATCTCCCATTCTTGGTGAGATTGCTGAGACATTTCTCCAATTTTAATTGAAAAAGGGATAGTATGAGTGTTACTATAAAGATCAACGATAACCAGGTTAAGGCTGAAGAAGGGATGACAATTTTAGAAGCAGCTCAACTCAATGATATCTATATTCCCAGACTCTGTTATCATCCCAGTTTAGGTAGCTCACATAGTCAAAAGCCAGTTGATACAATATATCGGGAAGACGGTGAGTATAAGAACGATGGCTCTGGACCTGAAGATGGATTTCCAGGTTGCCGACTTTGTCTTGTTGAAATAAAAGGTCAAAAGGATTTGATAACCTCCTGTGATACTGTTATAAAAGAAGGAATGGAAGTTGATTCTGAAACTGATGCAGTAAAGGAGGCACGGAGGGATAACCTCGCAGAACATCTTAGAGATCATCCTCATGCCTGTCTTCAATGTGCTCAACAGGATGGATGTTCAAGAACGCAATGCTCAACCAATGTTCCTGAAGATGAGCGATGCTGTCCTTTGCTGGGTTTTTGCGAATTGCAGAAAATTGTGCAATATATTGGCATAAGACAGGATCTAACCAAATACATATTTAAGGATCTTCCAAAGCATAAAGGCGAACCGCTTTTCGAAAGCGATTATAACTTTTGTGTATCATGTTTAAGATGTGTAAGAGCTTGCTGTGAATTAAGAGGTGTTGAAGCTTTAGGTTTTGTTTTTAACAAAGATAAAATTATTGTGGGACTTACTGAGGGTGCTAAATATAACGAATCTGACTGCAGATTCTGTGGTGCATGTGTTGAAGTCTGCCCTACTGGCACTCTTACAGACAAGGACCTACCAAGTGGTGATAAAGAAGAGGTTTTAGTTCCATGTATCTCAAATTGTCCGGCAGGTGCAGATATACCAAGATATATTAATCTCATAAATGAGGGAAAGTATAGCGAAGCATTAGCCGTCATAAAAGAAAAAATACCGTTTCCGGGAATACTTGGACGAGTATGTTTTCATCCCTGTGAGGATGAATGTCGTAGAGGTGAACTAAATCAGCCAATGGCCATATGTGCATTGAAATGGTTTGCATCTGATAATAGCGATAGTTCTATTAAGTTGGAAGCTAAAAAATCAACTGGAAAAAAGGTTGCAATACTAGGAAGTGGACCATCAGGTCTCTCGGCAGCTTATTACCTTGCTTTGTCTAGTCATAGTGTAACTGTCTTTGAGGCTGAAGATAAAATTGGCGGTATGCTGAGATACGCGTTACCCGGTTATCGTCTGAGTCCTGAAATTATCGATAGTGATTTAGAGATTTTTGATAAATTGAAGGTAGAATTCAAAACAAATACTCCTATTGGAAAAGAAATAACTATTTCTGATCTTCAAAAAGATTTCCAGGCTATCTTCATAGCAACTGGTGCAAGACTTAGCAAGAAAATAACTGTAGAAGGCTCTGAACTGAAAGGTGTAGAATGGGGCCTTGATTTTTTGAGGGATGTAAAAAAGAAGAAAGTGACAACAATGGATGGTCGGCTTGTAGTTATTGGAGGTGGAAATGTAGCAATGGATGTTGCAAGATCCGCTATCCGATTGGGTGCTGATGAAGTTCAGCTTGCTTGTCTTGAATGTGATGAAGAGATGCCTGCTCATGATTGGGAAATAAAAGATGCACAGGATGAAGGAGTAATAATGCATCCATCTTGGGGTCCTAATAAGATTTTAGGTAAAGATGGGAAAGTTACAGGAATTGAACTAATCAAATGCACTTCTGTTTTTGATAAAAGTGGTAAGTTTGCTCCTAAGTTTGATACTTGTGAAACAAAAAAAATTGATACAGATAAGGTGATACTAGCTATTGGTCAAAGCTCAGATCTTTCTTGGATTAAGAATATAGATGTAAAAAATGAGACAATTTCAGTTAATAAAGATCTACAAACTAATTTAAAAGGAGTTTTTGCTGGTGGTGAGGTTGCTAGAGGTCCTGCTTCTGTGGTTGAAGCTGTAGCTGACGGGGCATCTGCTGCCGCTGCTATTGATAAATACCTTGGTGGCAATGGAGATATCTATCCAACGCTTATAGTGCCCTTAGAACTAGAAAATAATATTGGTAAGGTAGAGGGTTTTGCAGCTTTGGATCGTGTCGATACTCCAAAAATTAATCCTAAAGTTAGAATTGAAAATTTTGAAATGGTAGAAAATTGTTATAATGAAAACCAGGCTAAACAGGAAGCTTTGCGATGTTTAAGGTGTGACTTGCGCTTGCATATATTGCCTGTTACATTTCCACCTGACAAGTGGATGGAACTAAATTCCGATAACATTGCTGAGGTTCCAGCAGTGGAGGGAGTCTATCAACTACGTGATGAAAATAAGGTGATTATTGTAATAAAAGGTTCCCAAAACTTACAGAACGACTTGCAGGAGAAGCTGAACTCAGAAACTAAAGCAAAATATTTCTGGTTTGAGCCTGACCCAATGTACACAAAGCGAGAAAGTGAACTTATTCAGCAATTCCTCCAGCAATTTGGTAAGATGCCTGAAGGTGATGGGGGAGGTGATGATCTCGGTGACCTTTTCTAAGCTCCAAGTAGAACCGTTAATTGTTGGACCCTTATTTTCAAACTGCTATATTGTATGGGATGAAGGAGTAAAGCAAGGTGTCATTATTGATCCTGGTGATGATGCGGACGTTATATTGAAAAAAGTTAAGGAACTTGATATTACGGTAAACTACATTCTTGCGACCCATGGTCATTTTGACCATGTTGGAGCTGTGACACCACTTAAAAGAGAGCTTAATGCAGAATTCCTCGCTCATAAAGGCGATTTCTTTTTCATAGAAGAAGGAGAAGATACTGCCCAGAGATGGGGTATAAATATAGAGCAACCACCGAGACCGGATCGATTTATTGAAGATGGTGATAAAATAGAAGTGGGAGAATACAAATTAGAAGTAATACAAACACCGGGTCATTCACCTGGAGGTGTGAGCTTTCTACACAACAATATGGTATTTGGTGGTGATACGCTTTTCCAAGGCAATATTGGAAGGTCGGATTTTCGAAAAGGTTCATTTGAAGATTTGGTAAAATCTATTAAAACACGTCTCTACAGCTTACCAGAAGATACCATAGTCTATACAGGCCATGGACCTATAACAACTATAGGAGAAGAGAAGAGACACAATCCATTTGTTAGGGCTTAATGAATAGATGAGATAACTTCTAAACTAAAGGTCATTGTAAAAACCTGAAAAAAACTTGTAGCTTTCATAAATGTTGATCTACTTTATTAATGAGATTTTAGAATCATCTCCTAGACGGAAGGCCCATAAATATAAGACCGAATGCAAAACTAGCGACTGCATATCCAACCATATAACCAAATAGACCAAATAATGGAGAAGAAACAACGTATCCTACAAATCCCACCAAGAGAAAAGCGCCCAAACTAAGAAAATGAAAATCAGGTAATTCGCCATCCCAAAACTCGTAGAATCCTATTGGGGTAAAAGCGGCGTAAAAGAGGTCAACAGAGGGTAGCAAATCTCTACCTAGAGCATTGAATCCATAGTTTGATGTGCCAGTAAACATGGATAAACCCATAGGAAGATTATAGTTAGCAATAAATTCACCATCGATCGCATTTAAAAAGTTTACTGCAAACCATCTATCTGGTCCATTTCTTTCATTTTTGGGTTTGTTACAGATAGGACCTATTTTTTCCCCTGTTATACCTAATTGTTCTGCAACACTAAGCATCTTTTGTCTCAGTTGTCCCCTGGTGACATTTTTTGGAATAAGTCCGTATTCTTTATACAACAAAAATCGCTTTTCAGGGTCATTGATGTACTCGGGTTGTTTCGCGAGCTTCAACGCTTTCTTTTTAGAAAGTTTAACAATGGTTTTATCCACTGTGCCATCTTCGTTATAATGAGAAACTGTAACCTCAGCTTCTCCTCGATCTATTAATGACCTGCCATTATTAGCATTGATACTTGGAACAAAAGCTACCACTATGAATAAGAGGATTACAACAACTGCTAATCCCTTCTTAATGAGGTTACATTCCATGATTTCCCCCTATATATATTCTTATAGAAGATATAATATACAAATGCTCCCCTCTAATGGATTTTGAACGAAAAAAATTATATAGCCACAAATAATAATTTTCATAGATGGTCACAAGCGGTGCTATAGCGTTATTTTATACGTTTGTTTATCAAAAAATACTGAACGCATGTGAAAATGTCTATGTTCGAGTTTCTGTACATTTAATTGGATTGATTGTAATGATATTTGGATTACGTTATTTTATCGTAACTAAGCCATCGGTTTTAGGTGCAATTGGATTATTTATAATTGTCTGGGGAATTACTATTTTTATTATTCCTTTTGGAACTGAAAAATAATGTAGTTAAAAAACAAGAGAGAAAGGATGAAATTTATTTTAACTCTAACCCCACTCTCTTTCAAAATATGTAAGATCCATTCTGCTCCAATCATCTAAATCTGGTGACATACGTGTGCCATCAGAATAATCTACTGTATAATACGTGTATCCGTAGTTCATACAACTTTTATATGGTCTGTTCATCAAGTGTTCAAATAAGCCAAGACTTGGATTATGTCCAGGTATTGGATCAAAATCAAAGGTATGACCTAGCTCATGCATATAAGCACTACCAAATACAGTATCTTTATCTGCCCAGAATTTTTCTGATGCTATGTTTTCATGACCGAAACTTGATATCTGAAAAGCATTAGCACGAAATATATAACCCGCTGCGCTTGTCGACCTGTAAACAACCACACCATAATGAAAAACACCCCTACGCCAATTATTCTCATCTCCATGCAGGAAAAAATCATAATAAATTTCATGTAACTCTCCACGTCTAACCATCTCATCAAATGGGATAATATCATGACCTCCCATACTACCATAATCTAGATGAAATACGATGTTTTGCCTATCAAAAGCAGTCTGAATGATTTCTCCTGAATTCTCCGGGAAATAGCTTTTCTCACCATTAGGACCTTCATCCATAATATCTAATTCAACAAAAACATCCTTCCTAAACGGATCAGAAAACCACTCTGAAGTTAGATATTCTTCAAAGTTATCGATACTATCTCCTTCGGGATCAAGTTCTGCATGATCGTCCCATACAAAAGGATCATATCCCCATTTCCATTCCCATTCAATTGGAATATCATCGTTATCTGAATCATCACCAAGGTTATTTACTTCAGGATCAGTTCCATAATCGTTAACTTCTGTCCAGTACGGAATTCCATCACCATCGTAATCATTTTGATAAATGTTAAACCAAAGTTCACAATCCCGATCCCTTCTATAGATACTTCTGTCATCGCAACCATTTAACCGACCATAACCGCTTGGATCATCAAGCTGATCATCTCCTGTCCAGTGTCCAGTTTTGATACTGTAAGTTATTTCTACATCATCATTTTCATCTCCAATATCACAGAGGACATCTACATTATTGTTCCAGTCCCATAACTGTATTTTTACAGTTACAAATTCTTCATCATCAGGAACATCCACGGTTGCTGAAAATTGCGGGTCATAGATATACTTTGTATCATGCCAAGTATCACTGGTGGATTCTTCGTTGTTGATTAGAACTTTTACATAAAAATCCGGGTCACTTTTTTTATCTATATACTCTCTTTTAAAAAATATTGGATAACAAGGGAGTAAACCGAATTGTTTATCATCCTTATCAAACGCTCGTATCTGTTGGATTTCTACTGTAACTTCAATATCAACTAAAGGATCCAGATCATCCCCATCAATATCTAATGGAACAGCAGAAACCATAGAAACAAACAAAATAGTCATTAGAAATATACATGTTAGTTTTTTTATATAGGTATATATCTTCATATTTTTATATCCCCTATCGACTATATCCCTATCAATGTAACTCATATTTAAATATTTCATTAACATGTGTTATTTTGTGCTATAAGAGGAATCTAATATTCATAAATCTAATTTTATAATATTATAAGACCATTTTTTGGATAATCATTAGCACGGTTTTTTGTTTTGAAGTAAAGCTTATCTACAGTTTTTGCAAATATTATGAATTTGATATTTTTCGAAATTGTTATAAGAATAATAAACTATAATATCCTAGTTTAAATGTGGTGGAGGTGAAAAAAAATTGGTGACTATAAAAGAGGTAAAAAGCACAATAGCCGTAGCAATTGCAGGTGCCTTCGGATTCATTATCGCTCTCATTTGGAAGGACATAATAATAGGTGCAATGAAATTGGCAGGATTCTGGCAAGAGGGTGGTTTCCCAGATTATAACGCTTTGGGTATAGGTATCTTCGTTGCAATTATTATAACACTAGTTGCAGTGCTCGGTATTCTGTATATAACCAAGTGGGGTGGAGTAGAGAAAAAATAGTTATTTTTCTATCTCCTAATCCTTTCTTTTTTAATGCTTTAAATAGTCGTGTTATCATAGAAACCACCTATTTTCTATCAGAAAATTTATGACAAGCGAAAACACAGTTTTAGATATTATTATTTTGAGTTGCTTTTTTAACTAATTTATCATGTTTTTCATTTATACATTTATCTTCTTTAAATAATCTCAGGGCTATCTATCTTGATTTTGTCTCTTTTTTTGTAAGGTTAGTAAAAGCCTTTTATCTTATGAAATGTAAATTCTAAAGGGATTTCTTTGTCATGGTTATAAAAACTTTGCTATTTTAAAATCTATAATCCATCTTAAACAAATGAATAATATTTAAAAATGGTTGTTAAAGAAATACGGTAAGTTGGTGAGAATAGTAAAATCTTCATTCAAATTTTATTTCATTTGTATAACCTGATACAAATAAATAGGAGTCTCCTCCTCCTAGGGTTGGAAAATTAATTGCGATGCCGCCAAAAGGAGTAAATGTGGCGTTGAGCGGAACTGAATACTCGGTAGCATTAACGGTAAGGTTTCCATCAACAAGATCCATGTGAAGCCATGGATGACGAATCCTAACAGGTATAAGATGACCAAGAAGATAGCCAATGGCATGGATAAATAAACCTCCGAACAAAAGAAGTAGAGCGATTGGTATCAAAGGGACTAGTATTAAACTAACAAGAAGCATTATCGCTCCAGCAAACATAAAATATTGACCTATACCCTCAGTGAGAAACATTAATCTACCTTGTCCTTCCGCATGCAAAGTGCTAAAAGGTTTCTCAAAGTTTTTACTAATAGAAATATAAGTATTAGGTATTATTGATCTAAACCTCTCAGGAAGGAGACCAAAAATGCTTTTTTTACTGAAAATCTCGTGATTTTCGCCAAATATCCCTTTTTCACTGAGTATGTTTTCATATTTTACAATCGAATTTTCATCTTCTTCAACTAATGCAACATGCAATTTTTCAAGATAAATCATAATATCTGATGCTTCTTCTTCAGTTACCTCAGTTAAAATTTCCTTTTTGTCAATGAATTGATATAGAGTGGTTGTTATGGTAACCTTGTTTTGATCACTTAAGTCCACGGCACTAACCGCAGAAGTAAAAGATGCTAAAACAATTAATACGGTAATTAAAACACTTCCGATAAATATCTTTTTTTTCATATTTTACCTCCCTTTGATATAAATAATATATTTTTGATATATTAAAATTTTTTCCTATAAATATATTTATTGCAACATTTGTAACAATATTTTATTGTACTGAATTCATTTCCATATATCTATAATACTTAGACAGAGATTCAAAATACATACTATCTTTGTTCAAAATCTGGATGATAAAATCATACAGTCTGATAGATTCCTTTGTATTTCTATTTTATTTCTTATGATAGTTAACATTTTAATACCATACTTTTATAACCTCTCGCTAACAATTCCAGAATATTTAAATTAGAGTTTATGTTATGGGGGATTTGAAATGAGAGTAGAATGTGAAAAACCCTCATTTTTGGGAGGACAAAATATGCAAAAACAAGTAAATCTTTTACCTAATGAAATTCCAACAAAGTGGTATAATATACAACCTGATCTTGCAAATAATCTTGAGCCCTTACCTCCACCAAAAGGAGAACAGGCTAAAAACTTACCAAATTTAATGATCGGGACTTGTTTAGAACAAGAATTCTCAGATCAAAACTGGATAGATATTCCCAAGGAGCTTTTAGAAATATATATGAAAGCAGGAAGACCTAGGCCTTTATTTCGAGCATCTAATCTAGAAAAAAAACTTAATACACCTGCGAAACTCTTCTATAAAAGTGAATTTTTTAGTCCCACTGGGAGTCATAAAGTAAACACAGCACTAGCTCAAGCCTATTATGCAAAAAAACAAGGTATCAAACGGCTTACAACTGAAACAGGGGCAGGTCAATGGGGTACTGCTCTCGCATATGCTTGTGCTTTAACAGAGTTAGAATGTACTGTTTATTGGGTAAGAGCGGTACATGACTGGAAACATGATAGAAGAGCTTTCATGCAAATGTTAGGAGCAGAGGTTTATGCCTCACCTAGTAATAAAACTGAGGCAGGAAAAAAATTGTACAATAAAAACAATAAGCATCCTGGTTCTCTCTCCATCGCCATATCAGAAGGCCTGGAAGATTCTCAGAATCACTCCGATGCTGCATATACCCTTGGTTCTGTACTTAATCATGTGCTTATGCATCAAACAATCATTGGATTAGAAACACAAAAACAATTTGAGAAAATAGACATGTATCCAGATATTATGATCTCTTGTTTGGGTGGTGGAAGTAATTTCGGTGGTTTTGTTCTTCCCTTTGTTGGAGATATTTTAACCAAAGATAAACAAATACGTTTTATCGCAGCTCAATCTCAATCAGCACCCAACTTACAAGGAAAATACAAATATGATTATGCTGATCACGCAGAAATAACTCCTCAGCTTAAGATGTATACACTTGGACACCAAACAGATTTTAAACCAATAATAGGAGATGGACTTCGATACCATGGATGCTCCCCTATACTCAGCCTTCTCCGAAAGCACGGATACATTGACACAATAGCATACCCTATTGATGAAAAATACGTTTTTGAAAGAGCAATGACATTCATGCAAACTGAGGGGTGGATTCCTGCCCCAGAGTCAGCATATAGCGTAGCCTGTGCAATGGATGAGGCTATGAAATGTAAGAGAACAGGTGAAAAAAAGGTAATTGCATTTAATGTCAGCGGACATGGTTTTCTAGATATCCACGGTTATAAAGAAGTACAGGGATTAAAATAAAAATCCACTAGAAACTTATAATACTGGGAAGATATTCTGAGTTAATTTATATCTGGCGATTTGATGTTAAATAGAAAACTTGGTATCATCAATTTATCCAAAAAAAAAGTTATTATTAAAAAAACTCCTGATTCTTTAAAGAAACTGTTTCTCGGAGGTAGGGGACTTAACAGTTATTACCTCTATAAGATGATAAAAACAGGCATAGATCCATTTTCACCAGATAACGTTCTCATCTTTGGAACCGGATTCCTAACTGGCACTCTTGTCCCAAACTCTAGTCGCTTTAATGTTTCAGCAAAATCACCTGAAACAGGTATTCTAGGAGATGCTAACTGTGGTGGTTACTTTGCAGCTGAATTAAGGTATGCAGGTTTTGACAGGGTTATTATCCTAGGTAAAGCAAAGAAGCCAACCTACCTATATATAACAGATGGCATAATCGAGATTAAAGACGCGAAAGACTATTGGGGAATGGATACAACAGAGGTGCAACAAACCCTTAAAAAAGATCTAGGACAGGTAGAGGCTGCGGTATGTGGTGTTGCTGGTGAGAACCTTGTCAGATTCGCATGTGTCAGAACCGGGGTGAAGAATGCTGCTGGACGATGCGGTCTAGGCGCAGTTATGGGTTCAAAGCATTTAAAGGCAGTTGTTGCAAGAGGTACACAAGGTATCAATATAGCCCATCCTGAGAAAATGCTCGAAATCGTTGAGGAGCTTAAAGAATATATTATGAATTCAAAGGTTTCTTCCATCCTAGGTTCGGTAGGCACTCCATTTCTTTATGAGGTCAGCAATACACTCGGCGCTATTAGAACAAAGAATAGCCAGCTTAACGCATGGTCAGAATCTTTAAATGCTGATGTTGTGGAAACCTTTGTAGATAAAATGATTGGTTGCTCATCGTGTATTATTCACTGTCGCCATAGAAACAAACTTGGTGGAGAAGGCCCTGAGTATACAGCTGTTGGTCTCCTAGGTGCAAACCTTGGTATAATAGATCCAGCTCATGTCATCGAACTTAATAATATATGCAACGAGCTTGGGCTAGATATATCCTCATCCGGAACTATCCTTGGTTGGGCATTTGAATTGTATGAGAAGGGCATTATTAATAAAAAGATGGTAGGAGAAGAGCTTCGTTTTGGAGATTTCGAGCTAGTAAAAAGATTACTCTATAAAATATCACGAAGAGAAGATTTCGGAAATATTTTAGCAGAAAGCACAAAAAATGTCGAACGATTTAGCAAAAAATCAGAAGATTACCTCATCGCTATTAAAGGACTGCCACAAAGCGACCCACACGATTGTAGATACATAAAAGCGTTCGCACTTGGTATAGCTACCTCTTCACGGGGTGCAGATCACCTTAGAAGTAGACCAACTCTTGAGATATTTCTCCGCCTACCACAAGAAGTCAGAGAGCGGATATATGGTAAAGGTGTACCTAACGACCCAACATCCTATGAGACAAAGGAGAAAACTGTTTACTTCTCAGACAACATCTTCGCTACAATAGATTGTCTCGGCATTTGTAAGTTCATATGTCATGGCTTCAACAGCCCTCATTTCGTAGATTATACATGGATGAAGAAACTCATTTACTGCGCTTCAGACTGGCATTTTAAAGAAAAAGATATACAAGAAATTGGAAAAAGAGTCATAGATATCGAGAGAATGTTCAACAATCGTGAGGGAATATCAAGGAAAGATGATACCCTACCAAAACGATATTTTGACCGACCAATGCCTCTAAAAGTAGCAAAAGGACATCACATCGACAGAAAAGAATTCAACAATCTTCTTTCTAGATATTACAAACTTCGTGGATGGGATGAGGATGGACAGGTTAGAAAGGAGCGTGTCAAAGAACTGGAGGCATTGAAATGAAATATCTTTATGTCTACCCAGAGAAGTGTACAGGATGTAGGGAATGCTCCATTGCTTGTTCACTCAGCAAATTTGGAGAATGCAATCCAAAGAAAGGAGCCGTCACTATAGTTAGGGATGAATTCAACAGATACGAGTTTCCAATAGTTTGTTTTCAATGCGAAGATCCAGTATGTTTAAAGTTCTGTCACCAAAACGCATACCAGATCAAAGATGGAATTGTTATTAGAGATGAAGATAGATGCGTAGGTTGTAGACTCTGTGCAGTTCTCTGTCCGTACAACGCCGTAACAACCATAGATAACGAGATCATCAAATGCGATCTGTGCGATGGTGACCCAAAGTGTGTAAAATACTGCTCTACAGAAGCTATACAATACCTTGAGGAGACATTGGAATTAGAAAAACGACGTAAGAAAATGGCTGAAAAGTTTTTAGAGATTAATAAGAAATAAAACAATTAGTTATATTTGGGGGGGAATAACATCGGGGGTAATAACAAGATTATCATCCAATAGCCTCTCCTCAACACTACTGATATCTAATCCCTTTTTCATTAGACTGTAAAAAGTACCAGCATTCCGTATAGTACCTACAAACTGAAGTCCTAAAATCCTGTTATTCTTCAAAAGAATCTTCTTAGAAGCATGAGGAGTAAAACGTGTTATCATCTTACACTTGCCAATTTCCAGAGATGTACGACCCATAGCTACAACTGGTATATCAAACACATCAAGAACGTTCACAACCTCTGCACCTTCATACTTAATAGGCCTGCCAGTCATGTTTAAACCAGCGATCCGTCCCTGTTCTATTGCATTTGGCCAAATAGCAAATGATCCTCGTTTACCTTCAATCTGCTCTCGCACCTCTACAATGTCACCAGCGGCATAAATATTCTTTTTGTTTGTCTGCATCTTTGGATCAACAATAACTCCCTTATTAACTTCTATACCAGAACCCTTTACAATATCAACATTTGCTGTTACACCTATCGCCAATACCACCATATCACAACGTAACTTATTTTTACCTAGAGAAACACCTGTAACCGTTTTCTTACCATTTATACTCTCCACAGTATCATTCAACACAAGCTTAATATCATGGTATTTTAGAATCTCTGTAACCTTATCAGAAATGTCAGGATCTAGCATCCTAGATAAAATCCTGGGAAGCATCTCAACAATACTGACTTCTATCTCCCTCTTCTTCAACATGGTAGCAGTTTCAATACCCATAAAACCACCACCTACTACCACTACACGACTGGTACCTTGGTTTATATGATCTAAAATCCCAAGAGCAGAATCCAGCGTACCCATAACATGTACACCATCAAGCTCTAATCCTTTGATTCCCCTTGGGGTGATAGGTTTTGCACCTGCAGCAACAAGCAACTTGTCAAACTTGACACAATCTCCATTAGCAAATATTACTTCTTTATTTTTAGGATCTATTTCAAGTGCCTCAGTATTCTTCATAAATCTTGCATTAAGACGATGATAAAACTGTTTATCAAACCGAAAAATAGTAGGCTTGTCCACCTCCTCTGCAATTAAATTAGGAAGCGAACATGGCGAGTAAGCAGGATACTGCTCACGTGAAATAATAGTAACATCAGATGTTTTGTCAACCTCACGAATAGCTTGAAGTGCACTTATTCCCGCGCCGCCATTCCCAATTATTACATAATGCAATAAAATCCCTATCCTAACCTATTCATTTCATGCCTTGTATTCAGGAAGCTCAGATCCCCTGATAAGAGAGACAATCGTGGAATTATAAGGTGTTGGAATCCCCTTGAGCTTTCCATACTTTACAATCTTACCATTGATGAAACCTATCTCTGTTGGACTCCCTCTTTCTATATCCACATGCATCGAAGTCTTATGATGACCTGCCTTATTTAAATAACCTATGCAGTGTTCCAAGAATCCTGAATCAAAGTAGATATCGTTTGCCTCAGCGACTTCTATTCCCTCGCGCAATATTGCCTCTACAAGATCTCTGGTTTCCTCAAATTCCATCATTTGTTTCATTGTCCTTCGTGTCAAAGCACAGACAGGGCTTAGGGCTGTGTTAAGTATAGTCTTCTCCCATTCATATTTCTTAATCTCCGTAGTGAAAGCAGTCTCCAGATCTGCTGATGTGATGATCTCTGCCAGTTTTTTAGCCTTTTCTTCAGCTGAAGGATCTATCATGCCAATATAGTTCGGAGCATTAAAAAACGACATTTTCACCTTTCCATTGTCGATTATGCTTCCAGCATAGTTTACCACAATCCTCAGGGTATTCTCCTTTCCAAAGAAATCTGCAATAAAATCCTCTGCATCTAATCCATTTTGTAAGCTAACAAAGGTAGTACCTGGCATTGTAACTTTTTTCAACATGGGTAAAACCTTAGGAAGAATAGACGCTTTTACAGAGATAAAGACAACATCTATATTTCTCCCACGCATTTCATCTATGGAGTAGCAGATGCTCTCACCAGGAAAAGAAACTTTCATCTCCTTGAAACCAATAAGGATGAGCCCATTCTTCTTTATTTCATCCAGATGGTCTTTGAGGATATCTACCAACGTGACATTATGTCCCGCCTTTACAAGGTGTGTTGCCATGATACTTCCAATAGGTCCTATACCAACAATTCCAAAATTATATTCATCCATGCTTAAACCTCCTTGGTAGTAAAACGCTCTCGAAGTATACGATGCAGGATTTTTCCAGTACTTGTTCGAGGCATCTCTTCATCTTTGATAAATATAACCTGTTTTGGGATCTTGAATCTAGCCATCTTGTCTGTACAGTACTCTTTGATAGTTTTTTCATCGATCTTATCTTTTGGTACAATTACAGCAGTCACCCTTTCGCCCCACATGTCATCTGGTAAGCCGATAACAGCAACATCAAAGACACTAGGGTGGCTACCAATAACCTCCTCGGCCTCACTAGGATATAAATGTTCACCGCCAGTAATGATCATATTGTCTTTTCTGTCTACTATATAATAAAATCCATCCTCGTCATACTTTGCCATATCACCAGCACTAAACCATTCCTCCTTAAACGAGCTAGCAGTCTTCTCAGGCATTTTATGGTATTTTTCAAACATCATTGGTCCGCGAGAGTAGAGTTCACCAATCTCACCTACACCTACCTCTTCTCCATCGTCATTCAATATCTTTATAAAATCTGTACCTAAAGATTCAAATCCTATAGAGCCAAGTTTACTAAGCTGATGCTCTGGCTTGAGCACCGTCACTATACCTGCCTCGGTAGAACCATATCCTTCATAGAGGTCGACGTCAGGAAAAAAATCCATAATCGCCTTCTTCATACTCTTCCTCACCGGAGCCGAGGAACATAATAGCTTTCTTATGGAGCTTATATCGTGTTTTTTTGCCTCATCTGGTACATTTAGTATAAGATTGTAATGTGTTGGAATTAAAGATATAAATGTAATCTTTTCTCTCTCTATGATCTCCAGTATCTCATCAGCCCTGAAATGTCGTGCTGGATGAATATAAATAGAACCACCAATATATGTAAAGGTAAAGGTAAAGAAGGTGGAGTTTACATGGCATAACGGCATGACGTTAAGGCATATATCATGTTCGTTAAAACCAAAGTCAACAGCATTAATAAGATAAAACGAAATATATGATTCATGGGAACGTACGACCCCCTTTGGTCTCCCAGTAGTACCAGATGTATAAAGCAGAATCCATATATCCTTTGGCTCTACAATTGCCCTTGGCTCACTCTCTGGAGACCCTCGTATAAATTCCTCATACTCCTTGTATCTTTCTATCTCCTTACCAACAACAATATATTTATCAGGCTCTATATTTTTTAGATTCAGTTTTATTGAGTCTACTGTAGGAGTAAACTCGTCATGCACTATGAATGCTTGAGCGTCTGAGTTATTTGTTATATACTCGATATCCTTGCCTGCGAAACGAAAATTTATTGGCACGACGACAAGTCCAGTCTTTGCGGTGGCTAGATAGACCTCTACAATCTCAATACTGTTCTCGAGGAGGACTGCAACTTTGTCCCCTTTTTTTAGTCCAAGAGAAAGAAGGCTGTGAGATAGCTTATTAACTCGTCTGTTTAACTCAGGGTAAGTATAGCTTCTCTTTCTATCTTTAATAGCTTTGGTGTTCGGAAACTTTTTTGCATTTACTTTAAGTATTTGACCTAGGTTCAACCAGCAGGTCATATCTACTCTCCTTAGATTCTAATCCGGGCATCTACAACAACAACTCGATTCTCATATGCGATAATGGGATTCAGATCTATTTCTTGAACCATAGGTAGCTCAGTGACCAATTGGGAAACACGTTGAAGAATCTCTACAAGCTTTTCTTGATCGACACCCTTTTCACCACGAAAACCAGATAGAAGCGAATAGGATTTGATAGAAGAAAGCATCTCCTTTGCTTCTAATGCTGTGATAGGTGTGATGCCAAATGCTACATCCTTAAGAATCTCAACATAGATGCCTCCGATTCCAAACAATATTAGATGTCCAAGATCTTTTTCAGCCTTCGCCCCTATAATGAGTTCTTTACCACCAGATAAAAATTCTTGGACAAAAAAGCTTGGTTTTTCAGCAGTGAATTTTCTCTCCATGTCTTTAACAGTTGATTCCACTTCTTTTTCCTCAAGATTTAGAGCAATACCACCAACATCGCTTTTATGGACAATACTCTTGGTATCTACCTTAACTACAACAGGGAATCCTATCTTACGTGCTTCTTTGAGAACTTCTTTACTATTATTTACTAATCCCCACTTTGCAATGGGTATATTGTATGCGGCAAGCAGGTTATTCACTTTCTCTGCAGGGAGGAACTCACCCCCTTCTTTCTTTGATTCTTTAATTATTCTCCTTGCTTTCTCCCTATCAACGTCATTAAATATTTGAACCTCACCGATTTCACGCGCTTTTAAATCATTATAGCGCGTCATTGCAATAAGCGCACGTGCAGCGGTTTCTGGTAGACTATAACATGGTACACCACCATTTTTCAATATGTTTATAGTTTTGGTCCACTGTCTTTTATCAGTCATAAGATTACAGATAATCGGTTTTTTGTGGGCTTTATTTTCTTCGACAATCTCCTGTGATATCATGTCGGTATCCACAAAGAATGGTGTTACAAAGTTGATAAATATACTATCAATCTGTGGCTCGTTCATGAGCACATCCAATGCTGCTCTAAAATGTTCTCCTCCTCCAGTTGCAAGTACATCAATAGGGTTATTAACTGAAGCTGCTGAATATAATTTCTCCTTAAGGATTTTTATTGCATTGTTAGATAGTTGTGGTATCTCCAGTCCTGCTTCCACTAATTCATCTGTAGCAATGATTGCGGGACCACCTGTATTTGTTATTATACCTACCCTTTTACCCTTTGGAATGGGCTGACTAGCAAAGGCTACTGCAGCCTGACATAACTCCTCCTGGTCTCTAAAAGTAACAATTCCACATTTCTTAAAAATAAGTTCTGTAGCAATATCTATTTTAGCTAAGCCACCGGTATGTGAAGACACGGCTTTTGCACCTTCTTTCGTTCGCCCTGTTTTCATGCCAAGAATTGGTTTCTTTACTGCTGTCTCCTTTGCAGCCTCCATAAACTCTTTTGGATTGGAAAGGTTTTCAACATGAACTACAATTACCCGCGTTTGTTCGTCGTCACTCCAATATCTAATAATCTCTGGAATTGAAATATCACAAGCATTCCCATTAGAAGCATACATTCGTATTCCGACATCAAGTTCAGAGAAACGTTGGTTGATAACTTCCCCCACACCACCACTTTGAGCAATAATTGATATACATCCTGTTTCTGGTTTTGTAAACGTGAAGTTGCAATAAGCTCTGACGTTAGGATTGGTGTTGATGATTCCTTGGCAGTTAGGTCCAAAAACTCGAACGTTATATTCCTTGGCTTTCTTTACAACTTGCTCTTCCAGAAGTATCCCTTCCCCACCAATCTCTTTAAAGCCAGCAGAATTTATAATGGCTACCTTTACTCCTTTTTTCCCACAATCTTCAACTGCTTGAGGAACAAATTTATTTGGAATAATAACATGAGCAAGATCTATCTCACTTGAAACATCCAGAATCGAATTATAGGCCCTAATACCACGAACCTCATCTGCTTTTGGATTTATTGGATATACAGAACCTTTAAATCCAAAATCCAAAAGGTTCTTAATTATCCTATTACCTATCGAAAGTTCTTTTGTAGATGCACCAATAATTGCCACTGATTTTGGTTTATATAGCGCATCCAACATATCACTTCTTCTCCTCAAGTTGCTCTATAAAAGCCTCGATATTTGTTTTGGTCTGTTCGTCGGAGAGGCATCGTAGATCATTCAAATCTCCATTAATAATTAGGCTTGGTACACCAGTTTCTTCCTCAAGCCGTTGTGGCATTCCATAACGACTATTAGAATTGTTAGGGCAGGTCTTAGCATCGTGGTAGATCATCCCGTCAATTTTAAAGAAATCAATCATCTTCTCCAAGTATTTCTCTTTTGCCTCATCTGATCTTACGATAAATAGTTCAGTGTATGCTCTAGCCATACTTATAAATGGATCTGTAGCATCAAAAGCTGAGAATATCCAACTGTTGCAGTAGGTAGATGCAACAACGCATGTCTTCTGAACGGCAAATAACTCAGAATGATCTCTTAATCTACCCCAAATAGGCATACCCTCCCAATAAAGCCTGAAACGCTCATCGTCTACTGCGCCTTCATGGTTTTTGACTCGTTCTATCAACTCTGTAAGCAATAACTTATAATAATCAACCGCATGTTGCGTTCCTCTTAGGACTACTGCAGGTCCCATTTGTATGGTCCCGTCAAAGAATGTCAAAGGAGAGGGTATGGCAGCCGCTGTATCTAGCACTTTCTTCCAGAGGTCAGAACACTCACGTGAGAGTGATAACGTTTTTTTAAGCTCATTTTTATCAAATGTGTTGCCTGAGATCTTTTCTAAAGGCTCAATCATCTCTTGCATCTGGGCTGCTATTGATTTTACATGTGTCTTTGAAACGTCTTTAACACCTCTATGGGTATGAACACCAATCAGTGGAGCTTTAAACTCATGAGCAAACCATCCAAACCAGTCCTGAACGTCTCTACATTGGTTTGTGTTAAAAACCAATACATCAGGTTTTGGTACGCTCTCAATCCTTTCAAATGCTTGTGAAAGTGGTGTGAATTTCTTCAAATACGCACCGATATCAGCAGTTAGATATGAACAGATTTCAGGTGAATAGCCTATTGCATTGGCATAGGGAATCAAATCTGTAGCCAATCTCTTGGAGCCTAACATAGCACTATGGTTTTCTGGGAAGTAAACGTAAAAACCCATGCTTCGTAGAACCTCAGCTGGGCCTACACTAGAGCACCAGGCCACTTTTTTATCTTTGTTTTTTACAGCAGAATCTAATTCATAATAATAATCAGCCATTATCCTTCCCATCTCTTTAGTTGCCATGATCTTCTTTCGAGTTGGTTTCTTCTCTTCAGCCATCATATCTCCCCCAGTATTGTAATTCTGTTATCTATTATTTTATTCATCCATTGTATAGTAGTGAAGGATGATCTAGTCTATTTATCATTGTAGCAGAGCACAATAGATAACGAACCGAAATAAAAGTAACAGTTATTATTTTTTTTGTTTTAATATTTGGTATAAAAATCAATACTAACAACCAAATTTGTCTATTTATTTTACCTTGCATACGGAAGAAAGATTTAATAAATTCTCTGCTTTACAAGGCGTTAAAGCACTTAGGGTGAAAAGATGGTAAAAGATAGATATTTTACAGGTATTGACGTTGGAACGTCATACATAAAAGCAGTAATAATAGATGAGAAAAATAAAATTACCGGATCTTTTACTAATAGATCAGGTGCAGACCTTCAGAAGTCGATTACTACTGCATTTAAAGGAGCTGTTGATGCTGCGGATGTGTCTCAACATGCGATAAAACATATTACAGCAACAGGATTTGGGAGAAGAAACGTATCCTTTGCTGATAGTGTTAAAACTGAAATTAGTTGCCATGCAAAAGGCGTCTACCAATATTTTCCTAGAAAGATTACCATCATTGATATTGGGGGTCAGGATACAAAAATCATCAAGATTGATTCCCAAGGAAAAATATTGAGTTTTAAGATGAACAGAAAATGTGCTGCTGGTACTGGTGCGTTCCTTGAAGAAATTTCATACAAACTAAATATCCCAATGAGTGAAATGAATGCACTTGCAGCCAAATCATCCAAAGATGCTGCGCTAAGTAGCTTTTGCACAGTTTTTGCATCCACTGAAATCCTCACACGAATTAAAGAAGGGGAAAAAATAGAAGATATGGTTAAAAGTGCGTTTGAATCTGTAGCCAGGCGTGTCATCGAGATGGACACATTAGGAGGTACAATAGTAATGACTGGTGGTGTAGTAGCATATAATAATGCAATATTGAAAATACTAGCAAAATCCATTGGAAAAGAAATTTTAACTCCGCCAGCTCCACAGTTGAGTGGTGCTTTTGGGGCAGCGTTATTTGCAAGAGAAATAGAAAAATAAGGGTGGACACCGTCTAAATTGGGATAAATTGTATAAATATTAGCAAAAGATTAAAATTGTATTCCCCCTGTATATAATTGCTATGATTGATAATAGAACATTTGATTACGACTTTCCACCCTATAGACCCCCTAATGAAGCGAGTTCTGCTCTTATTCGAGCTTCCAGAGGTTGTCCATGGAATAAATGCTTGTTTTGCACAATGTATAAAAACCTTAAGTTCAAACTTCGGTCAGTAGAAGATATAAAAAGAGACATAGATAAGGCAGCAGAGATATACAAGGGGGCAAAGACGGTATTTATAGCTGATTCTGACAGCCTAGTCATGAAGAATATAGGAGATATAATTAAGCATATAAAACTGCGTTTTCCAGACAGTGATCGGATAACCTCATATGCTAGGGCCAAGACATTGATGAAATTAGGCTCTGAACGTTTGAAGGAAATAAAAGAAGCAGGTCTAACCAGAGTACATGTTGGCTTGGAATCAGGGGATAAAAAGACTCTGGAATTCTTGCAGAAGGGCGTCACGCCCGAAGAGATGATATTTGGGGGCAAAGCGGCCAAGAGTGCAGGTCTGGAACTTTCTTTCTATATTCTTATAGGTGCAGGAGGAAAGGATAGGTTGGAAGAACATGCAATAGAGTCCGCGAGGATATGTAATGAAGTGAATCCGGATTTTATCAGACTCAGAACATTGGTGGTCCAACATGGTTCACTTCTAGAAGAAAAGAAAAACTCAGGTGAGTACAAACCCACATCTCCTATTGGAAAGTTAAAAGAGGTCAAAATATTGATAGAGAATCTTGAAGTAAATCATTGTGAACTTGCTTCTGATCATTTCACCAATAATATCTGGGTGAACAATTCGGTGGTTTATAAAGGAGTTTACGGGATACTCCCTCAAGAGAAACAGGACATGTTGGAAATATTGGATCATACCTTAGATTTCCTTTCGGTTATCGAGGGTGAAATATTGGATGCAACTATCCTATATGAAAGAGGCATTATAAATTCGCTTTAATGTATTGAGTAAAAAGATGAGAACAACTACAAAAAATATTCATCCACCACTTATAGGGATAAAAAATAAAAGCTCATCATTATTTTCAAGTTCAGTGTTTATCCCTTTTAAGGCAGAAATTGGTTTATCATTCACGAACATGCTCACATAATCTGTTAGCTCGCCTGCCTTTGTGTAAAGTTCTTTCTTCAGTCTGGGGTATTTGTGTACTAATACTTTGAGTAGATCCTTAAGAGTTATGCCATCGAAATCCAATTCTAGCTCACCTTTACCAACAGTATCTGAAAATGGTTTGAGGAGTTTTATTTTAAGTTTCATTTTCCATCTGCCTTTTAATCAATTATTTGTCTCTATTAAACCTATCCTTAAAAGAAACATAGATATATCTAAATATGATTGCTAATCTATATCTGGAAATGCTTATTTGGCCACCAGTGACTCCCATAGTGAGTTTAGCAAGTTTTTTGTCTTTGGTTAAAAGTCTAACGAATTTTTCTGAAACTTTTCCCCATTGTTTGTTAAAACGTCCAAAAAGCTTTAGGTCTTTACCAAATTCATCCTCCCAAAGTTTCTGGTACTTAGATAAAAACCCTTCACTAGTGTCATTAACTTTTAAAGCTTCATTTATTACATTTGCAGCTATTTCGCCAGAGGTCATTGCATAATATATACCTTCACCAGTAATTGAATTGATAAATCCAGCTGCATCCCCACATATAAGTAACCGATCAGCAAATGTTTTATCAATCGGAAAGATCGGTAATGTACTGCCCTTTGGATTATTAATTTTTAAATCTCTGGGCAATAAATTATTCTCTTTAAGAGTTTTTATATATTTTTCATAGATCTCCTTAAGATTTTTCTTATGTTTTGATTTATCTATCGCTGATTCGAATTCACCAATTCCGATATTTACATGTTTTTTCTTTGGAAATATCCATCCATACCCGGCTATTCCCAGTATTTTTATAAATATGTGTACCGTTCTTTTCTCAGAGAAGTATTTATTAATTTGCTCTTCTGTCATTGGTTGTTCCTTAACCAAACATACGCAAATATCCTCTGAATTTTTAACTAGGTTTGACTTCTCTACAATAACACTTCTAACTCCATCTGCTCCAATTACTATTTGTGATTCAATTTTCTGTCCGCCTTCTAAAATTATTATTGCTTTATCTTTTAGTATTTTAATGTCGGTTACTGTTTTTTCATCAAGAAAATCCACTCCCTTTGCGACAGCAATTTTTACCAAACCATAATCAAAATTCTTTCTAAGAATTGTTGCAATAATTGGTTTGTCTCTTTGAATCTTCATTCTATACTTCAAAGAAGCTGAATAGGTAATGCTCCTATATGAAATAGATTCAATTAAATCTAAAACATAGGGAAATCGGTTTAAAACCTTTGTTGGAAGACCTCCACCGCATGGTTTGTCCCTTGGAAATTTTTTCTTATCGATAAGGAGGGCTTTCACCCCTTTTTCGGCAAGGCATTTTGCAGATGTTGAACCAGATGGTCCTGCACCAACTATAACAACATCGTATTTCATTGTTAAACCACTATTACATTCTAAATACGCCAGGTCTCCAATCTGGAATTGGAGCATTTAGGGAAGCAGAAATACCAAGTCCAAGTACCATTCTTGTATCTACTGGATCGATAACACCATCATCCCATATCCGAGCAGTACTATAGTATGGACTCCCCTCTGTTTCGTATTTCTTTAAAATTGGACCAATTAACTCTTTTTCTTCCTTTTTGGTCATCTCAATGCCTTTTCTCCAGAGCTGATCTCGTTTAACTGTAAGAAGTACATTGGCTGCCTGCTCCCCTCCCATCACAGAAATTCTTGCGTTTGGCCACATCCATAGCTGCCTAGGTTGATATGCCCTACCGCACATACCATAGTTACCTGCTCCAAATGATCCACCTATTATTACAGTGAATTTTGGGACTTGTGCACATGTCACTGCTGATACCATTTTTGCCCCATCTTTTGCTATACCACCTGCTTCATATTTCTTCCCAACCATAAACCCTGTAATGTTCTGTAAAAAAACTATAGGAATCTTACGCTGACAACAAATTTCAATGAAATGCGACCCTTTAAGAGCAGATTCAGAGAAAAGAACGCCATTATTAGCTAAAATTCCTACTGGATATCCCATAATTTTTGCAAAACCGCAGATAAGTGTTGTTCCGTACAATGTTTTAAATTCATGAAATTGAGATCCATCTACAGTTCTTGCAATTATTTCCCTAACATCAAATGGTTTTCGAGAATCTTTTGGAATTACTCCATATATTTCTTTGATATCATATGCCGGCTCCTCAGGTCTTTTGATGTCAAGATGGGTTTTCTCTGGTCTGTTCAGATTCTCTACAATATTTCGAGTAATCCTAATTGCTTCTATATCATCATGTACATAATGATCAGATACCCCACTCTCTTTGCAATGGACATCTGCTCCCCCAAGCTCTTCTGTTGTTACTTCTTCACCAGTTGCTGCTTTGACAAGTGGTGGACCACCTAAAAATATAGTTCCTGTTCCCTTAACAATGACTGTTTCATCAGACATCGCCGGAACATATGCTCCACCAGCTGTACAAGAACCCATGACAACTGCGATTTGCGGTATCTTTAATGAGGACATCTTTGCCTGATTATAGAAAATTCGTCCAAAATGTTCTCTATCCGGAAATACCTCATCTTGCATCGGTAAGAAAGCCCCTCCTGAATCTACGAGATAAATACAGGGAAGATTGTTCTCCTTTGCAATTTCTTGAGCGCGTAAATGTTTCTTGACAGTTATTGGATAATACGTACCACCGGAGACAGTCGCATCGTTTGCAACAATTACTACTTCTCCTCCATGAATAATGCCTATACCAGTTACTATACCCGCTCCAGGCGCTTTATTATTGAACATGTTATATGCTGCAAGAGGATTAAATTCCATAAATGGGGTATCTGGGTCAAGTAATATCTCAATTCTTTCTCTCGCTAGCATCTTATTTCTTGATTTATGTAACTTGATTTTCTCATCACCACCTCCTTTTGCAGCAACAGCAATGTGTTCTTTTAAATCTTTAGTAAGTTTTTCATAATGAGCAAAATTCTCTTTATATTCCTTATTGGAGGTATTTATTCCACTTTCAATAATATCCATATTAAGCCTCCTTTTCCTCAAGTTCAGCAGTAGTTTGACCAATTTCAATTTGATCTTTTTCCTTAAAATTAACTTTTTTTATTATACCGTTATATGGAGCTCTTATAATATATTCCATCTTCATCGCTTCAATAACCATTATCACGTCGTCTTTCTTAACTGTGTCTCCCTCCTCTATTTTTATACTAACAACAGTTCCAGATATCGGAGAGTTAAGGCCGATTTCTTTCATACCAGTTCTTTTTTGCCCAGTAAGCTCTATACGTTTTACTTTGAAAATGTTACCATCAATAAAAACAAATTTATTTTCTTCACCCTCAGAAATTACACATTTAATAACCCTACCACCTAATTCTATCTTAAGTTGACCTGGTTTTGATTCCGTTGCAAGTACAGTATATTCATTGTTATCATAAGTTACAAAAAATTGGTTTTCCCTATGTTCAACTGTCACATTATAAACATGGTTTTCATGTTCATAGTTAATAAACATATTACACTCCCATCCTCCATCGTCCAACACGTTTCCATGGGGAATGTGGATCTGCTTCTTTAAATCTCACAACTTCCTGCCTTCTTGTATGTAAGGAATCATAGACTGCCAAGGCGATAATTGCATCTAAAGGCAATCCTTTGTTAATAATAATTCGATCTTCAAAGTAATTATCAATAAAGTGAGTAGTAATGTTTCCTTTTTTAAACTCCTCATGTTCTAGAACTTTTTTGAGAAAAGAAATATTGGTAGTTACACCTAATATTACGTAATTTGAAAGTGCCCATATCATCTTATTAATGCTTTCTTCTCTGTTTTCAGCGCTTACCACAAGTTTAGCGAGCATTGGATCATAATAGGGCGTTATCTCTATATTAGTTTCAATACCCATATCATTTCTTATATTCGGACCCCTAGGAGGTTCCACTTTTTTTAATACTCCAATACTAGGTAAAAAACCATTTGATGGATCCTCTGCATAAACTCTACATTCAACAGCATGCCCACGCTGTGTTATATTTTTCTGTTTAAGAGCAAGTTCCATACCATTTGCTATCTTTAATTGCCATTTCGCAAGATCTATACCAGTAGTTGCTTCAGTAATTGGATGCTCAACTTGAAGACGAGTGTTCATCTCCATGAAATAGAAATTTAAATTACCATCAACCATAAATTCTATTGTTCCGGCATTTGTATAACCAACAGCTTCTGCTGCTGCAATAGCGGCTTTACCCATTTCTTCTCTAAGTTTTTTTGTCATTACTGGGGATGGGGTTTCTTCAATAATTTTTTGATGTCTTCTTTGAATTGAGCATTCTCTTTCAAAAAGATGGATAACATTTTCATGCTCATCGGCAAGAATTTGAAATTCAATATGTCTAGGTTTATCAAGATACTTTTCAAGAAAAACAGAGTCATTACCAAAAGATGATTTTGATTCCCTTTTTGCACTTTCAATAGATTGCTCAAGTTCATCTTCGGAATTAACTATCCTCATTCCTTTACCACCGCCGCCAGCGGTAGCTTTAACAAGCAATGGAAAACCTACTTTTTTACCTTCTTTGACCAAAGTTGCAATATCTTGTTTTTCACCATGATAACCCGGAATTACAGGCACATCTGCATTTTCCATAGTTTTTTTTGCTTCAATTTTGTCCCCCATCAATCTAATTATTTCTGGTTTTGGTCCTATAAATTTTATTCCTTTATCATGACAGGCTTTAGCAAAATCAGGGTTCTCTGCAAGAAAACCATATCCAGGATGAATAGCCTCAGCTCCTACCGATTGTGCATTCTCAATGATTTTAGGGATGTTGAGATAACTTTCTGAAGGAGTTGGTTCACCAAGATTTATTGATTCGTCAGCAAGTTGAACATGTGGTGCCCGTCTGTCTACTTCTGAATACACAGCCACTGTTTTTATACCAATTTCTTGGCAAGCTTTTATTATCCTAACGGCTATCTCACTCCGATTTGCTATAAGTACTTTTTTGAACACTTTATTCTCTCCACTTCGGTTTTCTTTTCTCAAGGAAAGCGTTTATCCCTTCTTGCCCTTCTTCTGAGACTCTAAGTTCAGAAATTTTTTCCACAGTGAATTCTTTATATTTATCAATATGCATTTCCCGAAGGTTTTTTATTAGGTTTTTTACCTCTGCAATAGCAATGGGTCCAGAGGATCTCGATTGTTCAATATAGTACTCAACTTTAGAGTCAAACTCCTCAGGTGTGACAACAAAATCAATTAAACCTATGTCATGAGCTAATGTTGTGTCAAATCGTTCTGCAGTAATAAATAATCGTCTCATATCTGCAGAGTTTACTCTTGGGGCAATATATGTTGAGATAACCGATGGTATAATTCCGATATTTGCTTCGCTGAAAGCGAATTTTAAGCCAGGAATTGATATAGTGATATCACATACTGCAATTAGTCCCAGTCCCCCTCCAAAAGCATGGCCGTTTATCCGTCCAATTACTGATTTTGGACATGAATAAATAGTATCATAAAGGTTTAAGAGTAGTCTACTGTCTTTTATGTTTTCCTCTTTAGAGTAACTGACCATGCTTTTCATCCAATTTAGGTCTGCTCCCGCACAGAAGGATTTACCTCGTCCTGTAAGAACAATGGTTTTAACTGTTTTATCATTTGATAGTTCTTTAAAGCAATTTGTTAGCTCTGTCATTAACTGTTCATTCATTGCGTTATGTACCTCTGGTCTGTTTAGAGAAATAGTATTTGTACTGTTCTCTTTTGATAATTCGATTGTATCATATTTCATATCATGTCTCCATATAGGAACATCGGCTCCGATGATAAAGACGATAAATAAATGTTTCTATTATTTCCTAATCGGAAAGAAATAAAGCATATAAAAAATGAATAGGTAAAACCATCGCTAATTGTCGTAGAGACAGGTTTTTAATCCTTTTCTGCTCTCCTTACTCTACTAGATAAATTTATATCGATGTCTTCTCCTTTCCCAACATAATCACATGCAATATCCTTGCTTTCTTTTCCTATTGCTTTGCTACTTCTAATGTTGAACAATGGAGAAACCTTCACATCAAAACTTATGCTTCTATATCCAATTACAGATGTGAATGATACAAGGATAAGTATTGTCACAGATACAATACTACCGAGTAGTATCTTGTTATTCATTCTTTCCCCATATTAATAATGCACTTCTGATATATTTGTTTAACTGTGACAAAGTTATTTATACTATGTCATCTATGAGAATATGAAGAAGGGAGGTATAATTAATGAAACATAAGTTAAGGAAAGGATTGGCAGTTGGTGTTATCTGCTTATTGATGCTGGTATCTATTCCAACAACGATTGGGACAGAGGATTTTAATATCAAGGTTAAAGTTAAACCAGGTAGAAGAGTTTTACCTCGGATTTATTCAGAAGATATTTGGATATTCTTTAATGTTGGAGTTATTAACGATGGACCGAATATATCCAGTGCATATAATGTTGAATTTACTATAACATCAATATTTGGTCAGAGTAAAGGAAAAGAGGATTATCGAGAAGAATGGACATGGGGTCCTAATTTACCCAATACAGGTATGGGACGATACATTCAATATTTCACTAATTCTAGGGGTTTCTTTGAGGTTTGGAAAGCGCAAGCAACAATTGATGTAGATGATGCTAATCCTGATGATGATACTTCTTCATTCGTATTCATTGTTGTAAATTATCCATAATAAATCAGTTATGAAAAGATTTTACCAATCAATATCTCCATCTTTCCATTACTTTCCCCCTCTATGTATTAATAATGCACTTCTGATATATTTGTTTTCCCCTGCTAAAAGGTAGCATTTATATAATATATCGTCTATGAGAATATAAAGGGAGGCAAAATAATGAAAAAGATACTAGTAGGAATTATTGTTTGTATGTTGCTAATTATAACTGTTCTACCTGTTTTAGGTAATAATGATTCTAAAAGGTTAAATATAGCTTTAAATCAAAATGAAAAGTATCATACTACAAAAGCTATAATATTAGGTATTATAAAAGATATGCAATCTGGAAATATAACATCATATACTTCAGTGCGTGTGTTATATTTTATTATCCATGATTATAATGGGACAAAAATTCCTTTATTTGGTATGTCTATAAATTCTAAAACAGTTTTTGATAAGAAATTAAATCAGTTTAGAGGTATCCTTCTAAAACATTTTATTTGTGGTATTGTTAAATTTCCTAAAGTTACAGCATCACCAGGTTCTTTGGAATTTGGCCAACCAGCCGAACTTGAGATACTGGTTACTGTAAATGATGAAGGTGTAAGTGATGTTTTAGTAAATATTTCAATACCAGGCATCTCTGAAGAGATGAGCACATATACTGATACCAATGGAAAATCATTATTTGCATTTACACCACCATCAACTGGAGAAATAAAAATTGAAATTGAAAACAAAAGGATACCACTAACAGTTGAAATAATGGCTTGAAATAATAATACTATATTGATATAAGATAAGATTACAACACAAGAACCATATGACATACCACCTGTAGAATAAATCTAAATGAAGATGTTGTTAAGAGAGCTAAAGATCTTGGAATTAATATAAGTGCAGTAGCTGAGAGGGGCATTATTGAATACATTAAGGAATTAGAGAATCTAAGGAGAGAATCTAATCAATCTAGCAATTATAATTCTCAGTCTCATAGGCAAAGCAGTGGAAGAAACACCCAGCAAGAAAGTTCAGTGGGCCTGCTGAGATTTGAACTCAAGTCTATGGCTCCCGAAGCCACAAGGATGCCAAGCTACCCTACAGGCCCATTTTTGCAAAGCTAAAATAGAAAGTATATAAAAGATATTTTTGGTAAAAAAATAAAATTTATTTTAATTTTTTAAGGAGTTTACCGAATTCTTCATATTTTTTTACAAGGATATTGACGGATTCTTTTAGAGCATCTTTTGCATTCAACGATCCATCTGTTTCAAAAATTAATGTTATCTTGCTTGGATCCCTTTTAACTGTAATATAATCTGCCTTTTCTTTATTGATATATGATTCCAGTATAGGTAATTTTGTGACATCCTTCATTTCTAGTTTGTTACCTTTCAGTTCCACGAGATCTTTCGGAAGTTGCTTTATGAGCTCTTTTACCTCGTCTATTCTCTTTTTATCGGTCTCAATCGTATAATCCAATTTATAGCTTGGGGCTTGCACTGTTTGCCATTTTGCGTGATCTGTTCCCTTACCAAGGTTTGCTTCAACCTCAAGTATTATCCGCTGATCTTTTGAAAGTTCAACAATTGGGATTTTGTCTTCTTTTATGGCCCAACTTTCGTTTTCAGGTTGCAAATCTCCAGAATATACAACTCCTTCTCCTTCTTTACTCAAAGTATATCGAACTGTACAGCTCGGGCATCCCTTACCCTTGCATTTGCAATCCTCTTTAGTCACTAGTAATCGCAAATCAGTAGGAAGAGGAATCATACCAAGTCTATGAGCAATTATTTCATCAAATAGAGGGCTAGTGTTATCATATATTATAACATCGTGGATGGCTAATTTAGGTAGTTCAGAAAGCATTATTCTCCTTAAAGAATTTACAAAGTAGACATCAGTATCTTCAATTTTTAAAATACCTTTATTTCCTTTTAGTTTTATATTTTTAACTTTCATCTGTTCACCTTAGATACGCCTACCTCGCTTGCCACCTTTTACTTTGGTACCATCATGTGGGCGTGGTGTAACATCTTCAATGTTTCCAATCCTTAATCCTGCTCTGACAAGCGAACGAATAGCAGTCTGAGCACCCCGGCCAGGAGAACCACCTTTCTTTCCCCCTTTTCCTCTAATTTTTACGTTAACTCTATCAAATCCTTTCTCCATGGCAGCTTCAGCTGCAGTTTGTGCAACTTTCATAGCAACATATGGCGATCCTTCATCTTTTGCTGATTTTGTAACCATTCCACCGGAACACCTTGTAATCGTTTCGGCACCTGTTAAGTCTGTTATAGTAATTATAATGTTATTAAAAGATGCGTAAATATGTGCGATGCCTGTTCTACCCATGTCTATTTATCCTCCTTTTTTTCATCTTTTAATTCTGCTTGTTTTTTGTCTGGAGGAGATTTTTCTTCTTCAGGTTTTTCTTTATCCGTGTCCTCGGATTTTTTCGTTTGTTCAATGGTTTCTTTTTTAACCGCTGGGTTATCTTTGGGTTTCTCTTCTTTAGTTTCAGTTTTTTCTTTTTTCTCTTTTGTCGGCTCTGTGGTCTTATCTTCTTTCTTTTCAGTTTTCTCCTTTTTTACTTCAGGTTCAGGTTCTCCTTCTTTTGGTTTGACAATTTCTTCTGTTTTATAGCCAGTAACATCTGTCTTGGGTCTTGCTGGGTGTGATAATTCAGTTAATGGGGATCTATTAGTATAATTTATATCGTTTTCTTCATCTTTCGAGACAATATAGCTTGGAATAGTTATCTTTCTATCCACAATTGCAATATGTCCATGGTTGATTAGTTGTCTAGACTGATTAGTAGTACTGGAGAAGCCCTTTAAAAATACCAGAGTTTGTAATCTCCTTGAAAGTATCGATTCTGTTTCTAATGCTAAAACATCATCGAGCGATGAACCAGCTGGTAATATACCCATTCTGGTGAGATGGAGAAGTAGCTGTTCACTCTCTTTTTTTACTTGAGGATCTTTTCCTCCTATCTTTGCAAGTAACTCCCTTGCTTGATGTCTATATCTCTCCAGGTATGTTTTTGCTTTCCATACTTCTTTGTGATTCTTGAGTCCATATTTTTTAATTAATTCTCTCTCAGATTCGATACGATTTTCCTTCCATGGATGTAAAGGAGTGTTGTATTTTTTCTTAGGAAACTTTGGACTTCCCATAGTTATTACACCTAAGGCCTTTTCTTTGATACACCAAGTGCAAGTCCTTTTCGATTGTTAGCCCGAGTTCGTTGTCCTCTTACAGACAAGCCTGATTCGTGTCTAATGCCTCTATAAGATCTTATCATTTTCAATAGATTAATCTCATCTCTTAATCGCAATTCAACTTCGGTACTTATCAGATGGATGTCTTCTCCAGTATCAAAATCCTTACGATGATTAAGCATCCATGCTGGGGCTTTTTTGCCTAAATTCCCTAAAACTTCATTGATTTTTTCTAGCTGTGAGTCAGTTAAATTTCCACATTTGGTCTCTCTGTCTATTCTAGCTGTATCTGCAACAAGAGTAGCCATGCGTCTCCCTAATCCTTTTATCTGAGTAAGTCCAAAAGTAACTTTCTTCTCCCCATCTATATCAGTATTAGCTATTCGAACAATATAATTAAAATCAGTGTCTTTATCATCTTTTTTCTTTAGAGGTTTTTTCAATTCTTTTTTAGTTTCAATTTTTTCCAGTTCTTCTTTAGGTTGTTCTTGTTCTGCAGGTTTAGTTTCTATCTCTTTTTTTTCCGAAGGTTCAACTGTTTCTTCGTGTTTTGTGTTTTCAATTTTTTCTTCTGTTTGTTTATCTTCATCTGCCAAGTTTATACCTCAATTTAATTGTACAGATTTATCTGCATATTATCCTATATAATATAAGAAGGTACTGCCAATAATAATAGAAGCTATATTTAAGCGTTTAGGGAGATGTGACTAGCACATATTTCATTTTGTTTTGGATTAACATAAAATAATTAAACATTATTTATGTCACCGTAATTCATATATGCAATAATTATATCCCTTATTGAACGGTCTTAATATGTCAAAGACTACTTGGATTAAAACGATAGAAGCACTATCTGGAAAAAAATTAGATAAAACAATTAACATTCGAGGATGGATATACAGAACAAGAAGCAGTGGAAATATCGTATTCATGACGATCAGGGATACCACGGGTGTGTTACAAGCTACTGTTAAGAAAGGCAACCTGCCAGATAACCAATTTGAAGATGCAAAAAAAGCATTAATTGAATCATCGATAGAATTAAAAGGCACTATAAAAGAAGATAAACGTGCACCTGGCGGATACGAGCTTCAAGTAATAAACATACATGTAGTCAATTTTGCAGAACCTTTTCCTATTGTAAAAGATCAAAGTCCTGAGTTTTTATTAGACCAAAGACATCTTTGGATAAGATCAAGAAAACTTGCGTCTATTTTGAAAATCAGATCTACTGTCATAGGTGCAATTCATCAATTTTTTAGGGGTAAAGGTTTTTATGAATTTGACGCTCCTATTCTACAACCAAGTCAATGCGAAGGTGGCTCTACACTCTTTGAAGTTAAGTATTATAATGATAAAACATACCTTTCACAATCATGGCAGCTTTATGCTGAAGCAGGTATATTTTCTCTAGAGAAAATCTATAATATGGGGCCAACCTTTCGCGCTGAAAAATCAAAAACCTCTAGACATTTATCTGAATTTTGGATGGCTGAGATGGAAGCAGCTTGGATGGATCTTTATGACATCATAGAAATTGGTAAAGATGAAATACGGTTTATTTTAAAGCAAGTTTTAAAGGATAATAAGGATGAATTAGAACTCTTAAATCAGGATTACAAAAAATTAAAACAGATCTCAGAATCAGAGTTTCCAACCATAACCTATACAAAAGCTCTTAAAATATTAAACGAAAAAGAAAATATGAATATTAAGTGGGGCAAAGACCTGAGAACATTAGAGGAAAACAAACTTGCAGATCATTTTAAAACTCCTGTAGTTGTAACCCATTATCCAGTTGAGATAATGGCATTTTACAAGCCTAGAGACAAAAAAGATCCAAAAACAGCTCTTTGTTTTGATATGATTGCACCTGAGGGCTATGGTGAAATAATTGGAGGGTCTCAAAGAAGTCTTGATATAAAGGATATGACTGAACGGCTTGAAGCGATTGGAGAAAAAGTTGAAAACTATGAATGGTACTTTGACCTTAGAAAATTTGGTTCAGTTCCACATGCAGGCTATGGACTCGGTATTGAACGTACTGTAGCATGGATTTGTGGCATTGACAACATTAAAGATACAATCCCATTTCCAAGAACGTTATTGCGTTTCAGACCGTGAGGCTTTTTATGAAAACAAGAGTTCATATATTGATATCTGGCCTTGTTCAAGGAGTATGGTTTAGGGCAAGTACTAGAGATAAAGCAGAACAACTTGGTATAAAGGGATGGGTAAAAAATACATATGATGGAAATGTAGAAGCAGTATTTGAAGGAGAAAAAGTCGTTGTGAAAGAAATGCTTGCATGGTGTCATGATGGACCAAAACTAGCGAATGTTACTGGTGTGAAGGTCGACTATGAACAACCTACTGAAGATTTTGAAGGATTCAACATCATTTATTAAGTATTATAATGATAATGTGCTACACTACAATAGGAAGTTATTTAAAGGATGGACGTATGGTACCCTTCCTTAAAGAGATAAGAATTTGGAAGTTAAACGTCTTTTTGATTACTCAAAAATAAGTTTTTGAAACTTTCTAATTTTTTGAATCTTTATTAAACAAATTCAGAAATATCTGAAGGAGGTGAAAAAATATATGAATGGAACCGTAAAATGGTTTAACGGATTTAAATCCTATGGCTTTATAGAAGGCGAAGACGGTAAAGATGTGTTCGTTCATCAAAATGCTTTAGAACCTTTGACAACCATAAATGAAGGAGATAAAGTTACTTTTAAAGTCGAAAAAACTGATAAAGGGCCAGCAGCAATTATGGTAAAGAAAATATAACCTTTTTTGTGTTAAACATTGAAAGGAATCATGTTTTTGATTCATTATTGCAATAATTTTTTTTTATTTTTTTGATCATTATATTTTGGAAACGAAACTAAACAGAGGAGTAAAGATTATTAACTAAGGAAATGTTGCATAATTTGAAATTTTGGGAGAGACATATTATGCCTAAAAGTAGCAAAGAACAAATCGATGAAGATAATAAGAAGCTCCTAAAAGTACTTCGAACAAATTCTGGAGATAACATTAAAAATATCGCAAAAAAATGTGGTCTTTCTAGACAGAAAGTATCGAGAATCAAAAAAAGACTGGAAAAAGACAAAACAATCTGGGGATACCATGCAGTAGTAGATGATGAAAAACTTGATGTAAAACGATATATAATGCTTTTTAAAAAATCTACTCAACCAGTAGGCGATGCAATCAATAAGATAATTGATCTAACCGTTCAAAAGAGAGGTGAAAAAATTGGAGTTGATATCATATCTGGTAGTTATCTTCATGGTAGATATGATTGGGTGGTCATTTTCACGGCAAAAGATATCAAAAACGCAAAAAGATTAGGTGATATACTAATTGCAGAATACCCACAAATGATAAGTGAAGTTGAAATTATGGAATATGTTTTTCCATTAAAAGAAGGTGGAATAGTAAATCCTGAAATTAAGAAAATACGAGAGTTCTTTTAACGAAACGACATTATATATTTAAAGGGGGGAAAATGGAAAAGATAAAAATTGGGGAATCATTTTTAGAACTAATCATAGGAGATATAACCAAGCAGAAAACAGGTGCCATAGTAAATGCGGCAAACAAGAGAATGGCCCCAGGAGGCGGAGTAGCAGGAGCAATACACAGAGCTGCAGGACCAGCGCTATGGGAAGAATGCAAGAAACTAAAAGGATGTAAAACAGGGGAAGCAAAGATAACCAAGGGATACAATCTTTCTGCCCCTTATATTATACATACAGTTGGTCCAATATACTCTAACTCGCCTAAAGATTCAGAAAAACTTGCCTCATGTTATATTAAAAGCCTGAGACTTGCCAAAGAAAACAAGATCAAAAGCATTTCTTTCCCAGCGTTGAGTACAGGATATTTTGGCTATCCATTAGAGGAAGCTGCGAAAATTGCCATAGAGACTGTAGCAAATGAATTGAAGAAAATCCCAGAAATTAATTTGGTACGATTCGTTCTTTATGATTCAAAATCACTAAAAATACATGAAAAAGTTTTGGATTCTTGGGACATTTACTAAAAATCCTATGCAGTTCAGTCTCTTATAACAATAGACATAAAAAACTAATTCTTCTTTTTCTCTTTTTCTTCCTTTTTCTTTTGTTTTTCTTGTGCCTTTTCATCCTGATGTTTTTTCTCTTTTGTCATACCACCCTGTAGAACCCTTATTCTAGAATCCATCGCATGTATTTTTGCCTCGATTTGCTTCTTTTTAATATTAAAATCTGCTTTTGTAATCTTTTTACTCTCACATTTTTCATGTAGATGTTCAATTTTTATCTGTTCTTTCTCTATTCTTTTCTCCAGCCTTGCAATATTTCTTTCTAATCTTTCAATGAAGCCCATGTTATTTACTCCAAAATTCTTTCCTTTGTATCTCAAGGTTATTATTCTCTTTAACTAAATGTTGAAAACGAACAATATCTTTCTCCATTTTTACACCAAAATCATGGTACAAAGTATTACGTTTTATTTTCGAATTTAAAATTAACCATTGAGTTGTGTCAAGCATTATCATTCCTTTTAGGCGTATAATGAAATGTATTTTCTATTTTAATCTTTTTTTGGTATTTTTTGATTTGCATTTGGCAAGAAAAAAAAGAAAAAGATGTGTAATAATATACATAAGGAAAAAATAGGGGCTAATATGGAATGAAGAAGCATCTTGAATTTCAACCTCTCTGGTTCGATTCAATGGGGGCAAAATCTACATCTACTCTTGTGAATACTCCAGATATAACCATAGTTATTGATCCAGGAGTAGCAATAATGCAACCATCTTTCCCAGCTTTACCTGAACAAAAAGCAGAATGGCTTGCAATTGCTGAAAACAAGATTAAAGAAGCGTGTCAAAAAGCAGACATTATTACAATCTCTCATTATCATTATGATCATTATTTCCCAGATGATTTCAATGTCTATCGGGGGAAAACTGTATTTGCAAAAAACCCTAACGAATACATTAATAATAACCAACGAGAGAGAGGAGAAAAATTTTTAAATGATATTTTCAAGGAATTTGAAATCGATGAAAAAGAGAAACTTTTGAAAAAACAAAAAAAAACAGAATATCACGATCCTCTTAATGACATCCCTCATGCTGCTTCAAAAGATTTTAAATCATATAATGAAAGAAGGAAAGAAGTTCTAAGTAAGGGAAGGAAACGGTTTAAGAAACACGCTAAGAAATGGCTATCTTATGAACAATTGCCAGAAATAAAATCTGATAACATACAGGTCATATTTCCAGAAGGGAAAACCTTTAAATTTGGAGATACCAAATTGAAATTCACAAAACCTCTTTTCCATGGTATCGAATATGCTGGAGTTGGTTGGGTTTTAGCAACAATTATTGAATATGGAAATAAGAAATTATTCCATTCATCAGATCTTAGTGGCCCTATGATTGAGGATTATGCTGATTTAATAATCAAGGAAAATCCTTCGATTCTTTTTCTTGATGGACCTACAACATATTTGTTTGGATACATACTTAATAGAATTAATCTTGAGAGAACAATTGAAAACACAGCGAGGATAATCAGAGAAATCGATGCAGATATTATTATTTATGATCACCACCTAACCAGAGAGAGTAAATTCAGGGATCATACCAAGAAAATCTGGGATACAGCAGTTGAGATGGATAAGAAAGTAATGACTGCTTCTGAATATCTAGGGGAAAAAACAGTTGTAGAAATATTAGAATAGACTTGACTGAGCTAAATTTGATTCTTCTAGTTCTGGATATTTATATGGATTCATAACTTCTGGGACATTTGGATTTTGAGTTTTTGATGTAATTAGACGAGAAATGGTATATGCCTCCATTTTATCTTGTTCAAATGGTACTAAAACTTTTTGTGCTTGCTCCTTTGTAAAGGTATTGTCAATCCAGAATTTTTCTAGTTCTTTTGGAAGAATTACTGGCATTCTTTTCTTTTTGTTATGGATTTTTTCCAATAGAGAATTCGCAGGGCAGGTAATTATCGTATATGTATACATTTTTCTCTCTATTTCTTTATTAACCCAACAATCCCAAAGTCCTGCTATTGCAAATGGCTCATGAGATTTTAATCGAATGTAGTATGGATAGTTTCTTCCTTGGAAGTATCTCCATTCAAAAAAACCATCTGCAATTACAAGACAGTGTTTATTCTCAGCTGATTGACGGAACGCGGGTTTTTCATAAATGTTTTCTGCCCGTGCATTGACTGTTCTCTCTTTTATTTCATCTGCTTGCTTCAAAGTTTTTACCCAAAAGGGGATAAGCCCCCATTTGTAAAATTGTATTTGTTTTGGATTTTCATTAGTAACAACAGGTAATTGAGTTTGATCAAATGCACCAACATGATATTTCTTTTCATAATTATTTTGAAATAGAGCATCAAATCTTGATTCGATGACCATTGCATTGCTATGTATCGAATATCTATAACACATATGATAATACCTAAAGCATGTTCTCCTTAATAAAACTTGAACTTATTTGCTATATTTTCTCGTGACCGTCTTATTTCCTTTAGAGTGATCGAAGCAAATTTTCTTTTAGATGGTTTTGCATCAATAATCTTACTTACTTTACAGGTTATTTCGTTAACAATCAACAACCCAATTCCCTCTTTTTGAAGAGTATATTCAGATTTTCTTAAAAGGGAATAGGATTTCATAAGAGGAAAAACAAGGTATACGTAATCAGCACCAAGTTGATAGTTTTTAGCTTGGATAATAGCTTTTTTTCTATCGCTCAATTTGATTTCAATTGCAATTACCCTATCCTCATTAAATGCTACAAGATCTGCTCTGCAATATCCAATTCTTATCTCTTTTATGACCTTGTAGCCTTGATTAATGAAGTAATTAGAAACAGGTTTGGTTAGTTCGAACTCTCTGTAAAATGGATCCATACATATTCTCTCCACGTTTTTTTTGCTGGAGCATAAATTCAAGATTCTCCAAGGTATAACCAAAAGGGACAAGGACGCTCTCCCCACATTTAGCAATTTGTCGTAGATAGTAATCAATATCAATCTGTTCATTTCCATTAAGAGATTCAATGACACAAACCCGATCCTTATAGTTTCTGGAATGTTCATCTGTAACAACATATTGAACATATTGCCCTGGTTCCACACGAATATCAAGGTCTCGTAGTTGAAGCAATGCTGATTTCACAAGGTTATTCACTTTGTATTCTGTAACATACCTTGAAATTCGGTTTTTAAAAACAAGTTTATTTGATTCTATTTTACCGTCAATAAGTTGTTTTCCAATATCAAGTAGCGCCTCAACAGCTTGAGGAATTAGATCATAAAATTCTTTTGCGTTATTTGCTTTTTGCAGTACATTTAACATATTTTGTTGAACATCCCGTAAAAATTCAGGAGTATTTCGTTGACGGAGCTCAATACCTCGTACTTTTAATTCCCCGTTGTCAAATAATCCATAGTATCTGTTTAAGGCACCAACATCAAATTGTTTACTTGGAAGAAACACAATCCACTTATATCGTCCTTCAACATCCATCCGAATCCCAGTACGTTTGCTAATCATTCTCGATAATTTATAGGGATCGACATCGTCCTTAATTGTTGTTATCCAGAGAGAGTCGATGATTCCATGCAGAACTCGATATCCCGCTTGCTCTGCCACCTCAATTGCTTTTAGGAGGATGTCACGCGCAAATGCGGTAATTGACTCATGACATTCAATACGTCCGAACCGAGCGTTTCTATATCCTGTATATCCAAAGCAGACAATGAGAATCCATTTCCATGCTTGTTGGATTTCCTTACATATTATAGGATCATATTTCTTGTTCTTTGCTCGTGCTTTAAAACAGAATCTTCTGTGTATAATTGGTCTAAGTACTTCTGGAAGCAATCCTGTTTTACGATAACAGATGTGATAATCAAGTTGAGGAACACGAATATGTGAATCAAGGCAGCAATTACATAGCATGGTCTCAGGGCTGATATTGAAACGAAACATAACATTAGGATAAAGAGATGCAAAATCTAGTTCAACAACGTTGTCATGGAGTCCCACAGAAGGACTGAGAATAAGACCGCCTCTATCCGATATTAACAACTGCCGAGCTGTTTTACATTTTTCAGGCATGTTTTTCTTCCAAGGGATGAGATACCCTTTATCCATTGCTCTATTGACTTGGATCTGACTAATAGCAGTGCCAGGACCTAAACGAGATTGAAGCTGCAATGGGATGTTGGCACACCTAGAAATATCAACCAATCCTCTTAGACCGCTCTCACCATATAAAAACGAACTATTCCGATCAATATGTGCTCTTCCCATGAGTGTAAAAAACGCTGGTCGATAAACAATCTGCCCATAACTGAAATATGATTTAGCTTGTTTTACAGGTCGTTTTCTCTGAGTTTTATCTCTTCCAAGGTTGATCTCTCTACTGATATTGCATTCTTTAGCTCGGTGATACAGGTAAGGGAGTAAGAAGCTGTCTCCCTCAATTGTATAGATAATATCTGGGTCTTTCTCTCTGATTTGTTTTACCGCAGTGAGTAAAATATCTGTCTCGTTATCTTCTTCAATAATATTTCCATCAACATATATTGCTGTGAGTGGGTCACTTAATGATTGAAATCCTGTCTTTTTTTCAACGTTGAAATAAAGTTCTTTGAACTCAGGAAATAGATAATCTATTGCCCATTGGTCATCCTCTAAAATATACTGTTTCCCGTCCCATTTTACTCTAGCATTACAGAATACTCTCTTATGTTGCAGATACCTTGTTGGAATACGAATGTCTACATTATACAATCTATATGTTCGATATTTTCCCCATTTATCAATCATTGATGCCAGCCTGTTAAACGAGGCGAGAGTTTTTGGAATGACTTCAAGAACAAGATATTTCTTCTCAGAACCCAACATGATATTGTGCTGAGTGAAATTAAGGTATTTCACTTGAGGTATATCCTGTAAATCTGATACCAGTTTGAAGAGACTGTTTTGAGAGGAATAAACATAAAATGATGGTTCAAACTTGTCCTCGATTCTGCTCGTCTTTCCGTTATTAATAAGCCATGTTATCAGCACATTTTTCTTGTGGTCAACATAGGTGTCAAGAATGTGTCCCCTTAGCATTCTCTCGAATCTTCCTTAATTCCTTTTCATGTTCAATAAGGATTGACATAATAATTGGTTCAAACGGATTGGGGTTAGGCATGTTTGTCCCTGCCTCGGCATGACGGCGAGCGTAATTCATAAGACATTCAAAGGATTCTTTGTCGATGTCTCGGAGAGCCCGTTTGAACTCACTCCATTCAACACCGAAACTCTCGATGACCATTCTAAAAGAAGGCACTGTACGACCCATTTAGGTCACCATCCCAAAATGCTCTAATCGTAGTTGCCCCTCGGCCATGTGAAGAATCGTAGTGCTCTCCTGTCTCCTGGTGAGGTCAACATAGGTGCAAGGTTCAATATATTTCATTTTGACCGTTTCATGAACATGTGATTGAATAATACTTCTGATTCGATTTGAATACAGTCTACTATCAAGATTTGTGAGAACAGTGATGAGATTATATTCTGTAGTGAGCTCATGAAGTTTTATGATAATGTTCTTTAAAATAATCTGAGATTCCTGGGGAGGAACATCACGGTCAAGAAAGAGGGAGGGAAACTTCCCTATGATAAGAGTTCGCGGATCATGCTTTTCGATTTCTTTTTCAAGTGAGTGATTAATAAATGTTGATAGTTGATAAACGGTGAACGCTCTACTGATATGAACATTGTTAAGTACATCATCTTGGTCGATTTCCATAATGCGGGCATATTTTGCAATTTTGTAAGGATCTGCACAAATCCCGCCGTCGATATAAATTGTTGAACTGTTGAATGTTCTATAGGTATTGACACAAAGTTGATTAGGAATCTCAGATATTAGACTACTGTCACCACTGATATATGTAATCTCGCCTGCTTTGAATCCGCCAAGCAAAGCGTCTAATTCGATAATCCCGGATTGAACAATTATATCAAGTTTCGCTAAAGATTTTGGCTCAAGAGAGGACCTTTTAATAGCATCAGATTTCAACATCATTCCCCCATAAAATAATGTAGGTCATTGAGAAGGATATTTGCTCTAATAAAACTAATAAAGGGATGATTGAAAGTATTCAAAGGTAAAATATATCACATAAAGTTCTAGCTAAGATGTTATCTTAATATCAGCATAGTAAAGTATTTAAATAAAATGCGGCAACAAGTACCAGAAATGTCAGACAAATTAGGCCTTTTATCGTTTCTAATTCTATTCTATATTGATTTCATTACCAATTACAACGTAGAATTAAAAAAAGAAAAAAAAGTAGTGCAGGTATTAACGAGTCGGTCTCAGTTTCAATGAATCAGCGACTTGCTGTCCCAGTTGGAAGAATACTTGCAGCTTGATTTGTCATATTATAAACTGTGTGTTCAACTGCAGGGTCAGGGATAGTTGCTATCAAAGGTTTTAATAGAAATGGATCGGCATCATTATCAGGATCTGGTTCAACCGAAATAACAGCGGTGTTTCCATCCAGAGTTGTTGGGAATAGAATTTCTAAAGTACCATTGATTATTAGATCTTCACCTGGAAATTCCGGCCCAGTTAAATTTCCACTATAAATATCACTATCATCAGACATATTTGAATCAGAAAACCGACCGGTTGATATGGCTGTACCATCTATTACTATCCATCCTTCATAAATCCATCCTGTTGGTAAAGTAGGTAAATCAAGTCCCTTTTCGCCAGTTTCATTTATGTACCAAATACCACTTTTTTCATCTGTTGTATTTTCTGTTGTAGGAGTTGCTAATTTATAGACACCAGTTGATGTGGAAAAATCATCACCTATTGCAGCTGTATGCATAATACTCAATGTTGCTATGTCATCAGAAAAATCACCAGCAAGTATATGTGTATCACTTGGGTCAGCACTAGGATCTAGGACTGGTTCAATAGTGAGTATAAATGCAGTTGCATTGGTTAAATCACCTTTATTTATTTCAAATGTTGTATCAGATAATATCCCACTATCATCAACAGAAAAAGTGCCAGTTGAGCTTACTCCTCCATCCACAAGAATCCATCCCTCATATAGAGCCTCTGGTCCTAAATCCATAAGACCTAGAATAGCCAATGTCAGGGTAGCTTTTTGTTCTTCAGTTGGTTCTTCTTCTACACATCCGCTTAACATACCCATCATCAGGACTACACATAGAATGGGTACGATTATTTTTCTTTTCAAATTATCTCTCTCCTTCTTCATTTCTCTGTTTTTATTTTATATTGTTTAAGAGTTTTAATATTTAAAACGCTATTTATAAGTTTCGGATTTTTAGATTATAAAAAAATAAGTATTCCATATATTGTCAAGAGAACATATACTTATTATTCAATAGTGATTTGGTCTTTTTAAAATAATATTTGATTTTCTCTAATATTCTTAATTTTTTATTAACATTTAAATAGACGTTTGTTATTGGGAGTTTCATTTATTGGAAAAGGAGAGATATTTTATGAAGAATGAAAAAATGAAAATAATCTCACTCTTGGTAATAGTTGCTTTACCGATTTCGACTATTGCATTATCAGGATGTGTAGAGGAAGAAGAAATAGAAAAGATACTAATAGGAGTGATTTTACCACAAACCGGTGGACTTTCCTCAATTGGCGGGGATATGGTTAAAGCAGCACAACTCGCAGCGGAGCATATAAACGAGGAAGGTGGGATTTTAGGAGGAAAGACAGTAGAAGTAGTAATAGAAGATTCTCAAACTGCTCCAGATCCAGCAAAGTTAGCTGCACAGAGATTGATTGCAAAAGAAATACAAGTTATTGTTGGTGCTGCAGGCAGTTCCAACACACTTGCTGTAGCTACAGAAACAGAGCCTAGCGAAGTCGCCCTCATATCACCAGCTTCTACATCTCCAGCACTATCAGAAAATGACTGGATATTCAGAGTTGTTGGCGATGATAACCTTCAAGGCAAAGCACAAGTGGATTTAACAGAATCACTAAATATAACACATATTGTGGTGTTTTCAATAAACAATGCATATGGAGCAGGAATACATGCAGTAATGCTTGATGAAGCAAACACGTCAGGAATGACGGTTGTTCATGAAAGCCTTTATGCTGAAATTGCAGATTCTTATGAATCTAATCTTGCAACTATTAAAACAGCAGTTGAAGATTCAGGACAAAATACCACTGGAATATTAGTTACAGCATATGGACAACAAGCAGATTTAATTTTTTCAAGTGCACATAAGCTTGGAATGATTGCTATGAATGGTTACCAGTGGATTGGGAATGAGGGTATAGTTGATGCAGCTGAGCTTCTACCTGAAGGATACCCAACTAATGCAGAAGCAGCAAATGGAACATATGGTACAGCTCCTGCAGTTCCAGATTCACCTGCAGAAGAAGAATTTAAAGCAGCGTACAACGCTAAATACGGTTCTGATCCAATATCCTACGGTGATTACACTTATGATGCTGTTCGTTTAGCTGCTGCAGCTATCGAGGATGCCGGTGCTAACGATGGTGCTAAGATTAGGACTGCACTGTTTAACTATGATGCAAATAATCCCTACAAGGGTGTTTCTGGAGATAAGAGTTTTGATTCAAACGGAGACATTCAAACACAATACTATGATATCTGGAAATTTAATGGAACCTCCTTTAACCGAGGACATGGCTTTTGGCAAAATCCCATAAACGGAGTAGAAGGTTTTATCCCATAATTTAAAACTTCAGTAACAACTCTCTTTGGGTCGTTAGTTCACCTAAAGACCCTTATTTTTTATTTTCTCTTTCAGGAAATTACATTATATTTTGAGGATAATAGCCGAACTGTCCTTAGGTTGGACCTAAAAAATTATTGCATGACATCTATAATAGAATGTCTATCGTCTCCCTAGAAACATTCTACCAATTTCTTCGTTTTCTAATATATCTTTAGAAGTTCCCTCAAAAACATTTCTACCCATTGCTAATATATAACCCCTATCGGCAATTTCTAGAGATTTCTTGGCATTTTGCTCAACTAGAATTACAGAATATCCTTTATTTTTTAATGAACTTATCTTTTTTAAAACTTCATCTCGTGCTTTTGGTGACAACCCCGCGGAGGGTTCATCTAATAGTAATACAGTGGGATTTGTCATAAGTGCTCTTCCAATTGCTAAAAACTGTCTTTGGCCTCCGCTTAAGTTCCTTGCTTTATCTTTTACTCGTTCTAAAAGATCTGGAAACATCATATAAACGTTATCCATATCTTTTTTTATCTTATCATCGTCTCTTATAAAGGCTCCCATTTTCAAATTTTCTTCTATTGTAAGTGAAGGAAATATGTTTTCTAACTGGGGTACGTAAGTAAGTCCTGCCTTAACTAAATTATGAGATCTTTGTCCAGTAATTATCTTTGAATTATATTTGATTTCACCATCAAATATTCTAGCAAGGCCAAAAATCGATTTTAACAAAGTGCTTTTACCCGCACCATTTGGACCTATTACCGCTACAAGCTCTCTTTTATAAAGATTAAAATGTATTCCATGCAAAATAATAGATTTACCATATCCAGCAACTAAATCGTTGACCTCGAGAATGGATTTCTTTATCTTTTTTTTAGTCGATTTTGTAGATGGGGTAATAGGTTTACTTTTTTTAGGTCCATTCTTTTTTTTGGATAATTTTCCGAAATCAACTGGATTATATTCCATTAATCTACCCCCAGATACGCGTCAATTACTCCACGATTACTAAATATCTCCTTTGGAGGTCCTTCTGCTATTATCTTTCCCCTATTCATCACATAAATCAAATCTGAAAAATCAAGAACAACATCCATGTTATGCTCAATAATAAAGAACGTTTTATTGAAATTATCACGGCAATTAATAAGGATATCAAATATTTTATTGGCTAAGGTTGGATTAACCCCTGCAACAGGTTCATCCAATAGTAGAATTTCTGGATCCCGCATAAGTGCCAAGCCTAATGATAGCAATTTTAGCTGTCCCCCTGATAGATTACCTGCGTATTCATCTTTTAAATGAGATAATTCAAGAAGATTTAGAAGATCATTAGTATAGTCATATGCCTCTTTTTCCTCCTTTATGCTTTTTTTAAAATTTGTAATAGTTTTTATAAACGAATCTCCATAATCTCTCTTTGGAGCAACTAGCATATTCTCAAGAACAGAGAGATTTCTGAATATTTTTACGATTTGAAAGGTACGAACAAGACCCTGATTAGCAATTTGATGGGAATTTAAATTAGTAATATCCTTATTTAAAAATAATACTTTACCATTATCAGGTTCATAGAAACCGGAAATTAGATTGAATAAGGTTGTTTTCCCTGAGCCATTTGGCCCTATCAGCGCAGTTATGGTTTTTTTCTTAACCGTGATTGATACTTCATCTACGGCTTTAATTCCACCGAAATTTTTACTTAACCTCTTAGTAATAAGCGTATCCATCCTTTAATACCTCTATTTACATTTTTTATAGTTTTTTCAACATCATTTCCACATATTTTCGGTTCTTTAATCACGCCTTGGGGTAGAAAGATTAGTACTACCACAATTAAAATGCCAATACTAGTCCAAGTTAAGGATATTATCTGATTGTTATCAAGCAGCTCTGTTGGAATATAAAACTTCAATTCATGTACAATTTGTTGAATACCGGTAATCACTATAGCTCCCATAATTACACCTTTATTATTCCCCATACCACCTAATAAGACCATAATCCAGATCATAAAAGTCCATAAAGGCATAATTCCATCTGGGGTAATTGCTCTTTGAGTTAGAATCCACATCGAACCTGCAAATGATGCAATTATGGCTCCTATCGAGAAAGCAATAAGTTTGTATCGAACAGGATCCTTTCCTAGTGCCTTAACCGCATCTTCATCCTCTCTAATAGCTTTTAACACTCTCCCAAATGGCATGGAATAAATAATGAACTGTAAAATCAAATAAATACATATAACAACCAGCATCAACAGTAAAAATGAAACAATCTTATGCATCTCGTAATCGAGTCCGAAAAGCAGTGGAATATTGAAAATTCCTAATTGTGGATATTCACCTCCTATTGCCTTTTCGTTACGAATTATTATTCTTATTATCTCTACAGCAGCGATAGTAATTATTGCAAAATAGATTTCTCTTATTCGAATTGCTGGAAGTGTAATTGCTATCCCAAAGACAGTTGCAATAATCATTCCAAGTATTATTCCAATTATTGGATTAATACCTTGTACGATCATTGATGCAGTTGCATATGCACCAATTCCATAAAAACCTATGAGACCGAAATTCGGTAAACCCGTGTAACCCTGCTGTAGATTAAGACTAAGTGCCAGAATTGCATAGATCAAGATGAACGTTCCAATTCCGAGCAACAAAAATACTAGTGGATGAAGAACCATATCACGACTTACCTCCAAAAATCCCTTTCGGCTTAAATAATAGGACCAGTATAAGAACTATAAATACAATTATTTTGCTATATTCAGCGCTCATATTTAGCAGACTAAAAACCCCAGAACCTACCGTATCAACAAGGATAATGATGTAGGCTCCGATAATTGCCCCATATATATTTCCTATAGTACCCAATATTACCGCAGCGAATAAAAATAGCAATAACTGAAATCCACTTTCAGGAATTATTCCGGCGGGTGAGATAGTTGCAAATACTGCACCGCTTAGACCGGCAAATCCCCCTGCAAGAATCCATAGAAAAATAATCGATTGTTCTGTATTTATTCCAGAGATCTCTGCAAGATCCTTGCTATCTGAAATTGCTCGAAGAGCAGTACCAATTTTTGTTTTTGTAAGTAAAAAATAAAGACCAATGAAAATAGCAATAACTGCAACAACTACTACAATCTCACTTGAATATATCAATGCCCCACCTATATCTACTATATCTTGAGGTGGTTTTGCGTATTTCTGTACTCTTGGACCCCAGATGAATTGAACAACTCCTCTTATGATAATGCTGATACCAAGAGATGCAATCATTAACATTAAAGGAGTTGCACCTCTATTCCGCAAGGGCTTGTATGCTGCAAAATCAAAAAAGACAGCCAAAGCAGCTGTGGCCACAAAAGCGAGAATATATGAAAAAAGTGCATTAAGAATTAAATTATCTATCCAAAATGAATTGAAAAATACTATCCCTATATATGCCCCAAAAACAAATAGCTCTCCATGGGAAAAATTCGCGAGTTTTAGTATTCTAAAAACTAATGTGAGACCAACAGCAATAAGTGCATATAGGCTCCCTCTCACAAGAGAGGTTAATAACCACTGGGTTATTAAAACTCCAGGATCCATACGTGTAAAGAGATGATTACTTCGTTCTTAAGAATTTCCTTTTACTACATAAAATTTTAATATATACATTTTTAATCAAAGTCAACGCTTATAAGATATACACCACCGTTCAATAGTGTGGAATGTATGATAGAATAAAAATCGTTTCTCTTTTTAATGCTATACTAAAAAACAACATGCTAAAGTTATTTATTTAATGTCTTAACTTATTTAAAAATATAGGTTATGATTTATTTTTAGCCCAGTTGTAATGTCTAATTTTACTTGTTTCTCCGAATCCACATGCAGCACATTTTCTCTTCTGTACGTGGAAAGCATGTTTTCCACATCTTCTGCATGTGATGTGAGTTTTTTTACCCCCAGAGCGGGATGTTGTTCCTTTTGTCATTCCAACTGCCTCTTATTTTAAGGTGATATATAGATTATATTGTCTCCCCTTACAATAACTGTTTCGTGTTTAGCCTTTTGTTCAGTATTCACTATTTCATCAGTTTTTTTAAGTACAAGATTCATATGAGGGACATCGTAACCGTCTAATGTACCATGGTATTCTACTCCGTTTCTTAATTCAACCATAACTCGGTTGTTTAGACTTGAATGTAGTAACTTCAATGGTTTTTCCATAGTATTACCTAGGGGACACGAAATAGGGATAATCTTTATAATAGTTTGGGCTTCATAACCGAGATAGGTAAAGATTAAAAATAACTCAGATAATAACCAACCCATGTCTGTAAAACTGAGAAATAGGCATCGACTTAAGAATAAAGAAATAAGGAATATCCTGAATGAACTTAAAACCAAATTTGATTCAGATTTTTTTGATGTTGATTCGTCTGTTGAAATAGGAAATCTTGATCAGTTTAAGGTAATTCTTGTGAATGAAGAAATAGTTTTTATGATAATTGAAGATAAAGTAGTTTTTACATTACATGGATTATACAAGTATAATCCAAAAGAGCATTTTGTAGTAGTGGATATGGGTGCAGTGGGTTTTGTTTCAAAAGGCGCAGACGTAATGGTACCAGGTATAATAGACGCTGATATAAACATTCAAAAAAGCGATTATGTATGGATTTGTGATGAAAAACATCATAAACCATTAGCAGTTGGAATGGCGTTAATAACTGGTGAAGAAATGAAAAGTAAATCCACAGGAAAAGCTATAAAAAATATTCACTATGTTGGTGATAAACTTTGGAATCTTTCTAGCCAAATCACGTAGTTTTTGATCTCTATTTTTTCGATAAGTTAGAAATAATAATTGGAAGTTTTGTTAGATTACGAGAAAATCTGTGATCGTCATGTAGAAATATAACTGTTGCTTCATGAACTTTTGCGAACTTGGTAATCCAATCATCTGGAATAAGATCGTCTTCTGTACCTCTAAATATGATTATTTTAGTATTCATTCTATTTTTAAAGAGTCTCTTGTCTCTAATCTCTTCAAGTATCCTTCTTGGCATGTCCTTATGGTTATCTAGATTGGTAGATGGAGGTACTATGGCTGGATTGAGAAGTATGAGTTTTTTAACATTGGGGTGAATAAGAGCAGTTTCAACTGCCAGATAACCACCGAGAGAAGATCCAATTAAAACAACATTTTTGTCATTTTTTATAATATCAGAAATACGTTTCAGACAATCAGATATAACAATGTTTTCAGGTTCACAATCACGATATTTAATGGCAACAGCACCAAGCTTCTTCTTAAAAATCAAACCTTTGTTGCTTTCTGGACTTGATTTGTAACCGTGGATATAATAAAACATATTGCTCACCGTTTAATAATAACTATTGTTTTTAAAGTATGGCCTTAATCCACGAATGTTTATAAGGGGATAAGAAATCATGAAAAAATGACGATGTGGTGGATATCTCCAAGTAGTTGATGAGTTGGATGTGTAGAGGAGATAATATATTACAAAAATGGTGTACTCATGAGTCCTAACAAAGAAATAATGGTGGATGAGGTCGCGAGCAGAATTGCTGCTGGCGACGTTCAACCTTGGAAAGCCGAAGAACTTCTATTGAAAGAATACGGGATTATTTCTCCAGATCATTTTCGTTTAGCAGTTTTAAGCAGAAGGAAACTTATAGAAAATTTGACCGGTTATCAGTTCAATTATCTAGAGATGCCGGACAAACCTTACTTTATGAAATGGCGTTGCCCAAAGGATGATTCTATATGGCATTTAGAAGCCAGAGATATGAATACCGTCTGCTCCTACTGCGGATCTGTTTTAAAGCCTCATGGGATTGGTGCAGAGAGATTTCTGCCCTTGGCAGTTAATTATGTTGGTGGTAGAGAAGAATACTACTCTTATGCTGGTCAGATAAAGGTCTTTGGAGATGTTAATAAGACTTTCACCAACCTATTAGCATATGGTGCTGGTGTTGGTCCTCTTGGAATTAGTGCAGGGTGTTTTAGGATAAATAAATTTGGTGGAGCAGAAATAAAAGTAGCTAAATGGGCTGGAGCTGCTCGTAATTTGAGTTATGTTTTTAAAAGCGAAGAAGAACGAGAAAAGGCGGTTGAAGTAGTGAAGGAAATCCTGCCTGCTTTGAGAAAGGAGATGGAGAAAAAGTATCTGACTGAGTTCAATGGAGAGATTCATGAAGTTGAGTTTGTCAGAAGACAACATCATGGCCAGTTTTACCTTTACATTTGTTTTTATACCCGATTTGAACATGTTCGTGGGCATGGCGATACTTCATGGGCTGTAGGTTTTGCTAGGGGTATGATTGATAAAACCTTAAATGAAAGAAAGGTAAATTATATCCAAAGCCTCGTTGCTATGGGGTTTGATGGGGATTTAAAGCCTGCCCCACGCAATCGACGTGGACGTTATGTCTCCGCTCAAGTAAGACTACCTGTAGTTGCTTATGAGGAGATGAGCAAAACTAGCATAGATTCTCTTTTCTCTTATATAGAGGTTGAGCGATTGGGTGTTCTGCAAGAGCAGGGTGCGTTCGTTTATTCAGGAATGGGTGGTGAAATAATTCCTGCTCTCTACCGAGCAACCAAGGTCAATCCTCGACCATGCAACGTCTCATGTACCGAGAATATGTATGTTGAAATTAAAGGAGAAGACGTGATTTTTGGGGTAGAGTTGCTCAATTTAGAGGTTGGTGTGGCTTCATCAAGAGAAGGACCGATTTGCCCCACTGCCAGAGAGATTCTTAGGTTTATAGGTATTGAAAATTCAAAAGAATATGCAGCAGCTGCAGCAGCAGTAACATTAGCTGGGGAGTTTAATTTCACCTTACTCCACATTCGAGGAGAAATGTACGCATCCAAATAATTCTGAAACTGTTATACCTTAAAAACGATTACTCTTAGAATCTATTATAATCTGAAATCAGGTTGAAAAAGTTACAATCTGTAAATTTTTTATTAAGATTGTGAATAGCCAAAGAGATAACAGAAAGCGGATCATTAAATTCCTAACTTTCAATTTCACCACCTACTTCTAAATTAGTTTTTGTAGTTCCTAATATTTAAACTCTTTTTGACAAAATATCAAAATGAAAAATTAACCAACATATCGGGAAAATGGTTGACAACTAATCAATTATCTAAGTATTAATGATGCTACATCAGTATTCTAGAGAACTATTATGTGAATGATTACTCTTCTTCAAAATTTTATCAATTCTTTTCTTTAAATCTTCTTTTTTTAAATGATTACTATTCTTCAAAACCTTGTCAATTCTTCTCTTTAAATCATCTATATCAAAAGGTTTTATAATATAATCTGCTGCTAAAAAACTTCCAGTTTTCTTAGCGATAGTATCTGTTCTTGATGTAAGAAAAACCACTGGGATATTTTTCCATGATGGATTTTCTTGTATATTTTTAAGAGTTTCCCAGCCGGTCCTCTCTGGCATTATAATATCTAGCAATATAAGATCAGGAATTTCTTTATTTTCTAATAATTTGATGCATTGAATCCCACTAGAAACACAGGTGACGTTATAATTGTCATCCATATATTCTAAAGCTTGTTTAACGGAAAGAAGCAAGTCTGGATCATCATCCACAACCATTATCTTTTTTTTCATTATCTTTTCTCCTCCAAATCTTCAATTTAATAATAATTTTAGTTCAGATGTATGAACTAAAAAATCTATTTTGTGTTATTAAATCAACAAAGTTATAGAATTTTGGATTAAATATTATAACCAAAATCATCATCATTACTATAAAAAAAACGATAAACCATACTAAAATCTTTCTTATTAAATCCTTTCTTGTATCTTTTAACTCATTTAATGGCTCATCATTTTCTTGCAATTTTTCACCATTTGAATCTACAATTACCTAACCACTTTTTAAACTATCAAGATAATTTGTCATTATTATAATTTTTTCGTTTTTCTTTTGGTTTAACGATTTCTCCAATTACCTTTCCACCTTGCAGGCATGCTTCTTTTATATCTTTAGTCAATATTATATCTCGCTCCATTTTTGTTTTCCATGACTTTTTTTAGTTTTAGTAAAACCCATATTACGTTCCATATTTTTCCTCCTCCAAAACTACGATTTAGTAACATTTTCTCAATATAAAAATCCTTACTCCCCTATTTTTACCTCTGAATTTAGGAATTTACTTTGTAAAAGCATATATTTTATAGGGCGTTTAAACAGTTTCAATACCAATACCAAAACTCTGTGTCCCATGAATTAATATCTGAATAATCCTCATCATTATCGAAGGTGAATATTTTGATAAATTCTTGCAGAAATTTCATAAATTCCTACCTCGTCTTTTTGTTATGATAAACCTCTGTCAATGATAGTATATAAACCCACTCTGTTAAAATGTCAAAATGAAAAAAAGTAACTCATATATAATGAAAATAGATGACAACTATGGACAAAATAGAATAGTGTTAATTTATCTTATGAACGTAAAGATAAGTATTTTTATAGAAACATTTAAATCTTATTTATAACTATAGTTATTAAGGGTAAAAATGAACAAGAAAATGATGATCTCTTGGATGTTATTAATAATTTTACTGATAAGTTTTGTAGCACCTCTAGGATCAAGCCTGAAAATTCATACAAAAACGATAAAAGAGCCATTTATTGAAACAAAAGGCGTTAATGGCAATACTTTTAATTTACCATCTTCTTTTAGCTGGCGTGATATTAACGGTATTGACTTTACTACACCGATACGAAATCAAGCACCGTTTCACAGTTGTGAGACGTTTGCGCTTGTCGGTGCTGTTGAAACGATGGTGCAGTATGAAGTTGGTTACCCTTTTGGATGTGATCTTTCTGAGGCTCATCTGTTCTTCTATAGTGGAGGAAACCTAGATTGGGGTTCATATCCTGAAAATAATACACGTTTTCTTCAAGAATACGGTATTCCAGATGAGGCATGTTGGCCATATCCACGTCAATTATTTCAATATCCTTTGAATACAACTTCCCCTGATTGGCAAAACAGGACAGTAAGAATAATGAATTGGAGTTATTTACCTGAAGATCCTGTAGCAATCAAAAATGCCCTGGTTACTAATGGACCCGTTCCAACATATTTTACAGTATATATGGATTTCATTACTCATAAGAGAGGAATTTATAAACATAAATGGGGAAAACTAATAGGTCCGCATTATGTGACCATCGTAGGATATAATGATGAACCTGGTTATTGGATTGTTAAAAATAGTTGGGGTACAGAATATCAAGATAATGGATGGTTTAAAATCAAATATGGAGAATGTAGCATTGAAAAAAAATCATTCTATTTGACTGGAGTGTACGGAAATTTCCCAATTATATATGTGGATGATGACAATATCATAGGACCGTGGGATGGAACAATTGAGTATCCCTATCAATATATTCAGAACGGTATTGATAATGCCTATGAGGGATATACTGTTTTTGTACGTAATGGAACCTATTATGAAAATGTTTTGATTAACAAAACCATTAATTTAGATGGTGAGAATAAAACCAATACTATCATTGATGGTAGCGGTAGTGAACATGTAATTGTAATTTCAGCATCAAACGTAAGAGTCTCAGGATTTAGTATACAGCATAGTGGTAACAAACTATTTAATGCAGGTATAAAGACACTTACATTGGACTCGAACGTTACAATTTGTAATAATATTATTCAAGAAAATGATATCGGTGTTTTCTTGAATTATGCTTATCCAGAATCTTGGAATATTGTTAAGGGAAACATAATCCAAAATAATCGTGATGGTATTTATTCACACTGGGCAAATAACAATTTCATCACGGAAAATATCATACAAAATAATTCTGATGACGGTATTGAGATGGAATGCTCTCAAGTTTCTACAATATCTGGTAACATTATCAATGGTAATGGTGAGTGTGGGATATATCTAAGGGCAGCATCAAATGATAATGTTATTAGAGAAAAAAATACTATTGAACAAAATGCTATAGGTATTAATTTAGATAATTCGAATAAAAACATTATCGCCAAGAATAATTTCATTGATAACCAAGATCAAGCCCATTTTTCTAACTCATATTTAACCCTGTGGCATAAAAATTATTGGAGCGACTGGGTGAGGTTTATTCCAAAACCTATTAAGGGTCATATTGGTCTAAGAGGATTTCCGTGGTTAAACTTCGATTGGATTTCATCACGGCATCCACACTAACTTCTTCTTCAATATATTATTATGCTTATGATATCTCCTCAAATATTAATTTTGTATAGATGATATATGATTATCTAATACAATTTTTTAGCTGAGAATAATAATTGATCAATTATCACAAATTATATGGTAGTGTAAAAGATGAGAGTGGTAGCTTTTAATTGTTCTTATCCAGATAAAAAAATCATACAAATGGTTTTATAGTAGGGATTATCCTGCTTAAATCTTTTCCTTCTATTATGATATCAGCTGATTTTTTTACACAATCGTCATCTGGGTTAAATGCTATCCCAAGACCACAAGTTTCAAACATAGGGATGTCAAAACAAGAGTTGCCAACAGCTGCACATTTTTCTAAAGGTATATCCAGCTCTTTGGCAAGTTTTTTAACATATTTATCTTTGTATTTAAGTTGAACATTCAGTATTCCTTCACCGGTTAACCTACCATTTTTATCACTTTTAATTCCATTAGCAGACATATAGTTAATACATAGTTCCTTGGTAACTCTTTCCGCTAAAATATCTAAACCAGCGCTTATAATAGCTGTTTTAATGTTATGTTTATTTAGAAAATAGATACATTCTCTTGCTCCTTTCATAATTGGAACACCATATAAGATATTCTGAATGATGTCCTTGCTTGCAAATTTACCATTTTTTTTCCAGAGAGAGACATCTCTTTTTATAAATTCTAAATCATCGATGTTTCCTTTCAAATATTCATCTACCGACCTTTCATTTGATGTTCCAAAATAATCATGAATGAGTTTCCAGGAACTTATTGTATCTGTCAGAACTCCATCCATATCAAAAAAGACCAGAGCTATCTTATTTGCTTTATCAATGTTATGATTAATTTCATCTCTATATTTTCTATAGCAATAGAATCTACATGTTGAGGTCATTGGAACCGGTTCATAGAACATCTATTATATTAAACTTTATGGGTTATTTAAAAAACCACAGCGTTTTATTATATTAATAGCTTAAAACAGTTTTTTTGTAATTATAGTAGGAAACATATTGTTCAAAATAATAATCAGGCACCCATGACTGTACATTACAATAAATTTATAAAGTGATGTGTATACTATATATTTAGGGGAAGAATATGTTTAAAAAAATATTCAATAGAAAATCCATGGTAGTTATATTAGTGTTTAGTGCGTTTGTTTTTGGGCCAACAATCAGTGCGCAGATGAGAAATCCAATTGCAGATGTTCGTTTGGACGCAATATCGCCAAATACCTATATTCTAAAAAATGATCATTCGGTTTATACACTTCTTATTATTGCTCCTGAAAAATTTGTAAATCCTTTGCAGCCCCTCATAACACATAAAAACAATGTTGGCATTTCAACGAAACTCGTCACATTAACTGATCTTTATGATCAGATGGATGAGCAAGGCAGAGATGAAGCAGAGAAAATCAAATATTTTATAAAAAAAGCTATTGAAGATTGGAGTATAAAATACGTTCTTTTGGTTGGGGATTTTAGATTGATGCCTGTGAGATACTGTTACAATGCAGATGTCAATTCAGGATTTTATGAACCTTGTTTTATTTCTGAACTTTATTATGCAGACATCTATGAAGCTGAAGGTAACTTTTCCAGTTGGGATACTAATAACAACGAGATTTATGGAGAATGGTTTGGTAATGTATCAGAGGATAGTGATATTGACCTCTACCCTGACGTTTATGTTGGTAGACTTGCATGTAGAAACAAGGTTGAAGTAAAAATCATGGTTAATAAAATATTAACCTATGAAAAAAACACGTATGGTAAAAAGTGGTTCAACAAAATCGTTCTAGTAGCAGGTGACACCTATCCAGAATCGATAAATCCAAATTGGACTGGAAATGAGGGCGAAGAAAACACGCTTAGAGTATTGGAAAATATGACTGGTTTTGAACCAGTGAAGCTATGGACATCAGATGGATCTTTTACCGGTACGAGAGATGTACTTTCCGCTATAAATAAAGGATGTGGTTTTCTCTATTTTGATGGTCATGCAAATCCATTTCGATGGAGTACACACCCTCCAAATGATAAAGAAACATGGATTGAAGGGCTTTCGGTATTAAGCATGTCTCGTCTAAGAAATCTTTATATGTTGCCTATATGTGTTGTTGGTGGATGCCATAATCTACAGTTTGATGTACACCTTGGAAAACTACTTGAGGATAATTTTTTTTACTTTACTTGGATTCCGGAATGCTGGGGATGGAAACTGACAAGGAAAATTTTGGGTGGTTCCATTGCAACAATTGGGTGCACAGGACTTGGTATGACAAAAGAAGATAAAGATTCATTTAGTGGTGCAGGTGATTTTCTCGAACCTACTTTCTTTTATGAATATGGAACAAATGGTACCCACATTCTTGGTGAGGCTTGGGGCAAAGCAATATCAGATTATCTAAACGAATATCCTATCGACTGGCAGACACCTGCGGCATGGGATTATGCAATAGATGCAAAAACAGTACAACAATGGGTTCTTCTTGGTGATCCAAGTCTGAAAATAGGAGGATATCCGTAGATAATTACTGTTGATTTGTCAAAGATATCAAGAACGATTGTATGTAAAAATTTATTAACTACATAACAAACTTGTTTACAGCCGAAAACATGATAATTTTTTAATAAAGCTATTTTTAGCTTTAAGGAGAACCTTACTTTCATTTAATTATTAATATAATATTAAAAGCCCATTTTTTAACGGTCAAGCAATAGCACGGATTATTTTTTAATATTAATTATGAAGTTATCCATAGTAGAAAAACTATCAATAAGAAAGAAAGAATCAAAATTATGATAA